>RFTN01000143.1 GCA_009923445.1 bacterium
GTTGAGATCCCTCAAGGAGCAGTGTTTGCTCGCCCGTAACTATGCCAACTGGTTTTCAAACTCTCGGTTTTTCGGCGGCGATTGATGAGCGCGGATTCATTAGCGCAGAGGTGCCAATGTTTTGCGAAACGATTGCCGAGGCGCTGACGATCTCGGGCGGAAACCCATTCGGGCTTCCAGAGGTTTCCCGGTCAATCAATCAGGTCGAGTCCATCGGTTACGAGGTCAAGATTCGCTACGAAGGCAACAAGGGTGCCGAGGGATCAAACGAGTCAGAGGCCTCAACGTATGAATTCGAAAGCGGATTCAAAGAGGTGTCGCTTGTCAATCACTACAATTGGCCAACGATCTCGGAAAAATACGGAGGATCGTTTGATTCTCAGACCGGCCAGATCACCTGGGCTCAGACGATTCCGCGGGGGAACATTTCCAAAAAAGGCCTTTCGACTGCCGCTCAAGGTCAGGAGGTCGCCAACCCGCTTGTGGGCGTTCAAACCTACCAGGCACTAATCCAGACCTTTCGGCGCAGCTACGTGCAACGTCGGTTTCCGAAAACTCAACTCGAAGCGGTCGGGACCGTTCGCGAAAAGCTCCCGAAAGGGTTTCCGACGCCAAAAGGTAGAAATTGGCTCATTCGCCCGCCAAAGATCGCCAAGCGCGGAAATGTTTGGGAAGTCACCGAGGAATGGGAACTCTCACCTCCGGGCAAGAAGCACCTTCCAGATGTCTGGGCGGCCTCTAGCTACAGCGGAGGATTGGACGAATGAGCATAAAGGACCTAAGGGTTAAGCCGGGAGATCCGGTGCTGCCTGCGTGGGAGAAGCTGCTCAAATTCATCGAGCGATTCAAAATCGTTCCTTCTCCGGGCATTAGGTTGACCCAGATGTCTGATGGAACTTATATTACCGCCGAACCACCTCGGCAGTCGTTCGCTCATCCGTTTCGAGTCGCAGTCCTCGGCGGAAGTTACGCAACCATCGAACTCGGGGCGGTTGAGGGCATCGTTCCATTCGCGAAAGACGCCGAGCGCGGCGGGCTTAAGCTCGACGCTCCGACACCTCCTCGGTTGCGGATTTCCGAGAAGGACGCGAAAGACGGAGTCAGCTATGTTGCCTTGCGGGTCATGACGACGATGGGCGGGCTCGATCCCGAGAACAGCGAAACCGCCGAGGTCATCCATGTGGGCGAGCTAGCCAGACGAAAAGAAGAAGAGGGCCTGCAGCCGCTCGCGATGCTTAAATGGCGATCTGGGACGCCGGAAGTCTTCCAGATCGTTTACCACAACCTCGGTCACTACTATGTTGTCAAAACGGAGGCCCGAGGTAGTCGCCATCTCTTTTTTGCCAAATGACCTTCGATCGAACCATCCCTGCATCGCAGT
>RFTN01000144.1 GCA_009923445.1 bacterium
ACCCAAAGGGTTCACAGAAGAACTTGCCGACCTTCTCAATAGGCACAGCATGGAGAACGAGAGCGGCACGCCCGACTTCATCCTTGCAAGGCATCTCACCTCCTGCCTTGTTGCGTGGAACTGCTCGATGCACGAGCGCGAGGCATGGTACGGGCGATCCGTCAACAGTGGCCCGCCCATATTGGAGTGAGCAGAACCAGTGTTTCTACGGTTCCGTATAACCCGCCGCTTCCGTGTATCACGCCCAACTCATACGCGAAACTGAGCGAAAAACGAGTGATTGCCAATATGACATGGCAGCGATTTTCCATGAATCGTAGGAGGCACGGATGCCACCAGACCGTGAATTGTTTCAGCGGCTGCGGCTGCTCGTGGCCGAAGGCTTGACGGTTGATGCCATTGCCGGCCGCGTTGGCATGGACCGCCCTGCAACGTGTCAGGCACTGGCTCGTGCTGGGCTGCCCATTCCAGGCAACGCAACCGCAGGCACTGTGATCACAGACGTGCTGCGGTTTTTCCAACTGTGGCGAGACCCTGAGCTCACGGTACGCGATATCGCGGACGCGATGAACGTGAGCCCTGGGTCTGTGATGCGTGGGGCCAGGCGTTACGGTTTGGGCCGCCGTCAGCGGATGCGTCCAGACGACGCCGAGGTAGACCCAAAAGAAGAAGCGGCGTCGTGTGCGTCTCTGGACCTTGCGCCGTTTACCGCGTCGCGTGCCGCTGAGGTGCAACGTGGATGGAGCGATCACGATCGGCGTATGCGTGTCGTCCAGCAATGCGAACCGGTAACGTACTGTAAAGGAAATTACACGTGAGTTCACCGCTTATTTTGGCGGTCGGTGCGGTATATCTCGCGGTGGCCGTCGACCAGGCACGCAAGGGCGAAACCGGAATGGCGATTGCGTGGTTCGGATACGCGATCGCCAATATCGGGCTTGCGATGTCGTCGCGGTGACCAGCTCACGCAGGCATGGACGCCACCATCACGTTTGAAGTGCCGGGTCCGCCGGTGCCGCAGCCGCGAGCTCGAGCTACGCGTACCGGCCGCATGTACACGCCCACGCGGAACGGAATTGGCGTGTTCAAGGACGCGGTCGCGCTCGTCGCGACCAGCGTGGCAAAGCGTCACGGATGGCGGTGGTCTGACGGTCCGCACGAAATCGACATCGTCGCAATCTTTGACCGGCCACCTTCGCACGTGACGAAAGCAGGCGAGCTCAGGCCAGGCGTGCCGAGCTATCCGGGTCGCCGCAACGGTGACAACGACAACATCGAGAAGGGCATATGGGACGCGATCACAGTGTGCGGTGCCATCTGGTGCGACGACTCGCAGATCGTCGCCAACTCGTGCCGCAAGAGATACGCCAAAACCGGCGA
>RFTN01000145.1 GCA_009923445.1 bacterium
GCTGACGGCGATCGACCAGCGCGAGACGATCGCCCGCGGCAAGGTCGTGAGCCGGGCGGACCTCGAGGCGCGCGGGCACGTCTTCCAGTCACGCTGCGACACCGAGGTGCTCGTGCACCTCTACGAGGAATTCGGCGAGGGGATGTTCGCGCGGCTGAACGGCCAGTTCGCCGTCGTCGACCTCGCTCCCGAAGTGCCCGACTGGGAGGCGGTGCCGGGGGCTGATGTCTCGGTCGACACCGTCCACTTCCTGAACGGGGTCAAGAACCCGGTGGAGCGGGCAGGCCATGCCGCAGAGCTGCTCGGCAAGGACTGGCAGTCGATGGTGCGGCCGGTCGGCGACGAGGACGTCCCGGAAGAGGACGACACCCCGTACCGCACCGGTGGCCGCTGGAACTGGCCAGCGATCGCACGGCTCATCGACGCTTTCGATCGTGGCGGCCAGCGCCGGGTGCTTGGGCTGCGCACAACGCTTGACGTCAACCACTCCACCGCCCAGTGGATGGTGAAGCGTTGCCGCGAGCAGGGCCTCATCGACATCGACCGGCCGACGTTCACGGAGCGGAACGCTCGCGAGCGTGCGGCGGCGGCGCTGTGAGGCGGCTCGCTGCCCTCGTCGTCGTCGTGGTGCTCGCCGTGGCGACACTCACCTGGTCGGCGGCAGTGGTGCGGGAGGTGCGCCAATGATCTCGGCACCGATCCCGGTCTGCAACTTGCACATGCTCAGCACATGGCTCCTCGTCACCGAGGCGGGCGCCATCGCCTGCCCGACGAGGGCCGTCGCCGAACGGGTCCGGCACCTGCTCGACCTGCACGGCATGGTCGACGTGCCCGACAGCCTCGCCGGCCAGGAGTGGGCGCAGTGAGCAATGCTGCGAAGCGCAAGGGTGACGCCGCTGAACGGGAGATCGCCAAGATCCTCAGCGACCATCTCGGGCTGACAGTGCGCCGCAAGTTGGGCGCCGGTCGGAGCGACGACGAAGGCGACATCGACGGCGTGCCTGACACCACGGTGCAGGTGAAGAACTTCGCTGACATCACCCGAGCGATTCGGCAGGGCCTGGATGACCTTGCCACCCAGCAGCGCAACGCATCGACAACGCACGGCGTGCTGTTCGTGCGCCGACCTGGTGGTCGCTGGATCGCCGTCATGGAAGTCGAGCAGTGGTGCACCCTCTGGCGGGAAGCGACATGACCCCCGATCCGACACCGATCCCGGCGACCGGCATCACCCGCGACGAACACGACGAGCTCGTCGCCGCCAAAGGTCGGCCGCTCACCCAGGGCCCGATCAGGCGGCGACGCCAGGTCGACGACGCCGCCGACCTCGGCGGCATGACCGTGCTCGAC
>RFTN01000146.1 GCA_009923445.1 bacterium
ACAGGGACGGCTCGTTTTACAAATGGAATTACAACCGGAACACTTCTTGCTACAACGGGCGTGAACGCGGCAAATTGCACAATTAGCAATGCCGTACACACAACATTATCAACGGGAACGCTTACTGCTACTACCATGACAACGGGGGCACTCATTGCCACTAACACAATTGTTACAAACAGCACTTTGACAAATGTCATAGGTACTGCCGTTACAACGGGAACGTTACTTGCAACTACAAATGTAAGCACACCAAACGTTATTGTTACAAACAGCACTTTGACAAATATTGTGGGCACTGCCATTACAACGGGAACGTTACTTGCATCAACAAGTGTAAATTCAACAACAATTACAACGGGTTCAATTAATGCAAATACAGGTACGTTTTCAACGGTAAGTACAAGTTGGTTGTCTGCGACGACAATCACAGCGGCAAATGTAAGTTTGTCAGGTAACTTAAATGTGGCTGGTACACTGAACGTCGTAAACATTACAGCAACAAATTTACTTGACACGAACATAACAGCAGGCATTGCAAACGTCACAACTAGTTTGTGTGCAATTGGAAATGCAAATACAATTGGAAGTATATTCACAACGGGCGGTAACGTAGGTATCTCTACAACGAATCCAGGATTCAATCTAGATGTCACAGGTACCGCTCGTGTTTCAAATGGAATAACCACAGGAACACTCTTTGCCACAACGGGTGTGAACGCGGCAAATTGCACAATTGGCAATGCTGTACACACGGCATTGTCTACAGGAACTCTTACTGCAACTACCATTACAACAGGTTCACTCGTTGCAAATACAGGTACGTTCTTAACAGTAGGTACAAGTTGGTTGTCTGCAACGACAATTACAGGGGCAAGTGTGAGTGCGGTCAACGCAAGTGCTACCAATGTGACAACTGGTATTGTAACAGTCAATAATAGTTTGTCTGCAATTGGAAATGCAAATACAATTGGAAGTATATTCACAACAGGTGGTAACGTTGGTATCTCTACAACGAGTCCAGGTTTCAATCTAGATGTCACAGGTACCGCTCGTGTTACAAATGGAATTACCACAGGAACACTCTTTGCCACAACGGGTGTGAACGCGGCAAATTGCACAATCGGCAATGCTGTACACACGGCATTGTCTACAGGAACGTTTACTGCTACTACCATTACAACAGGCACACTCGTTGCTAGTACAAGTGTCAGTTCCGCTAACGCAATCGTTACAAACATTACAACAGGTATTCTTCAAGTAACAGGTGGTATCACTACAGGCACGCTTCTTGCGACAACAAGCGTAAGCTCGGCTTCTATTCAGGG
>RFTN01000147.1 GCA_009923445.1 bacterium
TTTATCCGCGGGAACGCCTAATTGTTTGTGTAATGCACCAGGCTTTTTGACTGCTTTCTGAATCCATTTTTCAGCCATTTTTGCCCCTTCACAAAGCAGTTTGCAAAGCCTGCTGCGCCTGATACGCCGCCACAACCTCGGGTGTCCATGCTGCTTGAGCAATCGCAACCACTTTTTGAGGCTGACCGGTCAGGTCTTGTCCCGGTGTCAGGCTTGAGCGGTGATAAGTCTTTGTGAGTTCAACGCCATTCTCAATAATGCGAGTGGCTTCACGATAAAGCACGATGCCGTTCTCGGTGACTGTTATTTGGTCAACAACGGTTTGTTTGGTGAGAGACATTTTTGGTTCCTTTCGTTAGAGTCTGTTTACACTAATCCACGCTAAGTATTAAGCTGCGGTATAAGTAATAGTCCCCCATATTCTTTGGGTTTCATTTACGCATGTTTGTTCATCAGCATTTATGTCATCGCCAGACAAATAAATAGTTAAATAATTTCTATTATTTGCTGTGTACACAGAAGTTGTTGTTGAGCTAGCCAATGACCAATTTAACCCACTTGTAAAGCAAGCACCAACAGCTTGATACTTTGCATCATTAGGAACACTAAAAGGTAAGCCACCGATTCTTAGATTTCCAGTACCCGTCATTGCGCTAACAGCAACATCAAAAGAGACAGTAACAATCCTTCCGATTTTTGTATAAGAACCCAATTGAGAAGTATAGGTTGAAGTGCCGGTTGAACTTCCACCGTAAAGTGTCGGTGTCCAATCCCCCTCCTCATAATCATCCAAGGTATTCGCATCAGTAGACGCTGATTGCGTGGCTGGGAAGGTGATGCCTGCGCCCGAGGTTGATGGTTCAGCGCCGCCTACAGAGATCGTTGTTGTTGTTTTAATCGTCCCATCACCCCGCAGCCTCATTACATAGGCTTCTGGGTAACCGTAAGGACCCGATTGAGCTAATACAATATCTAGCTGAGTCCTTGGGTTTGTGCTGACATTTTCAAAACGTGAAAGACTAAACGCTGCCTGACTATCGTAAGAAGATCCGCTTTTCCCAACACGGGTAAGCCAAAGCGTTGGATAAGGTACTGTTGGATTTGTATCAAAGTTATTGTATGAATTAGTAAAATTAACTACGGTGCTTCCAACAGAAGATACGCTAGAAGTAGCTTCCAAACGAGACGTTACAGACGTTTGACCAATCCCCACGTTTTGACTGGAATTAATCCGCATCGCCTCCGTACCATTCGTCCCAAACGCAAGCGTGTTGGTGGTCGGCAAATACATTCCATTACCTGCGGTGACGTTACCCGTTG
>RFTN01000148.1 GCA_009923445.1 bacterium
GGGAACAGACCCGAGGGTCATCCACCTTGAGGCCCTGGTGAGGGTGCTCAAGTACCTGGGCAACAGCAAGGATGCTAAGCTGGTGTACAGAGGCCAAGGAGCCATGCTCCAGCCCTGTGTGTACAGTGACTCAGACTGGGGCTCAGAAAGGGATGGGCTATCCAGAGCTGGGTGGCTAGCCAAGATGGCTGGGGGAGTCATCTCTTGGACCAGTAAGAAGATGCAGCTGGTGGCCATCAGCTCAGCAGAGGCAGAGTACAAGGCTCTGTCTGAGGGTGCCAAGGAAGCCTTGTGGCTTACCAACATCCTGGGGGAGCGTGGAGTTCCTCTAGCACCCATCAAGCTGTACTGTGACAATCAGTCAGCTATAGCCCTGTCCAAGAACCCAGTGCAGCACTACCGCACCAGACACTTCAAACTGGCCTGGCACTTTGTGAGGCAAGTGCAAGAGGCTGGGGAGGTCCAAGTTGAATTTGTAAGGTCCAACTTGCAAGATGCAGACCTGCTAACCAAGGCCCTCAGTGTGGCCAATCACCTGCAAGCAACAACAAGGCTGGGACTGGACCTGCCCAAGACCAGCAGCATTACAAGGACTGAGCCTTTGGGCTAAGGGGGAGTGTTGTGATATAGCCCTGACAGGCTAAGTCCCCCTACTGAACAATACTGTCTTGTTCAGTAAGCAGGTGTACCTCGGAGGGACACCGGTTACGGGGTGTACCGCGGAGAGACACCGCTTCGAATACATCAAACACATCATAGCGGTTGATGTGTTGTGATGGCACGTTCTAGTGCGAGCCGCTCCTCGGAGCGCTCCACTTTGAAGCAAGCCGCCCTAACAGGCGAACCGCCCTAGTTGCAGACCTAGGACCATCAGAGCAGAGGCTCTATACTAGAGAGGGCAGTGCTAGGATTGATGTCTAGGCTATATAGGAATGACAAGCAAAGCATTTCTTTAACTTCCCAGATCTTTACATGGTAGCGGAGCGAGAGCTAGGCCCACGGGAAGTCCTCTCCTGTGCCTGCTAGGAAGCTCTCGCCTGCTACACGCAGCAGCTCAGCTAGCACTCAGGAGACGCGCTCTCGCAGGGAGCGGGGCTAACTCTCGGCATGGCGGGACACGGGCCTGTCACGTGTGGACGTGCGCGCATAGGATATTCTGGATGACATTTTGGAGGGAGAGTCTCTTGTAATAGATGAGGTGGATGAAGAGGCTATTCATGAAATCTTGGAAGAAAAGTGATATCATTGATATCTCATTTCCAATGTCCAATGCAATATTACATTCTTGGGGGATCATTATCTTTAATTCAAGAAGGCACT
>RFTN01000149.1 GCA_009923445.1 bacterium
GGTACCGGACTGATGCTCGACCACCTCGACGTAAGGCGCATCGAGCGACCCGGCAGCGATAGCGATCGACGACCACTCACCGCCCGGCGACACGTCGAACGACAACACGATCTCGCCCGGGTTGATCGGCGGCGATGAGTAGACCACCGTCGCCGCCCAGGCATCGGCGGGGATCTTGGGTTCCCTCGCCGCCGAATCCTCGGGGAGCGGGTCAGGGATGCCGAGACGCTCGCGGAGGAACTCAGGTAGCGGCATCGCCGCCCGCTCGGCCTCGATGAACTCAGGCGAGATGCGCCCACCGAGCGCCGGATTGGCACGGGCGATCGCATCCCAGTCGTCGGGGTCGGTGCCCGGCTCGTTCGACCAGGCGGCGTAGAACAACCTCGGGCTACCACCCGCGGCCGCCCTGGCGCGCATGGCGTGCAGCACCTTGCTCGACGACATCGGCGCCGACGACAGCAGCCAGTATTGGGGGTTCGGCCTGGCCGACAGCGACGGGATCAGGGCACCCATCATCTGCTCGGTCACGGCGAACGCCTCGTCGAGGTACACCGTGTCGCCGCTGAACCCTCGGCCGCCGCCACTCGATCGGGCAATGAACCGGAGCCGCTCGCCGGTCTTGAGTTCGACGGCCTGCTCACCGGCGCCACGCCGGATGCGCATCACCTTCTTGTCGAGCGCAGGCGACGACTCGATCAGGCGGGTGATCCGCAGGAAATGCTCGAACGTGGTGCGGAACTCGTGCGCCGTGTGCACCTGCAACTGCTCGCCGAGCAGGAACAGTCCGGCGAGTTGCCGGGCCTCGATGATCGAGCCCTTCCCGTTCTGCCTGCCAACCTCGACGCCGACCTCGAACGCCGAGTGCAGACCGTCGTCCTGCTCGGCCAGCGACATCTCGAGTACCCACGCCTGCCAGTCATCGAGCATGAGCCCGGCGCTGGCAGCGAAGTCGACCGCCTCAGGCCCGGCGCTCCCGCGTCTTTCGCTTGGCAGATGCAGCAGACTTGGTCGCTGCGATCCGATCAAGGCGGCGCTGCTTGAGTTCATCGGCAAGGTCTCGCTCCCCTGAGACGGCCAGGCCGTCGAGCTCGGCCAGCACCGACTGCAGGCGAGCGGCGATCTGCGCCACAACTGCCGGCGGCGCTTCATCCATGTCGGCGGCGAGCTTGTCGCGCATGGCGATCAACGTCGCCCGACGATCACCGGTTGCGGCTGCGGCGGTGATGGACATGGCACCTCACTGCATGGTCATGCGCTTAGCGTGGCCAGGGTCGTCGGGATCGCGCCTGG
>RFTN01000150.1 GCA_009923445.1 bacterium
CTTCGACAAATCTTGTGTCGTTCTGCGCGCCTTTGTTCCTGTTTCCTAATATAACCCTGTTCACCTTCAAGTTCATCCAATAGCCGCCGAGTGGCTTAATTCCCCTTCCTCTTTCAACGTGGAAGCCGCCTTCACCTGCGCCAAATTCCTCCTTGTATGTACTTGTCCGTAGTTGATGTACCCTTCGATGGGTGATGATTTTATTTCTTTTGTTGTAATGATGCACCATATTGACATGATGATATAACTCATGGACATGCCCTTGCCAAGTTAGGTCATAACCTTCGGTGTTAGCCATCATACGTTGGTCTTGAATAACCCCCTTGGTCACTGGGCCACCTCCGCCTGAACCATGATAGTAGTGAATGATGAATGCCGTGTTGCGCGTTACGTCATCGTTTGGGGTACTTACGTCCAAGTTAATATGGATAGTGCCTCCATATCCGCCAATCTGCACATTTCCTTTATGCTTGTAGTTATATATGGATTGGAAATATTTGAGCGCATCAAACTCCATGTGCCGTAATATTCCTGTTTCGTGGTTTCCATAGCCGATTAAAGCAAGGTTGTCCTTGTATGGCGCGAACCAATCGACTGCATCCTCCACAACCGCTTGCAAGTAGTTACCCTTGTTATGCTCCGGTCGGATATCATCCTTGCTTCTCCTTGGGTCGCCCTTTCCTTGCATTAGACAAAAGAAGTCTCCGTTCACGATAATAAGTGCGTTACGTTCAACCGCTTCATCCAAGTCCTTTTTGAGCAACGCTCTATCGCATTTTGGATTGTCCCAATGTAAGTCGGAAATCAACAAAAAATCACATGATTTGCCTTTTATAGTAATTAGGTGAATGTTTGGCTGTATCTGCTGAATTGAGTGTATCATTAGGTGGCTTGGTTAATGCCACAAAGATAGTAACCCTAATTAAGTCAGTTTTTTCATAAAAATCTACCATATTTGCACACATGGAAGAAAGTCCATTAGAAAAAAAAGAGAAAAGGAGGGCTAATCTTGTAGAGTTAAGCAAGAATACAAGAATAGTTAATGGCGTTCCGCATGGTAGTATTGTCGGAGCTGCTGAACTCAAAAAGAAAGACCTCCGTAAAATGATTGAGGCTGAACTCTCTAAAAAAATTAGCGGCACTACTCGTGCAGAAGGATTAGTTGCTCGCTTGATAACCATGGGAATCCAAGGAAACATGAGAGCGATAGAGCTTATATTAGCCTACCTATACGGAAAACCACAATCCCAAGTTATAGAAGCAGACAATAAACCCTTTGTTTTAGAGCTT
>RFTN01000016.1 GCA_009923445.1 bacterium
TAAAGCAAAAAAGTAAAGTCCATAGTGGTGGTAATAACAGGCTTAAAGTACAAAACTGGCTGCTGATTCATGGCAAAATGCACAATGTTCGCATTTAGTTTGTATAATTGCCACGCAAAACCAAACTGTTCAAGCGGGTTTAAGCTAAACTGCGCATATTTGCACGGTACAACCGTAAAGTTACCTGCTCTGGGCTGCCACGGGTCGTCTGGCTGCAGCAAAACGCTGTAGCGTGTGTCTTTATCTATGTCTTGCAAATGACTTAACAGGCGGTCTACATAACGGCCGGTGCTGCTGCGCCTAATACGTGCATCAATTACAATGTGTTTATTTCTCATATGTTAAAAAGCCCAGCTAGCTTACCCCTTACTTTTTTCATTATCGAGTCACTAACGACTCCCGCCGTTTTTACTATCAATTTTTGATCACTCGTAAATATCTTGTCTGGCCGTATAAAACTATCGACGGGAAGCCCTCCACTTTTAAAATCAGCATTTTTAAGGGTGATTTTGCTTAAAGAGCCATCGCTAATACTGGTAATCTGACACAATATTAAATCACCAAAATCGCCATGAGCTATTACTAAAACTGGACGAACTTTGTAGGATTTTAAGTCAGAGTAAGGAAAACGAGTAACAACAACACTACCAACTAGAGGTCTTTCCATGCTTCATCCTCCCTGGGGTCGTTCCATAGCTTACTTAGGCTATCTTCGCTCAACAATGCGCCGTCAAGCCCGTCTGTAGAGGCGGCGCTGATAAATATACCACCGTCTTTTATTTCCATTTTGACCTTACCGCTCAGTTTAGTTTGTGTGAGTAAAGTTTTTGGGATGCGTATCCCCTTTGAGTTTCCGATTTTTACAATATTTGCTTCCATAGTAACTACATTGTAATTACATTTTAACAATATGTCAACATGATAAAGGATTGATTTAAGCTATAATTGATAAATATGACATTACGCCGTGCCGAAAAATTGGCTTATTACTTTGCTCTTGTCCTTGTTGTATATATGCCACTGCATATTTTTTTGGCCCAAAGTCTGAGTGTTGTTACTGGTGGGCTAGAAGTTTGGAAGGCTGCCAAAGATGTTATTTTGGTGCTGGCAGTGTTCCCTCTGTTGCTTTTGGCGTTCAAGCAGGGTGCCTTTAAATCCTTATTTTTTAAGAGATTTATCATGTTGGGAGCCTGTTACGTCGCACTATATATGCTATTTTTGTTGTTTGATAAAAATGCAGACATAAAATCTGCAATAATCGGATCGGTCTATAACACTCGTATCTTGGGCTACTTTTTGCTTGGATATGTGGTTGCAAATAGCGGCAAGGGTAAAGAATATACCGGGGCATTATTAAAAACCACTCTTATTATGTGCCTTATTGTTGCATGCTTTGGTGTATTGCAGTACTTTTTGCCCAAAGACATACTTACTCATGTTGGCTATAGCCTCGAGCGCGGCGTAAAACCCAACTTTTTCATAGACGACAAGCCAGACTTTCCGCGCGTTATGAGCACACTACGCGACCCTAACTCGCTTGGTGCATTTTTGGCTCTACCCATTACCTATGCTGTTTATTTTTTGTTTATAAAAAAGGGCAAACAGGCCTACAAAGTTGTAGGCGATAATTGGCTAAAACTCTTATTAGTATCGTCGACCCTATGCTTGCTATTTACTTTTTCACGCAGCGGCCTTATTACGGTATTAGTAAGCCTTACTACTTTGGTAGTTTTGTCTACAAAAAACAAAAGGGCACTAACAAAAAAATATGCCCCACTTGCCCTATTAGTTTTTGTGTTGGCAGCTTCCCTACTTTTTGCAGCGCGCAACACCTACACAGTGCAAAATGTTTTGCTGCACGCCGACAAATCTACGGTGCAACAAGACCCTAACGAGCTGCGTATTAGTTTTGCTAAAAAGGCTATAAACCACATACGTATATACCCACTAGGCGAGGGCCCGGGCACGGCCGGGCTCGTAGCAATAAGCAACCCAAAAGGTGGTACGCTAACCGAAAATTATTACTTACAAATTGCATATGAAGAAGGGGTATTGGGAGTGATTATATTTGTAGCTATTAATGGGCTAATAATAATGAGGCTATACAAAAATAGGTATAATCATTTATCGATAATTATATTTTCAACCGGTCTTGGCATTGCTATTTTTGGGTTACTTAACCATTCGTGGTCCAACGAGGCGCTTGCTCTGCAGTGGTGGTTATTAGCCGGAGTAGCCGTAGTTGCACAAAGTAAAAAGTCTTAGTTTTTACAATAAGTCGTATAGTTGTATGTGCTTTTGCGCTATGTTTGTCCACGAAAAATATTCTTGCAAGGCAGGCAAGTTCTCTTTAATAACACCTAGCTGGCTTGGGTCGCCAATAAGATTATTTATCGCAAAAGATAAGTCGTCGGCATTCATGTTAGGCAACAATACCGCATTCTTACCATTACTATATGGTAAGTTTAGGTCTGCATCTGCACTCGCGGTAGAGACTATAACCAGACCGTGCTGTGCGGCTGCTATGGTCGTTCCAGATTTTGCAGTTATGGGCAGCGGTTGAGGCAGTACAAAAAAGTCGCTTGCTTGCAAAATTTCAGATACCTCAGCATCGCTCAAATAACCCGTTACCGCTACCATACCGCCGCTTTTTTTAGCAACATCAACAGCATCCAATACCTGTTTTTGATAGGGGTTGTGGGCACTAAGTTCGGTTAATAATAGTATGTTGGCCCGTATACGCGCCGCAGCCTCGGCAAGTACGTGCACACCCTTTGCCTGGTTAGTAAAACCAAAATACACGACCGTTGGTAGCGCCCCATCTAAGTGATATTTTTTTAGTAAAGTAGTAAGCGTTTTAGGATTTTTTGCCACCTTTTTAATATTCGACCCTATTGGTACAACCGCAATCCTGTTTTTAAATAGTGATGGCAACGCTTGTTTATCTGAGCTGTTAGATACAATAATTTTTTGAACAAATAGCGCGGTTATAACTGTTCGCATTCTGCCCAATAGCGCCGAGCTGTGGTATTCGTGCAATGTAAGAACGATAGGGGCTTTGCGGTAAAAAACGCGTAAGTATAAAGGTAGTAAATTAATGCCAAGTTGGCGACCAAAACCAACTGCTGGATATTGTATGTGTATAACATCGGGCGATACCTTTGCTATTTTATTAGCAATTGTAGGCAGCGACATAATTCCCCACTTGTTAACGTGGTGTAGCCTGCCTTTAGCAATTGTGTTAGTACTATACGGGCTGGTTGTAAGCAGGTGAATATACGCTATATCGGACAGTTCGTTTATAAGCCGCTCGCCGTAAAAGCCAACACCACATTTTAAGGGCGAGGCAGAACCATTAATAAATAATACTCGCTTCATTTTAGTGGCCCCGTGTTACCTTTAACACCATCAAACAATGCGCGCTTAATATACCAAATTGTTTTAAATGTGGTAGTCGGTAGCTTTAGTGATAGGCCGATTATTTTAAAGCCAGTCCATACGCAATCAAAAATTACAAACTTGCTACTCGACCATTTTTTAGCAAACAGCAAACGATTGCGAATATTGTAATAGGCGTAGCTCGCAGATCGTATACCTAATGACGACGAGGTTGCATGCAAAACTCGCGCATCTTTAACATACAGCAAATTAGCACCAGCCCGTAAGGCGCTGGCGCACCAGTCGGCATCTTCCCAATACAAAAAGTATTGTTCATCAAGGGTTTTCTTAACTTGCGGGTACTTGTTAAGTGCAATCATAAGGCAGCAACCAGTTAAAAACGTACACGACGTAACATTATCTAAACTATGCAGTGCTGAAGTATCTTGGCCAACAAAATTATGGGTTACAAAACTTTTTTTTGGCTGCATGGTGCCGCCGGCAAACCAAATAGTGTTTGGGTTAGTGCTACTTAAAATTGTAGGCGCTGCCGCCACTGCTTTGGCGTCGTTATTTAGTGCGTCAGCAAGTTTACTAAAAACGGTGGTATCTAATAGCTGGGCATCGTTATTAAGCAAGCACACGTAGTCGTACCCACTGTCTTGCGCGTAGCTAATAGCCTTATTGTGCCCACCAGCAAACCCATCGTTACGAGTATTTTTAAACAATGTTACCGATTTAAGATTGTCGCTTGTATGTTTGCTCAGCTCAAACGGCTCAATCTGTGAGTTGTTATCTATGAGATACACGTCGGGCTGATCTGCTTTTGCAATACGCGCTACGCTATCTAAACAAGCATGTGTGGCGGCAGTATTGTTCCAGTTAATAATACTTACTAAAGTTTTTGGGCCAGCCACTATAGCACCTCTTTTTTAACAAGTAGCGAATCTATATATGCAATACTAGCGACGCGTTTTTTTTGAATTTTGTGCCTGTCGATAAGTATTGATGGTAGTAAAATGAGCACTTTAATCATGGCCTTAAGCTGTGTCCAAAACCTAAAACGTATTATCGACGATACAAACATGCGTACCGCGCGCACTAAAAAGTGGGGCAAATACTTCCAAAACAGTCGCCCCGGCATGTTTTTTAGGTACAAAATATAAAAGTTTTTGGTGGCATGGTAGCGGGCAAATAGGCCTAGCTTAGAACTTGTTGCCGAAATTTGGTGGTACGCAACAGACTTTGGGTTGTAACAAACTAGCCAGCCTGCTAGCTGGGCCCTAAAACCCATATCTACATCTTCGTAGTAGGCAAAAAAACGTTCATCAAATATACCTATCTGGTGAAGCATTTTGCTGCGATACAAACTAGCGCCACCACTAGCACTAAATACAAACTCTTTTTTGTTGTACTGCCCAGTATCTTTTTTGCCACGACCCCTGGGGAACGGTAAGCCCCATACATAATAGTAGTCGCCTGCGCTGTCAAAATGAGTTTTGGCTGTGTGTAGTAGTTTACATGTTGCTATACCAATGGTCGGATCTTCATTAAGTGTATCGATAAGCGTCTTTAGCCAGTTATTATCTGCCACGGCGTCGTTATTAAATAATGCAACCGCATCAGCGCCGTTTTTAAGCGCATACCCTATACCAGTATTTACACCACCAGCAAAACCGGTATTTTTAGGTAGCTTAATCAATTGCACCGTTGGGTAGTTCTGCTCAATCAGGGCAACAGACCCATCAATGGACCCGTTATCTACCACCACAATAGTAGTGTTTATGGTCTGGGCAAGCAGCGAGTCTAAGCATCCGGCAAGTAAGTCTTCACCGTTCCAGTTAGGGATTACTACCATTGTCTTCATGCTTAAATAATACCCCGACTAAAAATTTTAGTGAGCCTAACAACAGTAGCGTAAGTCGTAATAACAGTATTCTTTTTCATAAACCTTACCTATATCTTATAATAAGTAGACGATTACACATGAAACATATTTTTTCTAAGCAAAATAAAGCATTACTTTCGGAGTTGGTCAGAACGGACTTTAAATTAAGATATCAGGGCTCTGTATTGGGCTATGCCTGGTCCCTACTGCGACCGCTTCTAATGTTTGTTATTTTGTATGTTGTGTTTGTAAAGTTTTTGAAGATAGGAACAGATATACCTAACTATCCAATTTATCTACTACTCGGAATCGTTTTATGGAGCTTTTTTACAGAAATGACCTCACAAAGTTTAGGCGCCATTGTAGGAAGGGGCGATTTAATACGAAAAATTCGCATACCTCGCTGGCTAATTATTGTATCAACCAGTATATCGGCACTAATAAGCCTAACCCTAAACCTAGTCGTTGTATTAGCTTTAGCTATAATCAGCGGCATGGATTTTTTGGTTACAAGTGTAGGGCTGCCGTTGGTGTTACTTGAAATCTATCTTCTTGCATTAGGTGTATCACTAATACTTTCGGCTCTATACGTTAAATACCGCGACGTAAGTTATGTATGGGAGGTGTGTCTACAGGCTGGTTTTTATCTGACGCCAATACTATACCCACTTAGCAAGGTTACAGACGTAAATATCCAAAAACTATTACTGCTGAACCCAATGGCACAATCGATACAAGATGCGCGCAATATGTTTGTTACGCGCCAAACCATTACGAATGCAACTGTTTTCAACTCGCAGTTTACGCGGTTGATACCTATAGCGATCGTACTAGTCATTTTGGTAGCAGGAGTCCTTTATTTTAAGAAGGAGTCAAAGAACTTCGCGGAGAATCTATAAATGACGCAGCAAGTTGTTATATCGGTCGATAACGTGTCAAAAATATTTAGGTTGCCGCACGAGAGACATGGTTCTATAAAGAGTTTGTTCGTTAATATGTTTCGTAGAAAGCGTACATATGAAAAACAAAAAGCACTCAAAAACATTTCTTTTGATGTTAAGCAAGGCGAGTTTTTCGGCATAGTCGGTAGAAACGGTAGTGGTAAAAGTACGCTCATGAAGCTGTTAGCGGGTATTTATGTACCCAGTAAAGGCGTTATTAGGATTAACGGCAAACTTACTCCTTTTATAGAACTTGGCGTAGGCTTTAACCCGGAACTTACAGGTCGCGAGAATGTGTTCTTAAACGGCGCTCTTCTTGGTTTTAACCGAAAAGAGATGGAGGCTATGTATGACGATATTGTGTCTTTTGCAGAAATAGAAAAATTCATGGATCAAAAACTAAAGAACTATTCGAGTGGTATGCAAGTAAGATTGGCTTTTAGCATTGCAATACGAGCAAAAAGTGACATTTTTTTAATTGATGAGGTTTTGGCCGTGGGGGACTTAGCCTTCCAAGAAAAGTGCTACAAAGTATTTGAAGAAATTAAAGCGTCGGGCAAGACAATTGTATTTATATCTCATGATGGTAGCGCTATTGAGCGATTTTGTGACAGGGTTGCCATTATAGACAAAAGCGAACTTATAGCTATTGGTAAGCCACGCGACATGGTCTTAAAATACGGAGCAATCGTCGCAGAAGATCAACAAGAAGCCGGTAATAAAGAAGTAAAGAATAAGGTCACGCACCATGGAAATGGTTCTGTTTCTATTAGTAAAGTAACACTACGTAACTTTAAGGGCGAAACCAAGTCCAGTATAGTAGAGGGTGAGCCTTTTACTATCTTCGCAGAGTATAGTTTAAAAAGTTCATTAAAAGATAAAGTGATTGTAGGCCTAGATATTATTGATGAACATGGCATAAGTATTTTGGGCCCGAATACTAACGAGCTAAAGAAAATAATAACACTACTTTCTGACGGTAATATAGAGGCAAGGTTTAATAGTAATCCTCTCGCATCAGGTAAATATTCGGTTACTTTTGGCGTATTCAATCACAATGCTTCATTTGCCTATGATCTAACAGAAAACGCAATGAGGTTTAAGGTTTTAGGAGAAAGGCGACATGGAAAAATTTATATTGAACCTGAATGGACCATCACTCAAAATACCTAGCAGTATCAGCAGTGGGTCATTTGACTATGTAGCGCGTTATCAGATTATTGCCGAGGTAATACATCAATATTTTGGTAAGAAAAACCCTAAGAACATACTGGATGTTGGAGGCCTGGGAACATTTCTAGACAAAATAATAGATGCACCCTTGACTATACTTGACGAAGAAGCAACAGATGAGGACGGCAAAGAAACGCAAGGTGATGGCGCTCGCATGAACGTTGAAGATGGCGCTTACGAAGTTGTGGTAACAAGCGATACACTTGAGCATATTCCTAAAAATGATAGAAAAAAATTCATCAGCGAGCTAGTACGAGTAAGCAGTGATTTAATTATACTATGTGCCCCATTTGATAACAGCGGCGTACCAAAAGAAGAGGAGAGGCTGCAGAGTTTTTACAAAGGTATAAATGGCCAGCCACATAGATGGCTACAAGAACACGCTGATTATGTACTGCCAAACGTGGAAGACATAAAAAAATGTTTTGAAGCAGCGGGTGTTACTCCTATTGTTATCGGCCAATCATCTTTAAAATTGTGGCGTCAGCTAATGGGCATAAACTTACTAGCAAACGAGATGGGAAACGAAGAAGTATCTAAATCCGCTATAAAGATAAATAAGTACTATAACGAAAATATTCTATTTGAAGATTTTGAACAACAGGGATACCGTACTTTTTTTATTGCTTCTAAAAAGCGCAACATAGCTTACGAGCAGAATAGTAATAAAATAACCGCAGAACACAGCCTAGAATTAGGGGCACTGATATCAGACTTTTACACAACGGCAGTATCGAACGCTGAGTATATTCCTGTTATGAGAAAAAAAGTTAAAGACTTACACGACACAACGCTTATATACAAAGATGAAATCCAAATCCTAAAGGACGAGCGCGATCAGATAATCAGTTCAAGGTCATGGAGATACACTGCACCACTCAGAACTGCCAAAAAGAAAGTAAGTAACGAAGAAAGTTCTAAATAGTATATATGGGTAGTAATCGGATAACTCGAGGAATGCGACTGCTAAAAAATGAGGGATTTATAGCACTCAATTATAAGGTTCTTCAAAAGCTAGAAAATCGTCAAAAAAAACAACCTAAGATTAAAAAAGTGAACTTCTCGTTTTTAGCAAAAGAAAGTGACGTTATTAAAGCTGATTGGACAAAGATATCAACTAACGATGTTAAGAATGCGCCAATAGAGCCACCGTACACAATAAATTGGGTCATGTCGCCACCAGGTAAAGGTAGTGGCGGTCACCAAAACATCTTTAGATTTATAAATTACCTCGAAAGTATGGGGCACACCTGTCGAATTTATTTGTATAGCGCTACAATACACCCAAGTGTCCAACAAGTTAAGGTAGTGTTGAAAGATTCATACCCCAAAACCAACGCAAAAATTAGCTGGTATAACGGCAGTATGGCAGTTTCTGACGCTGTCTTTGCTACAGGATGGGAGACTGCTTACCCTGTTTTGAACGACGGTTCTAAAGCCAAGAGGTTTTATTTTGTACAAGACTTTGAGCCATTATTTTACCCTGTCGGTTCAGAATATATCCTAGCTGAAAACACCTATCGATTTAACTTTTTTGGCATAACCGCAGGTAACTGGCTTGCGACAAAGCTTAAACAAGACTATGGCATGCAAACACAACACTATGATTTTGGATCAGAAGATGAATTGTATGGCTATAAAAATAGTAATAAACGCAAAGAGATATTCTTCTATGCCCGCCCAGTAACGGCGCGACGTGGCTTCGAGCTAGGCATAATGGCGCTAGAGATTGTTGCAAAGGAACTACCGGACTACACTATTACATTAGCCGGATGGGATGTTTCTAATTACGATATACCTTTTGGGTATCAAAATCTTAAAACCCTTCCCCTGGAGGCACTAAGCGACGTATACAACAACTGTGCAGCTGCACTAGTTGTGTCGCTTACTAATATGTCTCTTCTGCCCCTAGAACTACTAGCTTGCGGTACTATACCTATCGTGAACAAGGGCCAAAATAATGAGATGGTGAGCAGTAACCCATATATTCATTACGCCGACCCATCGCCTGCTGCTTTAGCAGAAGCCATAATTAATACCGTGCAACGTAAAGATATTGTTGAATACGGTAAAAAAGCATCGCAAAGTGTAAAGAGTTCTAGCTGGAGTAAGGCTGGGGAAATAGTCGAGAAAACACTCATAAAGGAGTTAACTAATGGCTAAATGTCTTGTGCTAGGCGGTAACGGATTTATTGGTAGCCATTTAGTCGACGCATTAGTTGACGCTGGTCATAGCGTTAGGGCATTTGATAAGTTCAGTAAAGACCCAGTATACCAAGCTAAAGACGTAGAAGTATTCATGGGTGATTTTTTAAACCGTGCTGACCTAAGCAATGCAGTAAAAGATATCGAATATGTTTTTCATTTTATTTCTACCACCACACCTATAACAGCCGAAAACGACCCTCTTATAGATGTTGAAACAAACATACGAATGACTATAGAGTTGTTGCAGGAATGTGTAGAAGCCAGCACAGTTAAGCGTGTATTATTTGCGTCAACAGGGGGAGCTATTTATGGTTCTGATAAGGACAGCTCACTACAAGAGACCGAGCTACCACTACCTGTTTCGCCATATGCAATTGGTAAGCTAACAATTGAACATTATATGCGTTATTTTACTGTAAAGCATGGTTTAGACTCTATTAGCTACCGTATATCTAACCCATACGGTGAGCGTCAGCCGTTACGACGCAAACAGGGTGTTATACCTATATTTTTAGAAAAGCTATATAACGATCAGCAGCTAACAATTTTAGGTGACGGATCAATGGTTAGAGATTATATTTATGTGAAAGACGTAGCTATAAGTATTGCTGCAACTTTTGATAAAGACCACAAAAGCAACGTCTACAACATAGGTACAGGCACAGGAGTTTCGGTCAGCGAGCTAGTATCCACAATCGAACAAATTACCGGCAAAACAGCAGATAAGCAGTTTGTCGCCAAACCAGATACGTTTGTTCAAAAAATAATCCTAGACACAAATCTATTTGTTAATGAATACGGCATTAAACCAACAGCCTCACTTACTGATGGTATTGCGGCAACTTGGCAGTATATTGTAAACGAACACCAATCTGTAGAGTAAACTATGACAACAAAACACTTCGACGCCACCATATTTGTTCCAACGCTAAACGGCGAAGAATTTTTAGAGCAGCTTATTCAAGCAGTGTTTTCGCAAAAGACAAAGTTAACGTACGAACTTTTTATTATTGACTCAGGCTCTACAGATGCAACACTAGACATTATTGCAAAGCATCCCAAAGTTCGACTGCACCAGATACCCAACAGTGAATTTGGACACGGTAAAACTAGAAACCTAGCAGCAAGTATGTCAAATAGTACCTACATGGTTTTTTTGACACAAGATGCAGTGCCAGCACAACATAACTGGCTAAATGGTATGATTGAGCCTTTTGGTATAAGTGATAAGTTGGTCGGCGTTTTCGGTAAGCAAATACCACGCCCAAACTGTACGGTAACCATTAAGCGCGAAGTAAAGTCCGTATTTGATGGGTTTGGGTCAGATCTATCTATAATGGTTCAACGCCGAGGCGAACTTGTAGACTCTCTGGGCATTAAAGATGTCAGTGGATTTTTCTCCGATGTTAATTCGGCCATTAGGTCAGATATTCTAAAGGGTCCAATTCCATTCCGTGATGTTAAGTATTCAGAAGATCAAGCATTTGGTGACGACGCATTAAGTAAAGGTTATATTAAAGCCTATGCACCTTTTGGGGCCGTGTACCACTCTAACGACCTTAAGCTTGGCAATTACTATAAGCGAAGATTTGACGAGGCATATGGCCTTAGAAAAGCCACAGGTGCAGCACAGGTCGTCACTATTAAAGAACTAATAGTTGGATCAATACGAGCCACATTACGAGACTGGATTTTTGTAGTACGTGATAAGGAATATTCGTTTCTAAAAAAATGCAAAGAGATTGTAAAAGCTCCAATGTACAATGTTGCAATACGTAAGGCAATTCGCAAAGCCGCAACGATACCTGATGAATTGGCGAATAAGCATTCGCTCGAGCATAAGCTAAAAACAAAAGCTCGTTAGTTTAGGTTAGGGCCTGTAGCTATAGAAGATAATGTAATGTCGCTTACGTATGTAGTATTAAGCGACGAACCTCCAAGGTTAAGGTATTTTGCATAACTCGTGATTGGCTTTTTAACACCACCCTCCGCAAGATAAATCGTACCGTGGCCTGACAGTAAAAACGTTCCCAAATTACCGCCGACCGGCGTTATGTTGCATAGGCCCCCACCACTAGTAAAGTCTGTAGTTGTCCAGCCATAACGAGCTAATTCCGCATCCACTACTTTGTATAAACCACCGTAATTAGCAACATAATTATCGATACCACACTTGATTTTGTTTTGCATAACAGGCAGTTGTGTATAGGCAGTAATATTTGCAGCAGAGACTGTACGTACGCCCAAGTACAAACCAAAATCATTAGGTACTATGAAGCTTGTTATTGGCGATAGCTCATTATTACTTCTCACTAGGTATACAGTTGCAGAATCTGAGGTTTTCAATAAGCTACTTGCCTTAAAAAACAGACCACCTGTCGCGATAGAATTCAATGAAAAATCCGGAAGGCTTGCTATCTTAAGGGGTACGATATTAATACTCAAAAGATCGTCCCAGCTAGGTATTGGCCTTTTTGTTTGAGTGTTCACATAATATACTGTTCCGCCAGCCATACCAATAACTAAGCGGCCATCGACATTACCCGACAAATCATTTGGTATTGCAGCTAGCGTTGTATTACTAAGTGTCATATAAGTCGAAGCCCATTCAGTATTGTTAGTGATTTGCGCCTTGCCCAGTTGGGTTAAAACGTAATAATTTGTTGATGAGACGTTCTTAACAAGACCGCTAAGATTAAAAGTTGGTAATTTTTGAACAGATACATCATCAAGATTATTTTGGATCACAGTGTTAAATAACCCGCTAGCTTTATTAGTAGCACTAATTGTACTTACAGCACCTTGGTTAACAAATAATGTACCGCCAGTTTGTCGATTAGCAATTAAAGTTCCATCGCGTACTATGGGTGTCCCATAGGCCATAAAATTAAGCCCGTGTTCTAGTAACATATTTGCGTACTGTGATACACCACTCTCTGTGAGTGCCTGTTGATCATACACCTCCCGCTTTTGGCCATTTTCAATATAAAAAGTTTTACCACTTGTTGTTTTATAAACTTGTGTAAGTGCTGGAGCATTCGATAGCGTAGATAACAATCCATCGCTAAGGTAGGTAACTTGGCTACAGCTAAAACCGTAATGTGCAACTTGAGCGCACGATGTAAACGGGAGCTTCATCCCGGCATTAACAAAATATAATGTACCACCGACACTGCCAAACATACGTGAAAGGACTGTACTTGTCGTATAACTATTTATCTCGGCATCGGTAATGAACCTTAGTGGCCCAAAAGGCGTAACGTCACTAAGCAGCGTTACATCGGCTATAGGATATTTTTTGCCATCATCAATCAGGTATACGGTAGGGTTATCTATTGTGCGGACTAGGGCGCCTACAGTAGGTCCAAACCACTTCTCGAACCATAATACAAAATTATAACTTCCCGTATAGCACCTTCCTTGACTACCCGATGCAGGCAGTGATGGATAGCATCTTGAAGACCCACTGAGTTCGTCTGGGTGGGGACTATTTGTATGATTATTAAAAACGTGGGGTGTGTAGCAGTAGAAGGCTGATGTTGCCGCATTTTGAATAAACACGTTTGCATATTGAGCGCCGCTGTATGGATCAATAAAAGTAACATTTTGTCCAGGGTATAGATTTGGTACATAGTATGAGGGTTTTGAAGATCCGCATGTCCATGAAGTGCTTGTGAACCACCAATTAAAGTTACCCCGAGCCCTTTCATAATGAAAACGCAGTACCCAAGTGCCATTGTCTATCTGGTAAAAAAAGTTTGATGAACTACTGCAACTACCCGTTGTGGGGCAAGCGTACCCCATAGCTTGTGAAATTTGCCAATCTGTTGGGTTTGCTGCGGTTGTGAGGCTTTGTTCTTTTTGCATTGTAGCCAATATTACTCGGGGGTTTACGCCGTATATTTGAGCTGCGTAGTAGATAATTGAAGATGCCTGTACTGTTTGCCCGCATGGCGCGCCAACTGACGCGTATGCCTGCATTGTAGTAGTTTCATTTGGTGCGCCGCACGTTAGTACAAAAGTACGTGAAGCAAGACCGGCGCCCTTATCGACTAGAAATTGCTGTATTTGGTTGGCATTCATAGTGTTTGCGTCTAAAAATACTGCATTATCTATTAGTCTCGATCCGTCGTATACAGCGTAGGCTTTAGGGGATTGTATAAAGAGCATTGCCACCAAAATAAAAGCGAATACGAACATAATCTTAGTATATTTATTGTTTATAGTAAGTGCGTTTAGTCGATTCATAACTATTTAAACCTTATTGGTATTTCAACATTCGAAAACTCATTACCACTGTCTGTAGCACCGTAAACGTCTAGGCGGCCACCAGTAGCATTGGTATTAAAGCTGATTGTTCCAGAGAACTTACCGTTTACTACTCCGAGTTGTCCTTGAGATATCATCCCCGATATATCGTCAATGAGGCGATAATTAACTACAGATAGTCTTGATTCACCAGATAATACAGCTCCTTTTGTCAAAAGTGAATTTTTTTGAGGTTTATAGACTGTAATTTCTCCGCTCTCAGAGACTGTCCAGTCCGAGTTGTCGCTAGGCGTTGCATCTTGTCCCTGGGTGTCAGCTATCCCGCCGGATCCTTTGTCTGTAGGGGTGGGTGCAGCTGCTCGATCACTGTTGCTAGTAAAATTTTCTTGCGCAGAAGGGACAGTGCTTGTTGTTTTTGCAGTCGTCTCTGAAGTCTTAGTATTTTTATCGTTTATTTTTAATATGTATAATCCAGTAATTGCTGGACCTATGGCCAAAAAAGTAATTAAAACTATTAGTTTTTTACGAGATGAGTTTTTTTTACTAGTTTTCATGTTTTTATTATACTCTGCTACCCTATACATTAGCATAATGGGCTTAAAAAGTACAGATATATAACAGGTGTACATATGCATTTGGGCCTGTATACTTAGTGGTGAATTACATGAAAAAAACTACTACATATCTAAGCAGTTCTATAAAGACGGTCAAAAAGAATATATTTTCCAAACCTCATCTATTTTTTTTGGTAACTAGTTTATTATTTGGGCTGACTTTTTTGTTCCTAACTCCTCCATTGCAGGGACCAGACGAACAAGCTCATTTTTTACAGGCGTACAAATTGACGGAGGGTAACTTTATTAACGATGCAACAGATAGTTACCCAGTTAGCCTGCGCTATACCTACAAAACTATCATGTATAACGATGATATTAGATTTAACTACAAAAATAAGTATGAATTTTGGCGCACTAAAGATGCATTAAAGATTCCATTGAGCCAACAAAACAGAGAAATCGGCGATGGGTACATGTCGGGCACTTCTTATTCACCGATTGTGTATACTGGGCAATCATTCATGATCTTCATAGGCAAGCTTTTTAACTTTGCTCCTGTTGTGCTGATTTATATGGCCAGACTAGGTAACTTGGCAGTTTGGATAGGCCTTGTATATTTTGCTATAAAAAAGTCACCGATAGGTAAATGGCCATTTGCAGTGCTAGGTATTATACCTATGGCTCTGTTTCAGGGTGCAGTTATAACTGCCGATGCTTTTTTAATGGGCACACTGATATTATTTGTAGCGTATATCTTAAGATTATTTGTTCAAAAGACCCAAGTTACTAAAAAGGAGTACGTTGTTGCTGCAATAATTGCAGCCTGTATGGCTTTAAGCAAAATAATCATGCTTATATTCGTACCTCTAGTGCTGATGCTGCTATTAAAAAAACATACTGAAAATATTAAAGAGCCACGCATGTATAGTAAGTATTTGGGCATTGCTTTCGTACTATTTTTTGCAACAAGCATAGCTCTTGTTTGGTCGGTTATATCGAACAACTTAAGTGCAGGTCCTAACCTGCCTGACGGCGTATATCCGCCTCTACAAATTCATAATTTAATAAGACAACCTGGCGAGTTTTTATTTGCTTTGTGGAATACGAATTTCTATGAGTGGAGCGATGGTATAACAAGATCTACAATTGGCACATTTGGCTGGGCAGATACACCAATAGCTCTATCGTTTATGGTATTGGGGTATTTATCTCTGTTTGTAGTTATGGTTGCAAATAGGGGCAAGGATTATATTAATGCAGACGCTCTAACGTCAAAATTATCTCGCATATTTTTAATTGCTTTAGGAGTGGTTTACTTTTTAGCAGTGAGCTTTGCTATGTATGCATACTACAGCCCTGTTAACTACAATATAATTGTAGGGTTGCAAGGCCGGTATTTTTTGCCCATATTTGTCTTACCTGTTTTGTTATTTATTAGCAAAGACCAAGCAGTTTTTAAAGACAAATTATACGACTTATTGGTCAAGGTATTGCCAATTACATTACTATCGATAAGTGTAATTTACATAATAATGCGTTACTACTTCCATTCTGAAGTCTAGGTTCAAAAACCGTAATTTATGCACATTAAAACGGGTTAAATCTACTTCTTTAGATTAAGAAAAATAAGGCCCGATACAATGAGGAGAATCCCAATAACTTTGGTTAGCGTAAATACTTCTTTAAATATAAAATATGAAGCTAAAAATAGGAGTATATACACAAAAGCAGCAGCTAAAGGAATGATATATCCGAGATCATTTTTTGATATTAAATACATGTAGAGCACAAAGCTGACGCCATAGAGTACTATTCCTGAAACAGCGTAGAAGTTTATATTGAAGCTTACTTTTCCATTTAAGTACTTTATGGGCAAGCCGTCAGAAGTTCCTAGTTTTAGAAAGACCAGCCCTAAAGATGTAATAACCACATAGAGAAATAATATAAGCTTTGACATCCTATTAATTATATAGAGCTTTAGTCGAATATAAAATGATGCAATTTGCTCAGTATTATGTATCGCTCAAAATTCTTCATGTGGTAGGCGCGCGCCCTATCGCCCATCTGTTTTCTGGCTGCCCTATTTAGTCTATATATAGTAGTGATACTACTAGCTAGTGCCGCAGGGTCATCAGTGTTAGTTGCAATGCCGCATTTAATCTTATTGTTGATAAGATTCTGCACTTCACCGTCCATCGCGAGTGCGATAGGCTTACCAGCTGCGATATACGACATTACCTTAGCAGGTATGGTGGCTTCAAGCAGCTCACTTTTGACAAGACAGCCTATGAGCAAGTCTGCAATGTGCGTATATTTAGGTATGTCCTCAACAGGTTTTTGACCTTCAAAGTAAAAGATCTCATTTAGGTTTGCTTTTGCAACTTGTTTTTCTATGGCTGCCTTTGACATACCGTCACCGACAATTATCCAGTTTATATCACTATAGCCTGCGTTTTTTATGATGTTCGCAGCATCAATTATCGTTTCGAACGACTGGGCGGGGCTTATATTGCCCGTAAATAGTATGTTGAATCCCTGACTAAAGCGCTTTTGAAGATTTTTATCGACTAAATCCTGCTCGTAGATTTTTTCACACGCTTGAGGCAATACTATTATCTTCTTATTAGATACACCTGCTATATTCTCAACCCTCTGTTTCATTGCGTCCGACAGGACTACTAGCTTATCTACGTTCCTGTAGTGCCAGTGTGATATTTTTTTGATGGTCCATCTAGCCTGACGATTTTCAAGTTGCAGGACTGAGTAAAGGTTTTCAGGCCATAAATCGAGAATGCACATAGTGGTTTCAATCTTTTTAATTTTTCCAAGTAGTATACCTGCTATAGACATCATCACAGGAGAAAGCTGGTAGATAAGAATCTTGTCGTACTTTTTTGTTAGTAAACTAGGAATATGAAAAATGCTGGCTATAGGGAAAGAAACATAGTTAATAAATATCCTAATGTTTGAATTATTTCCTCTTGGTATTTCTAGCGTACGCCGTATGTTAATTTTATTGTGAGTTTGTCTTCTATTTTTTAAAAGCGAGTAGCCTTTATAATAACGACCTTTGGGATAGTTAGGTATGCCACAAAGGACATCTACTTCGATATCCTTCTCGACAAAAAAAGCTGCAATATCGTTAATCCTGAACGTTTCGGGCCAAAAGTGCTGACACACTATAAGAATTCTAGTTTTTTCAGACAAGCTATTTACCCTTTTCAAAAAGACCTATGAAGATGTCACCCTTATGTTTTAGTGAAAAGTATCTGAATAGAATATACCAGACATCATGCATTCTTTTTGATAAAAAGCTCATTTCTGATTCGGGTAGTCCCGCGTAATTACTGTAGAATCTATTTGTTAGGTTTCTTAGGATAGGTGAGTAAAAAGGGAAGCCAGCATAGTAAGTTTGTACCTTTGAATAGCCATTCTTTTCCATGAACCGTTCAATTTCACCTATCTTGAAGTTTCTCACATGGCCAATGTGTACTTCATATGGGCGCATTTTTCCAACAGGTGAAGATATCAGCATGTATTTATTATTCACCTCGATAAGTTTTTTTGTCAGACTCTTCCAGTCGTCTATGTGTTCTAATACATCAAAGGCAGTGATAAGATCGTATTTTTTCTTGTATTTTGATAACGTTATATCTTCTGTCGTAAAATGGATATTTTTTTCAGTGTGGTACTTACTCGCCGCCTTAATGCCCTCCTTGGAGAAATCATACCCGTACACGTCGGCATACTTGTAGCGTCGAGCCATAAAAGCAGTTTTATTACCTACGCCACACCCAATATCGGCTACTGTAGAAATGGAATCATCGGAAATTTTATTTAGTGTAAGTTTTAGAAGGTGATCAAACCACCGCGCACCAGCGCTTTTGTTCAAATATTCAATCATATTATAATTCCAGTATGATTTATAGTATGATCTGTTTGTTTCTTTACTGTCCACTGAGATCCCTTTCGATTATCTTTATACGAGCGCGTACTTAGTTTGTCTTGTCCCAAATAACCTTGTTGATTATTTTTGTATAACTTTGGATAATTTTAACCACCTTTACGGACACATTCGTATCCTGGTAATTCTCTGCCAAAAGTGTAGGCTCGCTATTGTGTTTCATAGATCTAGATAAATCTATAGCCTGCATGATATCTTCTGTCTTGATACCACCTATTACGAAGGACCCCTTATCCAAAACCTCAGGACGTTCAGTGGATGTTCGTAAGGACACGCCGCTAAAGCCAAGGATAGCGCTTTCTTCAGCAAGGGTGCCACTATCGGATAGCACACAAAAAGAATCTAGCTGTAATCGATTATAATCAAAGAATCCAAAAGGTTTAAGTATTTGTATTGATGGATGAAGTTTAAACTCTCGCTTTTTTAGTCTATCTAAGGTGCGGGGATGGGTAGAAAATATAACTGGAAGCTTATACTTTTCTGCTATAGAATTTAACGCAGTCATTAACGTATCAAAGTTTTTTTCATTGTCAATATTTTCTTCACGATGCGCAGATACAAGGAAGTACTTGTCTTTCTTAAGCCCTAGTGGCCCAAGCACTTTGCTTACTTTAATTTTTTCTTCACTTGTACGTAAAAGTTCTGCCATAGGAGATCCTGTTACAAAAATGAGCTCCTTACGAATACCTTCAGATATAAGATATCTTCGAGCGTGTTCAGTATATGGAAGGTTTACGTCGCTTATGTGATCAACTATTTTTCTGTTAATTTCTTCAGGTAGGTTTTCGTCGAAACATCGGTTTCCTGCTTCCATATGGAAGATAGGAATTTTTAGTCGTTTAGCGGCTATCGCACAAAGTGCACTATTCGTATCGCCAAGAACCAAAAGAGCATCTGGTTTGATTTTTTCAAGTAGGGCATAAGACTTAGCAATTATATTACCAATTGTTTCGCCCAGATTAGACCCAACGCTATCTAGGTAGTATGTAGGTTCATTTAGCTCTAGTTCTTCAAAAAATATTTCGTTAAGCGTGTAGTCCCAGTTCTGTCCTGTGTGCACTAGAATGTGATCGAAATATTTATCACATGCTTTTATAGTGCTGGCCATTTTAATTATTTCAGGACGTGTCCCAACGACTGTAACTAGCTTTAGTTTACTTTTCATAATGGCTATACATACCTTTGTGTTTATCTACCCATTCTTTCATCTGTTGAACCATAACAGGATAGCTTGGAATAGTCATGTTGAAATCACTTCTCGTATTAACTAGTGTTTTGTCTGCAATAGTACCATCAACCGGATTAATAGTAATATCATCATGTCCAAAAACTTCCTTGAATAGTTTTAATAATTCAAATTTAGAAATATTACCCGAGGGTACGAGGTGATAAAGTCCGGTAACGTCTTGTGCTATAGCTTCTTCTATTGCTTTTGCGAGTTCTATAGTCGTAATACCATTCCAAATAGATTTTGAATACCCATTTATGTTGCCTGATTGACTCATGAACCAGTTGAATAATCCCGTTCCAGATGGCGACAAATCTGGCCCAATGATTGACATCCTAAGTGTAAGATCCTTGTCATTTTTAATTTCACCTAACGCCTTAGTTCGGTCATAAAATAGCTCTCCGTCATAAGGAGCATCTTCTGTGTAGGGAGCATTTTTTCCTGAAAATACACAGTCTGTGCTTAGGTGAATTATTTTTGTGGCCGTATTTCTGTATCTTGCTTCCAGCATGTGAGGTAAGTATGAGTTAAGATAAGTTGATAAGTCTTTTTGTTCCTCGCTTTGTTTCACTAGTATGCCGATGCAATTTACGATAGCACTGTAGTCTCTTCCCTCTAAGTACTCAGAAAATGCATCCTGGTTGGTGACGTCAAGTAATGTTGTATCACCAAAAACAGGTTTTGTACTGCTGATAGTTTCAACATCGTAATCTTGTTCGCGGAAGTGAGTTGCCACAACATGGCCAGCCATACCGCCAGCACCTAGTACAAGTACTTTCATATTGCATAACCTTCATTACCTCTTACTTCGGTAACGACGTAATCTACAGTCATGAGCTTTTCTTTGATAGCTTTAATATTGAGCCTCTCTGTATTTGAAGAAGTATATTCTAATTGATGTTCGATATCGTGTATGCCTTCAACAAAGAATTTATCATAGTTAAGGTCGCGCGTGTCTGCGGGTACACGGAAATAATCTCCTAAATCGTACGATTTTGCTTTTTCTTCTTGAGTGAGTAAGGTTTCATGGGCTTTTTCGCCGTGTCTTGTGCCAATAATCTTGATCTCTGCCTTAGACTTAAGTAGCTGTCTTAAAGCCTCTGCGAGGTCTCCTACAGTACTTGCAGGAGATTTTTGAACGAATAAGTCACCCTGTTTGGCATTATTAAAAGCAAATAGTACTAAGTCTACAGCTTCGTTAAGATTCATAAGAAAACGTGTCATGTCAGGATTGGTTATTGTTATGGGCTTCCCAGATTTGATCTGTTTAATAAAAAGTGGAATAACCGAGCCCCGAGAAGCCATTACATTGCCGTATCGCGTACAGCTAATAGTAGTTTTTAAAGGGTTAACATTACGTGATTTTGCTATGACGACTTTTTCCATCATAGCTTTAGAAGTTCCCATCGCGTTAATTGGGTAAGCTGCTTTATCCGTAGATAAGCAAACTATTTTTTTTACTTCTGCGTCTATTGCAGCATCCAGCACGTTATTTGTGCCGAATACATTGGTCTTAACTGCTTCCATTGGAAAGAATTCACATGACGGAACTTGCTTAAGGGCTGCTGCATGAAATATATAATCAACTCCACGTACAGCTTCACGGATGCTATTGATATCTCGAACGTCACCTATATAAAACTTGATCTTATCGTTATTATATTTTTTACGCATATCGTCTTGCTTTTTTTCATCGCGCGAAAATATTCTAATTTCGGCAATGTCGCTATCCAAGAATCTATTTAACACAGCGTTACCAAAAGAACCTGTCCCACCAGTAATTAATAATGTTTTACCTTTAAACATGCAGACTCCTAATCTAACTAAGTATAGTATAAATACTTAAGCTCAACCATCCCTGACTATTTTTTTGTATCTGATAAGCGGATAGACAGTTTCTGATGTAGATCTTGATTGCGACGTTCTAATACGTCAACCTTTACATACAGCCTGTTTACCAAGAAAAATATGTATATAACGCCTGTAATTTGTATGACGTCAAAAAGACTAAGCGGTTCTGTTTTGGTGAGCCCTTGTTCGTATAAGTAAGCATATATAGATTCAGTAAAAACTAAGCAGACAATTACAGCGGTCCAAAATGTGACTTTGAAAATAAGACGCAGACGCGAAATATGCTTCATTTTATATGATACGAATGCATTTAAAATTGCAAATATAACGAGAGGTAAGTTTAGGATTACTAGTATAAGATATCTACTCACCAAAAATCTCTACAATTCTTCTTTTTAATAAAGACTTAATAATGTTTATTGCATTCCAATTATTTTGTCCTTTGGCACTTGAATACTTAGTATATATGGCTTTAATAGGGTATTCTTGTATATCTAACTTAAGTTGTTTTGCTCGCCATAGCATTTCTGAACAAAATTCATAACCGCTGGTCTTCCATTTTAGGGTATCAAGGGCTTTTTTAGAGTATAAACGTAGTCCAGACTGGGAATCGGTGACATTTATGCCAAATAGAATATAAGTGATAAAACTCAGCCCTTTGTTTCCTAAGATTTTTACATTTGACATGCCTGACGAGTCCATTAACCTACTACCAATTAAAAGGTCGCATTTACGTTTGTTAATCTCACGTAGTCCACGTATGGCATCTTTTGGATCATGCTGCCCGTCTGCATCTAGTGTGATAGCAATGTCAAAACTATTTTGTTGAGCATAGCTTAGCCCGGTTGCTGTAGCGCCACCGCTACCTGTATTGAGAATATGCTTTATGACATGAGCACCGGCGCTAGACGCTATTTTTGCGGTATCGTCCTTAGACCCATCGTCCACTACTATGATCTTATAGCTGAATGGTTCTTTTTTTAATTCTGCATTTAGGGAGTTAATGACACCATTAATAACAGCACCTTCATTATACGCTGGAATGACAAATGCAACTTTTTTATAGGACTTCATTTCTTATTTGACGACGCTCCTAAAGTACTGGCCGTAGCCACTCTTAACTAGGGGGTCAGCAAGTACTTGCAACTGTTCTTTGGTTATAAATCCTTGTTCATAGGCAATTTTTTCTGGGCTTCCTATGATTTGACCAGTACGTTTTTGTATAACACGAACGTAATCGGTGGCGTCACTTAAACTTTCGATTGTGCCGGTATCTAGCCATACGTCTCCGTCGTCTAGGGTGGTGACCTTAAGTTTGCCGCGGCTTAAGTATTCTTCATTAACGGTAGTAATTTCTAGTTCGCCACGTTCACTTGGCTTAATGTTTTTGGCGATATCTACGACGTCATTGTCGTAAAAGTACAGGCCTACGACGGCATAGTTACTCTTGGGCTGAGCTGGCTTTTCTTCGATAGATTTGGCTTGCATATTGTCATCGAACTCCACGACACCGTAGCGTTGTGGGTCGGATACTTGGTAGGCAAATACAATACCGCCGTCTGGGTCGGTGCAAGATTTTAAAGATTCGTCGAGTTCGTTGCCATGAAAAATATTGTCGCCTAGAACTAGGGCTACTTTGTCGGAGCCTATAAAGTCCTCGCCAATAATGAATGCCTGGGCTAGGCCATCAGGTGATGGTTGTACTGCATAGGTTAGGTTGATGCCCCAATCTGACCCATTACCCAAAAGTCTTTTGAATAGGTCTTGTTCGTGCGGAGTTGTGATAATAAGAATTTCTTTAATACCCGCCATCATGAGTGTGCTTAGTGGGTAATACACCATTGGTTTGTCGTAAATTGGCATAAGCTGTTTGCTGATACCTTTTGTTATGGGGTACAAACGTGTACCTGAACCACCGGCTAGAATAATACCTTTCATGAACTGACCTCGCTTACTAGTATGTATTTTAGCAAGTTATGGCAGTAATAGCAGTGGTAGAATAGACATTATGCAGTTCTGTGAAAAATGTGGTGCAAAAACAATGCCTGAAAAGTCGTTTAGAAGATGCACAAAATGCGGCAGTACGTATTTCCAAAACCCAAAAGCTGCAGTAGCAGTTATTCTATACAGTCATGACAAACAACAGCTATTATTAGGTGTACGCGCGCGTGAACCACAAAAAGGAACATTGGATAGCATAGGTGGTTTTTTGGACACAGGTGAAAATTTTGAGACAGCACTATACCGCGAACTAAAAGAAGAATCGGGCCTCACTACCTATGACATTATGAATTTGTACTATATCGGTAGCTCGTATGACGCGTATGACTGGGAAGGTGTTGACGTTCCCGTAACGTCTGCATACTTTATGGCGCAGTTAAATGATGGCGCCATATATACTGCTTCAGACGATATAGAAAAGCTATCAATGCACCCTATAGATGCACTTGATTATGATAATTTTGCATGGGACGGCTTACGAAGTATGGTTCGAAAAACCGTTCAATTGCTGGAAGAAATGTAGTCTTTTAGATCGTCGCGCCAGTCGCGCAAATGTAGCCCTGTTGATTCAATTTTGTTAAGGTCAAGAGTACTTTGCAAGGGGCGCGGTGCAATGCCTGCTTTACCAGCGAAATATTCGGCTGTAGTTGTATCGCTTACTGTATTTGCCGCACCAGCGATAGCGAAAATTTCTCTTGTTATTTCTGCCCAAGATGCGGGCACTCCCTGGTTACTAACGTTGTATGTACCGTATGAAGGGGTGGTTGTTAGCAGATGGCTAATGGCATCGACCAGCGTGGTTGTGAATGTGAGTCTGCCAATTTGGTCAGCGACAACTGTAGGGTTTATACCTTTTTCAGCAAGACTTATCATGGTTCGTACAAAGTTCTTGCCTTCGCCGATAACCCAACTAGTGCGCACTATATAAAACTTTGGGGCTAATGACACTAATAGGTCGCCTGCAGCCTTGCTAGCGCCATAAACAGAAAGGGGAGAAAAAGGCTCGTCCTCTGTATGAAGGTCGTTGGTACCATCAAACACGTAGTCTGTAGAAACATGAACTAGTGTCATGTCATTTTGTGCCGCTACTGCCACTAAATTGCCAACAGCATCGGCATTCACTGCCCACGCAGCAACACGACCTTCTGGTGTTTCTGCGCCGTCAACATTTGTGTAAGCTGCTGCGTTAAGTAATACTTTAATGCCTGACCAGTCAAACTGTTCGACAGATTGTTTGTTGGTAATGTCTAGCTCGTCTTTATCTGCCCACTGAGCGTTTGGGTATTTTGCTCGCAAGGCTAGCCCAAGCTGCCCATTTGCGCCTACAATAAAAAATTCAGATTCATTCATAGTTAACCTTGCACCACATCATTTAGTAATGGGTGATTGTCATCTTTTTCTGATGTAATGGCGTTGTCTTGGCTAATTGGCCATTGTATACCGAGCGCAGGATCAAACTGGTTAACGAACGTGTATTTTGCTTCGGCCGACCAATGTTCGTTAACTAAATACGTGTAGGTAACACGAGGTTCAAGCGTTTGGTAGCCATTTGCAACACCACGTGGTACAAAAATTGCTTTGTCTGGTGTAATTTCGCAGGTGAATACCGTACCAAAGCCATCACCAGGGCGCAAGTCTACCCACGCGCCAAATACTTTGCCGTTTGCAACAGTAATATATTTTTCCCATGGTTCGGCGTGCAAGCCACGCGTAACGCCCACTTCTTCATTGTATGAAAAGTTATTTTGCACCACTGTAAAAGCCGGCAAACCTAAAGCTTCCATTTTTGCTTTTTGGTAGTTTTCTTTAAACCAGCCGCGGTTATCACCGTGCACCACCAAATCAACAACAAATAATCCGACTATTGGGCTTTCTTTAACACGAAGTTCTTGGTTATATTGTTTTTCCATACTTATCGACCAAGCTCCTTGTAATTAGCTGTTATGAGACACCTGCAAGCAGGTTTCTCATCGCGCAAGGCTCGGAATGAATCCGAGCTTTGGCTGCTCTTCCCAAATTTCATCGACCCAGCTCCTTTTGGCACCAATAAGGTATGTCTCACCCGAAACACCCTTTTCGATAATGGCAATAACTGCACTGTTATGGTCATCAACATGAATCCAGTCACGTACATTTGTACCCGTACCATACAGTTTTGGCTTTCGGCCTTCTAAAACCTCGGTAATTTGACGGGGAATAAACTTTTCTACATGCTGACGTGGGCCATAGTTGTTAGAACAGTTAGATATTGTGGCATGTATGCCGAAACTACGTACCCACGCGCGTACTAGCAGGTCTGAACCTGCTTTGGTGCTACTGTAGGGGCTAGATGGGTTATAGGGCGTTGTAGCCGTAAATTTACTTGGGTCATCAAGCTCTAGGTCACCATATACTTCGTCGGTACTAATGTGGTGTAGTTGCTTGCCGTGCTTACGTATGGCTTCTAAAATACGGAACGTGCCAATAAGATTAGACTCGACAAAAGGCCAGGGGTTAGCTAGTGAATTATCATTATGTGATTCGGCAGCAAAATGCACGACCACATCAGTCTCTGACACTAGTTTATCTAGCAACGCCTCGTCGCATATATCGCCAGTTACAAACTGAATTTTATCTAAAATAGGTTCGAGTGTGGCTATGTCACCCGCGTAGCTTAGTTTATCTATAACTGTTATGTGCCAATCTGGCCTCTCTTGCAGTGCCAGGTACACAAAATTAGACCCAATAAAACCCGCACCACCTGTAACTAAAATATTCTTCATATGTCTAATTGTACAATTTATTCAAGCGGCACCAGGTATTATACCTTCAAGAATAGTCAGTGGGTGCAGCAGTATGCAGAGGATTTTACGCCTGCCCAAAAAGCTAAGATTATAAAAGCTTTAGACGAAGGCCTAAAAGAATCAGGCTACGCAGTAGAAAAAACGTATGGCGAAACTATTGAAGACAGAGATAGTCAAATTACGTTATCTATATTAGGCCAAGAGATTGTTGCCGAGCTTGGCGACGAAGGCGTACGTATAAAGGAAGAATGGGATTCAGACGGAACTAAAAAACTAAAAATTAGAGACATTATTGCACCTAAAATACCTGAATTTACTGTTAGGGCAGCTGGCGCTACATCGATTGACGTAACTAAGCCCGGTGTAGATAAAGCCTACGGTATGCAAAAGTTAATGCAAGCTACCGGCTTTAAAAAAGAAGACATTTTATTTATGGGCGATAAAATTGTACCTGGCGGTAACGATTATGCCGTAGAAGAAATGGGTATTGAATGTATTGCTGTTAGGTCATGGCAGGACACGGCTTATGCAATTGAAGGAATTGTACGCGTTTCATGAAAATTGCAATAGTAAGTGGCTATTTTAACCCATTGCACGGCGGGCATTTAGACATGATTGAGTCTGCAAAGGCGCTAGGTGATAAGCTTGTGGTAATTATTAATAACGACCAACAACAGGTGCTTAAAAAGGGCAAAGTTATATTAGACGAGCAAAATAGAATGCGTTTAATGGCGGCGCTTCGTGATGTCGATGACGTTGTATTGTCGGTAGACACCGACCCGGGTCAGTCACAAACACTGCGCAAAGTTAGGCAACTATACCCAAACGATGAACTTATTTTTTGCAATGGTGGCGACCGCGACCCAAACAAGCATGCACTACCCGAAAACGAAATGCAGTCGTGCATAGATTGCAATATAAAGCTAGAGTTTGGTGTTGGTAGTCACGAGGTAGAAAAGCGTGATTCTTCAACACGCATTAACCAAGCACTAGGCCACGCAAAGTAGCAAGGCAGACTATTTAAGATATTGTTTTGTTTTAGCAGCGGGTATTGTAATGGTTTCGCTTGCAACGGCGCTCACTGCACGGTTTACCTGGCACGGCTTTGTACTTTTGACTTTTAAATATCCTGCTTTTACATATGTTATGTTTTGAAGTTTGAGGTTTGGAACCCACTTCCTAGAATAGCTTCGAATACTCTCTACATGGCTCATGATTTCATCAGACGGTGTGTACCCGTTAGGTAGGCGAATCTCAGAAGAATAATAATGTATGTCTAGATCTTTAGTGGCTAATATATCCTGCAGTAGATTCCTTAAGTGATAGGTAGTTAAATCACGTGAGTTTTTAATAGCCTTAGAATCTAATAAAACTCGGGCAAGACTCTTTCTTAGGTTTTCGCCGTCTATGTATACTTTCATAATTTTCTCCAAAAAAAAGCCCCGCTGAAGCTTGCGCTAACACGGGGTGATGCTCTTAAATAATACCAACTATATCTATTATTGTCAAGACCTTGTTCACTTTGCAAAAATGTAACATATCCACAGTATAGCAAAATGAATATCTAAAAAAAGCAATTTATTTGCTAACAAAGTTGGCGTGCTCGCTAGTGACAAGTTCGCTCATAGCGAGTCTAAAATGCTCGGGGGCGAATTGCTGTGAATTGGCGACAATAGTTTTTTTGTTAAACTGTAGTTTTTGAAATGCCTGCAAGGCGTGTGACAAGCTGTAGGCAGTTTGCTTATCAAAAAATAGGCCTGTTTTTTCGGGCACAACGTAGTCAAGTGCACCACCAGCTTTATAGGCAATAACGGGGCAGCCAGCTGCCATTGCTTCGACTGGGGTAATACCAAAGTCATCGAGCCCCGGGAATATAAAGCCCTGCGCAGACTGCATGGCTGCAATAATTTGCTGACGGTCAGCTTTTTTAATTAGCGTGATTGTAGGGCCTGCAAGTTGCTGCAGCTGTGCATGTTGGGGGCCATCGCCAATAACCGTGAGCGGCAGTGACAATATGTTGGCCGTTTTAACAGCTAAGTCTATGCGCTTATAGGGTACTTGCCTGCCAACCACCAAAAAACCGCTGCGCCTAGCCGGTTTGTCTGTCATAAAATCAGCTACCGCAACAGGTGGATGAATAACTACTGCATCGCGCTTATAGTACTTTTTAATTTCGGCAGCAATATGAGTAGAGTTGGCGACCATTACATGCGGTCTTTTAGCGGCGCGCTTGTCCCATATGCGCATGGGGCTTATAAGTAGCTTTAAACCTACCCGCGCTAAAATGTTGAACGGGCCAAAGCCGGGGTCTTTCATATATTGTTCGTAGCGACTCCAGTAATAATGAGTTGGTGCGTGGCAGTAATTTATATGCAGCACACCAGCCGGAACCTTAATGCCTTTTGCTTCGGCACCGCTGCTGCTAATTACTACATCAAAGCCAGTAAAATCTAAGTGAGTAAACCAGTGCTGCCGCAAAAACGGCACAAATTTACGAATGTTAATAAAGAATGGCTTGTTAAGGTAGCCAGTTATAACGGTGCGACCTTGGAGTTTTTGTTGCCAGTCTGCATTTATGCAGCTGGTGTATAGCGGCGCGTTTGGGTACATGTGCAGTAGCTCGGCTACGACCATTTCGGCGCCGCCTAGTAGCATCCAGTCGTGTACAATTGCCACACGTAATGCACCGGCTGGCTTGCTAAACGAATTGATCATGAGTTAATCTGCCTTGCCGTTAAAAACACGGCCCACAACTTGTACTGCGGTTTTGGCTATAATTGTAATGTCTAGCCAAAAACTCCAGTTTTGCACATAGTACAAATCTAAACGACGGCGCTCTTCGAACTGTATATCTTTACGGCCAGATATTTGAGCCAGGCCAGTTAAGCCCGACTTAACACTTAAGATTAAATTTTTATATGCATAGTTGTCTAGCTCGCGGTGCACGAGTGCGCGCGGGCCAACAAGGCTAATATCGCCCTTTAGTATGTTAAGTAACTGCGGTAGTTCGTCGAGGCTGGTTTTACGCAAAAAGCTTCCAAAGTGTCCAAAGCGTGGGTCGCGCGGCAAAAAGTCTCCATTTTCACGATATTTTTTGGCTAACTGTGGTTTGCCCATTTTGGCAAAACCTTCTTCGGGTAGCATGTTATTGTAGGTGTGTTTAATAGTGCGGAATTTGTAAATGTTAAACGAAGTATTAAAGCGGGTAAGACGTGATTGTTTAAATATAACGTCGCCGTGATCAAACAGGTATAAATACAGCGCAATAAGTAAAAATAACGGGCTTAGCACCACTAAAAGCAGCATGCTTATAACTATATCAAAAAGTCGTTTAGCAACACGCCCCCAGCCAACAAGGGCGGTGCTATGTACCGACACAACAGGTATGTTTTGTAGCAGCTCAACATCTATTTTGCCAACAAATACATCACTGTTGCCAGGCACAAACTTATAGCCCATGTGGTTATCTTGTGCGTAGCTGCTTAGCTCTTCATTTTTAGTTTGCTCGGCGTAGAGTTCTGACTGCACAATACTGTGTATACCAACTTTTTTAAGTGCCTCAATTGCCTGCGAAAATGTGGCAAATACTTTAGTTTTGGGCACTTTAGGCAAATGCGCAGCATTGCCTACGACACCAACGACCTTATAATGTATATAGCTAGTATACCTGTTAGGGGCCTAAATTGTTAATGGGCCACTACAAGTAATGGTTGCTGTGCAGCATACCTGTTACTATGTATATAAGCATGAGAATAACCAAAAAACTACGAACGCTGTTAGTACAGATAGTCGAGTATATGATAGCTGGCGGGGCCTATTTTTGGGTTGGTTACGCTGCGTTTTTTGCTTTTGATAAGGGTCTTGGCTGGAATTTATTTGCAGCCGTTATGGTGTCTAACCTTATAGGCTGGACCGTTAACTTTATATTGCAGCGATACTGGGTATTTAAAAACCCCCACGCTAAAGGCCATATGGGCGAGGCGACGTCGCGCTACATTGTTATTACGCTAGTCAATTTTGGGCTAAACTACGGTATTATATGGGCCCTAGAAGGCGTTGGCATAACACCATATATTGGTCAGTTTATTTCGAGTGGGTTTTTTACAGTTTGGAATTTTTTGTGGTACAAGTACTGGGTTTTTCCGGAGCGCTACTCTAAGCCAAAAGTATTAAAACGGAGGGTACGAAGATAATGCCAGCTGTGCGCCCTACTAAAAAACAAAAATTGCTTTTAGAATATATTGAGTCATTTATAGCCGAACATGGCTACAGCCCAAGCTACCGCGAGATAATGAACGGCGTTGGCTATACGTCGGTTGCGACCGTTGCGCTACATATTAACAACTTAGTAAAACGTGGCCATTTAATTAAACGAGAAAACTCAGCTCGCTCGCTTGAACCAACAAAAGCGGTTGTAGAACAAGCCTCTGCGGCTGTGAGCACACAAGATTCTGCGTGGTTGTTTAGTGTTATAGAACAGCGCCTTAAAAATCTCGAAACAACTTTTGATGCAAAAAATGTCGATGAACTGTATGTGTTAATTGGATCTGTAAAAGTACTGGGTTTTTACGACCAGGCAATAGCGTACATTACAACTCTTAAGCAGATCGAGGAGGTAGCCCGTGCACAATAATTGGCGGGCGTTTTTGCAAGTATTGTTTGTTATACTTTTGGTTGTTTTAGTCATGGTTGCAGCAGGAATTATGAGTCAGTTACTAAAAAAATAGCCAGTAGACATACTGAAGAGCTTTTGTGCTACCGGCTGGCAATGCTATAGATAATAAACAAATTAACAACCCTACAAGAATTGATTCAGCTATACTAGTTTTTTGTCTCTGAGAGTATTTTTTTAAACAAAACTAGCGGTAGTAAAACATTTGCAAGAACCGAAAATACCCACACTATAAAGGTCGATGCAAGCCATGCGCTGATACCGTTAATGCTAAGGCCATCTGTAAATACAGTAGTAAGCAGTAGCCCTACAAACGTGGTTACAAGTGCAATGCCGCCCATTAAATAATTGGCATTTTGCATGGTAATTTTAATTATGAGTGGCCCTAAAACTATGGTTGAGGCACTAAAAAAAAGTACCGCGACTACAAATGAAAAACCGTTTACACTAAAGCCTTTTACCACGAATGATGCAACCAATAAGCCAACGGCGTTAGCGACTAGAGTGAGTGCTGTTCTAGCGAGTAAGCGAACCATATGTACTCCTTATTTTAGGGTATCGTAACACAGTAAAACCTAGGTAGCTACTAGTTTCTAGAGGCAAATAGAAGGCGTAGTATCGAAATATATAACCAGATTAACGTTACCATAAGACCAAAAGCGGCAAACCATTCAAAGTCTTTAGAGAGCTCTTTTTTTGTACCCTGCGTTATAAAGTCAAAGTCTAGCAGTAAATTTAAAGCTGCAATAAGTACTATAACGAGCGCAATTATTACGCCGCTTGTACCAACAGATATAAAAGAATAAAAGCTAGGACTAAACAAGCCAATAATCCACGTAAGTATGTAAAAGAATAGCACGCCTACAGTGGCGATTATTACTGCCGATTTAAACTTTTCGGTTACTTTAACTATGCCAGTTTTATATAGCACTAACATGGCAAGTGTAATAGCGACCGTTATTGTTATGGCCTGCAATACTATTCCTTGGTAGGTGTCATTAAACAAAAAAGATATACCACCCATAACAACTCCCTGAGAAATTGCATAAACGCTTGCAAGAACCGGTGATGGCTTTTTGAAAATAATAATTATGGTTGTAATAAAGCCGATTAACATTGCCCAAAGAACAAGGCTCATGGCACGTGCTGGGTTAGCGCTAACAATGTTCCAGGTGTACGCACCAAAACCAACTACCAGCGCTAACAAAAAGGCTGTTTTGGTGAGCGAGCCGTCGACTGTCATAACGTCAGTAGAGCTTGTGTTATGCGAAACGCGCTCAACATTTTCTTTAGAAAATACTGGGTTCGAAGATATCATTAATTAACTCCTTGTTTATAGTTAGTATAGCAAATAGCCGCCAAAATTGGGCGGCTATATGTCGAAGCTGCGCTTTTTTAGCTGTGAGTATTTTACTTGCGCTGTTTGCTTCGAACGCAGTAATTACGAGTAAAATACCACTAATGATATTACTTAGACCAATAATCCAAACAAGTGTTAGTGCACCACCTGCAGGGCGAGCAAAAATGTAAAAGCCAAACCAAGTGTATATAACACCAGAAATGACCAACCACCAGTTGTTTTTGCCTTCAAAACCTGCTGCAATTTGTAGCATTCCAGCCGTAATTGACCAGATAGCAATAACGTATAATGCTAATTGTTAATTTATAGGTGCACCATAGCACTCGGGGTGACAAATCCAAACCATAAGCGCATCGTGTTGGTTATGTTTAGCAAGTACACATTGTGATTTAGTAAAAGTGGTCTTCAATAGTTATGGGCTTGTGCGCTCTAATTAATTACGTCACCTTAAAAATGGTAACGTACCAAAATCAGCTGAACACCGAAGAAAACAAGTTAGTCTAACACGGAAACAGTATTGACCTAGTTTTTGCTACTGGCGAGCATTGACCGTGCTATGTATTTGTGTAGCTCAGCAACAGATAATATGGCCAGTGCCATTATTCCTGAGGTTAAAA
>RFTN01000151.1 GCA_009923445.1 bacterium
AGGTGGTGGTGGTGGTGGTGGTTCTTATGATGGTGGTGGTGGTGGAGGCGGTGATGTAACTGAAATATTAAATGTCGCATTAAATGCAGGGACATATACAATAACTGTTGGTGATGGTGGAAATGGTGGTGTTTATACTAGTTACACGTCTTATAGTGCAGGTAATAGTGGTGGTACATCTTCAATAACATCAAGTGTTACAGGATTTGTACCATTATATGCTGCAGGAGGAGGTGGTGGAAGTTCTGGTTCAAATATTAGTAATAAATATGCTAATTATAAAGCACCAAACCCACCACTAACAGCAGGTAATTCAACTGGTGGTAATGGTGGAATTAAGGGAACACAAGGAGGCTATGGAGCTTTAGGAAATCCTAGTGAATATGGTGATGGTGGTACTGGTCAGAATAGTTCAGTATCTGGAAACTCTACTTGGTATGGTGGTGGTGGTGGTAGTGGTTTTAGTGGAAGAACGGGAATACATGGAGGAGGTACTGGAGGTCAATATAGTTCTAACAGGAATGGACTAGCAGGAACTGCAAATACAGGTGGTGGTGGTGGTGGAGGCTGTTGGCAAAATGGAAATGGTGGAAAAGGTGGTTCTGGTATAGTTATTATTAGAATAAGCCCTCCAATAAATTGTGTCTGGGGACCAAATGAATGGAGTCCTTGTTCAAGTGCTACAACTTGTGATGGTATAAATCCTACTCGTACAGGAACTAGAACAAGAACTTTTAGAAGAACAACAGAAGCTGCAAACGGTGGTACATGTGCAGAACAACCTTCTTCAAACTCAGAATCATGTATATTACCATGTCCTGTTAATTGTGTATGGGGACCAAATGATTGGAGTCCATGTGAAGCTACTTGTGATGGTATAAATCCTACTCGTGCAGGAACTATAACAAGAACTTTTAGTAGAACAAGAGAAGCTGCAAACGGTGGGACATGTGTCGTACAGCCTTCTTCAAATCAAGTACCATGTATAAAAATAAATTGTCCTGTTAATTGTGCTTGGAATACTGATCCATGGGGACAATGTGAAGCTATTTGTGATGGTATAAATCCTACTCGTACAGGAACTAGAACAAGAATTGTAACCAAAACAAGAGAAGCTACAAATGGTGGGACATGTGCAGTACAACCTTCAAGTTCAGAATCATGTACAAAAACAAATTGCCCTGTTGATTGTGCTTGGAATATTGATCCATGGGGACAATGTGAAGCTACTTGTGATGGTATAAATCCTACTCGTACAGGAACTAGAACAAGAATTGTAACCAAAA
>RFTN01000152.1 GCA_009923445.1 bacterium
TACCTCGCTTTGTCACAATGTACACCTTGGTATCGTTGTGTAAATATCCAAACCTTGGCTTGTTAATTAAGTTGTTCATCAAGTAATACTAGTTGCAGTAAATTAATTGGGGTGTACTGTGTACTGTGTACTATTATGTAATGTGTACCATTACGTTATAGATATTGTGTACAATTACTTTTTGTGTAATATCTACCATTACGTAATGTGTAATGTTTATTAGGGTAAGGCTGCTGAAAAGCTGGCTGGATGGTAATTGCAATGTAAAATTGATTGTGTATTACGTGTACGAAGCGATTGTGTGTACTATCCTGTGAAGACACACCAGAAGATGCTGTAAGCAAGATTATAGAAATATATAAGATATAGTTACATTCTATTTGTTTTGAAAAAGACGACTTGTTCTGGTTGAATAGTATTACCAAAGTAATTTCCGACATAATAGGGGTCTCCATAATGTTTTTCGGAAGATGTATTAAAATTCGTTTGAACAGTGCGGTAATCCTTATCACGGTATCCCTTGAGAATACAATTTATATTCCATCCATTATTTAAAACAAGCTGGCTCATCATTATTTCTTTGTTACTGATAATGTCATTTTTTGTAAGATATTGGTTACAGGATTCAAAAAACCGCTTATGTTTCAGGAACTCGAAACATTGTTTATCCATGGCAAAAAACATACTTTGAATGTGTGTATAAGGTCCATTGTGCTTGAATAATTGCTGATTTGAATCACAATAATTAGTATGTATATTAATGGTTGTCCCAACAAGTTTGGTGTTAGGCGTAAACAGTTCTTTGAAACGTTTAAACCAATCAATATTTTTTGGATAAGGTCCTCGTACACTGGCATTCATAAATACATAGTAATTGTAAGGTTTTTTGATAAGATCTAGACACTCTGAGTATGCTCCAAAATCGAACCCTTTATTTTCTCTGTAAATAACATTTACGTGACTAGGAAACTGGACGTCAGTTTCACCATTGACAACAATGTAATAATCTATGTAACTTATTCCTGTTCCGTACTTTAAAAAGTATTCCAAGTTTTCTTTATAGCTTGGGTCCTTTTGGTAGTATGCATAAATGCACAAAACTTTACAACGTGATTGTATAATTAGGCAAATTAAGCAACATACTAAAATTATTCCAATTCCAATAACAAGCTTCATATTACAACTGTAGAAAAAATAATGTATTTTTTATGTAGAGACACACAGAAGCAGAAGAAATCAATATCGTTTACATACATTTTTT
>RFTN01000153.1 GCA_009923445.1 bacterium
GCTCGAAATGGCTGTACGCAATGGTTTTGTTAAGGTGCCTAAAGGTACATTTGTGCCGATTGGCAGCGTGGCCAACATGAAAGACCAAGATGTTGTCGTTGTATGTACCGGTTCACAGGGTGAACCTAACAGCGCCCTAATGCGCATGAGCGCGGGCGAGCACAAGCACGTCAAACTTAAGGCGCAAGATAGTGTTATTTTATCCAGCACACCAATACCATACAGCGGTAACGATGCGCTCATTCGCGCAATGGTTGACGAACTATTCCGTAAGGGTGTGCACGTTTTTAGGCACGAAACCCGCGAAATTGATGGTTGTGGTCCGCTGCACGTATCTGGTCATGCCAGCATCGAAGAATACCGCGACATTATTAAAATGACGCGTCCTAAGTTCTTTGTGCCAATTTACGGCGACTTTACCAGTAAGCGTCAACACATAGAAATTGCTGTCGAAGAGGGAATTCCGCGCGGTAATACTATTAACGCCGACAACGGCCAAGTACTTAGCTTTAGCAAAGATAAAATGGACATGGTCGGCGAAGTGCCACACGGTACGGTACTTGTAGACCAGGCCGGCGCCGAGGTAAGTAACATTGTGGTAAAAGATCGCCTTGTGCTAGCCGAAGAAGGCCTAGTAGCCGTTATTTTAACTGTCGATAAAAAGACAGGCCAGTTATTAACCAGCCCTGACATTATTAGCCGCGGCTTTATATACATGCGTGACAACGAAGAGCTTATGAACCTATTTAGGACCGAACTTCGCCGTGCGGTAGGGCAGCGCTTTAAGCGCATCGACTTAGACCGCTTTAAGGCAGAACTTAAAGATCACATTACGCACTTTTTGTACGAGCAAACGCAGCGCAGCCCAATTGTTATACCTGTTATAAACATTATTGGCGGCAAAAACGAACGCCAAAATAACGACAATCATGCACCGCGTAGCGCTAACGGAGCCCAAAGTGGTGGCAATAACCAGGCTGCTGACCAGCCCCAACGGCCCGAAAAGTCACCAGAACAAATTGCTCGTGACCAACAAGACCGTTTTGCAGCAATGCGCCAGCAGCTGCTTGGCCAAGACGCCCGCATAGACTAGTAGTTGTAAAATTTACACAATTGTGATATAGTGTACGTATCTGATAAACATAAACAGAGTGATATACTAAAAATAATGGCAAAAAAGAAAAAACGCAAAAGCAGTAAAAAACAAATTCAGGTCGAGCGCGAACCTAATATGTTCTTGCGCGGAGTAATAGCAGTACT
>RFTN01000154.1 GCA_009923445.1 bacterium
TCTGGCTTGACGCCGATGATAGTTTTGACTTCCGTGCTATTCCACAACTCGTAGAGATTGCAGACGCTAACAATATTGACGCTATCTTTATGCCATATAACTACATGCAGGACGCACAAGGTAACTGTATCACCCGTCACTGGCGTGAACGACTTGTACGACTTGGTAGGGGCTACTCATGGAGGGGTTGGGTACACGAAACCTGTATCTCTGATGAAAAGGTTGTTACTCACAAGGTAGACTTCGAAGTTAAGCACAATGCTACTATCGAAGACGCTAAACACTCTTACGAACGAAACCACGCTATCTTAGAAGAAGCTTACGCAGAGACAAAAGATCCACGCTACCTACACTACTTGGGTATGTCTTACTTTACCGCACAGGACTACGAACACGCTGGCGAACTTCTTACAGATTACCTACAGGTTGGCGGCTCGATTGAAGATGTTTACAGAACGCTTGGATTATTGTCTGAGTGTGCTTATCACCACGGTTCAATCAGGCACTAGCACAGATACGCAAGATTGAAAACCTCGCAGAAGTACAAGATGTACTACCTGACTTCTATGATCAGGCTGACGCTGAAACATTCATTAACCTGTTACCAAAAATCCGTAAGTTCTTCCATAACGATGAAAGCCTCTATGAATCACTCTGTGACGCTATTCGCTATGACGAACGAGTACGACCACTACGCTACAAAGTCAAGCGACCTGTAGAATGGGACGACAAATCTATTGTTATATTTTGTGGTCAAGGTTACGAAGAATGGGGTCCGCACACGCTCGATAAGGGTATGGGTGGATCAGAAGAAGCAGTCATTTACTTAAGTCGTGAGTTATCTAAGCTTGGGTATAACGTAACTGTTTACGGTGAGGTAGACAATGTAACCTACGACACTACCGTAGAACCAAAAGAATACAATGTTCGCTACTTGCCTTGGAAGCAGATTGACATGCGTGATAAGTTTAACATCTTTGTTTCTTGGAGGGCACCACAGTACATAGAAAAAGTCAATGCAAAAGTGAAGCTTGTTGACGTACATGATGTACTACCTAAAGAGATTGTAAAGAATTACCCAGATGTTACTTATCTAGTCAAAACGGCTTACCACAGTAGCTTGTTACCAGAAGATGTTGACCGCAAGGTTATCGGAAATGGAATTGTAAAAGAACAATTTGAGGATAAACAATGAAGAAAATAATCATAACCGGCGATAAAGCCAAAGAACAACTTCTTGAAGGTGCACACCTTCTTTA
>RFTN01000155.1 GCA_009923445.1 bacterium
ATCGGTCAATTTAGGCCACAGGCACAGGGGAGGGGTGGGGCTAACTAGCTGATATTGCTAGCCTTATTCTGCCTGAGAATTATTAAACTCGTGCAGTAAAAGGGTACAAGTAAGTAGTCCTGGTGGTAGCGCTATGGTGTATTGTGTAATGATATCAGATAGTTAGGCTGATATACGTAGTAGTTCAACAAACGCCTTGTCGGTCAGCTTGCATGCGTCTTTGAGCGCCAGTAGCTCATGCGCATGGTACATTCTCTTGACGCGTTCACGGTACATCACAGCCCGATCAGAGATACCTAGCAGTTTCCCAAACTGCACTTGGCTCATCTTCAGCCTCATCCGGCACGCTCGGTATAGGCTCAACACCGGCCTAGGCTGAGAATGTAGATACCCATCCACATTGCGCCTCAAGCAGATGGTAGTAGGTGTATTATTCCGTCTTGCGCTATGTACCATATGTTACAGGGTACAGTAGACAACCCCATCGACTGTCAATCCATCTATTAAAAATATTTTTAATCTTTTTATAAAAATATCTTGACACTGTCAATATCAGTGTGCATAATACAATACATGATGAATAGTCGATATGATTCGGCGTATAGATAGGAGCAACAAGATGAACAAACTATTCAAAAAAATCATTCCTTACTGGGACAGCTTATCATTTGGCGACAAGTGCTCTGAATTAGCAATGTTAACTTTGTTATGCGCTCTAAACGTAACTTTTGTTGTTTTGGTCGGTGGCTTAGCGACCGTTATAACGTTGGGTTGCTTTGAGGAGCCAGTGCAAGCCCCAGTAGCTCAACAGTCTAAGGCAGAGCAATTCGCTAACGACCTAGTGACCGAATTAGCCAAAAAAGATTTAAGTGTGAAGATAGTAGTAATTAGAGATTAATAACCGGCCCTTGGGCCATTTAGGAGCAAATAAGATGACAAATTATAAAATATCAATCAAGCGCAATCGAACCAGTCATTTTGCAGATCACTATATGACTAAACCAGAATTCATCAAGTTCGCTGAGGACATGATCGCCTATGATCAGCTAGGTCATTTTTTAGACTATTACCTTGACATACCAGTCGAGTACTCGGAAGTCGAGAACCAGATCGATTTAGTCCCAAGTCGTGAAGTATCAGAGGAGGAGTGGTTTCGTGCGGCTATAAATTATTTTGAGCATGATGGTGGTGAAGTCGTAGTAGAAGAATTGCCTCAAGACTGGTGGAAGAACAAATAAATAA
>RFTN01000156.1 GCA_009923445.1 bacterium
GCCCCAGTCAGAGTCTGTGAAGATGCAGGGTTGGATGCTCCCTGTTGCACCTCTGTAGACCAGCTGAAGGTCTTTGTTGTCCACCAGGTACTGCAGGACCCTGATGAGAGCCTGCATATGAATGTGCCTGGGGTCTTGGCCTGCTTGGGACAAGAGGCTCACTGAGTAGGCCAGGTCTGGGCGGCAGGTCAGAGCTGCAAACATGAGGCTGCCCAGCATCCTCATATACTCATACCTGTCCACCTGTTCCCTGTCCTCTGGCTTCCACTCCCCCTCTGGGAGCTTCAGCTCCTTCATCATTTCTGGGATCATAGGTGACCCCAAGACCTTGCTGGTCTTCTTGTCCTTGAGGTAACCCTCAAACCTCTTCTCTAGCTCTGAGGTGTGCTGTGGCAGGCTTAAAGCAATGTTCTTGTTCTTCCAATCCCTGCTGATCTTTACCCCAAGATAGGAGTTGACCTCCCCCATGATCTTGAGCGTGAATTGCTCCTCCAGTTCCTTCTTCACCTGCTGGATCTGAACGTCCCTGTTGGACACTAGCAGCAGGTCATCCACATAAATGGGGATGAAGATGAAGTCTTCCTTCTCGAACCTGTAGTACAGAGCTCGGTCTGTACTGCTTCTTTTGAAGCCCTTGGACTCCAGGAACTCTCCCAGTTGCTTTTCCCAAGTCCTGGGAGCCTGCTTGAGACCATAGAGAGCTCTTCTCAGCCTAAGGACCTTCCCCTTGGGCATGTTGAGCCCCTCTGGTGGCTTGAGATACACCTCTTCCTCCAGAGGTGCATTGAGGAAGGCAGTGTCCACATCTACCACCTCAATGAGCCACCCCTTGACTGGTGCCACAGCCATGAACAGCCTCACTGTACCCCACTTGGCCACACAGCTGAAAGTCTCAGTGTAGTCAATCCCCTTTTCCTGAGTGAACCCCCTAGCTACAAGCCTTGACTTGTACCTGCTGATTCTTCCATCCTGGTCCCTCTTGACCCTGAATACCCATTTGGTATCCACCACGTTCTTTCCTGGGGGTAGTTCCACAGGCTGTGGGTCCCATACCCCTGAGTCCACCATGGCCTGGGACTCCTCCTCCATGGAGGGCTTCCACAGATGCTTCTGTGGCCCTGAGAGTGCCTCCTTCACTGTCAGTGGGGTAGCCACCTCCTCCTAGCTTCCCACTGTGAGGCCCCGGTCAACCACAAGGGCCTCTGCCCACTCATGAATCTCCTATTTTGGA
>RFTN01000157.1 GCA_009923445.1 bacterium
TGAAAAGATAACACTTGACTTTGTAGCCTTGTGTGATATGTAATTGTTGGTAATGTCAAATTCATCTGCCACACCGAGCAAATCCAATTTCTCCCTAAACTCTGGTATCACCGAAATATTGGCTGATGATAACGTGTAACGTGTGTAAAGGATTGTCCAATTTTTGTAAAATAATAACATATTACAAACCCAAAGTGCGACGGTAAATGATTTAGCCGAACCACGTCCACCAGTCATAAGGAAATAACGGGTGTTTGGTTTCCAAAGTGGCTCATATTTCTCATTGACTTTTATTTCCATTTAAAAGGATTATTTAAATCAACCTCATTCCAAAAACCAATTATTCCATATAAAATGATTCCTAAAAAAAAAGCTATTGTAAGAGTCAAATAAGACAAAGGGTTAAAAGGGTTCAACCTTCTTTCTTCAAACATATAGTAATTGTGCTGCTCTGATATCACCTTTGGCTGCCTTGCCTCTTAACATATTTAAAATGGCTTGTGCTGCCGTGATGCCGTCTTTTTCCTCACCTAATACTTCAGCCATTAGAATGTCAATAGGAGGGAGTTTCTTTGGGCGACCGCCTCCATTATTTCCACCATTTTTTAATTTTCCTCCATTTCTTCCTTCTCTCATTTTACGAGGTTTTTACGAGGTTATTATAAACCAACAAAGGCTTTTAATGGATAAAATACAAGTGAATTACGGTAACCCCCTTCATGTGTTGGTATTATAGGGGTAACACCATGAACGTTTCTCCACGCTGGGTAAACTAATATTGAGTTATCCTTTTGCCCTATTGTTGCCCCGTAATCAGGTATATGTAAATCACCGCCTTTTGAATTATGTTTTTTGCAAATTATCACGTTTACTGCTCCAACTATATTTCCTGTATCCCTATGAAAAGGTGCTGAAATATTATAATTTGAAATTGAACTTGTAAATAAATTTGCAAACCTCCATTTTTCAGGCACGTCTTTAAATAATTCAACTTGCTTTTCATATTGAGTTGGAATAATTTCTTTAATAAGTTGTTCGGCTTCCTTTGCTAATAGTAACATTGCTTTTATAAAAGTTTGTGCAGTTTTTACACTATGTACTTGTGAAATATTAGGATATGGTCTCCTGACCATTGGTTTAGGGGCAATACTGCCTAACAATGCACTCATTTGAGAACATCCTTTTCCTTCTTTAAATATCTGTTGAGGTGATTTACCTTCTAAT
>RFTN01000158.1 GCA_009923445.1 bacterium
CCGAGCTATTCGACCTAATCCTAGAACGTGCTCAAGGATTCATGGAGAAGGTCATTAAAGACATACCACCAGATCCACGGCCTAGCGATCATCAGCTGCTCTCACGCGCCATGCCACGCCATGAGGGAGAAGTTTTAACACTGGAAGGTGAAAAGAACGAATCAGCGCTCATAGCGATCAATCGGTTGAAGACGATTCATGGATTGGAGAAGGATTTGCGAGCAAAACTTTCGGCGTATGAAGACCAGAGGAAGGGATTAGAAAACCAGATTAAGTTGTTGTTGGGTACGGCTAGCACTGGCATTTTGCTGGATGGTCGGGAAATTAACGTAAAAAGAGTTAACGTCAAGGAACAGATGCGCAAGGCATATAGTTTTGAGAGGTTAACCTACTAAAAATAGGAGTTAAGAAAAGATGAACGACATAGTTAAAAAATTAGAGAACAAAGCATTACAGATGCTGGAAGCACTACGCAAAACGATTGCTCCGGACTTAAATGATGGTGAATTCAATCTTTTTGCTGAAACTTGCAAGGCAACCGGATTAAATCCAGTAACTAAGGAAGTATGGGCGATAAAAGCTGGCGGCAGACTGCAGATAATGACAGGCATTAACGGATTCCTACGCATTGCGAATTCGCATCCTGCCTTTGATGGTATCGAGGTAGAATTTGAGCGAGACGGCAAAAATTTAGTCTCCGCTACGGCCAAAGTGCATAGGAAGGATAGGAAGTTTCCTGCTGTCGGTGTCGCTTACATGTCAGAGTACGGCAAGCCGTCACCGATCTGGAAACAGATGCCTAGCGTGATGCTCCGGAAGTGCGCCCTATCCCTAGCTATCAGAGAGGCTTTCATCCAGGAATTAGGCGGACTGTATACCGTGGAGGAGATGCCTAGCCAATTCGAGCCACAATCTGCTGGACCTGTGGATCCAGTCGTTGAAAAGCTTCAGGAAGTCATTCAGCAGGTAGAAGAATCGAAAGGTCCGGTGTTGTATGATTTAAGGGAATTAGCCGAAGAGCCATACATCAAAAGTGAGGCTTACCTTAGGAACAACGGCGCAGAAGAGATCGGGTATAGAGTCTTTAAAAGCCCCAGGAAGCTAAATAAGCTCTCTAGCTTTATAACTGATAAGCCAGAGGAGTTGTTAAAAGCTAATTTTGATTTGGAGGAACCTAACGATGGAGAGTAAAGCACCAGGTCGCCCGG
>RFTN01000159.1 GCA_009923445.1 bacterium
AGGCTGAAAGGAGTGTTAAGGCAATTTTGGGCACGGAAATGGACTGGATTTCAGTCTTGCTGGTAATCACTGGGTGTCTCACAGGCTGACCTGGGGGTGGAGTCTGCAATCACAGGCTGACTTGGGGTAGTGTGCAACCTGGCTGTGCTGGGGACCCACCCAAGAAGCCCGGGACATATCAGGCTGAAATTTCAACTGGTCACCAACTGGCCAGCTGGCCAAATTCTACACCTGAAGAGTACGTGACTTGGGGTGGGAGTGACAGGCTGACATGGGGTGGACTTCTGACACGTGCCTGCAATGACAGGCCAATGTAGAAAAATGGGGTGGACTGATGACGTGACTATGGGTGGGAGTGACAGGCTGACTTGGGGTGGACTGCAACCTGGCTGTCTGTAGGGGGCTAAAGCCCAATTTGGTTGTGGCTGGGAAGTCACAAACTGACTGACTGACTGGGATGTACCAAAGCAAAGTGAAGTGTACCAATAGCAAATGGGAGGTTGCCTGACTAAGTGGGGACAATAGAACTGAGACATTGCCAGCTAGGCACTGACTATACAAGTTGCCTGGCAATTGATTGAAACTGGGACTGGCTGTGGGAGCACAGATGTTACCTGGAGCTGACCACTAAGGAGGGGCCTGTGTGCATGTGAGCACATATGTGACTCAGGATTGATCAGTTGGAACTGGCCACTAATGTAGTAGGATGCTGACTGCACTACTAAGTGTTGGGGACTGTGTGTGTGTGAGCTACAAGGACTACTAATGTTAAGTACGATGCTGACTGCACTGCACTACTAAGGGTTGGGGACCGTGTGGTGTGAGCACAGGATGTAATATCTATTGCCCGCTGGCCTTAAATGTAATCTATCTATCTATTGCTAATGAGGGTGCTGCATTCCTGCATACATGTGTCGCTGCCCAGTCGCCCAGTCGCGTGTTCATATAGATAGATTACATTTAAGATATACATGTGTGGCTGTAGTGGCCCTGTGTGTGAAATGGAAACTGACAGGTACCTGATACCAAACTTTAATTACATCAGACCCATAGGTCAGCCAGTAGATTTGCCTGACCCAGACCCGTAGGGTCTTGCCCCCCAGCACACCCACACCTACCTACACCACGAGCATTTACCCACACCAGCCCAAGCATCGAGCACTTGCCCACACCAGCCCAAGCATCGAGCACTTGCCCACACCA
>RFTN01000160.1 GCA_009923445.1 bacterium
GGCAGTCGTGATTGACAGAATCAGCGGCTGACGTCGAGCAGCTCCGCCGTATCGAAGAGCATCCCACAGTCGGCGATCTCGCTGAGCGTGCAGTTCGTCGAAGAGGAGCATGTGGATGTTCAGTCCCTCGGCCCGGAACGCATCGGCCGAAAGCACCCGGTAGAACGAGTTCGTTCGCCTGTCGATTATCGTCTTCCGCGAGTCGATCACCTCGAGGCGGCGAGACAGTGCTGGCGACGATCGAACCATCGACGCAGCCTCGCGGTAGATAATGCCAGCCTGCTCACGGTCGGCAGCGGCACCGTAGATTTCGGCACCTTGCTCGCCATCGGCGACAAGTCCATACAGGGCGATGCCGGCGAGGGTCGTACTTTTGCCCTGCTTTTTTGGCAATTCGATGTAGCCAACCCGAGCCTGCCGAGTCTTGTCTGGCTTCACCCGGCCGAAGATGTTGCCGAGCACGTTCTTCTGCCACGGCATCAGAGTGAATGGCTTGCCAGCCGCCTGCCCCTTGCTGTGGCGCAAGAGGCTCTCAAAGAAGTCAAAAACCTGAGCGGCTCGCCCATCGTCAATCTCTGGTATGACGCCAGCCTTCTCAGCCGCTTTGATGGCGGGCGAAGAAATCTGCCAGTTCGTCGGTTGGCTGTTCTTTCGCGGCACTCAATCCGCTCCTAGCCGATGGCGTCAGCCCAAACTCCTGTTCGATCCGCAGCATCGACGCGGCCAGCTTCGACAGCATCGTGGCGGCGGGCGTCGATTGCATGTATTTCACCTTACCCGCATCGTCACGGATAACGAGCACGTCAAGCCCGCGACGGCACTGGTCGAGGTACTTCACGAACTGCTCGTGCATCGTGCAGTAGCGGGCAATCGTGTCTACGTCCGCGTTGGTCATAACGCCCATGCCGAGCAGTTTCGGCACGACGTTGTCCCACTTCTCGCGGGCAACGCCCGTCACCCACTCGGGCGGCGTGATGTCATCGCTTGGCGGCTTTGGCTCGCTTTTGTTCAGCGGCCTTTTGCCGGGGTTGCCCTTGGCGATCTTCAGGATCGTCGGCTCTTTGCGCGGGCCTCGCTTGCCCATTGGATACCTCCAGTTCTGCCTTCTTGCCCGTCAGCGTCTCCCACCGCTTCACGATCACGTCGCAATACTGCGGGCTGATCTCCATGCCGTAGCACTTGCGGCCGAGTTGCTCGGCG
>RFTN01000017.1 GCA_009923445.1 bacterium
CCATCTGTAATACCGTCTACAACACCATCAACACCATCTGTAACACCATCTGTAACACCGTCTGCAACACCATCTCCAACAACACCATCTGCAACACCGTCCCTGGCACCATCTGTAACAACACCGTCTGAAGTGTCATCCACAACAACATCTACAACACCATCTGTAATACCGTCTACAACACCATCAACACCATCTGTAACACCATCTGTAACACCGTCTGCAACACCGTCTGTAACACCATCTGTAACACCGTCTGCAACACCGTCTGCAACACCGTCTGCAACACCGTCTGCAACACCGTCTGCAACACCGTCCCTGGCACCATCCGTAACACCATCTGCAACACCGTCTTTGGCACCATCCGTAACACCATCTACTACACCATCTATGACACCACCTGCAGTGTCACAGGCATTTGTAGCACCTTCTGGTACACCCTCTATAGTATCACCTTCTATAGCGTCATCTCCAGAGTCTTTGGTTCCCTCGGTGCCATCTGCGGTCCCTTTGGTGTCTCCAACACTCACTAGTGCATTATCCCCATCCTTTTCAACTGAACAGATGTCTTCAAGTATGCCTACAATTTCTAATGCTCCGCAGCCAACAATTCCAACTGAAACTTCGATATCAACAATGCCAAGCTCAACACAGCAACAAAGTACCACTACACCAACTGACATACTGGCCACAGCAGCAACAGCAACGGCTGCTACAGTTGCCTTAACATCCAGACAATCAGATACACAAACTAGTACACAAACGAGTACACAATCAGATACACAAACAAGCACACAATTAGGCAAAACTTTGGATAAACAAAAAAAAAGTAAAGGGAAACCAAATGACAAACCCGGTTCAAAGAGTGCAAAAGATAAATCTGGAGCCAAGAAACAAGGCGACAAAACCGGTGCAAAGGGTACAAAAGATAAATCAGGAGCCATTAAACAAGGTGACAAAACCGGTGCAAAGGGTACAAAAGATAAATCAGGATCAAAGAAACAAGGTGACAAAACCGGTGCAAAGGGTACAAAAGATAAATCAGGATCCAAGAATCAAGGCGACAAAACCGGTGAAAAGGGTACAAAAGATAAATCAGGATCCAAGAAACAAAGCGACAAACCTGGTGCCAAGAAGCCCACTAGTCCAAATGCTAAAAAGCCAACTGACAAACCTGGTGCCAAGAAGCCCACTAGTCCAGGTGCTAAAAAGCCAACTAGTCCGGGTGCAAAAAAGCCCACTAGTCCAGGTGCCAAAAAGCCCACTAGTCCAGGTGCAAAGAAGCCCACAAGTCAGGGTGCCAAAAAGCCCACTAGTCCAGGTGCCAAAAAGCCCACTAGTCCGGGTGCCAAAAAGCCCACTAGTCCAGGTGCAAAGAAGCCTACAAGTCCGGGTGCCAAAAAGCCCACAAGTCCAGGTGCTAAAAAGCCCACTAGTCCAGGTGCTAAAAAGCCCACTAGTCCAGGTGCTAAAAAGCCCACTGGGCCAAGTGTCAAAAAGCCCACTAGCCCAGTTGCCAAAAAACCTACGAGTCCAGCTGTAAAGAAACCAATTGCAAGGAAACCTACGAGTCCAGCTGTAAAGAAACCAGTTGCCAAAAAGCCAACTAGTCCGGTTGCTAAAAAGCCTACAAGTCCAGCTGTAAAGAAACCAATTGCCAAAAAGCCAACTAGTCCGGTTGCTAAAAAGCCTAAAAGTCCAGCTGTAAAGAAACCAATTGCTAAAAAGCCTACAAGTCCAGCTGTAAAGAAACCAATTGCAAGGAAACCTACGAGTCCAGCTGTAAAGAAACCAATTGCTAAAAAGCCTACAAGTCCAGCTGTAAAGAAACCAATTGCTAAAAAGCCTACAAGTCCAGCTGTAAAGAAACCAATTACTAAAAAGCCTACAAGTCCAGCTGTAAAGAAACCAATTGCTAAAAAGCCTACGAGTCCTGCTGTAAAGAAACCAATTGCTAAAAAGCCTACAAGTCCAGCTGTCAAAAAGCCAAGTTCTCCAAAGAGACCAGCAGTCAAAAAGCCAAGTATTCCAAAGAGACCAGCAGTCAAAAAGCCAAGTATTCCAAAGAGACCAGCTGTCAAAAAGCCAAGTTCTCCAAAGAAACCAGCAGTCAAAAAGCCAAGTATTCCAAAGAGACCGGCTGTCAAAAAGCCGTCTAGAAATGTCTCAAAAGCAAGTGCAAAATCTTTAAAATCAAAACAAGTAAAAAAGGGACAAAAAAGGGGAGGTGATCCAAGTTATTCAAGTAGTTCAAGCGAAATAAACCTAAGTGATTTCCCTGACACCGATGAAATGTAATAGCTCAAGTTCAAATTGTAAATTATAACTACTATTTGAACTAATTGTTTGACTCGAGTTTTTTTAATTCTGTATTCATGCCGATAAGATCATCCTTTTCCCAATAATTTTTAAATTCTATTGTGACACGATCGTATATAGCTCCAACTCGTGGCAGTCGAAAAGGCCCCCAATTAGTTGCAACAAAGTATTTCTTATTTGAACCTGGAAGGGACACTCGTATAGTGAATGTAGATTCTTGTTCAGAATGGACTGTGTATATGTGTTTATTTTGTAAATCAAAAAAGGTACCTTTTACAATAGAACTGAGATTATCAGATATACGGCGGAATAAGCTTAATAGGGATAAATGCTCTGTTTTGTTGTATTGAAATACTAGATACTTTTCATTCACATAACTAACTGTTGGTTTGTACAAAATAAGTCCAATGGAAGGAGAGATATAGATATTTGTATTGCTGCTATTTTTTTGACGTTTACGTACAAGGGTTACACAATTCGAATCAAAAAGTTCAGATGAATACAATATCATTTGACTTGAGTAATTAAATTAATTTTGTGATTCTCTTACATCACATCTGCATACAGGACACGTGACTTTCTCTTTACACAGCCAATTCCTTATACATTCTGTATGGAACATATGTTTACATTTAGGTAAAATTGTGGCAGAAGGTGACTCAGTATAATTGTCCATACATATATTGCACACATCTGATGCCGATTCTGAGCCAACTGTAAGTTGATCTAATTTGTTAAATTGCTCTGGAGTCAGAGTTACCTTGACATCTTCCAAATCACCTATATTAGATCCAAAAAACAACTCAAGCAAAAACAAATTATTCGGTGAACCCAGGTAATCAATTACACTTGGTGAGCGGACTTCATTTGTAGAGCCAATTACATTCGGCGTGCCGTTGACTCTAATTATTTCATTTTCGACTTGAGGTTGGGGTGCTTGAAGGTACTCTGTGATGTTGTTCACATATTCTAAAATTCGCCGATTTATTTGCATCTCTCTAGAATAATCTGATGTTGTAGATGTCAAAGGCACGTGTTCATTTATGGTGTCCATGAATCGAGTGAATGTGTCAGTGCTTTGTGCATCTGAGCTAGTAGTGCCCGACAATTGGACATTTGTATTAACTGAGTCAATGAAATAATCAAATAGTTCATCTATAAAGTCGTTGGTACTCATCTATTTAACAAAATAAAATTAAATATTTTTTTAATTTTTTATAACACAAGTTCTTATTGGAGGAGATAGTGAGTTTTTAAATGACTCATCAAAGTTGGTGACATTTCAAGCATTCCTTCTAGTGCTTGATTTACAGTTTCCTTGTCGAATTTTGATTTGTGCTTTAGTATAATTTCTTTATCCGTAAGTTGTTGTTCGACAAGTGAGTTATAGGTGCGTTCATATAAATTACTACCACCGTTACACGGCTTTACAGGAAGACGTCTTGAACGGGTGTATTCTTCAAACTTGGTTTTTACAGGAATCTTCTGAACAGTGTCGTTTAGAGTGTAGTCTTGAGGTATGGTAACCTTTTTTTCTGGATTTTTTGCCGAGTTTGTTCCCCATTTACTTTCTACGTACTCTCCTTGAACATATTCTCCTGAAATCATGAGTCCATTGTAGCTGTGCACCATGGCAAGTTGACCAACATTCCCAGAGTTATACCCATAAAATCCATCGGTAGTCTTGTGAATCAACTGGCCATGTTCTGTTTTGGTTCCACGCTTTGTGTAATCAAAAACACGGTTGAACTCGTCCACATTAAAATCCATGTCATCAAATTGTTTTACAACGGGATCGAGCTCTTCTTGCTCCTTTGGACGCGGTACCTCTTGTGGTATGTCAACTCGACACTCACTTGTTGAAATCATATTGACTGTAGGGGGTGCTTTTGCATACACAGACCGTTTTTTTTTGATGTATTCATAAGATTCTACAATGATTTTAAAATACATAGTGTACTTCTTGCGTTGCTCAGAGTCCTTGGCCTTATCTGGATGATATTTCCTAACTTTTTTACGGTAAGCATTTTGAATTGTTTCGTCACTGTCGTCCACGGTAACATCAAGAATGTAGTAAGGATCGTATCGAACACCGTCGATCTTCATTACTACAGTCAAATAGAATTAATTCACAAGTAATACGCAAGTTGTCCGCAAGTTGTCCGCAAGTTGTCCGCAAGTTGTCCGCAAGTTGTCCGCAAGTTATGTAGAAGCAATAAATCTACGATAGTTGTCGGAGAAATTTTGCCACAATGGTTCGCAAAAACTCGATATGTGGTTTCGTGGAGCGAAGTGAATACGCTTGCAAATGACTCCATAAAGAATACGCTCAATGTTCTTGAGCGTTAATGCATCAAGCTCAGATGACATTGTTTGTAGGTTAACTTTGTCGAATGTGAGTCTTCCTTGCAAGAATTCATCCTTGTGTAAGCACTTGTACAAAAGTGTTGTATTGTTTCTTCTACAGTCAAATTGTCTCCATATAAGAAAGTTAAGAACTTCGTACTCTTTTGGAAATTCAGTATACTTTGCTACAAATGTAAAGTCTATTTGAGACGACAAGTACCTGTCTAATTCACGTGTGGCAAAACTTGTAATGCTACTCATCAACAAGTGAATATTTCCATCATACAACTCAGGATTGTCATCACAGTTATAAAACACGACATGAACTTCATTATTGAAAAAGTAAACAACCGATGGATTGTATCGATTATAGATTGCTTTAGCCAATTTTTCGAAAATACAAGAGTACACGTTCATGGAATGTAGTTTTGATTCTAATTCGTCTACACAATTAATAGCCTCCAATATTTGCTTGCTGTGTAGAGACACAATGTAAGGTGTGTAATGAGATGTATAGTCCTCACAACGTTGTCTCAAAGCCTTCATTCTATCCACTAATCCGACCCTTTCCGGGACGCAACTCGTTTTCTGTCCAAATACTACCTTATTAAAGAATTCGAATAGCATATTAATATTATTAACCGAAAAAAAGGTATTCATTTTTTTGTCATTATCACAAAACAAACTTCTTTAAACTGGAGCGCGTTCAATTCAGATTCCAAGATACCAATTACTTATTTCTAAGATATATTAGAGATAACTAATGGCGCAATGTGTATATGTGTACAAAAGAGGTCCAAACAAGGGCAAAACATGTGGCGAGACGGTGGAACCGACACAGACATTATGTAGAAAGCACGCCGGTGACAGGTTAATCAATATATTAGAGGCAAATAAAAAGACAACAAAACGCATTCAAGAGGACATCTTACGGGACCGTATCCTTGCTCTTCAGACGACCATTGAAAACAAGGCGGTAATAATGCGGCACTTCTATAACATGAAACGGCTAGATATTAATAGCTCAGAATATTATAAAAACCAAATGTTTGTGGACGCTTGTTTATCCTTTCCATGGAACTCTCAATTCAACGTTCAGAAAATCGTAGAATCGACGGGGGTTCGTGCGTTCATAAAGTATCTGCAGTCTCATCTTGACAATGAAATCTATGGAATGGAATCTGTTAAAAATGAAATCATAAATGTGGTATGTAAACTCATTACAAATCCAAATGCGAATAGGAATAATATAGCATTGTATGGTAAAGCAGGTATTGCCAAGAGCAAAATAATCAAGGTTTTATCAGATGTCTTGGGTATTCCTATGAAGACCATTTCTCTTGGAGGAATAAAGGATTCATCCTTTTTCTTAGGACACGGTTATGTGTATGTTGAGAGTGGTCCTGGAAAAATACTACAAAATATCATTGACTCCAAGGTAAACAATCCCATTGTGTACTTTGACGAGCTTGACAAGGTCAGTGAGACATCTAATGGCACTGACATTTACTCTTTTTTGTGTTATCTAACGGATCCAACTCAAAACAATGAATTTACAGACCATTATTTCTATGGCATGAAATTCGACCTTTCAAAAGTACTCTACGTTTTCACATTTAATGACATTTCAAAGGTCAATCCAGTACTTCTTGACAGACTAAATGTTATCTACGTCTCTCCACCTTGTGAAGCCGATACAGTTTATATTTTACAACGGTACTCAGTACCTGAAATATTAAAAAATATTGGCATACAACAACCATTTCGACTTGAAGACGCTTCAGTAATATCTGTCATGTCTTTTTGCAAAGATTACATTGATTTTAATGTCTCAAGCGGTATCCGCGAATATTATCGTGTAATTGAAAAGGTATTCTTGGAAATAAACAAGTGTTTACTTTTACAAACATCTCATTTTGGACCAGATGACTATACAATATCAAATGCAAAATTTTCTGAATTTTTTGATAAAGTGAAAACACAATTTCTACACATCAATGATAACACATCATTTAGTAATATGTACATGTAAAATTATAGTTAACATTACATTGCAGTGTCTTGTCATGTAACATTACAGTGTCTTAGTAATATGTACATGTAAAATTATAGTTAACATTACATTGCAGTGTCTTGTAATGTAATTCAATACTAGTTTTGGGGTTTAATTAATCATGATTTGTGAGTAAACTGGGTCAATTCCTTCACCTGCACTCGTAGGTTGTTGGAATTTTAGTTGCGTTATATTCCAAATGCTACCAGCTTTACCATTGTATATGTATACTTTAGCGCACTCAATAATGCATTTAAACACCTTTCCCTTACACAACACGGTTTCAAGGTTGTCTTCACTTATCGGAATCTTGTTCTTATTATTGTCAAATACAAACGAACAAAAGTTGCCATATTTATCACGAGGCAATTGTAGACGCATACGCTTGGGATAATTTCCATTGTCTTTGAAAAACTTGTAATAAGTAAAATCTGTTGTGACATCTGGATGTGCCTTAAGAAGTGACTCAACGGTTTCATCAAGTTTTTCAAGAAAGGTCTTGAACGCAACAGACTGTTCAGAAGAGGACTGATCTAATGAACATTCAATGGAATATTCTGTCATATTTGACCATTCCTTAGTGTTACTATTCACAGAAAATGGCATATACAAAGCCTCGGTGCAAAAACTAAGTGGTTCTTTGTCGTAAACAAGTTTCAAAAGTCGCCCGGACTTTCCTATTTTCAATTTGTTAAAGTCAAAATCTGTAATGGATGCAATCATAGTAACAATAACTACTTCTATTTCTAATTTCATTTTTTTAAATCTCTACCAAACGTGTTTTCTTGAATAACCTCTATGGTCAACTGATTATCGGTATTGTGCATATTGTAAACTTGACCAATTGTGTAACTAGAAAGTGGAATCGTACCATTAACAACTAGAAAAATAGCTTTATCAGCAGATACATTGAGCTTTTTTCGAGCAATAAAGTATAAATAGTGAAATGTGTAATTGCTATTGACACGATACTTGAAGCTTGGGACGTCTTTTGATTTAAATACTACAATTACATTCATTACATTAATTAATTACAATTTTTTTTATTTTGTACCTGTAAAGGATGTCTAAACCCAACGTTGACGGAATAACGCTTTATGCTACTGACCTTGTGATTAAAGAGAACAAAGTATACATTGGTAGTCAAATTACTCAAAATGCACCTGGTGTTTTGTTCATTTGGGCAAAGTGGTGTGGACATTGTACTAAATTTATCCCCACTTTTAATAGCATTGACAAAAAGATTGGTCACAAGTTTATCATGTTGCATATTGAGGAGTCCGAACTAAAAAAGCGCCCTGAAGTTGCACGTGCCCTGAATGTTCAAGGCTTTCCAACTATTAAATTTTTTGATCAATACAATGAAGTTCAAGCAGACTATGTTGGTAGTCGTGACGAAGCAAGTCTACTAAATAGCATTTGCAAAATTTACCACTATTGCTACTCCCAATAATTGCGTTACGGACTCTGAATTTATTTATAGTTTTTACTTAAAAGGATGTTTATTGTGTCTCAGATACTTTTAAGAAAATCAAATGCGTGTCAAGAAGAAAATGTGTCTACGTATTCCATTGGACTTGGTTTAGCTATCTATGCGGCTATTTACGTGTATGTGTTATTTTATAAACCTGAAGTAATTGAAATGTTTCATGGATACATATTTTACATAGTAGCTATAGACTTGTGTGTGAGTGGAATTGTACAGTGGATGTCATCAACTCCAATTCCAGCACCTCCCGCAATTGCTGCAAACGAGTTGTTTGATCAATCGGTTGAATCGGAATCTGAATTTGATTCGGAATCAGAATCAGAATCAGAAGTAGAAATAGAACTGGAAAAACCGGAAGAACTTGAACAAGACGAACCCGAGGACACACCTGAAGAGGAAACACACATTGCACAAGAAACCGAGCCTGTGGAACAGCTAGTAGAACAGCCTGTAGAACAGGTTGTAGAACAGCCTGTAGAACAGGTTGTAGAACAGCCTGTAGAACAGCCTGTAGAACAGGCCGTGTCCGTAGAGCAACAGAAAACAATAGAAGAAGAACCTCCTATTAAAAAGCGCAGAGGGCGTCCTGCTTTGAGGCCAGCTTTGTCTAGTACACACGACTAAATGTACATGCCAAAAGGTATATTTGAGCTTTCCACAGAGGAGAAACTGTCACATAGAAAGGTATCTATGTGTTCTTTTGGTACAATCACAGGTAGTTGTGTATAATGTGGATACAATGTTTTGTACTTGAGCTTCACAACATTATCGGATTCCTTTGTAAGCAACAATGTGTTCACTCTTGAAACAATAATTTCAAATTTACGTTTTATGTCACGCATACCTTCATCTTCTTTTGAACTACGTACAATATATTCAATGGCTTCTTGAGAAAATGAGAGTCCGTCTGTAAAGTTAAATTCATCTAGAACAGATTTGACCAAATGTGTATTAGTGATTTCAAGTTTCTCCGAGAAGCTGTAATTATCAATCTTAATTTTATACAGTCTATCCGCAAGAATGCGATCGACTTTATCAGGATCATTGTATGTAAAAATAAACAGGACTTTGCTCAAGTCAAATTCAAGTCCAGAAAAATATCGGTCATAGTTGTACTTGTTGTTCATTGTCGTGTCCGTAAGATGGATAAGATTGCCTATGATTTCCTTTCCATGATTTGTATTGCTTACTTTGTCAAGTTCATCAAAAAGAATAATGGGGTTAGAGCATCCAGTTTCTCTAAGTATTTCAATAAGCCTACCAGGAGTACTGCCAACATATGTAAAGTGATGACCTGTAAGAATACTTGAATCTGATTCTCCTCCCAAACTAATTGTCCGAAAAGGTCTTCCAAGTGCTTCTGAAATGCTTTGTGTAATTTTAGTCTTTCCAACACCTTTGACACCATACAATCCGATGGCATTGATCGAACAATTTTCATTACGCAGTTGTTGAGTGACGATATTGATGATTTGGTCTTTTGGTTTTTCAAGAAAAGACAATCTTTTATCCAATACAGTGCGTACATGTTTAATATCACATGCTGTAGGTGTATAGTTGTTAAAAGGAATCGACAACAACGTATCCATCCAGTTTTTGTGCTTGGCATACTCTGAAGAGTCTGTGTCTTCGTATGCGGACATAATTTCAAGCCGTTTATACGCTATGACCTTGTTTCTAAAAGGCATATCAGATCGAAGTATCTTTTCTTTATAATTGTCTGAGAATTGACCTTTTTCGCCTTCCTTTTTAATGGACATTTCCAACTCTTCTAGATAAGGATCCAATGGGCCTTTCTCGAGGGCCTTGATAATGGTATTATATTCAGATGACAATATCTCACAATTAGCTAACTGATATATTCTTTGTAATTGCTCCTTCTTGGTATCCATTGGAAGCTGTGAGTTAATGATCTTAAGGATACTGGGTGCACTGTTTTTGTAGTCTTTCCTAATGGCAAGTAACATTTTTGTAAAGTGACGTACTTGTTCGGGTGTATATTCCTTTCGTAATTTTGACTCACGGTCTTCAATAGGCACTCTCTCAAAAAATGACCCATCATAGATACTCTCGACAACTTCCATAAACTCCTTGTACTCGGGTTCTTTGGGTTCGTCTAAGGACGTTTCCGTACATTCAGAATTTTCTTCGGAATTTTCTTCGGAATTTTCTTCGGAATTTTCTTCGGAATTTTCTTCGGAATTTTCTTCGGAATGTTCTGATTGTTCGGTTCGCTTACGCTTGATAATAATGTAGTCATACGAGTCCTCCAAAGATCTTTTTTGACTCCTTGTAAGAACCATTTCTTACAAGTCGAAAAGTAAATAAATTGCAAAATATACCACAGTTCACTTTTTTAAGCTCTGTGTAGTGTAATTCTTGTTAAAAGCTCTGTTTAATTTTTCTATTACATATTTTGAGTTGATCCATTTAAAAGCGGCATCTCCGCCCCAAATAAGCCATGCAATAATACCATGTTTACGGTAGTACTTGGGATCTTTAGGTCGTCCAGCGCGTTTCCATTCTAAATAGCTTGGGTAACTTGTGTACAGGTGTCTTGCGAACCATGCTCGCATATACTTGGCGTCTTGAAGTGAAATCGCCCCTTTTGTTGCAAGTTGCTTTGCTCGGCGCCATCCCGTTTGTAGACCTCCCTTAAATCCCATTTTCTTGAGTTTGAATGCGTATAAAGCTGTTTTCTTGACACGATCCGGGACACGAATCGTCTCACCAGATGTCTTCCCATGAAATTGGGGTTTACCACCTGTTTGGGCATAGTAATCTTCTAATACTTCTAGTTTATTTTCTGGAATCTTGACCATTTCGCATTTTCCCATGTCATCACACCGTTTTGATTCACGGTGACGTGTACACTTGCAAATACCGTCATCACACTCACATCGCTTAATAAATGTGTCGTGAAAACTCACAGCACCACCTCCGGCCTGAGAAAAATTAAATGTAATTCTATTCTTTTGGTCTTTAAGATCCCCTTTTTTCTTAATGTACCAGTCGTTCATTATTATTAAAAAAGAATTAAATTAATCAGAGTCATCAGAGTCATCAGAGTCATCAGAGTCATCCGAGTCTAAAACAAAAAAGGTTGACTGGAATCCCTCTTGGAGCGCATTTTCAAATTCGGAAAACTTGTGGAAACGGATAAAATTTTTAAATTGTTCCTGTGTAGGCTTGCCATGGATAAAAGCCTCAAGATACGTATTCACAGCATTTTGTAGTTTACTCCTTGCAACGCCCCTTGGAATGTATCTTTCCATCACAATCTCATGTTCAGCTTGAGAATTGACTACATCACACACAAGGTCCATTCTTGTTTCAAGGTATCCAATAAAGCGAAGGATAGTTGAATTGTAATCACGGCTGATGCTTTTTGAAATAGCATCAAGTACTTCTTTGACTGTAAATCTAGGGTTGAGGAGAACATGATATATCACATACAAAACCCAAGCAAGACAATGTAGTGTATCAAAGTTTCGTTCATATATCTGTAGTTGTTGATAAGCATAAGCTGGACACTCACTTACAGTGTAAAACGTGTAACGGTTGTCTTTGATAAGGTCGAACATAAATGATTGGATAATTTCTTTTGAACTAAATTCATATATTTCCATGGGAGTGCCAAGAGGCTCAAAATGATCGATGCTATAGGTAATCTTGTTAACAATGATGACATTTGCGTGTAATAATTGCGAGTTAATACCCGTGATGCCTATCGGGATGACTATAATATCCGTTTCCGAGTCTTGAAAACATGTAAAAAATCTATCTTCAAATGAAATGTGTGTCTTAATTGTAAAATTATTGAAATCAAATATGACAAAATGATCAGTGATCGTACTAAATTGATATGTGCAAACCTTTTTGTTGGTCGATGCTAACAAATCAAAAAACGTTTTAGAAAATAACACGGTTTCTAGTACACAAGCAGTGCTCTCCGGATAACCCTGAAAGACATTGACAAATATTTCCTCATTCACCGGAGTAAACACCATAGGTGAAGACCCTGAAGACCCTGAAGATACTGACATTGGAGACACAACAGACATCAAAGCTACTCTATATATGCAAAAAAAAGTTGCCTAAAAAAAGTTGAATTTGTATTTACACAGTGACTTGTCCGAAATGTGTTTCAAAAAGGCAACAAAAAAGTCGAAGCAAGTGGTCTACTATAGCACTGATAAAAATTCTGTTGTGCTTCAAACTGTGCCCACGTATGTAAATATCAATTACAACAGTGAGATGAACTATTTTGAAGACTTTGTCGATTTTTATAAAACTGAAAAAACATCTGTGTACTCAACGTCTGTGTCTGTGTATTCTGACTCATCAAAATGGACAGACAACGACTTGAAAAGCGTTTATTCAACTCACTGATCCAACTCGAAATACTAAAAAACGACTACAAAGCAAATCCGTCTCCATACCTACTTTTCAATATCCAAGTACTTTTGCGCGAATCAGCGTCAATAAAACGACGTTTGCCAAATGTAATCTATCTAACTGAATGATTCAGCAGCCAGTTTTTATGTAAATGTACCACTACATACATTTACATTACACTACACACTACACATTACTAATTACACACTACAGATTACACATTACACACTACACATTACATAATGTTACATAATGTTACATATTACACACTCAGTCACATTACACGCATTACATCCGTATACATTACACAGATTACACAGATTACACACAGCAAGTACACCCACACCACACACGTGTTATGATGAGCACATTAGACATGATTCTGGGTTTTCTATACTACACAAGATCTTTTCTTCTTCGTGTTCAAGGGTTTCTCCTCGTTCACGTTTGTCTCGGATAGCTTTTTCAAGGTGTGGATCTACGCTAAATTTTCCTGCACTTGCGGCAGCTTTTGAACGAAGGTAATACATACCAGTTTTAAGTTTATTTCGAAATGCATAAAAGTGCATACTAGTCAACTTTTTGTAGTTGGGGCTACTCATAAACAAGTTCATACTTTGCATTTGGTCGACGTACAAGCCACGGTCTCGGCATTGTTCAATAACTGATTTCATACTGATCTCCCAAACTGTCTTGTAAATTGCTTTGATTTTATCGGGAATATGTGGAATGTCTTGAATGCTTCCATTGTTTGCAATGATAGTGTCTTTTAGTTCCTTATTCCAGAGGCCTAGTCGAGTTAAATCTGCAACAAGATACTTATTCACAACGATGTACTCTCCTGACAACACTCTACGTTTGAATATGCAACTGTCAATGGGCTCAAATGCCTCTGAATTTCCCATAATTTGTGCGGTGCTTGCAGTAGGCATCAAAGCTGTGAGCATACTGTTGCGCACACCATACTTTAACATGTCCTTACGGAGCTTTTCCCAATCCCATAGACGTGTAAGAGGTTCGTCCGGAAGATTGTCAAATTCCTTTGCCAAGTCAAATTGAAACTTGCCCTCGCTGAAGGGACTGCCCTTGTAAGTTTCATAGGGCCCATCTTTTTTTGCAAGTTCCACACTACCTGTCAAACAACCATAATACAACGTCTCGAATATGTCCTTGTTGAGTTGTTTGGCTTCTTCGGATTCAAACGGTAATCCCATTTTGATGTATACATCAGCCAAACCTTGTACACCAATGCCAAGGGGGCGATGGCGAAAGTTGCTTCGTTCTGTCTCCACAGTGGGATAATAATTGTTGTCAATAACTTTGTTCATTGGTCCAATGACATATTTGGACACTGTGTAAAGCTTTTCAAAATCAAACTTCATGTTACCTTCATCGTCTTTATAAACGTACTTGGGAAGTGCAATAGAACACAACGTGCACACAGAATACTCGAGGTGGTCAGAGTACAATGAGATCTCTGCACACAAGTTGGAAGACTTGATTGTCCCAATGTTCTTTTGATTGCATTTCCTATTAACAGAGTCCTTGTAGCAAATGTAAGGTGTCCCTGTTTCTATTTGTGAATCCATGACTCGTGTCCATATGTCTTGTGCCTTTACCTTTTTGCGATACTTGTTTTCACTTATGTACTTTAGGTAAAGTCTTTTAAAATCGTCACCATACGATTCAGTTAGTCCAGGACATTCGTCGGGACACATCAAGTACCAATCGCCATCACATTGCACCTGCTCCATAAAGTAATCTGGAGTCCACAATGCATAGAACAAATCACGTGCTCTAAGATCTTCGTGACCTTGGTTTTTCTTAAGGTCTAAAAACGGCATAATGTCTGCGTGCCAAGGCTCGAGGTACATCGCAAATGACCCCTTTCGTCGTGAGGATTGGTCCACATACAAAGCCGTTGCATTGTACACGCGAATCATCGGAACAATGCCATCGCTAGTTCCGTTAGTACCGCGTATAATACTATTTTTTGCCCTGATGTCACTTATATGAACACCAATGCCTCCTCCAAGTTTGGAGATACGTGCGCAATCTGTGATTGTTTTGTAAATGCCGTCAATTGAGTCATGACTCCCTAATAAGAAACAATTTTGTGCAATGATACCTTCGACATTGTAACTATGATCATCCTCTACACCTAATGTGTAGACATACTCGGGCAAGTTGTCTGTGATCTGTCTTTTCCCTTCAAATTTCAAAAACTTGAAACCGTCTATCGCAATGGGTGAATATTGGTTCCTGCACGATTTAATAGGAAGTTGTCCTATTCTCATGTCATTATAGCACTTGTCTATATTGTCCTTGCATATGGCACTGTAAGGAATACTAATCTGAATGTGATTTTGAGTTCCTTGTTTCTGACGTTTTTCCTTTCCATATGACACGTCAATATTGTTATTTCTTAACAAGTAATAAAGCCCACGCATAAATGTCACATTTGACATCTGAATGCTCACTACGTTTGATTCGGTAATACAGCCATCTGTTGTAATAAGTCCTTCCACCATACTCATTACAAGATGTGTATCCCACTTGAACATCTCACTCCATAAGCGTTTTTTGTCAACGTATTTTCCGAACAAATGCTCAAAAATCTCACCAATCAACGCCGAATTGAATAAGACTTGTACAACGTTCTGGTATTTCATTTTATGTAATGTTGCATTAATGCCAAAGATCTTTTCACCAATTCTATTGCAAAATTCTATAAGGTCAACATCTTTGGAGTGTATTGTTATTCCGATACCTCTTGTTGCTTGGTTGCCTTTGGTGTCCTTGCTTGTTATAATGTGACCATTACCATAGAAAATACCAATGAATTTTGCAAAATCAGCATCGATCGACCAAAACCTATTCACCACACCGTGCTTTCTATAATTTAAGTACTCAATATCGCCTCTTTTACATGTAAAATGTGTAGTCAAGGTGACTGTTTTTTCGTCACAATCCAGTACACATTGTTTCATCGGGTTTTTCTCAATAAAATCTTTGAATGTCGCTATATCCAAAGTAGTTGTGTATCTTATACTTTCTCGTTTGTTTGGTATGGAGATGTAGTCACCTTTTTGTAAATCATCTACTGAGGTCCATTTTGGTTTACTGTACACGTTTGTCTTACCGGTCTTTTTTAATGTGTGCATGCCATTTTTTTCCGCCTTGACAACCCACAGTTTGTGATTATCAGTAACTTTAATAGGCGCCGTTTTTGAAACGTTCAATTCGTATAACTTGCGCTCACCCAACGGGTTTTTATGAAGTTGAACCACTTTTTTCACATTACCAAGATGCGTGACAACTTGATCACCTAGTTGTACATCTTTGATCTTCACAGGGCCCCTATTCACTGTTGCGACGATGGTGTCCTCATGGAAACAACTGCTGAGATTCGACATTCTCGTCCCCGCATTAAACAAGCTTGGGCTGGCATGTGTGTAAAAGTGTTGAGATATGTATTCATATGTCTTTAATACTGAGTCGATGTCATCTTGATGAATACCAAGTGCAACACGCATATACATATGTTGTGGACGCTCAACAATAACACCATTTACACGCAAAAGGTAACTTTTTTCAAGTGTTTTGAAACCAAAGTAGTCAAACATGTAGTCGCGATTGTAATCAATAGCAAAATTCAAGGTGGCTTTGTGCTTTCGAACAAGCTCGATGACAAGATCTGACAGCACCGGCATATGGTTTCCATTAGCATCGATTGCATTGTACAGTTTTTCCATGACTTCGCTAAAGCATTCCATGGTGCTTTTGTGTAGATTGCTGACAACAATACGGGAAGCTAATTGTGGATACTCGGGATTTTCTATCATTCCCACAGCAATGCGTGCTGCTTCCTCATCCAATTCACATGAAGTTACCCCATCATAAATGCTTGATACCACCCTTTGTGCCACAATGTCTGGATCAATTGTCTCTAGCTTGCCAAGACGTGCGTCATTACACAACTTTTTCAAACGGTAAATGATCTTGTCAAAAGACAATTGTTCCAACGTGTTGTCCCGCTTTTTGATCTTCATCACCGTTGTTGTTTATAAATGTACCATTGACTTTAAATTTGCCATTGGACCGATTCCACTAGAGTGGAAAGCATTGCATTTAAACGCAAAATCGCGTTTAAATATCGTCAAAAGCGCTTACGGGATTTAAAGACAACATTTTTTACGAGTCCATGGAATGCCACTTGGCACATTTGACACACTCATCAAAGACATTGATGAGAAAATAGAAGACCTTCAGTCGCCAAATGAAGAAATCAACCTGGAGGAAAAGAGCGAGCTGTTATCTATTAACAATGGGTGGAATGACAAAAATGAGCACATTATTATTTCGGTTGGAGAAAATGCTGCAAGTTACAAATGGATGCACGAGCGGAGTGCAAACATTCAAAAAAATATTCACATTGCCTTGAGTTTACTATCAATTGTCATTTCTACAGGTCTGTCGGCTGAAACTATTCTTGCAACATCTACTTCGGATGTTATCACTGAACTTCGGCGGGTATGTATTTACATTGTCACATTATTAAGTGTTTTACAGTCCTTTTTAAATGCGCAAAAAATGAGTGAGCAACACATTGTATATGCGGGCGAGTTTAGCAAGTTGTATCATGACATACAACAACAGATGTGTACTTATCGCAGGCACAGAATCCCCGCAACAGAATACTTACGAGTTTGCTTAAAACAGTACGACTCTCTTGTGGTAAAGGGTCCTGACATAAGTCAGCTTGTACTTGGTCAGTTTAAACGGAAATTCAGCAACAGTGATATTTCTTTACCAGCTATAGCTGATCGTATTCAAAAAATAGAAATAGTATCTGAAAATAAAAACACAGGAACAAAGGCAATAAATACCAACAATATGTGTAATAACCTCAGTGAAATACATAATGCTTTTCATATTTCAGGAGACATTTCCGACAATGACATTCAAACAGCTGATCAGAATCAGTTGCGACTTTTACGACAAAAATTGCGAAATGAAAGAGCAAATTTCGAAAATATGCGATTTCAACTCAATGAAACGGGATAAACATTACATTTTTAGAATGGCCACAACAACTACAAGTAGTATTGTAGTATCAACTACGCCGGGCAAATTGAAGTTGTATAGAACATTGTCCAGTGTACGTATACTGCGTACTAACTTACTCGTCTTGTTGTGGTTGTAATGGGGAATAGGAATCTTGAGAATTGCCTCGGCTGCTAACTTTCCAGATTCAATTGCAGATTCCATGCTCCAAATACCAATTGTAGTTTTACAATGAGCACCCGACAAAAATAAATTAGGGTACATTGTTGTCACATCTGGGCGAAATTGTTCATTTAGAACGTTATTGACCCATTTTGGATTCATTGATACTAAACTTCCACTAGAATCCATTTTGAATTCGTCGTACAAAATAATAGTTTCAACCATATCAGCAAGATTTTGAATCCCTAGTATTGATTGCAAGTGTTTTGATTGAACAATCTCATCAAGTATTTCTTTACGAAGAGACTCGATGTCATTGGACTTGCAATTTGCAACTTGAACGCACGTCCCACTCCAAATAGAACCTGCAGAGCGGAAACGTGTGTCCCAATGGAGATCTTGTGCGTAAAACGTAATATTGAGTTTTGAATCCATCAAAACAAAAGCGGTAAATTCATCAAGAATTATCTTTTTCTTAAACTTGATGACAAACCCTAATTGGTTGTTAACTGTTCGCAATCTCGTAAATGTAGTAAACAATGGACTGTCACTGGGGAATACATTTGCTGTCAAATTTGGGTTGATTGCTAATACGTATACATCGGATGAAACCGTGAATGACTTCACATTGTCTTCTGATTGAACTGTGCAATGAGCTACACGATCTCCTTCTATATTGACACTGCGAACAGAACATCTCATTCGAAATTCAACACCTCGTGATTCCAAATACCTTACCCATGGATCAATAAAAACCTCATTAGTTGGGCCGCTTGCCACCGACCAAGGCTTGCGTTTTTGGAGGACACTTCTTACGACATTTGCGTAACTTCCAAAGCTCACAGTGTTGAGGTCAAATCCAAAACCTGGCCCTGCACCAAAGTACACAAGATAACGATATGTACTGTCGGACACACGTCCACGAATGACGTCGAGAAATCGCGTATTGTAGAATTGGTCTTTTCGTAAATCTGACAAAAGGTACCTCAAGTAGCTGTACCACAGAAATGGGTAGTCAAAAGTTTGAATGTGGGTATCTTTGTGGATATCCGAAAGTAACTTGAAAGCTATTTTTCTTTTAGAAAATACAGTGTCTAATAATGTTTTTTCATTAAATGGCTCAACAAGCCGCCCGATCCGATACTTTGACAATTCACGAAGCACACGCTTATTAGTAAGATGCCATGACAATCCAAATGCGTTCAACACCTGTTCGAGGTCCTTTCCACCTGCATTCAATATGATTTCACCGCCAGGATGCAATGGGACCCAATTTGTGATATCATACACATCACCCTTGTAATATGTCCACAACTTGTTCCTCTTGTTACTTTTGCGAACCTCCTCAAGGCTTAGTAGATTTGATGTAAAGTTTTCGTGTAGTTCAGGTGTATCCTCCTTTGCTACGTCTACGGGTATCTTGGATAGCATATCAAATGTATTATAATAAAACGGAGCATAACCACGCCATGAATGTTCTAACGGCACGCCATCAGCTGTTCGTTTGCTTTTTGCCATACCACCCGCAACGTTGTCTTTTTCGTATACAGTTACTGTGTAACCGTGATCTGTAAGAATGTGAGCCACTGTTAGACCCGCCAAACCAGCTCCAAAGACAGTTGCACTTGGCATCTTGATTCTTACCTAGAAATTATTACTCGGCCTTTGTCTTAACACTTGCTTCCATACCACATGCACTTAGGAATTGTCCTCGAAATAAAACGTTGTTGCGTTTGCCAAACCGTTTCAGCTTTTTAGCAATCGAGCTGTACAATTCCTTTTTAAATTCCTTGATGGCAAAGCTTATAACACCTGTGTATTCAATTGTTGACCATTTTTGTTTTGTTTTCGTCAATTTGTTTACCTTTTGGAATACTTGTAAAAGGGAATCCTTATCAAGATGTTTAAGGACACGATTATTGATTTCGTCATTTACATTAGTCACCATGCCATTGGGTTCTGGTGCCCATTCCACATTACCCAAGTACTCGTATATTTTGACGGTCTCGAGTTCTTCCACCGAATCAGTGTGGGAATTGTATACATAACCTCTATTTACCTTTTTGTAACGTTTGTTAAGAGTAAACATGTCTGTATTGTCTATTATTTCATAAACAACATCTCTTTCATATTTCTTTTCGGGTGTCATGCGGAGACCTTCAGCTATTTCCACAAGATGTGTTTTCACCCAGTTGCTGACAGTTGTCAATGTGTGTCCATAGAACACATTTATAATACCTCGAGTATTGCTTAAGATAATGTACATTTGTATTTACTAATTAAAAAGAAATTAAGTTCACTGTGCGGGGGAATCTTGTGTATTTTTTATGGACAACTTTTAAAATTCAACTTTACTATGAAACTAGTCTATGTTCACATTGGCACAGAAATTCCAGAATGTCTAGTAGATTCAATCTATCAAACATTGCTTGTGTGCGGAGGTCGTGTAAAGATATATGTCATATTACATGACACGCTTGTCGAAGATTTCAACAAGAAGATAACGGAATTCAATCTAGACACTTTCTTGCGTACAAAAGACACATTCATAAACTTGGTTCAAACCATTCCTATTGGAATCATTGAACATTCCTTGTTGGACAACGTCCATTTCAACAAATACAAAAACGCCATTTCAAACAAGTACACAAATCAATTTGCATTTCGAAACGGCTTTTGGATTTCTACTACATCTAGATTTTTCTACATTTACGGTTTGATGTCGCTTTTCAAATTAGAAAATCTGTATCACATTGAAAATGACGTGATGTTGTACGACTACTTGGACTTTAGAAATCCCGAAAAGATCACTGTAGTTAAGGATGCACCGGGACGTGTTATCCCGTGCTTACTGCATTTCCCAAACGCAAAATTGTTGGGCGGTCTAGTAAGTTATATAGCACAAAGGATGCACGAATCAACTCAATTCTTGAATGACATGGAGCTCATAGGAAGTTATTCGGAAACAGTGGATCTCTCTATTTTCCCTAATGACACTCTAAAGGTTTACGATGGTGCAGCTGTTGGGCAGTATTTGGGTGGAGTAGACCTGAAAAACTTAAAAGAATACCAAGCTGCAAATGGAAAGGACAAAAAGCTTATGGAATTTATGAATCCAAGTGTTCATTTCGTTAATGAAACAAGTGTCATTAAGCCGGACAAAATGGTTCACATAAAGACAAATGTTATGTTTGATCACTCCCTTACTGGATTACGTGTGTTCATGATGCGATCACAAGGAGACACCAAGTATAACACAATTCAGAACTTGCACATTCATAGTAAGCAACTTTACCAGTTCTCGAGTGTAATGACCACAGGTTTTGGGGACATTATTTCAGGAGACCGTATTACAAGTCTTGCTGATTTCGTGATATTAACATCCGATATTCTACAATTCCATCAGGGAATAAAGAATTATGCAAAAGACATTATGTTGATCCGCGATTTTAACAACGTGAACATCAAGGCTATGACAGAGTACTTTGCAGAGTTTTGTAAAACTCATGACACAGATACAATCAAACTGTTTGTGTATACACACATCCTAAAGCGATGTACTGAGGAAATATTCTCTAAGCTACAGGACAAGTTCAATTTTATATTGTACCTCCATAACTCGGATCATCCATTTGATATTAGCTATTCCCATTTGGTTGATTCCAAGAATATCAAACATATTTATGCACAAAACGTTACCTATCCTGTGTATAACAAGAAAATCACATTGCTTCCTATTGGTATTGCTAATGCGATGTGGCCTCATGGAGACTTGATCAGTTTATATGATACACTTAGGCGCACATACAAGAATCGCAAAAGCAAAAGTGTATACGTAAATATCAACCCTGGAACGTATGGGTATAGACGAGAATTCCTTGAGGCAATTAAACGCACAGGGTGTTTAGAGGTATATGGATCAAAAGCTTATCCAGAGTATCTTGAAGAGCTATCTCAACACCGTTTTTGCTTGTGTCTAAGAGGAAATGGAGTAGACACTCATCGTTTTTGGGAAGCTGTGTATCTGGGTGTCATTCCGATCATAGTAAACAACAGTGCTACAAAAATGGACTCTTTTGTAAAGTATCTTGAACAACTCGACATCCCTTTCTATGAAATCAAAAAGGATTCTCTTGAGGCCATTACGAACAAATATACAGAAAGATATTTCAATGAAAACTTGTACCGCGAGCTAGCCATTTCTAAAGGCAATGGAATTTTTAATTTGAATGCACTGAAGCTTGACTACTATACGGCAATATAAAAAAACATGCAGACACGTTCATCATCGCGAATTTTTATGTCAGAAAAGATAAGGGTTAGATTTGTATACAATCTAAATGGAGCCTGGATTCGGTCAAAACTTGGAGGGATTTTTGATCAAGGGGAACTTATCACTGGCACCAGCAGAAATCCCGATTTATGGAGGAGATGGCTCTATTGAAGGTTCAGGTACATTGTACTTTGACAATATTAAAGAATACAATACAGACTTTGGAGTGACGCTTCAAAATGTTGGTTTTCGAAATGGCATTATTACGGTGCCGTATACCACGCCGAGTACAAGTCTAACTTCTGCGTGTATAATTGTTGATGGTGGCATAAGCATACGGCACACTCAAAACAGTTCTAGTATAAGTTCTGGTGGAGGACTTACAGTAGCAGGGGGTGTGTCAGTTAAAAAGGATGTTCACATTGGAGGTACATTGGACATTCACGGCAATTCCTTAAGGGATGTAGCATGGCCTACTCTTAATTCGGATGGTGTGAACAAAGAGTACGTGGACTCTGTTGCTGGACGGGTTTCAGGTGATTTCACAACGGGTCAGGTCATTATTGCACAATCGGATGGAGATGCTATTCGGGGTTTCAACTTTTTTACATTAAGTGAGACAAGGTTGACGTTAGACCGTCCATTCTATATAACTGACACTACGGGTTCTGTAGGCGATTCCATTGGATCGCTTGTGGTAGGTGGAAACGCGGTGTTCAAAGGGGGTGTATCGGTTTATTCGCCTATTGACCTCAAGTCAAACAAGATTGTAAATTTACAGACCCCAACAGATCCATTTGATGCTGTAACAAAAGAATATGTAGACTCATTTGGTGTAAATAAGGTCTCGGGGAATTTTACAAGTGGTCAACTGCTTGTTGCGGACACGGCTGGAAATGCCATTCGAGGGTATGATAATTTGACATACAATGGAACAACACTTTTATTAGGAACGAATGGAGCGACAATCGGTACAAGTGGGGCAACGCTTGTTGTGTATGGAGACACAGTTATTTACAATCAGCTTTCGGTACTAGGGGGAGTAGATGCAAATTCGCAAAAGATTACACATGTTGCTTTGCCAACGGACCCGCTTGATGCTGCAAACAAACAGTACGTTGACGAGCATATCTCAAACAATGTAAAGGGAAATTTTACAGCCGGTCAGATTCTTGTTGCAGACACAGCCGGGAATTCTATTCGAGGATACAATACTTTTACATTTACTGATAATGGAACAAAAGGATCATTAGTGGTAGGTGGAGATGTTTCTATAATTTCTACCGTAAATGCTGTTGGGCTTGGAACAGGTGGTGCTTTGACGGTGGGTGGAGGAGCCAGTTTTGGTGGAAATGTGTACGCACTTGGTCTTGACGTCAATGGGAACAAAATTACCTCCGTTGCAACACCAGAACAGCCATATGATGCAGTTAACAAGGAATATGTCGATGCGTTGTTTGCAAGTGGAGGAGGTGGAGGAGGTGGGTGTGGATGTACAGGCGATGAAAACAAATATGAGCGGATATTTGTACTAGATAATTCTGTGAGTATACCTCGAGATTTGACGGTGTTTACATTTGATACTACCACACAGGCCTTTGTAAGTTATGTACTTGTACAAGGTCCAGGGGCAAGTGCTCTTTTTACACTTTGTGGCATTAACGATGGCAGCGATTGGCTGTTGAACAGCTCCTTTATAGGTCAGCCAACAGGAGTGACTTTTTCGATTTTACATGGCACGATTAGATACACAAATAGTAATGTGGATGACATTTGGACAATTCGATTTCGAACGGTGACGAATGTAGTGGATTCGGCATCGGAAACGCAAATAAACGAGTCGCTTTTACAGAATGTGGATTACACAGGTATTACACAAATTACACTTGCAAACACAGTTGATGACACCATTTCTTTAGTGGCACTAGTAAGTAGCACGGACACTGTCAAATACAGTATTTATTTTTTGACGTGTGTCAATTTAAATGGCAATTGGACGCTAGGGTATTATCAGACGGGTGACCAGATTGGGCTGCGTTTTCGTGTGATTACAGAAGCCGGTGTTGGAACACTAGAGTACTTGAATACAACAGGAGAAGATTACATTGCAAGAATTGTGCAAACACGTGTTATTAAAACATCCAGTACATTTACATTAGATCACAATACATCTATTCCTAAGAATGTAAGTACAACAGAATTTCGTTTAGACGTTGGACTGACATCAGCAGAACTCACGGTATATGTCGAAGTACCTGACATTGAGACGTTTACAACCTTTCAACTAGGATTGTATAAAAATGCTGAGGATATGTGGAGAATCAACACACGATTTTATGGGAACAACTGCGGTATAAAATTTTATGTTACAACAGTTGCGGGGGTAGGATACCTTCAGTACACAAACTTGAATGGGGTCAATGGGTACCTTCGATATACAAAGAACGTGCCTATTCCGTTGCCAAGTTGCAAGATATGCAAGAATTTAAGTGTCCTTGGCCGTTTAGATATGAATGGCAACCCTATTGTAAATGTACAACGGCCTATTAACTCTACAGATGCTGCTACCAAGGGGTATGTAGATGACTTTTTTACGGGGTTTACGGCAGGTGAAGTCATTGTGGGATCATTTGATGGTACAAAAGGTACTCTCAAGGGATATCCACAATTAAGTTACACGAATGGCACACTCAAGGTGGGTGATGCTTCGCAAGTGGTTATCTACAATAGTATTGATTCCACATCGTCATCTGGGGCGTTGGTATCATATGGAGGTGTGTCTTTTTACAAGTCGGTGTACATTGGTGGGCAAATGGATGTAAATTCTCAAAGAATTACTAACGTAGCTACACCTACACAGGCATTTGATGCTGTTAACAAGGCTTATGTGGATGCCAAATTTGAAGAGTGTTGTGGAGGTTCTCAGACAGATCTATTCTATGAGAGTTCATTTAACTTGCAAAACAATGTGCTAGATGCTGTTGATATTCCAGATTTTTCCTTTGATGCAGATATCAAGGCATTTGTGAGTTACGTGTATTTAAATCAATCTGTTCTAGGTGAGGCTTTTGATTCTCTTGTAACCATTCGGGGATACTCTACGAGCACTGGTTGGGTAATTAACAAATCGTATATTGGTGACCGTGGTAACGTGGATTTTAGTATGAGAAACTCCGCAAATGGCATGGGTATAATGCAATACACAAATGCGAATACTTCTGGTACATCGATGATCAAATATCGTCTTATTACACAGATCACCAATGTTGCTGGAAACAATCAAACAAACATGCTTCTTACGTCCGGGTCGGCGGACTACACATACATTCCGGGGTTGTCTTTTTTAAGTGACACAATTGATTCTGCTCAAGTTGTGATGTACGTTTCAAATGAGACGTTGGGTAAATACGCATTGTTCTTTTTAAATTGTGTATTGAAGGGAGCTGTGTGGTATTTACATTGTTACTTTATAGGGGACAATACAGGGATTTACTTTAGGGTGCGCACACAGGGATCTTTAGGCTCTATAGAGTACACGGGAGGTGACGGTACAGAGTACGTTGCAAGAATACAGAGCGTACAAGTGATGCGAAAACAGAATACGTCGACACTGACCCTTGTCCCAACAAGTATTCCGACAATTGTATCTGCTCAGGCTCTTAAACTTGACACGTCAGTTATTCGAAACTTTCAGTTGGTAGTGTATGTTGAAGTCCCTGGCATAAGCAAGTATGCGGTGTACGAGATTGATGGGTTTGTGGACACAATTCATTCCGAATGGAAAATTAATACACGTTTTTTTGGCGATCGTACAGGTGTTAACTTTTATGTTTCGGGGAATTACCTTGAATATACAAATACCAATTCTGTCAATGCCAACATTAGATACATATTAAATGTTCCTAGTACGTACATTCCATTACAGGTACCAAATGGAGGTACTGGAAGTGTTTACTTTGAACCAGATGCTGTGCTTAGAGGCAATGGTGTCGACGCCATTTTTGGAACACCAGACTTTGTTTACAGGGACTTTAAGCTTACTCTTGGTAGTGAAAGTAGCATTCAACTAACAAACACTCAACCAGCTGTTGGAGTATCATCGGGGACACTAGTGAGTGAAGGTGGAATAGCTGTGAAAAAGAACCTTGTTGTAGGGGAATCTGTGACAATTCGTGATGTGGAATTTGTACCAAGCGTTGGAGATATTTTGACTGAACGTTATTTTTATGCAGATAATGATGTTCAAATACCTGAAGATATTACAGAGTTCAATTTTAATGGTCCGTCTATCAAGTCCTTTAAATCTACAGTGTGTGTTACGTTGACCACTATAAGTGATGAATACGATGCTCTATTTGATGTAAAAGGCATTCGGAAACGAAGTGGATGGACATTGTATTCTACAGGTGTTGGCGACGATGTAGGGGTTGTGTTTACGATAACACCGCAAGGGCAAATTCAATACACGAGTGTGTACTTTGCGGACTGGATTTCAACAATAATATCCTTTAGAGCTTTTACAACTACGCTCTAAATTGCCACGGAAAATAATGTGTCTTTTTTTAGGAATCTTTTATAAGGAATGGACTTTTACAAGATCCTCGGCGTATCACGAGACGCTTCCCAAATGGATATAAAGTTAGCATATCGCAAGTTGGCCAAGACATGTCATCCTGATAAAGGTGGAGACACAATTGAATTTCAGAAGATCCAGGAGGCTTATGAAACGCTTAGTGATACTGAGAAGAAACGCAATTACGACAATCCACAACAACACAATATTTTTACAACTCAGCCACCAACGATGCAACGCAAAGGAGATGTGCAGTATTCACTTAAAGTGTCTTTAAAGGATGTTTATTTTGGAGCTGTAAGAAAAGTACGTGTCCAAAGAACAAAACTTTGTCCATTGTGTAACGTTAGGTGCGGAGCTTGTGGTGGTGAAGGTACTATTACACAACACTTGCATATGGGTATCTTTACACAAGTTTTACAATCCGTGTGTAACATGTGCTCAGGCACTGGTCGAAAAGTAAACTCAAATAGGTGCAATGCTTGCAATAGTACTGGAAACATTGTTGAGTCAAATGTATTTCAAGTGGAGATTGAAAAGGGAATGGCATCTGGTGCCCGCACGGTTTTCAAAGAATGGGGTGAACAACCCACAAAACCTAATCAACTCCCTGGGGACCTCTGTATAACTGTGCAAGTAGAAGAATCAGGAGACTTTACAAGACGCGACCTAGATTTGTATTTTAGACAACCGATTGATCTAAGGCATACCATGATTGGAAGGATTATTACAATTCCACATTTTGAAGGCCCTGTAAACCTTGAGGTAAGCGGGTTTGGCATAGTCAATCCCAACAAAGAATATATTGTATTCGGCAAAGGACTTCAAAATGCCTCTGGGAAAAAAGGTAATTTACATATCACTTTTGATATAAATTACCCAGACAAAGTATTGACTGATGTAGAAATAAAAAAGTTGACTGCAATTTTCGATGAAATAGGCATTTAGCTAGCGCTTACTAACGGAAAAATATGCATCATTAGATCCCCTCACCTGCCCTTGTTGATTTGAATTCGCCAATCCAAACAAGAATCTATAAAACCGATTGTTTAGATTGTCCCGTTTCGTAGTTGCTGTTGTACCAGTTGGCAATGTAAGATTATCTGGAACACTTACAAGACTTGTATACGAATTCTCTGAACTTGAACTAGGTTCCATTGTGACAGGTTTAGTAGGCTCTGTTGTTATAGTAGGTTCCATCGGCTCCGTTGTAGGCACTTTTGTCATAGGAGGCTCAGTTGTGACCGGTTTAGTAGGAGGCTCCGTTGTAGGCACTGTCGTTATAATAGACTCAGTTTTGACAGGTTTAGTAGGCTCCTTTGTAGGCTCTGTCGTTATAGTAGGCTCTGTCGTTATAGTAGTTGTAGGCTCAGTAGAAGTCTTAGTAGGTTCCGTAGTTTTAGTAGGTTCCGTAGTTTTAGAAGGTTCAGAAATAGCCCCTGGGAGTGGCTTTTCAGGTTCAGGAAGTGGCCTTACCTCTTCAGGAAGTGGATTGACCTTTTCAGGAAGTGGTTTCACCTGTTCAGGGAGTGGTTTGGGAACTGGTTTAACCTGTCCAGGTGGCTTTTCAGGTTCAGGGAGTGGCTTAACCTCTTCAGGGAGTGGCTTGACCTGTTCAGGGAGTGGCTTGACCTGTTCAGGGAGTGGTTTCACCTGTTCAGGGAGTGGTTTCACCTGTTCAGGGAGTGGTTCAGGAACTGGTTTAACCTGTCCAGGTGGCTTTTCAGGTTCAGGGAGTGGCTTGACCTCTTCAGGAAGTGGTTTAACCTGTGCAGGAAGTGGCTTTTCGGGTTCAGGAAATGGCTTGACCTCTTTAGGGAGTGGTTTGACCTCTTCAGGGAGTGGTTTAACCTCTTCAGGGAGTGGCTTGACCTCTTCAGGAAGTGGTTTAACCTGT
>RFTN01000161.1 GCA_009923445.1 bacterium
GAAAATGTGTAAATAGTGTATGTAACACCTTGTGGGTTTCCTGTTAATGTAACGGATCCCGTCAGGCTTTGTGTGCCTGAGAAATAATAACCGGTAAAACCGTCAATGGATAGGCCAGGCGTTGTGAAAGATTTGACGCTGTAAAATTCCATTTGTTGCGTAGCACGGCGTACTATCCATGCGTCGTTCATATATGCGCCCGCGTCATTGTATGCCTTTAAATACAAATTACTGCCCCGGCTGCTTCCTGTTTCATTGTCGGTAGCGATTATATCCCACCTGTTGACGCCCGCCGTTGTTATTGTTATGTCCCGGTTGACGTTCGCGTTTGCATCCAGTATCAAATTTGCGGGGCTTGCGCCGCCGGCAAATGTTAGGCTGTATCCCGCCATCGTCATAGTACGGGTTCCTGTAAGGGATCCGTTACTATTGTAAATATTTACAGCCGGTCCGCCACCTCCTGATATTAGCACCCATGCCGTCCCGGTATCCCTGTAAATCTCGTTCGTGTCGGTGCTGATAAACAGGCGGCCCGTAAATCCGAACGCGGGACGGTTGGCCAGTATGTCAGAATACAGGGCAGGGCTTCCCAGTTGATTAAGGACGTAGTTATATAATTCGACACCGGCCGGCATAGGTTACAAATAACGTTTGTACACAATCGTAAGGCTGTTAGTTCCTCCCGTTGCAAAAGTAAAATAGTACGTTTTTACCAGTATCTCATTTTCGTTTCCGTCAATGCGTAGCTGTTGCCCTTGCTGCAAAACGACGGCATCAATAGTAACGGCCGATGTGCCGGTATTGATGAAGAGAATACTATTACAGTTCGTATCCGTCGAACCAGTTAGCACGTATATTTTTGTCTCCGTCGTGTATTGTATGCAGCTCATTTGCAAAACTTTTGAGAGGCTTTGTAAATCTCCGCATCCGTCGGCATATCCGGAACAAAGCTCATAGACGTGACAGCATTTTCCGCGGCGACTTCCGCACGCGGCGCGACGTTGCGCCTGGGAGCGGGGCCTGGCCGCACTATTGCTGTTGAACGTTTACCGATCTTTTTACGAAGGAGGTACCAGGCCAGCACTGCGCCGCCGACCCACAGCCAGGTATTACGTTTGCGTGCCATGTTAGTACAGTATTCCTATTGCCTTAGGTTTGTTTTTTCGTTCC
>RFTN01000162.1 GCA_009923445.1 bacterium
GTCACCAGTTGGCGGATGGTCCGATGGATCGTACGGCGCTGCCGCCGCCCGATGGGTGCGTGACTGGGGCGTGGTCTACCGCGAGCAGGTTGGCGGGCACGATCTGCTCACATATTCGCCAGACCGCGCGAAACAATGGGGAGCGTACGGCAACGGCGGCAAGGGGGACGGCGGAAAGCTCGACACGATCGCAAAGAAGCATCCGGCACAGAACGTCGCGATGGTCAAGACGTTCGCGGAGGCGGCCGCCGCGATCGAAGCCGGGTTTCCGGTTCCGGTCTGCTCGATGCAGGGCTTCGCAAGCGTGCGAGACCAGCACGGATACGCAGCCGCGAGCGGTAGCTGGGCACACTGCATGTGCTTTGTCGCGGTGCGGTACGCCAAGAACGGTTCGCCAGACGACGCCCTGCTCTGTCTCAACTCATGGGGGCCGCGATGGATCAGCGGTCCAAGGTGGCCCGACGATATGCCGGAGGGCTCATTCTGGGTTCGTCGCACGATCGTTGAGCGGATGCTTGGCTCGCAGCCGGACTCTTACGCCGTCGGCTCGGTCGCCGGGTTCGGCTGGCGTGATCTCGACAATGGCGGATTCTTGGCTCCATCACTGCCCGACAAGGTGATTCCATGACCGTTGACCGATCGACCGCGTTTGCAGTGATCGCCGCCTTTGCTCTCGGTGTATGGGTTGCCACGCCGACGACGCCGCAGCCTCCCGACCGGCCGGTGCTGTCGTGGATCGCACGTGCCGCAAAGACGTTGCTCTGGGTGGCCGCGTTCGCAGAGCAACCGCCAGAGCATCGCCACGACGCACGCATCGTGCAGCACGCGATTGGCGATGACGGCTACCCGATCGTCGATCACGGTAGGGGGCTCTGATGGCACTGTGGCGCTGGCTGGTGTCGCTTCTGGTCTGGCTGTCAAGCGACTCCGCGACGATCGACCGCGAGGTTCCTCGAGCCGCCGCCGCGGTGTCGGCCGCACGTGCGTCAATGATCGTGGACGCGACGCCAAATCCGGCACCGTCGCCGCAGGCGTGCGACTGCGGCCAGACCTGCGTGGCCGGCAAATGGAAGCCAGACGGTCGGCGATGCTCGCCGCGTCGGCGTCGTCCTTCGGCTCGACCGCACGAAGGTCGGCGATGGTCTTGGTGAGCGTGGCGGCTTCATCCTG
>RFTN01000163.1 GCA_009923445.1 bacterium
ACAAGATACGCATAACGTGATACGCATTACACTGTGCGCGCACGCACATACACAGTGTGTAATATTCGTCGCGCAAGCTATTCGCGCGCGTGTAATTTATGTATCATGTCAGACGTACCGTACGCGTCGGGCACACACGCTCTCCCACTAACGGTTCGGAAACACCTAGTAACACTGTGTAATATTCGTCGCACATGCACACTGTGTAACATTCGTCGCGCGTGTAACACTGATCGCCCGCGTGTAATTTGGGTATCATGTCAGACGTAGAGATCGCGCGTGCGAACCTGCGGTGATCGTGCCGGGCAGCTTCCCCGCAGGTGCGGTGTTAGGTTACACAGGTCTAGTTACACAGATCTAGTTACACAGGTTGAGTTACACAGTTTGTTGTTTTTGCTGTGCATATAAGCACGGTCCGTCCTCTCAGGGGCTTATTTCCAGTGGCCTGCTTACGCTTATGCTGCGGAGATATGCCTTGCACACATGGAGGATAAGCTGCATGGTGCTGAGGCCTGGCTTAGGGAGCGCGACCTGCATTGCCAGCTTGCGTACAACACGCAGGTTAGATACTTCGTGCCTAGCACGCTCAAGTGCAAGCGCAAGGACCATCTTCCGCGCGTGAGCAGCTTACTTCCTGCGCGGGCAGGGTTGGAGGGTAAGCATGGCCTGCAACCACAGCGCGACGGCGCTCCACGAGCCACGCTAACGAACCGCGTTCACGCTTTGCAGGGGAAAGATCCTGAGGACCTGGTAAGGGGGACCCCGCTCACGCTTGTGTGCCATGCCCACTCGAGCTCAGCCGCAGAGCCTGACACTCTGTGCGTGTACTGTGCGCGTTTGCAGGGCCCAGACAACACAGACTGGACCAGGAACCTGCCTGTTCAGGCACAGGGCGGCAGAGGCAGAGGCAGAGGCAGGGGCAGGGGCAGAGAAGGTGAGTACACACAGCCCAGGGCAGGCAGAGGGCAACTACTTGCATCTGATAGTTTTCTGATAGTGTTCTTTGTTGTCTGTCTTTGCAGGTCCACCTCCAGCCTTACAGCAGCGGCAGCCAGGGGAGCCAGAGGACAGTGAGGACAGTGAGGAGCCAGAGGACAGTGACGAGCAGCCAGAGGAGCCAGAGGACAGTGAGGAGCAGCCAGAGGACAGTGACGAGCAGCCAGAGGA
>RFTN01000164.1 GCA_009923445.1 bacterium
ATTGAGCGTGGGGATACGGCTTCGATGCTTACAAATTACTACCGTAGTGGCAGAGCATTAGGCACACCAACAAGCGGTGTTTTAACAAACGCAACAGGATTGCCATTGACAACTGGAGTAACTGGTATACTACCAGTAGCAAATGGAGGTACTGGACGTTCTGATAATATATCCTTAATTGTTCAAGACCAAAGCGGTAATTATTATAACACTATTGCTATTGGTACACAAGTCTGGTTTAGAGAAAATTTAAGAACAAAAAAATATAGGTCTGGAGCTAATATCGTTACAAAAACAAGTGGCACAGATACATCAACATTGGTTGGGCATTATTATTTTTATAATTATGATTCAGCGGCTTACCAGAATATATATGGTGCATTATATAATTGGAAAGCAGTAAATAATAGCGATAGCCTTTGCCCAGTTGGATGGCACGTTCCCACAGATGCTGAATTTACTACTTTGACAAATTATTTATCATCAAATCAAGGTGGTAAAATAAAAGCAACAACAACAACCTATTGGAACTCACCAAATACTAATGCAACGAACGAATTTGGTTTTTCAGCTTTACCAGGTGGTTATCGCTATTTCAATGGTATTTCCTACGATATGGGAAACTACGCTTTCTTCTGGAGTGCTACTGGTTACGACTCCAGCGACGCCTGGGTCCGCTACCTGTACTTCAACGATGGCAGTGTGTACAGGGCTAACTACAATAAGTCAGTTGGCGCCTCCGTCCGTTGCCTAAAAAATTAATTATTTGACTATTAAAAAAAATGTAAAATGAAAAAAATTTTAATTTTTATTTTTTTGTTAAATTCATTGTTTAGTTATTCGCAAGGCTTTATAAGACCTAAAGAAACAAAAGATACTACCTACATTGTTAAAAATAATAAAATTTATACATTGGTAAATGATGTTTATTATTCTGATGGCAATGTTTACACCACAAAACAAATATTAGGCGATTCTGCATCCGCTTCTTTATATTTTTTAAATCAAAGTGAAAATAAAAGCAATATTGTTGCTGATTTAATTTTCCCAGAGGTTAACCAAAAAAAAATAAAAAAAGATATGCAGGAATATATTAGGCTTTATAATTCTTTTAATGATAGAAATATGTTTGCCGTAACAT
>RFTN01000165.1 GCA_009923445.1 bacterium
TTCAGTCTCAAGCCGGGCCGTTTCCTTTGCGAGCCGCTCGCGCTCTGCAGCGACATCGATTTCCACCACGAGCATCAGTTGCAGATCGCCGGCGTCGCTGGCTACGACGCCGGCGAAGTGACGGCGGTGTTCACGCCGAACACTGTCGGCACGCAGTACGGCGCAGCGATCGTGCCGCAGGACACCGGCACCACCGGCGATGTGGCGTTCTTCACCCGTGGCCTGTTGTCGTCGCTGAATGCGCCTGGCGGTGCGATCGGTGATGTGGCGACGTTCGAGATGATGCTCGACGGCGACACGGCGCTGGTGCCGGGCCAGGTGCTCGCACCGCTCGCCGCTCGCACGACGACCGGCAACTCGTCGGTGTTGACGATGACGGGCCCGACCGCCTCGCAGAGGCTCTATGCGGCGCTGCACATCACGGCCTCGAGCGGCGCCACGCCGTCGGTGACGGTGACGGTGCAGTCGTCGACGGTGGTCGGCATGACGTCGCCGACGACCCGGTTCACGTTCGCCGCTGCGACCGGTACCGGTTGGCAGTTCGCCACTCCGCTCGCCGGTGCGATCACCGACGGGTTCTACCGGGCGACGTTCACGATCTCCGGCGTCACGCCGTCGTTCACCGCTGCCGTGTTCCTCGGCGTGCTCTGACCCTTCTCCACCCCCACAGCAACTGATCGGGCCGCTCGGAGACGGGCGGCCTTGTCGCGTCCCCCGAAAGGCAGGCTCTCATGGCCGCATTCGTCAACACTTCCCGCTCAGTGCTGCTCGCCACGGCTTGGACCGGCACGGCGCCGGGCCTGCCTGGCACGCAGACGGTGTCCGGCACGCTCGCGTCGGCGCAGGACATTTCCGCCTATGTGCGGTCGGGCAATCCGTCGGTGAAGGCTGCGATGCAGGACGGCACCACGTTCAGCTCCGGTGGCTTCGTGGTGCAGTATCCGGGGCTGCGCTCCGGCGACGACATCACCTTCGAGTGCCTGTCGGACTTCGCTGCCTCGACGCTGTACCCGATCGTGCAGACCACGCTCGGCGGTCTCGGTTCGCTGGTCTACCTCGATCTGAAGCCGACGAGCAGCGCACGTAGCGCCACGAACGCATCGTTCGTCGCTGCCGCCTACATCAGCGCCTGGACTCCGG
>RFTN01000166.1 GCA_009923445.1 bacterium
GCATCGTTGCTGATGCGAGAGGCCACGGCCTGACGAGCATCGACCTGCTGTCGTTGGAGCGGCTGCTGGTCCGTGCCGACGATCAGCGTCGACGGCTCGAGCAACACCGTCGCGACCTTATGGCCGTGTACGGCCTGTTACCGCATCACGACTGAATCGTTCGCTGCGCCCCCTGAGCAGTGCGACGCCACGCCCCTCGCCGCAAGGCGGGGGGCTGTTGGCGTTTTCAGGCAGCGTCGCCGAACATGGCGACCACCGCCGCCGAGGCATCGCCGCCGGACCAGCCGACGTAGCCCTTCGTCGTGTCGGGCGATTCGTGGCCCATCAACCGACCGGTAAGGATCAGGTTCCCGTTCGTCACCCTGGCGAGTTCGGTGCCGAACGTGTGGCGGAGTTGGTGCATCGACGCATCGACACCGCAGGCCCGCAGGTGCGCAGCGACCCGGTGGCCGATGGTGTCGTGGTGCCGGTCGACAAGTCGCCCATCGGTGCGCCGGTCGAGCAGCGGCACCAACTGCGGATGGATCGGCACCAGGCGATCCTTGCCGCCCTTGCCGTTGCGGACGGCGAGCACCGGTGGGCGGGTGTGCAGTGACAGGTCGGCGCCGGTGATGTTGGCGACCTCGCTGCAGCGAAGCCCGGCGTAGGCGGCGAGACCGATGGCGGTGCCGACCCACGGTTCCGGTGCGGTGGCGATCAGGTGTGCGACCAGTTCGGGCGGCACCGGGCGGGGCAGCGAGCGGGGCACCTTGATCGGGTCGGTGTCGCCGGTCGGGTCGTGGGCGAGGATGTGGCGGCGCACCGCCCAGCGGAAGAACACTGCGCAGTCTGAGCGGTAGGCGTGCCGGGTCCGGCTGGCACTGAAAGTGTCGAGCCACTCCTCGACGTCGATGGTGGTGACGGCGGAGATGTGTGCCGGTGTGATCCAGCGGGCGAGCGACGTGATCGAGATCCGCCGACGGCGAATGGTGGCGGGCGAGAAGCCTCGCTGGCGCTGCCAGGCGGCGAACGCTGTGAGCAGTTCGGTGAGGGGAAGCACCTGCTCAATGGTGCTGCGCGTGGTGTGATTGTCCATCAGGCTGCCCGCTGATACCGCTCAGTAACAGCCGGGGTAACCGGCGGGTCTCC
>RFTN01000167.1 GCA_009923445.1 bacterium
CCTGGTGCTTTACTCTCCATCGTTAGGTTCCTCCAAATCAAAATTAGCTTTTAACAACTCCTCTGGCTTATCAGTTATTAAGCTTGATAGCTTATTTAGCTTCCTGGAGCTTTTAAAGACCCTGTAGCCTATCTCCTCTGCGCCGTTGTTTAGCAGGTAAGCCTCACTTTTGATGTAGGGCTCTTCCGCTAGGTTCCTTAAGTCATACAGCACTGGACCCTTGGATTCTTCTACCTGCTGAATAACTTCCTGGAGCTTTTCAACGACCGGATCCACAGGTCCAGTAGGTTGTGGCTCAAATTGGCTGGGCATCTCTTCTACAGTGTACAATCCGCCTAACTCCTGGATAAACGCCTCTCTAATGGCTAGAGATAAAGCGCACTTCCGGAGCATGACGCTGGGCATTTGTCGCCATATAGGCGATGGCTTACCGTACTCGGACATGTAAGCAACGCCCACAGCAGGAAACTTCCTATCCTTCCTATGCACCTTGGCCGTAGCGGAGACTAGGTTCTTGCCGTCTCGCTCGAATTCCACCTCAATACCATCGAAAGCAGGGTGGCTATTGGCAATACGGAGAAATCCGTTTATCCCTGTCATTATCTGTAATCTGCCACCAGCTTTTATCGCCCACACTTCCTTAGTTACTGGATTGAGTCCAGTAGCCTTACAGGTTTCAGCGAATAGGTTGAATTCCCCATCATTTAAATCCGGAGCAATCGTTTTGCGTAGTGCTTCCAGCATCTGCAATGCTTTATTGTCTGATTTTTTAACTATATCGTTCATCTTTCTTTATCTCCTATTTTTAGTAGGTCAACCTCTCAAAACTGTATGCCTTGCGCATTTGTTCCTTGACGTTAACTCTTTTTACATTAATTTCACGACCATCCGACAGAATGCCAGTGCTGGCCGTACCCAACAACAACTTAATTTGATTTTCTAAACCCCTCCTCTGGTCCTCGTACGCCGAAAGTTTTGCTCGCAAATCCTTTTCCAATCCGTGAATTGTCCTCAACCGATTGATCGCCATGAGCGCCGATTCATTTTTCTCACCTTCCAAGTTTAAGACCTCTCCCTCGTGCCGCGGCATAGCGCGCGACAGTAGCTGGTGATCACT
>RFTN01000168.1 GCA_009923445.1 bacterium
CATCCAATCCATCCTCAAGCGCTTTGGGCAAGAGGACATCCGCACCTACAACACCCCTCTTGCAGTCAACCACAACCTCACCATTCCTCAGCCAGGAGATCCTGTTTTGCCTGATCAAGACCGCTTCCCAGAGCTCCTTGGCTCCATCATGTACCTCATGGTGTGCACAAGGCCGGACATTGCCCATGCAGTGAGCGTCTTGTCGCGCTTTGTTGCTCCAGGCAGGCATGGGTGTGAGCACTGGAAGGCAGCGCTCCGTGTTCTGGGGTACCTCAAGGGAACATCAGACCACACTCTTGTGCTCGGGGGCACCAGCGACATAAGCTTGCAAGGACATAGTGACTCATCTTGGGCTGATGATCAGGCTGACCGCAAGTCCAGTCAGGGGTACTGCTTTTCCATTGGCTCGGGGGTCATCAGTTGGAAAGCAGGGAGGTCTCCCTCTGTAGCCCTCTCCACCTGTGAAGCTGAGCTCTACGCAGCCACTTCAGCTGCCCAAGAGTCCATCTGGCTTACAGGTCTACTCAACACTCTTGGAGAGCCCCAAACCGAGCCCCCACCTGTGCTGTGGTGTGATAACCAAAGCACAATCCTCCTCACCAAAGATGCTGTCTTCAGCGGCCGCTCCAAGCACATTGAAGCACGCTACTTCTTCATTCGTGAGCTTGTGCAGCAACGTCGCCTACGGACAGCCCACATTGCTGGCCACCTCAACGTTGCCGATATCTTCACCAAGCCTCTCTCTCAAGAAGACCACCATCGGCTGCTGCCTCTGCTGGGGCTGCAAGCTCCGATCTAGCAGCTGAGGTGGCTCTAGGGGGTGTGTTGAAAGGGGTAGAGCCCCCTCAAGCTTGGGTGAAAGGGGGTGACCACCAAATTTCTGGGTCGCAGGTGTGACACCCCCCTCACTCAAATCGGTCATATCTCCCCAGATACTTAACCAAATCAAGCGTGCCACAACAATTTAGAAAGGCCACCTCAAGACCTTTCTAACAAAATTTACATGAGGTCATTTGGACATAGGACAAAGAAGATATGGCCAAATCAAGTGAACCGAAATTTTGGGTCAGTGCTCACGCGCGCGCGCGCGATTCGGTGCCACATCAGCACATTAT
>RFTN01000169.1 GCA_009923445.1 bacterium
ACCCACCCGCCGGAACGGTCAGCGTGAGCGTCGTGCCAGACGACGACGATGGCGGTGCCGGTCACGACAGCCACAGCAGGTACTCGGCAGTCACTCGGCCGCGGGCTGGATCGACGAAGTGCAACCGCTGCGACGGCTGCGACGTGGCAGCGACGAACTCGCGGGCGTACTCGTTGTCGGACTCCGGCGAACCGGTCACGAACACCCGCCCACCGTTGGCCATCGTCAACGCCATCGCATGATGGAAGTGGCCCATGTAGACGTCGATGAACGGGTCGACGACGCCGGTCGCCCAGGCGTTGCACTTGCGCAGAATCCCGAACGCCGGCGTGTTCCCGCCGAAGCTCTTGATCTCGTCGCCATGGACGAGCAGCGCCGTGTAGTCGCCGATGCAGACGTGCGTCCCGAGGCCACCGCCCCAGGCGTGCCAGGTGAGCCGCTTGTCAGCGACACGGGTGCGGGCAAGGGTGTAGGCCATCCGGTCGACGTTGTCGCCGTGCGGCATGTCGCCCTTGCGGCCGAGTCGGCCGTGGTTGCCGATCTCCTCCCACACCGTCACCGACTCGAACTGTTCCAGCAGCGAACGCACCGCCGACTCGATCAGCCCGGCAGTGGCCACCATCTGCTCGAACCCTGCCGCTTCGACCTCGAACGCCTGGCCGGGGAAGATCGACACGCCCTCGACCATGTCGCCGCCGAGCATCACGTGGCACTCCCTGACCGGATGGTGCGATCGCTGGATGTCGGCGAGTTCGGCGGTGCGCTGCACCGACTGGCGGACCCGGTCGGCAGCGATCGCCATGTCGTAGGAGCGGGTGCGTTTGCCGACCTGCCAGTCGGTCAGGTGCAGCAGCGCCACCTCCGGTTTTGCCGAGCGGCGATCCTTGGCGGGCGCTTCGATCTTCGGCGCCGGACCGTGAGCGAGCATCGCATCCTTGGCGGCCGAGTAGACAGCGGCGACGAGTTCGTCAGTGGCGAGCTGCTTGCGTCTCGCTGCACGCTGCGCCCGGGCGAGGGCGGCGCGCAGTTCGCCCATCTCCGTCGTGTTCGCCGCCAGCACGGCGTCGATGTCAGGCGAGGCCACGGCTGCCCAGGCACCCACGGTTGCGGTGTCG
>RFTN01000170.1 GCA_009923445.1 bacterium
AAAACGCGATAATATGTATTTAACCCAAGAATCCAATACTAAAGGTAACATGACTTTAAATGGGAATTTGTATATGAAATATGACTGGCTTGTAAAACCTGATGATCAATTCTTGCGATTTGTAAAGGGTGGTGATCAAGGCACAGCCGGCGCAGTAATTGATGGATCTAATTTTGTTGATAAATTAGTTGGCGACAATGCACAGTATTTCTTAAAGTTAAAAGTAGGTGATAATGATTATAAATGTTTGGACTGGGGCAACGGCATCTATAAGAATAGTTGCAATGGCGGTGATTTTCAGGGTTACACGTTGAGTAAAAGGTAGTAGGACCAAGGAGGCTTTGGCTCAGCGTGGTTTGATACATAAAGGGGCTTATTAGGGGACACACCAAAGACAATAATGATATGTACATTGTAAGTGACAGAATGATATATCAAGTGAACTTGCTATTCAATGATGGTCGACTAGGTGTGAATAAGTATGGCAATGCTTAAGCATTTGTTACGAATTGAATACTTTAAGGCTGAAACGGTTCCTCAAATCGCGTGTCTCGTGTTCAATAAACTTCATCCCAAAATAAGAGGAAAGTCTGAAAACGGCAAACTAAAGCAATGTGCTTGATGACACGACGCCCAATAGAAAATGAAAAGACCATACGGTGAAACAAAATGTAATTTCTATTTACCTCAATTTTTTTACATGGTAACTTACAAGTACAAAATGGGACAAGCAGCCGGACCTCCTGGTCCACCTGGACCTCCAGGAAAAAGTATCCAAGGCGATCCTGGACTTCCTGGTAATGACGGATCTCCTGGTATGGACGGTAATGTAAATATTGATACGACAAATGTAAACGACATCGTTTTTCGTCTTTCTCAACCTACCTCTACTCTTCCACAAAATCTTACTAAGACAATGACATCAGATGCCACATTTGTGGGATCCGTTGCAAACAGTCTTACAAGCGATCGTATCACAAATCTTGCAAATGCAATGCTAGCCTCCGACAACAAGCGTTTTGTCAGTACGGTTGTCAACACACTCACTGGTCCTGATTACTATTCTAAACTTCCTCAAGGGCAAATCTCAAATGATGA
>RFTN01000018.1 GCA_009923445.1 bacterium
GTTGCCCCATAATAAGCTTGCATGTTATAAAAGTGACAAAAAACAGTGTTGGGTTGTATACCAGATGCTATGTATAGCACTGTAGCGTTTGATCTAACAAAGCGGATGGTATATTTACCATTACTATTAGGAGCTGTGTTATCGAGGTATGGTTGTGTACTATTGTTCAGGGGATTACTTGCATTATTTCCACGTCCACTTTGGTCATACCAAATAGTTACGTAAGCTGTATTCCCTGTCCCAATCCATGAACTAAACGATGTTCCGGTGTTGCCTGACCCTGTCGTCAAGTAACTTTGAGTTTTGTCTGTGTAAAAATCTTGTATTGCGTTATCAGAACTTCTTCTTAAGCGGAAAACAGGACCAGTGTAAGTCGGTACAATGATTCTTGTTGAAAAGCAAACTGCCATTGTGCTGGCATTGCTGTTGAAAGGTGGAAACGGAAACTTGTTAGCAATTTGATTAGCAATGGAAATACGTGTACCGGAGGAACCGGCTTGTGGGTTGAAATTGTGGAAAGTGCTCTGAGCAATGGGTCCGCTTGTATTTCCGGAAATCAAGTTTTTTACTGCACTAAATTTTATATTACTCGATGGAGCTTGTGAAGACATTATACAATTTCCATTAAATTAATTGTTCATTATTCTAACATGGACTTAACCCACACTGTAGAAAACGATGTACAGAGTGCAATTTAGGTCTGAACTGCTCGATGTTGACTGAAAATAATTGGGTTTCACATTACATTTTGTAAATTGTAATGTAAAATCACACTGAAAGTTCTATTTCTATTACACATTACTAATTCATTTCAAACGCAATTTCGCGTTTAAATATAAAATTAAATCCTATATGTGAACAATTCTTTCTCTTACACATTGCTCATTCATTTCAAACGCAATTTTGCGTTTAAATGTAATACAAAATGCTATATGTGACACCGATAGATTCAGCTACTGACACACGCTGACAACTCTGTGTGAGCTTGGCATTTCGGTCAATTGTGACCTTGCCAGTGTATCGGTCTCATTGGCTCTATCCGCCCTGTCCACCTTTCGGAAAGGACAGTGTATTTGTCTTGAACGATAACGATTATAGTAGAAGATATGTCGATGGGTTTCATGGATTGTTTCAAATCGAGTACGATTGGTTGCTCTAACTCGAGTATTCTTGGTTACAGGCTTTACACGCACACTGCTACCTTCATTGTCACAAACTGCAACCTTCATTGTCATCATAGTTTTGAATAACGGAGAATAGGACATTTCGATACAAATACAACTTTTGTATTCATTTTCACTTTTTTTACAGTGAAACTAGAACAATTTGATGACTGCACGACACAGTGGGCACTTTGCATGTTCACATTCAATGTGTGATGCCAAACATCCGCCACAAAAGGAATGCTTGCATCGAAGTGTGAGTAATCTATTATTTTCCATGCACACAGGACATTCCCTTGAATCGCTTGTGTGCATAATGCCTTTAACGTCTAGGGACTCTGCCAGTATATCTCCAACAAATCTCAGGGTCTCCGCGCTACCTCTTTGTGCAATTAGTGGCTTTAAAAGATTGATACTTTTTTCAGAAAGATCGACAAGTCTGTCCATCAACGCTATACCATGGTTGGCATTGAGGTAATCGAATAATGGCTCTTTTTCAAGCAAAATAAGCCCTGATGATGTCAATGCGATGGCGTCCATTGTAATGATTTTTGGAACACGTGTCATAGCCATTAGCTCCACATCAAACGTGACCATTTTCAAGTCATCTCCTCGTGCATCAAATTTCAGAATAACAGTGCTCCGCGTGAGGCAATAGTCGCTTGTTAGCGAATGCATATCAGTGTCATGGATAAGCCCCAAGATCTCCAATTCACGTAGCAACGAGCCTAGCTGAAGATTAACAAAGGCCATTTGCAACTTGCAAGTCGAATCGCATCCATTTAATACATTGCGTATAAATCCCCCAATGACATAATAGTCAGTTTTGATGACGTTGACGGAACGTATAAACTGTAAACGCGCCCTGTTATTGATATGCATAATTGCTCAAACAATTGTTTCGCATCCAAGAATGTTTGTCTCCAGGAATTGTGTACATTGTGTTGCATCAGTGGGTTTATATACAGTTACCATTGCATACACTTGGTACACTTGCACTTGGTACGCTTGGTACACTTGCACTTGGTACGTTTGGTACACTGGGTACACTGGGTTGCACTTGGTGAACTTGTGTACACTTGGTAAACTTGTTACTTGCCACTTTTTTCTAGTAAATATATAATGGACAACACAGTTATTATAATAATCATTGTGATTGTAATGAGTGTGAGTAGTTCTATCATACTATGCGTTGTATTTGGGGGATTGGGTACTGCTGGTTTGATCTTTTTTAAGAAAGACAGCCCAAGGGAATTTGATTTCAGTAATCTAAAGGACAAATCTCAAAATAGATGTCTTGATGGTAATGGATCTAGCCTTCACTATGGAAATTGTCAAAAGGCCAATGATTACCAAAACTTTAGCTTAAAAGACAAATTTCTTAAACACAAGGCTTCAGGAAAGTGCATTGATAGCAATCTCAATTTTGTAGACTGTGTGTTCAGTTCATGGACATTTGATGGTAGCAATTTAAGGAACAATGACACGGATTTATGTCTGAATGGCGATGGAAAGAAATTCTTTACTGGAAGTTGCGATCGCACGACTTGGGTCGTGGGTGGGTGAAACGATTTAAAAGCAAACGTATTTTATATTTAACTTGATGACAAGTAATTTTGGGACAATTACAATAAACAATTTTTTCAGGAGATCCGAATACGAGTTTCAATGTTACATTGACATTGACAAGTCCATTCTAAAAAACGACGAGTTGACGGATTATTACAATCAAATCATTGACGGTCACAAGCTTCTTGTTATAAGCAAGCTCATAAGTAAACAAGAACCTGATTTTGTGTATTCTAATGGGATGTGGTTTTATTTTACAGGAAATTATTGGCGCAAAGACGATGAGGCATTGCTATTGCGAAAAAAAATACTTCAAGTTGTGCCCACTTTGAAGAAAATTCTAGCTTTCTACACATCTGGAGCAAATTTAATAAATACAGATGCTATTTTAATTGTCCGAAATATTAACTGTCTAATAAACAAATTGTACAAGCCAGAGGCCATGGATGAGATTATTCAAGGAGCAAAGATGTATTATCATGACGAATCGCTTTGTGAAAAGTTAGATTCAAGAAAACATCTTATTCCTTTTACAAATGGTGTATACGATTTGCTCAAATTTACCTTTCGTAAAACGAGCAAAAGTGATTTTGTAACAAAAACCACGAAATTCAAATACAATGCTACTGCAAGCAATCCAAAATGTAATGAGTTTATTCAGTACATACTACCTGATCTAGTTCAACGAGAAGCAGTTCTTAAAAAGTTGTCAGAATATCTAAATCGAGATATCAATACGCCTCCTCTAATGTTTAGCATTGACACACCACTTGCAACCTTAATGAAACTCGTTCTAGGAGATATTTATCCACGCAAACGTCCTACTAAACATACACGTCCAATAGAACTGCCTCCAGTGCAGCCAAAGTACACACATGACGATATGAGAGAAGACATATCAATTAGACAAACCTTTATGAATATACTTATTGAAGTTTACAAAAGTTACTTTTAGGACTAAACAAAGTTGAAAAAAATGGAATTTAAAGTTGAATTCTTATGTAATACAATGGAATTCAAATTTGGAGTACATTACAAGACAGGAGACACAATAGATTACAATAACAATACGTTCAAGTGCATTCAGACACATACATCACACATCGAATACGGTACTCCAAAAGAAACCAATGGGACTTTGTGGACGAATTTACAATGTGCACTTGCTGTTCATGGTGTGGTACAGGTATGGATGCCTGGATTGCCTGTAGTCAAAGATGACATTGTGCTTTTTGACAGGACTGTTTACAAGTGTCTTCGTACACATTTGTGCAGTATCTATCTCAGCCCTCCTCATAAACGAGGGGAACTTTGGGAAATTGAGTTCATTGAAAATAGACTATAACAACTAGACTAGTAACAACTAGACTAGTAACAACTAGACTAGAGAAATTTCTAGCTTTCCTTGTACAACTTTACCATCAAAGTCCATGTACAATGTATTTTTTGAGTTTACATCAAAGCTTGCTTTTGAACTTGCATTAACGGTGTCACCTGTGAAATGCATATTGAACTTGTCAGGGCGCTTATTAAGGGCGTCAATGTTTCTAATGAGGCCCAAGTCAATGACCTTTGCAGTATTGGATGTAATGGTATAGGTATCAAATGCTTCACGCTGAACAGTGATACTGATTGCGGGATCTTCCTTTGCATTTGTAGTGATACCTAATACAACACCGCCACCAGACAATGCAGAAAGCATGCAAATAAACAGAACCATAGCAATACTCATCAACAATGCTACACTTGCAACAGTTGTGTTCATCTAATGTAAACAGATAAAAAACACAAACTCAATTTAATTTGAGCCTTTGCCTTGTGAAGCCATCATACCTGCACTAGACAAACAACAGCAACACAACACCACAAAGATAATTCCTGCAACAACTAGATTTGTAAGACCTTGAAACTTTTCCGCTTTTTTGCCTTTGCCTTTATCGGATTTTCCTTTGTCGTTTTTGTTAGCCTTGTCGGATTTGCTTTGTTTGCCTTTGCCTCCGGTTTTGCCACTTTTGCCACCCGCCTTGCCACTTTTGCCACCAGCCTTGCCGCTTTTGCCACTTTTGCCACCAGCCTTGCCACTTTTGCCACCACCCTTGCCGCCTTTGCCTTTAGCCATTAATATAAACATTAAAAAAAATAAATTGCTAAATTGTAAGTCGACTTGTGAAAATAATTTTGCCAAGTAGTGGCAAGTATTAGATGAATGTTCTCAAGATTATTCAATTGTCTGCGTGGTTGACGTTGCTTATAGTTATGGTAATGACCTTGTTGATACGTGTAGAGATGCATTTGGATAGCAAGAGAAATATTCAAATGGACGAACTGTTGCGTACGTGTAAAACAGGTGATTTGATATTGTTCAAGTGGTATTACATGGATGCAGGGTTTCGTATGTTTAGCAAGTTTTCTCATGTAGGGATGGTGGTAAGTGATTCCCAGCGTACCCGTATTTTAGAAATGCATCCTGATGGTGAGTACATGGATTACCCTTCTGGTGTATACTTTCACCGGTTAGCGGATCGTGTCAAAGACTACTCTGGTCCATGTTACTTTCTTAGACTAAAAGAAGACAATGCTCGTGTACAAAGTTTCATTACAGAGAACAAGAGCTTGCTGAGAGGTTTCGAGTTTGACAAAAATTTCAGAAACAACTTTGTGCTCAATTTCTTTTTAGCGGCGATGTCGGTTTCTACACTGACGAGTCCAAAAAAGATGTTTTGCTCACAATTTATAGGTTACATTTTGTATCACTCGGGGTACATCCAAACACCATATGAATTACTATCACCTGGATCTTTTGAATACCTAGAAGAAGACGGTGTAAGATTATTTGCAAGGCCAATGAATATTGTTTGGTAACACCTAAAAAGTACACCTAAAAATTAGCTTGAAACCCATCAAGCGATCCTGTATTCCGTACGTATGCTACCGCATTGCTCATCAGTACCAAAATACTGTTCATATGCGTAGGAGGTATGTAAGTCGTTTCTATTACATTGCAAATATAGCTGATACAGCTGATATAATAGCTTGGATCAAATGTGTACTTGGACATCTTGATCAAACTTTTTATGATATTCCATATTGCATCTTGTGTGCTCAAGTTTGTGCTGAAAACCTCTGTAAGGACGGGTTTAATGACAGTCTTGTCAAACACAAGGATACACTCTTGGGCTGACATCACGGATCTACACAAGGGGCACTCTGCCTTCTGTACATGAGACAAACATGTCAAGTGAAAGTAGTGCCCGCAATGAAGCCGGATCTTGTTCTTCCTCTGTCCCATGTCGCACAAACACAAAGCGCAATCCTCAACTGACTTGACTACATCAAGGTGCCGTTTACAAAGGTGCTTGCCATCGTAAACCGTCTTGGAAACATACTTGCAAGGCGTTCCAGACTGCGTGATGTGCTGGCAAACAGCCATAGGTTCGTGTTAATTGATAAATTGGGGGCAAACTTGCGGATTCAAAGCAACTTTGCGGATTCAAAGCAACTTTGCTCTTTAAATACCCATTTGAAGTTCGTGGGTTAAGCTCACCAAGTAACTTGTAGGTTGTACCAAGTAACTTGTAGGTTGCCAGCTTCCAGCAGGTTGTACCAAGTAACTTGTAAATTGTACCAAGTGGGCGTTTAGAATAGGTATTCATTTTCAAAAAGTTACGTAAAGCAATATTAATGGTATCACGTAAATTAATGTACACTTGTGTATTCGGGGATAAAAAGTACATTACCATGCTTTGTATGCTGATGCAGTCCCTGAAAATTCATGGAGACTTGGACTCTTACACAGAATTTGTGGTGTTTACACATCCCAAATACAAAGCTATCGTCCAAAACATTGCCAAGTTACTTGATTTTAGAACAACTGTGTACACGATGCAAATGGATAGTATCGTAGAATCTAAGTGTGCAAGACTTCAAATATTTGACTTTATTGACAAAATGGACTTGCAAGTAGACGTTTGTTTGTACCTTGACACAGACATCCTGTGTAGCAATAGTATAAATGGTATTCTAGATCAACGTATTCAGTCTGACATATTATATGCTAAACATGAATGTGATATTACAGGTGAATACTTTGGGAAAGACTTATTTCTAAAGGCTGGTATTGCACCTGATCCAAAAGTGCAATCATTTAATAGTGGCATCTTGTTGTTCAAGCCATCTCTTGCCATACGCAAACTGTTTTCAATTGTATACAACTCAATCATTGAACAAGAAAAGAATGGTGGATTTGGAGTGTGTGTAGACCAACCATTCCTTAATTTTTATGCAATCACTCGTAAGATGTACAATGTAAGTTTGATTAGCGAGTTTATTACACTGAGCCCTGGGATTAGGCCACATAATGACAAATTGATATTGTGTCACTTTGCTGGAAACTATGGTTCAATAGATCGAAAAATAGAAGCCATGAACAATTTTGGACGTGAGCCCTATGAGAAATAATCAGATAATTATTATTCACGTAATTTCTAAAAACAGATGTCGAGAGAAGCTTTCTTGTGGAATGCCAAGTGCATGATTCATTATTACTTGGTATTACGTCCAACAGAAATACTAGAGACTTGGTATGAAAAACACTTGGTGAAGCGTTTACAAAAAACAATAAAGACTTTGGGTATTTAAAGAGCAATGCAATGCACTTTCTTTAAATACGCACACACACACGTACACACTTACACACGTACACACTTACACACGTACACGCACACACGCACACACGTACACGGTAGATGAAGTTTAAGGGGCGACTTGAGGGGCACTATCAACATGTGGGTGTTAAATGGATGTTGGAGCGCGAACGTGGAGAGTTATGTCGTGGAGGAATTCAAGCGGATGACATGGGATTAGGAAAGACCATTCAAACCATTGCGGTCATATGTGGTAATAAGGTACAGAGGACACTTATAGTGACTACAGTTAGTACAGTGGCTCAGTGGCGAGATGCACTCATTGAGTTTGGAGACATATTTCCTGTTATTGTGCAATCAAGTTATCGGGGGGCGTTACCAGAGCCTACAGAGGAAACGCCATTGGTGGTTGTTACAGCATATAGCAGCTTTATGCGACCGGGACATCCTTTCAAGGCCGTAAAGTGGTCTAGAGTAGTGCTTGATGAAGGACATGTCATTCGCAATCCCAAAACAAAGTTATTTAACGAGTTGTCGCAGCTTGACTCGGGCATAAAGTGGATTCTTTCGGGGACACCTGTACAGAATTCTCCAAAAGAGTTGGTTACACTAGCCAAGTGGATTGGTATTGAAAACAGCTCCATTGAGTACATCCGAGCGCATTACTTGATACGCAGAACGCAAGAGTCTGAGGCTAAGGCCAATCCAAGGCTTGCTCTTCCACCTCTTGATACCCAAGTTATTAAACTAGATTTCAGGTATGATTACGAGAGGGATGCATATACATCACTTCTTAGCAACCCTATTACGGACAAAACAACAGCCATAGAAATTCTTACACGTTTGCGACAAGTTTGCTCAGGGAATTGCAATGGAAAAAAACGGGTACGTAATAACGAGACATCTCCTTCAACAAAAATTGAGTACCTTTGCAACGACATTGTTACGGCTAATACAAAGTGTCTTGTTTTTTGTACATGGACAAATGAGATAACCCTTATTCAGAGGGAGCTGAATCGGCTTGGGGTACCATGTTTAGTATTTGATGGGAGACTGTCAAGAGACACTAAAGACAATGTCATATACAATTTTAAACACAGTGCTATTCAGGTATTGTTACTTCAGATAAATTGTGGCAGCACAGGTTTAAACTTGCAAGTGAGCAATCGTGTATACATTGTATCACCACACTGGAACCCATGTGTTGAACTACAAGCAATTGGAAGGGCTTATAGAAAAGGACAGACATCCAAGGTCACGTGCATCAGGTTGGTGATAAAGGATACAATTGAAGAAAAGTGCCTAGAACTACAGAAGCGCAAGCTCGGGTTTATTGGTGGAGACACGGGAAAACGTCTAGGTATTGAAACAGATGATGATTTATTGAATATTCTTTTTCACTCCGTTTAGCCCAGGCAATTAATTTACATGAACTGTGTAAAAAGGTAAATGTCATTACACGAACTGTGTAACAACGTAAATGAATTGCTATCTTTGCATATAGAGTCTTTTTTTGGCAATGGTGACACTACATTCAAAGAGATGATAAAGTATGTCTTAAAAGGAGGCAAAAGAATACGTCCAGCGATCAGTTTAGACATCTACAATAGTCTTTGCGCAAAGAATGGGTTTTCTAATAATGTGTTTTCTACTAGTTTCCTTGCGACAGAATACATTCACACTAGCTCATTGATTATTGATGATCTTCCTTGCATGGACAATGCCCTTACACGTCGTGGAAATATTTGTATACACAAACGCTACGGTGAAGCTATGGCACAACTTACAAGTGCTGTATTGATGAGCATGTGCATTCACGCTTATTCTAGTGACCTAGAACGAGTTGTAAACTCTGGAGAGACTTCCAAAACAATTGCAAGTGAAATTACTGTGTACCTTGTCAATAGACTGTCAACAATTGTACATGTTACATCACAAGGGCAAATTATAGAAAGTATTATTGACAGCAGCAGCGAACGCGCAGACAGCGAACGCGCACACAGCGAACGCGCACACAGCGAACGCGCACACAGCGAACGCGCACACAGCGAACGCGCACACAGCGAACGCGCACACAACGACAGCGAACGCGCCGACATCGGAGAGTTACTAAAATACGCATCAGAGAAAGTCACCGTTGAGGAAATCATCCAAAAAAAGACAGGTACATTTTTTGAAATGTGCTTTGAGCTTGCTTGGATCCTTGGAAACAGAAGTTTGGATGGCATCCACCAGATACGTGAAGTATCTATTCCATTAGCAATGGCTTTTCAAATCATTGATGACATTCATGACATGACAGAAGACCTCCAAACAGACAAAAAAAATGTGAATGGAAGCTATGCTCTCAAATATGGCAAGGACAAGGCCATACACGATGCACACACATACTTGGACACCTTTGTAGACCGCCTTGACAAAATTGGCTTGTCAAGTCCTTTTTTTGAAAGCCTTACAATGTCTTTGAGATCAAAACTGCAACTGTAACACACGCCTGGGGACGCCTTTGGGCCGCCTGGGGCCGCCTAGGGACGCCCTTGGGCCGCCTTGGGCCGCCTTGGGCCGCCTTGGGCCGCCTTGGGCCGCTTAGGGACGCTCTTGGGCCGCCTTGGGACGCCTTGGGCCGCCTTGGGCCGCTTAGGGACGCTCTTGGGCCGCCTGGGGAAGCTTCTTATCACTTGTTATAAAGTTGGTTACACCGCAAACTAAAATGAGTAGTATAAATAGTCCCTATTGCAGTTGCAGTTGCAGTTGCAGTTGACCACCGGACAGCAAGATGCCTCTCCTCAGCGTATCTGCTTTTTTGCAGCTCGTCACCCCCATTGCCTTGATGGCAATTGGGAGGGTGTCTGATCTTGTGCGTTTGAAAGAGTTGTACAGGGAACATGTGTGTTGTGGAAGGTGTTTGTACAGTGGCACAGGACGCTATGTATGTCACAAGTGTGGCAAGATCAAGCAGAAGATGTGTAGAGGCTATCATGACCTATGTGATCCAGAGGCTGAGTTGGTGTGTAGGATAACATATGAATACTTTTTTGACTTGATATCACTTCAGGACTTGGTAGAAGATCCCATGTCAGCTAAATTGCGTGATTTTGGGCATCAAGAAAGGATGATGCGTCTTGTGAAGAGGTGTGAAGGGTCCAAAAGGAGGACTCGTTGGTTGAAAGTGTAATGCTAAGACTTACAAGACTCCACTTGAACACGACTGACTTAGAGCCACGGACACGGACACGGACACGATTGACTTAGAGCCACGGACACGGACACGACTGACGTAGAGCCACGGACACCGGACACGATTGACTTAAGCAATGTTATCCCCAGCCCCAAATTACACTTCAACAGCCCGTTTCTTAAAACTGTGATCTTGCTTTTGTTTCGGTTCGATAACAAATCCGGCATCAAGCAAAAGTTTGTGCAAGTGTGTTGTCAACGCTGTGTACTCGTCGCCAACACAAACACCTTTGACCATTTGATTAAAGAGTTTTTTGACAATCACTGAATGTTGTACAGAATGCCTCTTTGCGAATTCGGTCATAACATCCAAAACACCTTCGGGGTTCCCACACGAGTCCATGAATTCAAGCCAAGTCTTGATGTAACTAAATCGTTGTGCCGCCAGCTTTGGATTCTTGCAAAACTTGCTCCATTTGAATCCATTATGTACACGCTTGTGATTGTCATACAAGTCCCTAATTGAACTGCGCCATGAGTTGTAATATGATCTCATGTCCACGATGGTGTCGGGAGGCTCGGGTATTATAACAACCTCAGAGGACACTTTGAGTGTGGTCACTTTGGGTGTGGTCACTTCTGGAGGGGGGCTCAAGCTCACTTGGACAGATTGTGTGTGTGAAATCAACTCGAATAGCTTTTTGATCTCCTCATTGAGGGCAACGTCGTGTGATTCAAACATTTTTGATCTACGTTTATTTGTTTCAACGACTTCAAGTTGTGCGTATTCCTTAAAGTGTGGTGTTGTAAGAACTGCATGACGATATGCAGGAAACGTCTGATGCTTGTTGTACAATACCACAGCGTCTTCTAAAAATACTTTTCGTAGGTACTTGAGTACCATACAAAATTCGTATGCTGACACGTCTCCACCTACGCTTTGGGCTTGTTCTGCCAACTTTGTGACGGCATCTAAACCAATGAGGACGGATTCTGAAAGTGATTCGCACAGATCGCCGGGCGATTCCCACCAGCAGTAGAATTTACTAGGATGTTCCCAGCCACCAGCTGCTAGCATTGCATCCATCTTGTAGCTTGTTGCTTCGTAGGATTCCATTGCAGAAGCATCGGACCAACGCGCAAATAGCTTAACTGATAAGCTTGGCACAGCCGCTTCAAGTAACTCACATGTCTTTGTATGTCTAAAAACGTGTGTAATAGCCGTCTTGCCGTCGATTCCAGCTGCTTCATATAGTCGATGGATGTCCTGGTTGTGCGCAGACGTACTAAGAGGTTGTTGAGTGCTGCTTCCCCATATTAAATACATACTTCGCCATTTAGGATTGTATCCTGTAGGCCCGTCCCTTAAGAGGTCGAGTAGATCAGATTTCATTGTTGCCAAAAAGTTCACTCCACTTAGGTCATTCATCCATACAAAATACCTTGCAAGGGCTCCTATAGGGCATCGTTCCCTGTCACTTGAACGCAACCATCCCACTTGGTTTTCCTTATTGCGTGGACCTTTGGAACGGAACAAACTTGCACCAATCACGGTACAAGGCATGGGTTTGACCCTGTTCATCAATGACGCACTCAACATTCCTAATCGAATCTGCCTTAAATCCATGCCCCTTCTTGCATCAGCCGATGGCAAAGCTGCTTCAATGGAGGATCTCATTGCCACCTTTTCCAATCCATGAACTCCGTTATTCCATATCACTTTGGTCATCAAGTCTTGTTCTTGTACAGTCATTCGCTTCCTCTTGAGCCTTGAGTGACGTGCATAATCAAATTCTTCAGGTACAGTTGATTCAAGTTCAAGTTTCATTGTCTTTATTTCACACGTGTTCCAAATTCCACGAGCCATATGAGTATACCCTTGCCACTCTGCCAGTCGCTCCAAGACAGGAATGCACTTGCGAATCCAGTTGAGTAGTGTACTCCCCAATACATCGGGAACTTTGTCACGCCTAGATTGAATCGTGTGCTCAAGGAACGAAACGACTTTGTTTTCACTTGACACAGAGTAATCGGGGTCACCGTCCTTTTCACAGTAGTGCGCGTATGTATACAATACAGTTCGATTTTCCTTGAACCAGGTATGATCTCCATAAAAACGCACTTTTAAACTTTTTTTCTTACGTTCGATGGCTTTCTGTATATCAAGTCGATTTACCGGAAGTGAAAGATACCAAGCGGTGGAAACGATAGCGGTAATTGAAAATACCGTTTCGTGTAATGGACGTCGAGTGCCTACATTAGGTTCCCTTTCCCATCCTATGTCATCAATAAGCTCACAAAAGATTTCGTACTTGTTCATATTTGAATACCGTTGAAAAGACACATTGTAACTGTTCTTTAAATGCCAAAAAAATATCTAAGTTACATTATAAAGAGGTTATGGGAAACAGTCCGTCGGGATTGACAAAAAAAGATGCAGATGCATTGTATCAATCTAAAGGCGATTACCAAGCTGCGGGTGATTATCAACCCAAGGGAAATTATGTACTTACTCCTGCACTAGACAGCACAAACAACCGTGTATCGACAATTAACAGCACTATTGGGAGTTTAAATACCACAATTGGAAACTTGATTATAGGATTCAATGGAATCACGAATACTGTAGGGGCATTAGTTACAAGTACAACCAACTTAAACACAAGTGTAAATAACTTGAACACAATTGCAACCAACTTGAACACAAGTGTAACAAACTTGAACACAAGTGTAACAAACTTGAACACTAGTTACAATACTTTGAGTACCAAAACACTCTGGTGCGCTACAGGAGATTTTTGCCAAGTGCCTAATGGAAAAGGTTTGCAGCTTGGTGACTACACAATTGGTATAAATAGCAACCGTTTATGCATTAAAAGAAGCACTACTGGAAATATGTACTGCTTTGATGGTATAAATTTCACTACACCTAGTACTCCATCATTAGCTCCAGGTAAAGATTCGGGCCCCTAGTGTAAGTAATATATATGTAAGTGTGTAATGCGTAATGTATATTGTGATTGTGCAAATTTGCAATAGATTGTAAATTTGCAGTTTTTAGTTCCATTAACAGTATCTGTCTGCTTGTGAAAGGGCAATGGCAATTGCTTGTCGTCTGTTCGTAACAGGCTTTCCATTACGTAGTTTCAATGAACGCCTCTTGAATTCTCCCATAGTCCTGCTTATTTTCTTACGTCTACACTCCATTTTTGCGCTGGACTGTTTACGTTTGACCGCACTTGAACGCCTTTTGACCGCACTTGAACGCCTTTTGACCGCACTTGCACGCCTTTTGACCGCACTTGCACGCCTTTTGACCGCACTTGAACGTCTCTTGACCGCACTTGAACGTCGCTTGACCGCACTTGAACGTCGCTTGATAGCACTTGAACGTCTTTTGGCCGCACTTGCACGCCTTTTGAACGCACTTGAACGTGAACTAGCTGTTTTTGAAGCCTGGGGTAACTTGACCCCGTGTTTTCGAAAAACGTCAGCAACACGTTTGCGTCGGATTTGATCAGCTGGTTTCATGTGAGGATACACAATGGTCCATTTTAAATATCCAGGTTTTACGCCATCCTTAAGCAACTTGTCTACGATGCTGGAGTACCCAAATATGACAGCGCTTTTGAGGAATTCGCGTTTTTCTGAAGAGGAATACTCACCATTCTTTAGCTTACGTAGATAGTCTTTTCTAGAATTTGCGTTGTCAATGTTATCAAAGTGTTCAGGCATACTATAATATACACTTATAATAAAGATACAGATATTATTTGTGTAACTTATGTCACACCAGTTTGTTTTTAGGTCTATAAGTGTACTTTGCAGTTTGCAAAACTGCGTTCAAAACCTTCCAGCTTTTGAAACCCTAAACCCTAAAATAGTGTTGCACCCTCCTAACTAGTTGTTGTTGGTTGGTTCGTTACAAGCAGTCTAAACTTGCACGTCGGCAAGAGAAAACCCTAAACCCTAAACTCTCCTAACTAGTGACTTTACCTGGATCAAAACCTAACTGTGTATGTATACATACTTTATGTTACACTGTGTATACTGAGGTGACTTGCCCGAGTGGTCCAAGGGGCTCGACTCAAGATCGAGTGCAAGAAATTGCGCGTGGGTTCAAACCCCACAGTCACCAAGGCGATTTTTTATGTATGGTGTGTAGTTACTTGGGTGCTTTGTAACGTAAGTGTGTAGTTTGTACTTTGTAACGTCAGTGTAATGTAAGTGTGCTGTGTTTACATTGTACTTGCGAACTTACTACAAGAACAAGCAATGACTGGAACACACATTCAGTGAACACATAGGTCACTAGCTGCACAGTTGCTGCACAGTAAACAAGTGCTTTGCGCACACAGTGGATGTCTGTGATGTGGGCTGAAACTGTTGACAGTTTAATTAATGTTTCTTAATAATTATTGAAATAGAACACTTAAAAATAAGAACACGACAATCCAAATCTGGTAAAAAAAACCGCTCTTACTTGTAAGGCTCTTCAGTGGGCTGTGCAATACAAATGCAAGTAAAACACAAAAAATCGGTAGGTTATCAAGAACCACGATACTAAAATTTAAAGAGTAGCTCTTTTAGTTAACTTGTTGTATTATAGGTTTATAACACTGTCTGCTTATCTGGGTTTTTGGAACGGAAGCAAAAGCAAGACCAAGGGGAAAATACTTTCCGCTTTCGTTCTTTTTCCCTTTTTAAAATGCGGAGTCACTAACAAGATGCAAATCGCTTGCTTGGATGCTTTTGCTGGTATTGGTGGTGTGTCACTTGCCTTACATGGCATTGCCACTTCAAAGCTGTATTGTGAATGGAATCCGTTCTGTCAATCTGTGTTGGTGGAACGGATGAAGCAAGGTGTACTTGACAAGGCCCCTATTCACGCGGATATCAACACGTTGCATTTGAACGAGTTATGTGGAATAGAGATGATCACGGCGGGTTATCCATGTCAAGACATTTCAAGTATGGGTTTGCAAAAGGGGATCAAACGCGGCACGCGATCGGGATTGTTTTACCAAGTCACGAGGCTACTTGAGGAAAACCCGTGTATCAAGGTCGTTTTCTTGGAGAACGTGAGCAATATTCTCAAGGTGGGCTTGGAGGAAGTGATTACTGAACTGGTTGCATTGGGGTTCAGGTTTGCGTGGACGATACGTTCCGCGGGAGAATTCGGAGCGCCGCATCAACGCAAGCGATGGTTCCTTTTGGGGACACGCGATGGGTTTGACGTTTCCAGGTTGGTACACAGAGTTACCCACGACACCGCATTCTTAAAAGATTGGTCAATAGAGCCCGAACGTCGATTTGATTTCAAGAAGGACGCGGATCCTCATTGGTCGCTGCGTTGTCAAGCGCTAGGGAACGGAGTGTGTCCATTGGCGGTACGAGAGGCGTTTGTAGAGTTAGGTCGGATACTGGCCGGGGCAGAGTGGTACACGGAGATGTTCAACGACTTTTCTGTGGACGCGACGCGTGTCAATGATTACAACTCGACGGGTTTGGTGTACGATGGAAAATACTATAGGTTACTTGAGAGGCCAGAGGCCCAAGAACCGATACCCAACGTGCAGATCACCTTGAAGCTTAATGACACTACCCAAGTATTGCAGAGGTTTCCCACGCCTCGCAACGGTATTACGCATCCTAGCGCCTTAACGACACGTAGTACACGGGACCTTCCTACGGTCCTTGTGAAATGTGAGGAAACCCGTGCACAATTACAAGAAACAGACAACACGGAAAAAATCGTCCCAAGCGTCAATTACATAGAGTGGATGATGGGGTACCCAAAAGATTACACATACGTGCCTATGTACGTCCGGAAACAAAAGTCCCCAGACACACCGTCACAGTCGGACACACCGTCACAGTCGGACACACCGTCACAGTCGGACACACCGGATAACGCAATCATACCAACGCAATCAAGTCAACGGTCAACAGAGCGTAAAATCAAGTACAATGGAATGCACGCATTCATGAAAACATTGTCGGGAAAGAGGGACATACGGACCGTTGCGAAATTGTGGAATTCGTTGCCGGAAGAACGTAAATCACACTTTACACTCGTTGCAAAAAATATGTAGCACACTCTGAAACTAGTTGATGGTTTCGAGCTCCAATCTTATATATAAATGGGAGATAGTAGTTCTACAGTTTCAAAAACCCAGATTGCAAACCTTGCAAACATTGGCTCTTGATATTTCCGTAAAAAAAAAGTGGTTACTTTCTAAAATGTCTTCCAATGCAGTTCTTTAACTAAATTAGATTTGCGCTTTTCAACTTTTACTATTTACTAAATATTTAAAGCTCGCTTTCTATAACGATTTCTGTACTGTGTCCTGTGTACTGCAGGGTTTAGGGTTAGGGTTTAGGGTTTAGGGTGTTGTGTAATGTGTAATGTGTAGTATATATTGTACTGTGTATAATCTGTACTGTGTAATATGTAATGTGTAATGTGTAGTGTTTAATGGATAGAATATAGTGTACTGTGTAGTATGTAGTACTGTGTGTACTGTAATTATGTGTAGTGTGTAGTGTGTAGTGTGTAATGTGTACTGTGTGCACTGTGTACTGTGTAGTGTGTAGTGTGTGAACAAGCAAAAGCTAACAGTAATCTGGCCGCATCTCCACCAGTGAGCCTTGCATTGGTTCTTCGTACAGAGCTTCGTAAGGTACCAAGGGGTGGGTGGCCAAGGTTTGGGCCGGACACTCTCTCTCATTCGTCTAATGGTGCATCTCAGATCCCAACAGACATCTACAGACATTTACATCTAATCCACCTTGATATCCACAACCTACTCGCTCTTTTCCCTTTTCTTGTAGGACTGGTCCTGCTTGGTGCACACAGGCACAATGAACCCAGATGATTCCAGCTTTGCTCTCAGCTGTGCCCCCATCCCCTTGTACACAGGCCCGATCTCAAGGCCCCTTATCATCTCCCCCACAACCTTCTTGGCCAGCACAGTGTGGCTAATCTCAATGTTTGGCTCAGCAGAAAAGGCCACCATTACACCTAGTGCAGCCAACGCTGCCGTGCTGGGCTCGCCACCACTGCCACCCGCTGCATCTGGCCCCACACTGCTGCTGCCACCACTGTCGCTGCCGCTGCCGCTGCCACTGCCACTGCCACTGCCACTGACGCTGGTCTGGATTCCATCAAGGAAGTCCAAGAGTATGCTCAGCTGGGCCCAGCGCTGTGATGCCAGCCTGGCTGTGCGCTTGTCCCCATACAGCTCCTGCCACTGTATTCTTTTTTGAGCGCGGTACTGTGCTCTGAGCCCTGTACACCACTCCCAGTAGAACTTGGTTATGTCCTCAACTGTGGGTGGGAGAATGGACACATGGGACACATGTTTCTGTTGCTGCTGCTGCTGCTGCTGCTGGCCTGCTGCCGCTGCTACGCTTGTTGTCCCAGTCCCTGCCCCCTGTTCACTGGTACCCCCCATTGTGCCTTTAAGTAACCCCTGCAGTGCGGCTGTGTGGGCACCTGCCAGCTGGCGCTGCTCAACCCGGAGCTGATCAATTTGGGCTGTGATGTCAGCTGAGCTGGAGGTGTAAGCCTGCTTGCGCACCTCAGTGTTGACCCGCTCCTGGCTGGCGTACCTGGCCCACTGGGGCATCAGGAACACAGGGTGGCGGTAGGCAGGGAAGTTGGGGTACCGGTGCTGCAGCTCCACAGCATCCTCCAGGAACACCTTGCGGGCATACCTATGTGGGGGGGGGGAGCAACAAACAGCCAACTGTGAACTGTGAACAGCACCCATCAAGTGAAATGGCAGTGCAACAGACAAGTGCAATGAAAAGCAGCAACATTGGTTTGAAAAGTGTCCTTACCTGAGCACCTTGCAGACCTCATAGGCAGAGTCGTCGCCGCTGCCCTGTGGGTACCGCCCCCGCACATACTCAGCCAGCTGGGTCACCTCCTCAAGCCCAGGGAACACCCGGTCCAGCAGCGTCTTGGGAATGCTGCTCTCTGGGGATTCCCACCAGCAGTAAAACTTGTCCTTGCCATCCCACTCAGATGAGTCAATCATTGTCTCCAGCTTAAAACTGCCCCCCTCGTAGCCTTCCATGGCCGAGTTGTCACTCCACCGACCAAACAGCTTCACTGACAGTGATGCTGACCCGGATTCAAGCAGCTTCCTGGTCACAGTGTGCCTGTAGCCATGGGTGACGTTGGTCTTGCCCATCACACCAGCTGCAACAGTGAACACACAACACAAATTGTCAACCAGCTGCACAGTGAGTGTAGTAACACACAACACAAATTGTGGAGGCCTGTTGCTGCAGCTCAGCCCAGCTGCCTAAATATTAGAACACAAATTGTCATTAGGGTACCACCAGCTGCACACTTTCACATTCCATTACCTGCTTTGCGCACACGGTGGATGTCTGTGATGTGGGTTGAACTGCTGACCCCCTTCTGGGTGTCATCGCCCCAGATGAGGTACATGTTCCTCCACCTGGGCCGGTAGGATTGTGGCCCATACTTGATCAGCTGCAGCAGGTCAGCCTTCATTGTGGCCAGGAAGTTGACGCTCAGGTCATTGGTCCACACCAGGTACCTGCACAGTGCCCCCACTGCACATGCCTTCCTGTTCAGCCCCCTCAGCCAGCCCACAAGGTTCTCCTGCACACACAAAGGGGACACAATGGTTAGAAAGGTGCCCGTAGAAAAGCCAAGGACGCATGCCCTGCTGATGCATAGAGTCAAACATCAGCTACTGCATCACAAGACAGTCCCCTTCTGCCTCACCTTGTTCACCCCCTTGGACTTGAACAGGTTTGCCCCAATGGCATGGCACTTGGCTGGCTTGACACGGTCGAACAGCCTTGTCACCAGCATCCCCAGCTTGATCTGTAAAGCACAAAATAGAAGAAACTCAGTGGTCTACTAGCAGTATACATCTAGGCTAAAACAAGCTGCCAAACTTCAGGCCAACAAGCTGCCAAACTTCAGGCCAACAAGCTGCCAAAATACAGGCCAACAAGCTGCCAAACTTCAGGCCAACAAGCTGCCAAACTTCAGGCCAACAAGCTGCCAAACTCAGACCAACAAGCTGCCAAAATACAGGCCTACTTGCTGCCAAAATACAAGCTAGCCATTGCACATTCCCAACCAAGCAAATGGCGTGAGCCCTGTTTTTGACGGCACTTTTTGTGAAAAAGTGCCTTACCGAGCGCAGGTCCATCCCCCTCCTTGCATCGTTGCCAGGCAGGAAGTGCTCAATGGAGGTCCTCATTGTGATGTGGGCCATGTCGTGCACAATGTTGTTGAGGATGGCCTCAGAGATGCTGTCAAACTCCTCTGGGGTCAGCTGCTTGGTCACACCCCTGGCAATGGCAGCAAAGTCGAGCTGCTCATCGTCCAGGCCACTGTCAATCAGCTGGTCCAGCTCAGTCTTGAGGGCCTTGATCTCGCCAATGGACCACACACCTGCAGTGGGGGGCAGTAAGCAAATGGTAAAAACCCCTTTGACACTTTGTGGCAAAGTGTCAGCCACAAGCACACTTCTTCTACAATGCTGCCATTGATACAAATGACACCTGCTATTAACACTGTTATTAACGCTGCCAATGACAAGCTCGCTGCTGTGAGGCCAGTGTTGCGTACCTTTGGCCAGCTCAGTGTACCCCTGCCAGCCAGCCACACGCTCCAGGGCAGGGATGGCTTTGCGCAGCCAGTTGAACAAGGTTTTGGGGTCTGCGCTGTTGCGCTTGGCGTCCAGACTGTACTCCAAAAAGTCCACAATGGTATCTGCCTTGTTGACACTGTACACGCCGTTATTGTACTCGTCACACCACATGGAGAAGTCGCGCAGGACGCCTTTGATGTTGCTGAAGTTTGGGTCGTTGTAGAACTCGCTGTTCAAGACCTTGGTCTTGCGACTGACAGTCTTGTTAATTTCCTCCAGGTACGCTGCTGCGTTGGGGCCTGTAGGAGAAGGGGGGTCGCCCATGGCCCTGTACCACGCCGTGTCCTTGACAGCAATGACTGAAAACAGTGTTGTGTGCAAGGGCTTTGCTCCGCGAGGGACACTAGGTTCCACAGGCCACCCCAAGGCGACCTGGGCGTCCAGAAACAGGCTGAGCTTGAGCATCGTGAGGCCCGCAGCGACAACAAGCAAAGTAGAAGAAAGCATAGTGGTGTGTAGAAACACGTCGCTCGAATTTGAACGCAATATCTAATGCAAGTACATGTGTGTACAGCACAGCGTAATTTGGTGCTGTGTAATGTGTAATGTGTAATGTGTAAATGTGTAGTGTGTACAGCGCAGCGTAATTTGGTGCTTTGTGTAAAGCGTCGCGTGTGTAACCTTTGTATTGTGTACTTTGCAACCTTTGTATTGTGTACTTGTGTAGTGTGTAAGCTTTGGTGTGTACTGTGTGGTTTGTAACCTTTGGTGTGTAGTGTGTGTAATGTATTACAATTTACAGAAGAGGCAACGTTCAAGATACTTTATACAGTATACTGTGATAATGAAATGTGGCGGCCACATGCAACTGAATTTAAAATCAACCGTACAATTAATATTAATGCACAATGGACTCACCCTTTGCAAATTTTGTAAAGATAGGCATTGACATGAGTCATGGCAAGTCAAGTGTAAAGTTACCTAAAAATTGGACTAAGTTGACGAATTCCGTTTACAATGGGGAACCCAATTACGCAATCTTAACAGGCGAAACAAACGGGGTAGTTGTCGTGGACATTGACAAAAAAAGTGAAGCATTTACAGGTCTTGTGTGGTTTAACACCCATTTTGGAGACATCCATGCCCAAGATACGCTTGTCACAAAAACCATCAATGGCGGCTATCACGTGTACTTCCAATACGACCCCCGAATCAAAACAAAGCTTAATAAATCCAAATTACACATTGACATTCTCGTCGATAAACGATGCGCTTACGAAGGTAGTGGTTACGATGTCATCTGTAACAAGCCGATACGCGCACTTACCGACTCGGAAGTTGAATTACTCACCGCAAGGGACCCCGGGGCGGACGGCGTAAGGAACGTTGGTGCTGACGCTGGGGCTGACACCGCAAGGGCCACCTCTAGGTGCCCCGTGGGACTTGGCGTGCTTACGGAGATTATGTCAACCATAGACATCAGCGAGACCTATGACGATTGGATGCACATAGGGTTCTCCTTAATCGACTTTTGCAAACAAGACGGGATCGACCTTAACGACGGTCTTGAACTGTTTAAAATGTACAGTCAAAGGAATCCTAGTAAATATGACGAGTCAAACACCATCGACCAATGGAATCACTGGGTGTCACGTGACAGCGAACGAAGTGAGCGCGGGAGTGTGAACACGACTGAGCGCAGCGCCAGTGGTGACACGGACAGCGGCAGCGCTGGTAACAGTAAAATTACTAAGGGCACGATATTGAGGCTTTTCAAAAACAAAAATGAAAAGAGATTTTCCGAACTAAAGCTTGGATCAAAAGTGGACTTGGAGATTCTCAACGAATTGGACAAAGTCTCAGGCAACTCGATCGTCAAAGTCCATGAAATCAAGCACCTTGAAATCTACAAAAAGACAAAAGCTTCCATTGAAGCCATCATGAAAAGCAGAGGTCTTGAACCCATTCATGATTACGTAAGCAGGGAATGCAGCAACGTCCAATTTTATTCAGAATGTGACAGACATGGGTACAAGATCTGTTGTCGACATTGTAACTTTGAATACCCTCGTGAACACATTCCTGTCAATAAAGACATAGCCCCCACTGTGTTCAACTTGTTGGTCAACATAAAAGATGACAACATCAGTAACAAAGACACCTCACAGGTAGCTAAAAAGATGATCTCTTACAAGAATTTGATCTACACAGTCGACAACAAGTGGTACTTGTACAATGAAACCTCTGGAATCTACGAGAACAAGAACGACCTTGAAGTCATGAATGAGATGGAAAACGTCGTAAGTTTGATGCTTGAAGAAGGCTATGAAGAAGAGTGGTTCAACTGGGTGAACAAGATCAATTACAAAGAAAACTTGATCAAAGAACTAAAGGTCAAGTGTTTTAAACGCGTGGCATTGGACAATTGTGACTTTTTGCTTGGCTTTGAAAATGGCGTGTACGACCTTACAAGTAACACATTCAGAAAAGGCGGAGTGGACGAGTACGTTACTATGAAATGTGGTGTGGCATTCGAGTCCAACGGGGGCACTGACGAGTCAGAAGGGCTCGCGATGGAAGTATTAAAGGGCATTTTCCCTGATCCCGAGGAGCTACAATTTGCCTTGAACAGGTTCTGCTTGTGCCTTGAAGGGTACAACCGAGAACAAATGATCACGTTTGCCTATGGCTACACTGCAAGCAATGGCAAAAGCTACTTGATGGAACGGTTGCGTCAAGCTCTGGGCGACTACTCTGGAACATTCCCTGTGACGTTGTTGACAGGCAAAATGAAAGGCGCAGGTGAAGCAAACAGTTCCTTAGTCGAGTTTAACAAGAAACGGTTTATGTACTGCTCCGAACCCGAAGCAGGCTCAAAGCTGAATACAAATTACGTAAAACTGTTGACCGGCGACAAGATCAAAGCACGTGGGCTGTACTCGGATAAGGAAAAGGAGATCTCACCAACCTACAAGATCTTTGTGTGCTGTAATGCCCTTCCCAATTTTGATGTCTATGATGAAGGCATTGCAAGGCGCATCCGACTATTGGAGTACCGAACGCGTTTTTGCGACAACCCCAAGAAAAAGAATGAGCGGTTACTTAAAAAGTACACCATTGAAGAAGAATTGTGTATTGCACGTGGTCTAATGAAACTGTTGATCAAGCAATACACTTCACTCAAGCAAAACGGTTACAAGTACAGTGAACCAAAAGCGTTCTCCAGTATGCGAAAGTTGTACTTGAACGATAACAAAGATGTCATTACCGATTTGCTGTTGGAAAACTACGAGCAAGGTGATGACAAAGACTACGTGAAATTAACAGACATCAAAAACACGTTAAAGCAAGGTGGAATCAAAGAAAAGGACGTGATTTCAATTAAGAAACTGGTTGAGGAAACGTTTAGTGAAGTTGAGTTTAGGTTGTACTTTTATTTTTTTACAAAAAAAGCGTAGTTGTTTTGAAATGTGCTTGTATATTATGCTCTCTTTTGGTCTTATACTTTTATATTTATAGAGGTTTAAACCACACTAAATCAATGATTGTTGCTAAAACACGTATTTTTGTTGCTAAAAGGCTCAGAAGTGTTGCTAAGAAAAAACCTTTGTTGCTTAATTCAAAAGATTGTTGCACATTCTACTTTAATGTTGCTAAGTGCGTTCGAAAGTTGTACTTGAACGATAACAAAGATGTCATTACCGATTTGCTGTTGGAAAACTA
>RFTN01000171.1 GCA_009923445.1 bacterium
CCTAGGTGTACCCATAGCCTAGGGGTAGAAAATTGAAATTTAAGCCAAAAGAATTTGATTTTGGGCTATCTAGTAAGAGTCGGTGGGTGGATTTTTCTCAAATTGGTGGTCAGTTGTTAAGTAATCCTTTACACCTGAACCGTAAGGGGGGGCTTAAAAAATTCTGCTTTACGTTCCTGGTGGATTTTGCTAGGTTTCGATCGTCGAACATAATTTCAGGTAGCGAACAGGTATCTGTTCACTGGCGGGGTTATGCCGGACTCCAGTAGAAAAACAACGGCATATAGATCTATCCATGTTCGGGAGTCTCAGTATCACCTTTAAAAGGGGGTTTGAGAATTAACAAACGAAAGAGAGAGTTCTTGGGATGGCCTAAGTTTTCCAGGGAACGCGCTAGTAGTCGATCTAGCATTGCCCATGTGTCCTGGTCCAAAAGTTATATAGATATAAAAATTCTCTTGTATAAGTTTAGTTAAGCTGAGTTAAAAGAGATATAAATTACCTGAAAGAAATAGCTATAGCGCCCGTAGGTATAAATAACCAGGGAATGGGCGGAATCTATCTATTGCTAAGTTAGTCAATAAAGATATACTAGGGACACCTGAAATTTTGTTCCTCACCCCTCAAAGCGCAAGCTGAGAGGGGTTTTTTGTGCCTAGATCCCAAAGAATTCCTTATTTAGAAAGCTAAAGATATCAGAATGTACATCGGACCACGGACGCATGAATATCAGCGTATGATCCAGATTGAGGCCTAAATCGCGATCAGTAAAAACTAGGCCAGTGATATATTTATCATTATCCACTAGGCCGATTCCCCAACCACGGGATTTACCAGCACCTTTCCCGAACTTCTTTACACTAGGCTCTAGCCAGTCTCTGACTGTGGTTAGGACGTTATCAGCATCAAAAGACACTTTCCGACGGGCGCAGATGACTATCAGGACCACCTTCTGGGTGCCCCAGGAGAGGGGCGGGATGTCGTGCTGAGAGAGGGTTTTCTTGTAGAGGTAGTCTAGTACCCGTAATCGGTATTTAATAGCTGGATCTAGGAAGGGGACTTTACCGCCGTGACGTTTACGGTTTTTGAG
>RFTN01000172.1 GCA_009923445.1 bacterium
CGATCCAACAACAAAACAAAAACTAGAACCTACCTACAGCATTGACGCCACAAAACTGCCATCACTTGCCGTGAGTCAAAAAAATGATGCCGAGCAGGTGGTATTTAACTCATCAGTTGTTGCATCGGCCGGCATAGTACTGTCTCCGACCGTTCAGCCAGCTCAACCAGTCGAGGGACAAATTTATTACGACAAAGCAGGTAGCGACGTCAAAATATACAAACAGGGAAACTTTGAGTCACTGGTGCTTAATAGCCCAAACAAACAAGTATGTTTTGTAGGGCGTGAATGTGGCTTTGCAACCACCCCACAGCTAAACCAAACCAACACAACAGTTGCTGTTTTGCAGCAGCGTATTAACAATGTTCAGCTGCCTAATATTCCAAGTATTCCATCTAAACTCGTCAGTACCATAAACAACACTAGTGGTGATGTAACTATACAGGGCGATAGCAACCAGGTCGTGGTAACGTCGACCGGTACAACAATTAACTTATCGCTGCCACAGAGCATTGTGCAATCTGCTGCACCGACCTTTGCAGGGCTTACACTTGGGTCGTCACTGAGTGTCTCTAGCGGTGGTACGGGTGCAGCTAGCTTTACTCAGTACAGCCTTTTGGTTGGTAATGGCAGCGGACCGGTCACAACGACAGCACCAGCAAGCGCAGGGCTATGTCTCATTTCTAACACTGGTGCTGCACCGAGTTTTCAGGGCTGCCCTGGTGGTGTTGGCGGTGCGTCTGTCACAGCCACCACACCCGGCAACATAAATCGTATAGCCAAATTTGCATCTGGCACCGACTTAGCAGATTCAAGTCTGTTAGATAGTGGAATATTAGTCAGTAGCAGTGTCCCGCTTACAGTATCTGGCATAGTAACAGCCGATGGCTTAACGAGTGCTGGCGCGCTTACTATTACTCCTGGGAGTAATTTTACGGCAGGTGCTACAAGTCAGAAGTTTACATTGCAGGGTAATAGTACAAGCGTCATAACCGCACAGAGTGGTTTGTTTACTACAACCGTTGGTTTTACTGCTCCTACTGTAAACAGAGCCATTAACTTCCCCGACGAAGCAGGCACC
>RFTN01000173.1 GCA_009923445.1 bacterium
TTTAAAACAAAAACACCAGAAAGGACGAATCTCAGATGAAAAGAAACAGTTATTCTCCGGAATTGAAAGCGGAAGTGGTATTGGAAGTACTGTCCGGGCTTAAAACGGTTCAGCAGATAGGGCAAGAGCGCGGTATTCACCCGGTGAGCATTACCAGCTGGGTAAAAGAGGCCAGAGCCAAGCTAGTGGCTATTTTCAAAGGAGAGATCCAAGACCCGGAAGTGGCCCTGCAAAAGGAAGTTGACACGCTACACAAGAAAATTGGGCAATTGGCTGTGGAGAACGACTTTCTAAAAAAGGTGTCCGGGAAATGGAAGTAGAAAAGCGCTTGGCCTGGATAAAGCAAGGCCAGCCAGAACTCTCCATTTCCCGCCAGTGTCAGCTGTTAAAGGTAAACCGAAGCCGGGTGTATTACCGTTCTCAATCCAAGCAGGTGGAGCGGGACAAGCCGTTGCTGGATGCGATTGACCGGATTATGACAGAATCTCCGTTCCTAGGCAGCCGAAAAGTCACCTATCTTTTGCAGGATGAAGGGCATTCAACTTGTCGTCAGCGAGCCCAAAGACTATTGCGGCAACTCGGCCTACGCGCCGTTCAACCCAAGAAGCGCTGGAAAGGGAAAGTGGCTGAAAAACCAGCTTACCCGTATCTGTTGGAAAATCTGGTGGTCACTGCACCTAACCAGGTTTGGTGTACGGATATCACTTACATCCCCACTCGCTTTGGATGGGGCTATCTGGCGGCCATCCTGGACCGCTATAGCCGGAAGATTCTGGGCTGGCGATTGAGCAACACCCTGGAAGCGGCACCGTGTGTGGCGCTGCTGAAAGAAACCATTACCCGCTATGGCCCACCAGGAATCCTAAACAGTGACAAAGGCAGCCAATACACCTCCCAAGCCTGGATTCTGGAGGCTGAACGTCACGGTATTCAAATCAGCATGGCGGGCAAAGGACGCTGTTACGACAATATCCATATGGAACGCTTCTGGCGTAGCCTGAAACAGGAGGAAGTGTACCTCAAAGACTACCAGAGTCTTGCTGAGGCCAGAAATGGGATTGCCTTATACATCCAGCAGTA
>RFTN01000174.1 GCA_009923445.1 bacterium
AAAGATGAGCCCCCCATTTGGTCTCGGACAGCCTTTCTAACACGCAACCTCGCTAACATGGTGGGAAATGGACCAAACGTGAAGTGGAGTCATGGTGGCGTGTGTTTCGAGGCATAAATTGATTACTAGGAAGCCAGAAATTTAAGTAGCCTTATCTATAGCCCGATGAAGGTGTGTAAGGGGAGAGATAAGCCCCCCATTCGGTCTTAGTTCGTTTTTTGAACATGCTTTCCCGCAAACATGGTGGGAAATGGAGGAAACGTGAAGTGGAGTCATGGTCGCGTGTGTTTTGAGGCATAAATCAATTAGTAGGAAGCCAGAAATTTGAGTAGCCTTATCTATAGCCCGATGAAGGTGTGTGAGGGGAAAGATGAGCCCCCTATTTGGTCTTAGATGGTTTTTTAAACGTGTTGCCTCGCTAACATGGTGGGAAATGGACAAAACGTGAAGAGGAGTCATAGTTGCGCATGTTTTGATGCATGAATCTATCACGAGGAGTTGTGAAAGTTAAGAAGTTCTATGTACCACGCGATGAAGGTGTGCGGCGGCAAAGATGAGCCCCCCATTTGGTCTCGGACAGCCTTTCTAACACGCAACGTCGCTAACATGGTGGGAAATGAACCAAACATGAAGTGGAGTCATGGTCGCACGTGTTCCAATGCGCCAATCGATGACGAGGAGGCATGAAAGTTAAGAAGCTATACGTATTGCACGATGAAGGTGTAAAGCAACAAGAGTGAGCCCCCCATTTGTTCTTGAATGGCCTCTTCAACATGCACCCTTACTAACATGGTGGGAAATCTCTCAAACATGAACTAGAGTCATGGTTACGCGTGTTTCGAAGCATAAATCGATCACCAAGAGGCTTGAAAGTTAAGAAGGTGTACATATCGCACGATGAAGGAATGGGGCAATAAAGATGAGCCCTTCTTTTGGTCTCGAATGGTATTTTTAACATGCAACCTCGCTAACATGGTGGGAAACGGAGCAAACGTGAAGTGGAGTCATGGTCGCACGTGTTCCAATGCGCCAATCGATGACGAGGAGGCATGAAAGT
>RFTN01000175.1 GCA_009923445.1 bacterium
CCGTCACCGTTCCATCGCACCAACCTTCCGCCGCCTCAATCGCTGCCAACGCCTCAGGAGCTGACGTCAGATGCAGCACCTGCCGGGCCTGATCGGCGGCGACCCGCACCCACACCCGCTGACGCTCCAACTCGGTCAGCGGATGGGTGCCGGTGCCGACGATGCGGTGCGCCAGGTCGAGCACCTTCACCGAACACGCAGGGCACAACAGGTCGCCGTCACGGTGCGTGCAGATCGAGTCGTTCACCCGCTGCACGATCCGTGCCAACACCCAGTCGGCGCATTCCGGCAGGTCGGTGATCTTGGTGTCGCCGGACTCCCACGAGATGACGTTCATGGCGCAGCCCTTGCCGCTGCCCGCCCGATGCGAGCCGACGGCGAGCCGGAGGGGATGGTCGACGGCGCTCACCACGGCTCCTCGGCGGGTGCGGCCGGCTTGGCGGCCTTCACCGGTGCGGGGCCGAACTTGGCCTTGAACAACTTGGCCCGGGCAAAGCCCTTGCGCTCATCGCCCAGGTCGTGGTGCTTGATCGTCAGCTCGGAGCCGATGACGGTCTTGAGCCCGGCGGCGGCAGCTGCGTCACGGATGGCGGTGACCATGTTCCCGCGCACCCACAGAGCCTTCGGGCCCTCGTCGGTCTCGAGCGTGAAGATGAACACAGCCATCGGCTTGCCGTCAGGCCAACGCTTCACCTCGCCGTCGGGCTTCGTGTCGTCGCGCGAGTCGATGGCGGTGACCACGCCGGTCACGGTGTCGCGCACGACGGCGAGCGCAACGGTCTCGACGATGGGGGTGCCGCCGTCGACCTGAACTTTGCGACGCTCAGCCGCGAAGCTGACGATCTCCAAATTCAGGTCAGGGATTTTCTTACCGGTGGTGCCAAAAACAACCTCGTCCGTCTGAACCTTCAGGAAATTACCCTTGGCCTTCGGACCCTCACCCACGTAGCCCACCAACTGGAGGCGGAAGAGGGGCTGGGTAACCTTGACCAAAACCAAACCAAAGCGATCCTTCGGCTTGCTATCCTCAACGGGGGCAAGATCGATCA
>RFTN01000176.1 GCA_009923445.1 bacterium
TCGCATTGTGCGACTTCACGTAAGCCTACGTGTTGTGGGTATTCGTTAGTAACAATGTAATCTACCAGATCACGCCAAATCTCTTGGTTCTGGAATAAGTACATGCCGGTAGGAGTAGAATCTTCTAGCCCGGTTTCTATAAAGACGTGGTCATATATAGCTAGGTGCCCGAAGAACTGAAATAGCGAGGTATTGTCACGGGTCGCTTCGAACTCTTCACCTGTTGATAATGTCAATCTTAGTCTTGGTTCGTTTTCGGGAGTTGCCTGTAATTAGAGTAGCACATCGAGCCAAAAAGGTCAAGGTTAATTGACAAATTCAACAAGTGTCTTATCTGAGTGTCTAGATTGACTCCATCCACCACAACTTGTACACTTGTACCTCTGTACGACAGTCGTTTTATTGTACTTAACTGTGCCTCTTTTATGTAATGGACCACCGCCACACTTAGGACATGCGTCAGACTTATCCACAAGCAAGTTCATTGCAGGGTGGTTATCCATCCAAGGACGTAGCTTTAAGTAAACTTTTTCAAGCAGTAAAACATCCTGTATGTTATACTTGAGCATTTTAGCCCAACTATTTTTGTCACCAGCCATACAGCCGGTCCATAGTTGAAAGCCACCTGTTTGTATTTTTCTACCAAGCCCGAGCAGGTTCCCGAGATCATCGAGTTTATTACTATTGAAACGGAAGTACCGCTTCGCTACAAGCTTAGTATCTATGGATTTATAGAACGATGGTGGATCAAGTCCGAACTCAATGAACTTAGCATTGCACATCTTAACGTCAAAGGAATTGCCATTGTGAGCAATCACTATATCAGCTTCTTCAAATAGGGAGTGCAACCGGCGTACTAGTATCTCTTCTGAGAATTTATTTTGACCAACAGCGATAGTCTTCTTTTCGCCTAGCCATTTATAAGCAAAACAGAGCATTGTCCACTCTGTCTTATATTCTATTACGTCTTGTTGCCACTTGCCCCACACATAACCCAAATTGGGCGTAGTCTCTATATCAAAG
>RFTN01000177.1 GCA_009923445.1 bacterium
CGCGGTCGTGACGCATGGCACGCAGCCGTGGTATCGCCGAGTCTCAGCCGAGCACCAGGCCGAGCTACAGCAGGTGAAGGCGGACTGGAAGGCCGGCAGGATCAAACTGCCGTTGCGTGTGTTCGCTCGCTCGCTCAGCAAGGTGCTCAACGACCGTGGGATCTCTCCTGTGGGTCACCAGGGAGTCGAGTCATGGCTGAGAAGCGACTGAGTCAGGCGGCCGTAGATGATGCCAGCCACGCCTCGCAACTGGCGACAGACGCAGAGCTGGCGCGACTGCGGTCAGAGTTGGCAACGTACCGAAATCGGTACAAGGCGGCACTCGCGCAGATCGACCGCGAGCGTGAGCGCGCCGACGCATTCGTGAGCCTGGCCGGAATCAAGCCGGCCGCAAAGCCCTTGACCAAGTCTGTCAAGGCAAAGAAGCACGACGCCACGGCGGTGCTCATGCTGTCGGACGTCCACTGCGAAGAGCGGGTGCTGCCCGAGACCGTCAACGGCGAAAACGACTATTCGCTCGACGTATGTCAGCTGCGGATGCACGAGCTGCAGGAGCGGTTCCTGGCGTGCCTCGAGCACGAGCGCAATCAGGCGGACATACGCCGCGTGCTGATCTGGCTCGGCGGCGACTTTCTGACGGGCCACATTCATCCGGACTGCGTCGAGGTGGCACAGCTGTCGCCGATGAACGCCACGCGGTGGATTGCCGAGCGGCTGCGAACGCTGATTGACGCCGTGGCCGCTAACGCCGAGAGCGTCATCGTCTGCACCAACGCCGGCAACCACGGCAGGAGCACGGAGAAGAATCGCATCGCCACCGAGTTGGATCACTCGTGGGAACAGCTCATGTACTACACGCTGGCTCGCGAGGAGCGAAACGCGAACGTCCGATGGCAGATTGCCGCTGGTCACCTGGGCTACGTCGATCTCGACGGGTTTCTGGTGCGCACGACGCACGGTCACAGCATCCGCTACGCCGGTGGCGTCTACGGTCTGGCACTTCCGGCGAGCAAGGCGATC
>RFTN01000019.1 GCA_009923445.1 bacterium
CCGCTCCACGTTACTGTTGCAGCAATTAAGGCAAGCACAATAAGCCCCCATGTTTGTGGATCATGTAGTTGGTACCGCTTTGTTTTTTTTAAAAAAGTTTTAATTTTTTGCTGCACAATATAGATATTATACTCCACCACTGTTATAATTTGTAAGTTACCAATACGGGGGTATAGCTCAGTGGTTAGAGCAGAGGACTCATAATCCTTTGGTCCTTGGTTCAAGTCCAAGTACCCCCACCACGTCCGAGCACAATCCAACCAAACTTAAAAAGTCGCGAATAAATAGCGACTTTTTTGTTTGGTCTCGCCTGGCTCCTCCTCTGCCCCTAACAACCCTGAATTGTTCGGGGACCCCTAAGGTTTTTAATTTGGTGAGTTAATTTTAAGAGCGAGCTGCTTTTAGCGCATTAGTCCACCACACAAGTTCTTTTAGCTGATTTTCGATGTTGCCATGAAGGTGTTCTTTTTTAGGAATACCGTTTTCGTCGAATGCTACCCACGGCGCATTAATATGAATATGGTCTGAGCCCGTGGCAACGCTTGCTACACGTAATTCTGCAAGAATTGCAATAAGGTGTTCTATTGCGCGTATACCGCCAGTTGAACCATAGCCTACGAATGCTGCAGCTTTGTGGTGCCACTCGGCATTAATATAATCCATAAAGTTTTTTAAACTTCCTGGGATACTGTGGTTATATTCGGCAGTAATAAATACAAAACCGTCTGCCCCACCTATTACTTTTGCAATCTTATTTTGCAACTCACTATACTGACCCATCATTGGTGACATAGGTTCGTTAAATAACGGCAAATCTAGCTCGGCTATGTCTAAAAGCTCGAATTCAGCCTCTACTTTTGTCTTTTTAGCCTCTGCAATGTACCAATCTGCAATTTTACGACCAGAGCGGCCGTGACGTGACGTACTTGTGATAACGACTATTTTTGATTTGCTCATAATGTTTAAGCTCCTTGTTACTTTTTTATCTGTCGCTATATTTTGTATAGCTACCATAGTTTTGACTATACACCCACTAACTATACATTGTAAAGTAACTTTGTGTTTTTGTGCTATAATTTAAATAATATGTCGACTACAACAGCTAAAAGTACGGTAACAGCTAAGCTAGAGAAAAGAGAGGGCTGTATACAAGCTGCCCTAAATATACTTGGTGATAAATGGTCGCCCCTACTATTAGGCCAGCTTATTGCTAGCCCTAAAACCTTTTGCGAGCTTGAGACAGCACTTGGCGGTATTAGCCCACGCACACTAAGTGCAAGACTCGAAAAAATGGCCGACCACGACATTATAGCTAAACAATTGTACTGTAAACACCCGCCGCGCTACCGTTACGAGCTGACAAATAAGGGTCGCGAGCTACAAAGTATATTAAAAGCCATGGGCGACTGGGGCGACAAATACCACAACGCTTAAGCGATATATAGCGCTTTATGCGGCGTATCATTTTTGCATATAGCGTCAATGTCATATATTTGTTAATAGTACAAATTAGTGCTATTTTATATAGTATGAGTGAACGATCTGAGTTTCAAAGAATAATGGCCGAACAGGCCGAACGTAACAGGCAAACAAACGAACTACAACTTAATTTTGGTGAACACCAGGCATTGGCACATTTGGCAGTATTTTCGACAGCCTGTGCCGTAAGCGGTGTAGTGCTGGAGGCAAAAAAACGTAAAGACGAAATACGCGTGCGCACAATTGCATCTGCTTATAAAATTGCTCCATTTTTAAAAATACCAAAACCGGGAACATTAAATTATGGAATTGCAGGTAAAAGCGGTCAAACACAGCCATTTATAAGTGCGAATATTAAGACGACGGTTCGAGGTAGATCTTCTTCTGCACATAGTTTCATACCCGAAAGTGTTAACCGTGCCTTACTCAACAGTGACTGGATAATTGGCAGTTCTGAGCTAGCTTTAGAGTCCCGGCCAGCGATTATTGGTTCACCACTACTTAGGGTAGGTATTTATGCAGAACATACTTCATGGGATATAACTAAATCTACACTTAAAACCACCAAAAATGCTGATGATAACGCAGCATTTGAACCACTGTTTGAGCTTATAGAAGACATTACTGAAGCGCCAGAAGATGACACTTATACAAGATCAGGTGTGGCAACAAAAAAAGACATCGTCACAATAACCGACAACCCTGAACGCCATTTTGATTTTCATGCTGCACTAGGTATACAACATACACAAATGGAAATTGCCAGAACGAACTTTAATGTCATTGCACAAGTTGCAGACATTCCATATCGCACAAACATATAAAGAGGCTACCAATAAATAGGTTTTTGGTTGTGGGCTTGTAGGGCGTGGTTGGTTTTGCTAAATGGTTTACTGCCAAAAAAGCCTGCGTATGAGCTGAGCGGGGATGGGTGGGCAGACTCAATTACTGTGTGTTTGCTGGTGTCTATAAGTACCTTCTTTTTGCGGGCAAAGCCTCCCCACAATATAAACACCACGTGGTCTGGCTTGTCGTTTACGGCTTTTAGTATTGCATCGGTAAACGTCTCCCACCCTTTGCCTTGGTGACTGGCTGCTTGGTGAGCCTGTACTGTTAAAACTGAGTTTAATAACAACACCCCTTGTTGTGCCCAGTGCGTTAAGTCGCCGGTGGTTGGTGGTGTTTTACCAAGGTCAGTTGCCAGCTCTTTATATATATTTTGCAAACTTGGTGGTAGTTTTTCGCCTTTAGGTACCGAAAAACTCAACCCCATGGCCTGGCCATCGTTGTGGTATGGGTCTTGGCCCAAAATTACCACGCGCACATCTTGGTAGGGGGTTAGGTGTAGCGCCTTAAATACATCCTCGCCCTTTGGGAACACTTTACCGGCGGCACGCTCGGAATTTACAAATGCAATTAAATCGTGCCAATAAGGTTTTTTGGTCTGAGCCTCTAGCAGGGGACGCCAATCTGTTGGTTGGTTCATATAGTTACAGTATACAAAAGTGAGCGGTTACTTTACTTTTTATAGTTACAGCGGGGAATTTGCATAGGGGAGTACCGTGTTTAGATGAGCTAAAAGCTCTGCAGAAGTTTTGCAGGTCATAATTGTAGCGCGCATATCGCTGGCGCCGTCAAAACCGTTCACATATACTTTGGCAAACTTCTTTAAGGTTTCGAAGTTACGCTCGCCCTGTTGCCATGTATCAGCAAAAAGCTGTACGTGGTGTCGTAATAGCTCTAACTTTTGCTGCTTGGTATAATTTGGCCATGGGCTGTCTTTTGCAAAAACAAATGGGTCAGTAAATATACCACGGCCTATCATAACACCGTCAAGACCGTGCTTTTTAGCGAGTAGCTCGCCCTGCGCCCGTGTTTGTACGTCGCCATTGCCAACTATTAAAGTCGAAGGGGATAGCTTATCGCGTAGCGCCACTATAGGCTCTAGCAGTGACCAGTCAGCGGGTACCTTGCTCATTTGTTTGCGCGTGCGAGCATGTATAGTTAGCATGTTAAGCTTCTTAGCTAGAAGCATGGCATGCCAGCTATAATCGATTTGATTAAAACCTAGCCGCGTCTTTACACTCACGGGTACTTTACCGTCTACAGCCCTTAGTACCTCATCTATTACTTGACTTGCTAAGTTTCTGTTTTCGTCTAATATAAATGCGCTACAACAGCCATTTTTAACAATGGTTTTGTCGGGACAGCCCATGTTTATGTCTATACCGGCAAACCCCATCTCAACTAGCTCTTTGGCAGTTTTGTAATAGTTGTCGGGTGTTTTGCCCCATATTTGCGCGACTGTAGTTTTTTCGCTTTCGTGCATTTTGAGCTTTTTAAGCACCGCGTGGCGCCCCGCGCTTTGCAAACCGTCTACATTAGCAAACTCTGTAAAAAATATATCGGGCGGTGCGCATTCGGCTACCAAACGCCTAAAAACGACGTCGGTGACGTCGTCCATTGGAGCCAGTATAAAAAACGGTTTTTTAGACATGTGTACCAGGCACACTTTCGATAGCACTTAGTATCTGCTCAAGATTCATCTGTCCGGCTAATGCTTCGCTACTTTGAGTGATAGCGGGGAAAGCCTGTACTATTGCTTCGTGCCGTGGTTGCCAAAAATCTATCTGATATTCTTGCTCTTGAAGTGCTGCAATCATAGCAAAGTATCCGTCTGCGCTACGCAGTACTTGAGGGTGTACAGTTGCATATGCGCCAAATGAAGCAAGCTCATTACCTAGGTTCGGGAAATTTGAGTCTAATTTTACTTTTAATCCTCCACGACTTTCTTTATGTTTTTTTTGCATGCGCTCACCTTTACCTATGGGGTTTTGCATACATTGGCCAAGTGCCATAATTGCATCTGCTGCCCAAATTGCAACATCGTATTGCGGTTGAATATTATCAGATACATTACCAATTGCTTCTGTAAGTACAACCTTACGAGCTGTAGCAGCAGCATAAAATAACGCCGTGGCTTGTTCTGCTGTTTCGGCAATGTGCACCCTTTGACGTTCACGACTTTTATTTTGTTCTATACCTTTTAGTATTTGATCTTTGTTAGCTAGCAAATTAAGTACCGCTTCTCGACCAACGGCTCTTTGTTTAAGATTTGATTTTTTAATACTGGGCTTTGTGTATGCTTCTACTGCACCTTTGGTGTTAGTGAACTGATAGGCTCCTGTTAATTGATCTAGTATCGGTCCTTTATATATATTGTTTCGCCAATGAGAAAATGTAGACAATAGCTCAATGTCTACATCTGGCAAATGTTGCGGTACTTCTATTTCTGGCCGACTTTTTCCTGGCCTAAATGTATACTTTTCACTCATGGTTATTTATTCCAATCATACAAGCATACTACTTTTTGTGAACTACGTTTCATCAACTTCGTTCTCCACCATTGGATTAATGGTATTAAATGGTATGGTCGGAACTTCTGGCGGCTGTATTGCATTCATGCCACGCTCATGCCAAAAACGCATTCTTGATCTTACATTCCAGACCGCTTCGTCGTAAAGACTAAACAAGTCGTCTATGTAGAGAGATTTTACTTCATGTGTTGCTCTATTCATATTGGATTCATATCTACCCCAACGCTTTTGAGGCCAATCTCTTTCAATAAAGGAATTTAAATCCATTACATATCGTGCTATACCCTCTAGTGCGAAGTCTGAATGCGTAAGAGTATACTCGGTGTATGAACGTTTAGGATTTTGCAGTAAAGCGGTTGTTAGTTTCCAGCGTTGCTCATGTGCATCAACATAATAGCGCTCGATATTTTTACGCGTTTCATTTGCAGCTCTTCTAGCATACCCCTTGTGATGTGTTTTTTCGTATACTAAACTTTTGCTTTTTCTTATTGCAAGTATTGGACTATCTACAGCAGTACTAAGTTCACCTTTTGAGGCAGGCAGCCATAAACCCTTATCCAATTTCATGAAACCTTTATTTGTAGGATTGACAAGGATTGCACCCATTCGCACATCTCTTCTACGGCGCGCAGCTAACGCCATAGTCTCGTCGTATTTTATAGGAATCACCCTATTTGGACGATTTTCAAAACTAATTTCTAGTTGACTTGGGTTTTTCTTTGGCATAATTTAAAAATTTAATTAAACAAAATGATGCGTTTATTTAAAAAGTAACATAGGTTTATTTGTTTGGCCACAAACCGTTTTCACGCAGAATTTTTTCTGCTAAACGCAGCTCATTGCGCAATGCTGGATCCTGTGTTGCTGGATTTACATGCTCAATTATGCGCTTTGCGTAATCTAACTCAGGGTTGGGTGTACCGTTGGATTCACTTAAATTATTTCTATTAGGTGATTCGTCTACGGGCTCCACGCTTACACTAGGTAGGTACATTTCGCGGTTATCTTCACTTGCAGGCTCAACGCCCGTTGGGTTATTTGCGCGCCCTACCATACCCTTTGCAAACATTTCGTTAGCTAAGCGCTCACCACGCTCTTGAGGAGTCTCTTGTGGAGTCACTTGTGGAGGTGTTGAAAAATCTAGAGATGGTTGATATATTTCACTCATACAATTATTATACCACACTTATGCTTATTTTACAATAAATAAATTTGCCGAAATTATGTTGACTAGTTAATATTAATTAGTTAACATACAAAATATGAAGAATAGTTTTAGCTACAGTATTCACGGTATGATTTGGCTTATGGACTCTATGGCAAACCAATTACTAAAAGAAAAATACGACATTACCTTTAGAAAATTTTATGTGCTGGCAGTGCTGTCATCTTGCCAACCCACCACCCAAGCTAACTTAGCTGACTACCTTGGTCAAAGTACGGCGGCTGTAAGTAAGTCTTTGACTGTACTAGAGGCCGAGGGGTTGGTGACAATTACAGTAAACCCAGATCATAAGCGTCATAACGTGGTACAACTAACAAAACAGGGCGCCCAACTTACCCAAGAGGCTAGTATGTATTTAGAAGAACTTTTGCAGCAGCATTTTGCCGAAACTGGTGTTAATTTGCAGCAGTACACAAAAGACACTGTTGCCTTGCGGAACCGCTTAGAACAAGTTGCAAGTAGCACATACAAAAAGTAAGCATTATAAAGGGGAGACAAAATGCTATTTAAAAAACTCACAAAGCTAATTATAAAAAGACCAAAAACAGTCGTAGCTACTATGCTTACGTTTATGCTGATCGCCGGTGCTTTGGGTGGTGGGGTAGTAAAAAAACTAACTTCGGGTGGGTTTGATGACACAAATTCTGATTCTTACAAGGCAGCACAGCGAATAGAAAAAGAATTTGGCCGCACGAGTTCGAATGTACTGGTGTCAGTAACGTTTAAAGAGGGTCTGGTGACCGATGAAAAAAACGTGCAAACAGCAACAGAAATAGAAAACAAACTTCGCTCTACCGAATATATGTCGGGTGTGTTTTCGTACTGGACGGCTGGACAGGCCCCTGCACTAAAAGGCAACGACAACAAACAAGCGCTTATACTTGGAACGCTTGCGGGAACCGAGGACGAAGTAGCCGAGCGTATAAAAAAGGTTACACCTGAATTTAGTTATGAAAACAGTTCCGTACGAGTTGGTACTGGTGGCTTTGCGGAGATTAATCATCAGTTTACGGCTACTATAGAAAAAGACCTGCGTATAGCAGAAATTATTGCCCTACCCCTAACACTTTTAATACTAATGTTTGTATTTAGATCTGTTATTGCAGCAAGTTTGCCAATAATTGTTGGGGTATTTGCGATTATGGGGTCATTACTCGTACTAGATATTCTGACTCGTTTTACAAGTGTAAGTATTTATGCGCTTAACTTAACCACTATGCTTGGACTTGGGTTAGCAATTGATTACAGCCTATTTATAGTTTCGCGTTTTAGAGAGCACCTTTCTAAGGGCGAATCAGTCGACGAATCGGTAGGTCACGCAATCCAAAAGGCTGGCAAAACAGTATTGTTCTCTGCCCTTACGGTTGCTGTATCGCTAGCAGCGCTGTTGGTGTTTCCGCAAACGTTTTTGAAGTCGTTTGCATTTGCTGGTGTTGCTGTTGCCTTAGTGTCGGCACTGGGGTCAATTGTGCTTTTACCTGCAATTTTAAAACTTCTTGGTAAAAATATTAATAAGTGGCATGTGGGCCCCGCAGTCGATTACGAGCGAGGCAGCAAATTTTGGCACAGCGTTGCCGTGTTTGTTATGAAAAGGCCCGTACCAGTAGCACTTGCAGCCATTAGTTTGTTGTTGTTTTTAGGATGGCCATTTTTGTCGATCAACCTTGGTCGAGGTGACGAACGTAGCCTACCAAAAGATAACCCAGCCCGCGTTGTACAAGATAGTATACGAAACAACTTTTCGTCGAGGGAAACATCGGGGTTAGACGTTGTGAGCCTCGATGCTACAAACATGAACCCGCAAACAATAGAAAGCTATTCTAAGACACTTTCTAACATAAAAGGCGTTGACCACGTTGAGTCTGCTGCTGGCGTATTTGCTCAAGGCACAAAGGTTGCTTCTGCAATTGCCGCAAACCAATACATAGAGGGCAAAGGGACGTGGCTAACAGTTATACCAAATGTCGAGCCGTTTTCGACTGAAGGCGAACAGTTAACCAAAGCTGTCCGCAGCAGAGAGGCTCCATTTGCAGTTGTAGTAGGTGGTAATTCGGCAAGTCTTGTTGATCTCAAGCAGTCGATTTACGACAAGCTACCGACGGCGCTATTACTTATCTCGATAACGACATTTATACTGCTGTTTATGATGTTCGGCGGCATATTGGTGCCTATAAAAGCACTACTTATCAACATTTTATCGCTGTCTGCAGTGTTTGGAATCGTTGTATGGATTTTTCAAGAAGGACATTTTGCAGGCCTACTAAACTTTACACCAACCGGAATGATAGAGGCCACTATGCCAATACTTATGTTTTGTGTCGCATTTGGACTAAGCATGGATTATGAGGTGTTTTTGCTGTCTCGTATTAAAGAGTTCTTTGATAAAACCGGTGATAATACTGGGTCTGTTGCACATGGGCTTGAAATGACTGGCGGCATTGTAACTGCGGCAGCGGTATCTATAAGCGTAGTGTTCTTTGCTTTTGCAAGTAGCAGCGTCACGACAATTAAGCTATTTGGGTTTGGACTAGCTATTGCAGTATTGCTTGATGCATTTTTGATACGTGGCACGTTAGTACCTGCATTTATGCGTCTAGCTGGTAAGGCAAACTGGTGGGCGCCCAAGTTTATGAAGAAGTTTTACGAACGATATGGGATTTCTGAATAACGACGATATACGACTATTCCCACCTAAAGACGCGGAAAGCTATAAAGTATATAACCACTGCCCACACACCCATAATTACAAGCTGAGGGCCTAGTTCGGTTAAATGTTTGCCTTCGGTTGCAATAAGACGTATGCCGTCAATGACCGGTGTAAGCGGCAAATAAGACGACACGCCCTGTAGCCATTCTGGCATAACATAACGCGGAAAGAACGTACCAGATAAAAACAACATCGGAAACACAATTATGTTAGCCAGCGGGGCAGCTTGACGTTCGTTTTGTGCCCAACCACCTATAGATAAGCCGATTCCAAGTATGGTTGCAATGCCAAGAGCAATAAAAATGGCCAACTCAAGTGGATTGCCGACTATTTTGAGATTAAACACGACAATTGCCACCAAACACAAAATGGTAATAGTTACTATTCCTACTATGGCCTGTGTAAAAACGTTCGAAATAAAATACTGCCACACCTTTAGCGGCGTGGTGTGGAGGCGTCTTAAAATACCCTGCTTTTTAAGCTCAGGAAACACATTTATGGGCCCAAAAATTCCGAGTCCAAGTATTGAAAAACCCAATAAGCCTGCAAAGGTGTAGTCAAAGCGGCTTAAGCTATCTTGGCTACTTTTTGTTGCTATGACCGTAAATGGCTCAATAGTTGGCACGAGGCTAGCATTTATTTGTTTAAATTGTGCCTGCAAAACAGATACTAGTGTCGATGCGGTGACCTCGCTGTTTGCTGTGTAATAAACGTTTGCTTGGCCAGACGGTATAGCGTTAACAGGCACGCCAAACTCTGGCGACAACACTATAGTCGCATCAATCTCACTGCGTTTCATTTTTTCGTCGGCCTGCTGCTGTGTTGTAATAGATTCGTTCACCTTAAACACCTTACTAGTCTTAAGATCCGTTGCAAATTGCTGCGAAAACTGACTACCAGACTGATTAAGCAGCGCTACCTTAAAACTTGGCGTATTATCTTTGCCAAATATGCCCCCAAACACAAACAAAAAAATAAGAGGAAAAATTACAGTAAAAAATAATGCTAGACGATCTCTAAAAAAGCGTCGTGTTCCAATTTTTACAAAAACGAATATAGTAAACCATTGTTTTTTCATGGCTTTAAATTCTTTCCGGTTAAATCAATAAATACATCCTCTAAATTTGCTTGTTCAACGTGCTGCTTCTTTTTAAAACCCCTATTAAGCAATTGCCTTACGAGATTCTTGGGAGTATCGGTAGCAATAATATTGCCGTTATCCATAATAGCCACTCGGTCGCACAAAAATTCAGCCTCTTCCATGTAGTGGGTGGTCATTACGACTGTAATGCCGCGCTTTTTAATGGCGCCTACAAGATCCCATAAATTACGCCGCGCCTGGGGGTCGAGCCCTGTAGTGGGCTCGTCCATAAAAAACACTTTAGGGTTATGCACAAGCGCTGCTGCAATACTAAAACGCTGCTTTTGACCTCCCGACAACTGATCGATATACGAATTAGCCTTATCTAGCAAATCTACTTCACTCAAGAACTTTTTTGCATCGACCTTTTCACCATAAGCTGCCGCAAACAGTTCTAACAATTCTGATAATTTAGTTTTATCTTGAAATGCCGGACTTTGTGGCTGAACACCGATAATGCTACGTATCTTTTGTGGGTTTTTGGCTACATTAATGCCGTCAATCATAACCGACCCTCCGTCGATTTCCCGCAGTGCCTCCATCATTTCGAGTGCTGTTGTCTTGCCGGCTCCGTTTGGGCCTAAAATACCAAAGATTTCACTTTTTTCAACAGTAAAGCTAATACCTTTAACGACTTTTTGACCGTCGTACGTTTTAACGAGGTCTTTAACAACTATCATGCTCATACGCCCTTAGTATATATGACCATACATTAAAAGACTGCGCACTATTTGTACGCAGTCTTTTAATTTGTTTGCTACCTATTATTTGCGCTTGACGGTCAAGAAACCGTTACGTGGGTTTTCGTTAACCATGAAACCAGCAGGAATATCCTGAACTGCTTCTGGGCGCTCGTCTTTACTAAAGTAGTAAATAGTTTGCAATTTGCCTCCGCGCAATGTAACTTCTTTTGAATTTAAGAAGTAAGTTACGCCTTTTGAATTAGTGTGCTTGTAAGCCATAGTCTTATTAACACCTTTCCCCTCTTAGAATTAGTTGGTACCCCTAACATACCTCTGATACGAATTACTTGTCAACACTTATTTTTATATTTACACATCTTTTATTCATAAGATGCTTGCACATTAAAGCATAAGTCTGTTACACTGATTTTTGTAGACAAACTAATAATATGAAGAGGTAGGTGGGAATCATGGATTTCGCTAATCGTGGCACCCGTCCGGCAAATACAGAAACAGTATCTGTAAATAATGCGGCGGCAGGTCAAACTCACAAGTCAAAGAAGCTAAATACACGCGTAACACGAATTTTAAGTGTTGTGTTGTTGTTTTCGGCTACATTTTTAAGCATAGGGCTAATAGCAATGCTAGTATTTGGTTCAAATGCCAATGAATCTAAGTACATAGATAAAAATAAGTATCAAGCGGTATTCTTGAATGGTGGTCAAGTATACTTTGGTAAAGTAAGTGATTTTAATCAAAAGTACATAAGGTTAACAGACATTTATTACTTACGAGTAAACCAGCAGGTTCAACCCGGCTCAACACAGGCAGCTAATGATGTGAGTTTAGCTAAGCTTGGTAACGAGCTACACGGACCAGAAGATAGCATGGTTATAAATCGTACTGAGGTACAATTTTGGGAGAATCTAAAAGATGATGGTCAAGTCGTAAAGGCTATCACCGAATATAAGAAGAACCCAAATGCTGCTAACACGCCTGCATCAAATGGAACAACGCAATCTTCAGGCAACCAACAGCAAACAAATACACCGCCAACGACCCCTACGACAACACCTAAAAAGCCTTAGTAACCACTATCGCTATAAACTAAAAACTGCGGTTTGAAGCCGCAGTTTTTATATTTCCACCAAAAGTTAACTGCTTATCCGGGCATGAAATAATAATCTTCTGTAACTAATTATGTTATACATAAGAGCTATGCCCAATAGCACGGTTACCACTATGCCAAGACCGGCAGTGTCTGCGGACCAAAATGGTGCAACAAAATCAAATTTGTACAAACTCTCGGGTATCTTTTTTTCTTTTGTTGTATTTGAACTAACATACTCTGTAATACAACTAACCCTGCCACCTCCAGACAACCCCTTAGGAATCAATCGCTCGCACTCTATTTGTGCTTTTGCATACAAGTCGTCGTTAACTTGTTTGACTCTTGCTTGTTCTGCGGCAAGCAATCTGTCATAGGTTCCTTTTAGTTGTATTGGTGGTCTAATTCCGGTTGGGCTACCTATTGTGGTGTTCATATGGTTATAAATATATGTTCTTAAATCTCGAAGCGCCTGTTCAACGTCTCCACCAGCCGCATCAGTTGCTAGTAAAATATCGTAGAGTGCTTTTGATTTTTTACTATTATCTATGTAGGCGTGTGTAGTTATGCCAAAACTGGCAGTAAACGCTACTAATAAGACAATAATAGTAATCCGCAGCCTCATAATATGTGATGTATGTTGTTTTTTCGACATGGCTATGGTTGATTATTTACCTTAGTTGGCTGCAACGCAATACCCATGCTTATAATAGCCGCAAATACAAACGCACCCTTTATTGCCGTTATGTCTGTTACGTACGCAGACGCTATGTATAATCCAATCCAAACACAGGCCTTTAGTATATTGCCGAACATTTCATTAGCTGCAATATATACAATGCGGTACCCCGGGACTTGATCGCTAAAATCATAAAACTGCTTCACGAATGGCATGCGATACATTACTGTCACTGGGTCATTTAAGATGTTTGTAATTAAAACGCCTACTGGCGATGCAACAAACAATCGACCTAAATGTATAAGACAATTTACTATGACACCTCTTTTTAGTAATAGTCGTCCTTTTTTAGCATCGACTCTTCTGCCGACAAATTGTACGCTCAGCAAAGACAAGGCTGTACTTATTGCAACAACGGTACCTATTTTTACATATGGACTGGTAACAAAAATAGCAAGCGACAGATAAAAGTTCCAGAGTAAAACACTTATGACATTTTCAGCACTAAGACAGGCATACGAAGCTATTTCGCGAGAGTGGGGTCTAATTTTAAAACCCTTGAGTGTCAATTTTTGATGCACTTTAACGGGTTCGTTAGTTAAAAATAGCGGTATAAGCGAGGCTAAAAAAAGTACAATCGAAAGTACAATTGTGTAGCTTGGGCTATATATTGTCGCGATAACCCCTCCTATAAGCGGGCCAGCAATACCACCTAATTTTTCTAGAATAGTGACGTACCCAAGCTCTTTACCGCCATGTTTGGTATGTTTTATTTTTGAAAAATCGGTATGAAACGCTATAAAAAACATACTGTTTGTTAGTGAATATGTAATGGCTATAAGATACAGTGGCCAAGCTAGATCTTTCATGGTTAATAGCATTAACAAAACTATAATGTTGCTAATAGTGCTGAGCGCAATAGTATGTTTTGGACCTATACGACCAACAATTAGAGCACTTAAAGGATCAATAACGATTCGGGCAATAAAAAATACAATAAAAAAGGCAAATATAGTTCGTACCGAATACCCAAGCCCATACAAATATACGGGTATGAACAGCCCGACAACACTTGTTGCCAAAGACCGCAGTAAAATGCTGGTATAAATCTCTGATAATTCATCAAAATCAACCGAACGCCAAAAATGGCGTGGCTGCAGTAACGAATTGATCTTTTTTTGTATCATTTTTGATTTTGCCTTTTGTAGTTGTATTGTACCATTATTCATCCTAGCCGCTAAAGGATATGCGCTATACTAATAGCATATGCAGGTATTTTTTAGCGGTATTGGGGGTGCGGGTATCGGACCACTGGCGTTATTAGCCCATCAGGCTGGGTACATTGTATACGGCAGCGATAAGCAAGACAGTCAGTATATTACCTACCTAAAAAACCATGGCATTACCAACATACATACTGGCGACCAAAATGCCACCTACATGCCTCCTGATATTGACTGGTTTGTATATAGCAGTGCTCTTCCTAAAGAAAACCCTAACCACGCCGAACTTGCTTACGTACGCGACCGTGGCATAAAGCATAGTAAACGTGATGAATTTTTAAATCATTTTTTGCAAGAACGAAAAATAAAAATGTTGGCAGTAGCAGGTACGCATGGCAAAACCACTACAACCGCCATGTTTGTGTGGCTATGTCAGCAAGTGGGCATACCAATTAGTTATACTGTGCCAGCAAAATTGTCGTTTGCAGAAATGAGTAACTATAACCCAACTGCCGAATATTTTATTTACGAATGTGACGAATATGATCGCAATTTTTTGAGCTTTAAACCTCATTTGTCGCTAATAACGGGTATCGACTGGGACCACCCCGATGTATTCCCTACCCGCGAAGATTATAAGCAAGCTTTTAGGGACTTTATCACTCAAAGCGAAGCAGCTATTGTGTGGGATGCAGATTTTGACACGCTAGAACTAAAACCAAATGATAATATATTGGCGGTAGATAGCCACACTGACACAACCTTAACTCTAGCCGGTGATGTCAACCGCAAAGATGCATGGCTCGTTATACATGCTGTTTCAGAGCTCACAAGTAAACCTGCTTCTGAACTTATTGGTCATATGAACCGATTTCCGGGTGTTTCTAGGCGTTTTGAGGCCATTAAAGGCCGTTTGTTTACTGATTATGCTCATACGCCCCAAAAAATAGAAGGCGCCCTGCAGCTTGCGCACGAAGTCGCAGGCAATAACGTAGTTGTGGTGTACGAAGGCCTTCACAACACCCGTCAGCACTTTATTAAGACAGAACTAACACATTTGTTCGATAGTGCCAAAAAGCTATATGTCGTACCTAGTTACTTGGCGCGAGAAGACGAATCGCTTCAACTTTTAAGCCCGCAAGATATAATTAACCTAACGAGTAAGCCAGAAAACGGCGTCGCTTCAAGCTTAGATGACGCCCTAAAACAAGCGATTCAACAACATTTAGACACTGGGGATTTAGTACTGTGCCTGACCGCAGGCGGTGGCAACAGCCTCGACGAATGGCTCCGCAAAGTGTTTAACTAGGCCAGCCGTACTCGCTATAAGTGACACCCTTAGTTATATGTTTAAGGGCTTCACGCTGAGATGGCACAATATTATCCGGCAAATTATGTAGGTCTAGCCAGTCGAGTCGTTCGCTTTTTTCGGGTTCGGCATTATGTGGCTCACCGTCCCATTTTTTGACTTCAAAATATACATCTACCCATTCCATGAAAGTCTTGCCATCATTTGAATGACGATGGCCAATATGTGCAAAACTCAAATCTTCTACTTGAATGTCTACCCCCGCCTCTTCTTTCGCCTCACGAACTGCGCCTGCGCTATATGTTTCATTCCACTCTACTTTACCTGCTGGCAGGCCGTAGTGGCCATCCATCCAGCCGGTATTTTTACGCAACACCATGGCAACGCTGTCGCCACGTCTTAATATGACAAAGCATGCGATATATGGCGCTGCGCTATCGTAAATGTTCGCTAGCTTCATCTGTTATCTCCACTGCCACGTAGGGTGCCGCGCGATTTACGGTCTGCTAGTTTAGCTATATTTTGTTTGGCAATATCTTCTAGTGGAATATTCAAATCGTGCGCAACAACTGCAATGTACCACAATATATCACCAAGCTCTTTTTTTACATTTTCTGTATCTAAACGATGTAGATCAGAACCTTGGTCGCGTACCCATTTTTTAAAGATTGCCTGCACCTCACCCGCTTCATCACCCAAACCTAAAACTTGCTGAAGTAATTCTAGTACTGGGTCATCATTTTTTAAATTTGTCGTAATTGCTTTTGCTTGATAATCGTCAAACGTCATATGTGTAGTATAGATTATAGGTTACGTTATGTGCCTAAATTCTTTATAATAAATTATATGTTTATACCAGCAACAGCATCACCTGACTCCATCACAACTACATCCGAGAGTTTATTTATCTGGTTTGACACTCACTTTTCTGTCATTTTTCAAGCGCTGTTAGTGTTTATAGTGGCCTATGTGGCCGTACGTATAACGCGCTTACTTTTTGGACGAATTTTACAAAAAACTCTGCGCGAAGATATGTTCCCGACCAAGACTGACCGTGACCGCCGTTTGCGCACGCTTAATAGTATTACCAATGCAGTCATATCGTTCATTATTTGGGCAGTTGCATTTGTAATGATTTTGAATACTTTGGGTGTTAATACAGCGCCTATAATCGCTAGCGCAGGTATTTTAAGTGTTGCAATTGGTTTTGGTGCCCAAAGTCTGGTGCGAGATTTTGTCTCGGGTATATTTATTATTGCCGAAAACCAGTACCGTGTTGGTGATTATGTTGAAATAGGTGCTGTTAAGGGAACCGTAAAGTCGGTCACCATGCGCACCACTGTTATATTAGACGACGACGGCAGTATATTTTATATACCCAATGGCTCAATTGTTGTCACCGGCAACCACACAATGAACAATAATAAAGTTAGTATTGAACTCACGGCATCGACAGAAACACCGATAGACGTTTTGCAAAAAGTTATTAATAGCACAGGCACACTACAAGCAGAGTCCGAGACAATGAAAGATAACATCGTAGAGCCGCTGCAATTTAAGCGTATAAAAGAAATAAAAAGTGGAATAGTCGTTATGCGTGTGTCGGGCCGCGTTAAAGCTGGCATGCAAATTGCTGTTAAAAGCGACTACTACATACATCTACAAAAAGCACTTTTAAAAAATAAAATAGCTTTAAAATAAAAAACGCACCCTTACTAGGGAGTGCGCTAATAAAGACAAAACTTGTTTATTGTAACCCAAGCGCCTTATCACTAATAACATCAGCCGCAAAGTCTTGTGTGTCGTTTAGACTACTAAGCGTGCTATCTACATCATTTGTCACTCCATCAACATCAGTAGTAGTTATTTTTTCAACTGGCTGAGTTATTTGCTCTGCTACTTTTTGTGACGAAGTAGCTCCAGTACTTTTTGTAGAAGTAGTCGCTTTAAGGTATACGAGAACCGCTATAGCAACCAAAACCAAAACGAGCACCACAACAATGGCTATTATAATACCCTTGCCAGATTTTTTAGGAGCCGAATTTGCAGGTACCGGTGCTTCTGAACCAGTTGGAGTAATGACTTGTTGCGCTGGAGTGGCTGTTGCTTGCGGGTCAGTAGAGTTTTCTTGATTAGGCTCTGCCGCAACTTGCTCAGATGCAGGCTCTGATATAATTTCTGAATGCCGCATAACATCATCTTGAGGCGGAGGAGTAATAGTATTTACTGGTTCTGCTGCGGCCGTTTGGCTAGGAGATTCTGTAGAGTCATCTGTACTTTGTAGCACTCCTTTATCATCAACGGCTAAATCTTGAACTGGCTGCCCTGGGGCAATTGTCTCGTTGTTACCGCTCTCTTTTGAAGTATCTTTATCATCCATTATCTTGTACCCCCTGTTTGTGTAGTATTAGTATCAGAATTTTGATTACTGCCCGCTGTTGATTTCGGATCTAATTTTAAACGTATTGCTTTAATTTCGTTTTTAAGAGTAGTGTCGATATATGTTCGTAGTTCTTGTGCTTGAGTTTTAACGGTTTCGCGTTGTGTACGTGCTTTTTCAAGCGTCGCTTGGAACCCGGTCGGATCTGTGACGCAGTCCATTTGGCGCAAATCTGTTAAGGTTAGCTTGTACGCTGCCATGCTTGCAGCTAACGTTTCTGCCTTTTGCTTTGCTGCTGCATTTGCTGCTTCTAGAGCTGTAGTGTCAATATTTTGCGCTTTTACTTTAACGATAAGTGTTTGTATTTTTTCTGAAATTTTTGAATATGCCTTACTACGATTTTCACTTATTTCGCCCGCTCTTGTTTCGGCGCCTGTTACAACAGTTTGCGAAGCCTTACATTTGCCACTTATGCGCTTTTTTGCGGCGTCATCTAACTTAGTCTTAAGGGTTGCCTTGTTTTCGTCTAAGCGCTTTTTAAGATCTGCGGCATTTTTTGCCACATCTTCAGGTTTTTGCGTCTTTGTTTCGGTGGCTGACGAAGCATCTGTTGAAGTTGTTTTTACCTTTTGGGTGCTATTTGTAGTGCTATTATCGCCAGTGCCCGATTCAGCAATAGCAAATACTGCTAATGGACTCATCATTACCATTGACACCGAAAGCGTTGTTCCTAATAAAATTCGTAATTTATTCATAAAAATGCCTTTTTTTAGCTATATAAATAATTGTAGCACAAGCATTATAATCATGTACCTAAATAATAAGCATTATTTTTATAGCTAATTAATGACTCGTGTTCAAGGTCTGCAATTACCTCTGTTAGCCTATGATCTGTAATTGCTTGGCTAAGGTCATAAATAGTCAAGCTTTTGCTAGCACCTAATAATCGTAAAACCTGTCCCCTAACTTGACGTTTAGAGCCCTTAAATATTGTTTGCTTTTTATGACTATGCGCTATATGAAGTGTGTTTTTGTGATTTTGTTTGATAAAAGAGCCTAAATCCATCAACGCCCAATACCATGTTCTGGCGTTTTTAGTGTCTAGTTCGCCTGAGATAGTTTCAAGTATCTGCTTGTCTGTAACTTTGTCTTGAGATTTAGAAAAAAAATAAAAAATTATTATCGTTCGAATATTTGTTTCTATAAATACCTCTGGCTTGTTGTATGCATATACCATTACTGCTCTTGCAGTGTTAGGACCAATTCCCTTACATGAAACTAGCATGTCATATGTCCAAACAGAGCTTTGAGATAAAATTTTTGCTGCCTCGTATAAATACTTAGCTCTGCGATTATAGCCTAGCCCACTCCATAATCTAAGCACATCAGAAAGCTGTGCGTCGGCTAAGTCGTGCACCGTAGGAAAATAAGCTACGAACGCTAGATATTTTTGAACAACCCTTGAAACTTGAGTTTGCTGAAGCATAACTTCACTTACTAATATCTTATACGGGTCAAAAATACCGTCGCTTGTATGCCTCCAGGGCATATCCCTGTATAGTTCTTTTTTTGCAAACGTTACTGCTGTGCTAAAAGTTGAATCTAGGATTTTTTCTTGGCTATCCATGTCATAACAATCGTAGCACTAACCCATTGCGGAAAAGCCATGAAAAAAAATCCACTAAAGGTATCTTGAGATTGCTTAGAAAAAGATATAGACCATATCAAAAAAGATACAAACGGAACGTACAATACCCACGCCTGCCAGCTATTAGGCAAGTAACTACCCCTTATGGGTATAAACCAAGCAGCTTTTTTTATTTTTTTACGTGTTTTCATACTAGTTATAGTAGTACGACATGTCGGTGTTTGTCACGTCACGAAGTTTTTTGGCATCGCCACCATTAGTGCTCTTAATATAGTCGGCTACTTCGCGACCATCGCTTACCCTAAAAACATATGTTGTTGGGCTCAACCACGACGCAGGCTGCGTAAGACCGGCGCGTGATTCTAGTACAGTATCTTTTTTACCCGCAACATCGTACGACAGCAATACTCCCTTACCGTCACGCTGGTCAGTCCAGAGTGCCCTGGCGGCATCTGTAGAATCTCGGTATACCCTACTACGTACTACCGATGGTATTCCGCTAAGTTTTACAGGTGTCGAATTTTGTTTCAATTCGTACCATTCTTGCTGCACACTAAGATTAAGCGTATCGTAATCGCTTCTAATTATGCTCCACACCTCTTTATCTAATATAGTGCTAAGCCCCGTACCGTCTGGGTTCGTTTTGTAAAATTTAGCGCTCGTTACGGGCAAGGCATAGCTCGATGGCGAGTAATATACTGCGCCCTTAAATACCGTTGCTCCGTTAAAATAGTTTGCACTTGCTAGTTCTTTAGCGCCTGGTTGCCCTATTTCAAAACTATACAACTTACTGCGAGATGGGTTAGCAGCACTTGCACCGTCTACAATGCCAAGATATACGAGCCTATCTCCAGCCCAATCAATAAGCTGGATGCGCTCAGACTGACCAATTTTTTGTAACTCTCCGGTTTTTACATTTACTATGTTAACCGTGCTCAACAAATAGCCGTCTTTGTTTCGTTTTCCGTCACGAGTCGATACAAGTGCTGCAAACTGTCTCGCTGGGTGCGATAAAAGACTTATGTCTTCGCGCTCACTTCCTGTAGCTGGTACTAGCAGGGACTCGTTTTTGCCGTCAGCATCAACTTTATAAACGTCAAACTTACCGCTACGTTTACTTATAAAAATATGCTGCTTACTAGGCGCTAATGCGACCATTTTTTCTGTCGTATCACTTGGTTTTATAGTAAGCAGTTCATCACGGTAATCTGGAGCTTTAATGGTCACTTCAAAATCCTTGTCTTCAAGCTGATCAACCGCTAAAACTATACGACCGTCTTTATCTGCGGTTGCATTAAAATCACCACTTATAGCTTCGGCGTTGGCGATACCTTTGCTACTTAAGAAATCTTTTGCAAAAAAGCTGAATTTTGTTCCTGAAACAGTAGTAGTAATTGCACCTAGGGGATTACTGCCCCAACCGAGTGTTTTTTTATTTTCTATGGATGCATAACCACGCTTCTTAACAGTTACCGTCTGCTCACCAAGCTTAAGATTTTCGAAACTTACGCGCCCTTGTTCGTCAGTAGATTTTTCTTGATTAGCAATTGTTACGACTGCATTTTTAAGCGGCTGCTGATTTTCGTTACCAATAACAGTTAACGATGCCTTGGCACGAACACCTACACTATTTAGGAATGCATACCTGCTTGTTGGTATTAGTCCTATAAGCGCTATAACGGCAAAAACCCCTACAATTGTCCCCCATTTTGTAACCGGGTTCAGCCACCAGTTCTTGAAGAATGTTTTAACTTTTGAACGTTTTTTTAGTTCAGTGCTGCTATTTGAGCCCGCCCCATCTTGCTTATTAAGCGACACTTCTGAATCAGACGCTGTCTCGTTGTCGGCTTCATCAGCAACAGTGTCATCTGCGATGATTTGGTCTTTTTTGGATTCTTCACTTTGTTCAATGTGCTCACTATCTACGTCTACAGAATCGTCAATTTCATCTGCATTTTCGGCATCTTGTAGCGGTTCTTCCGGTAATTCAAGTGGTGGCGAACTTGTTTCGTCAGCTTCGGCTGCCGCAATTGCGTCACCTATGGTCATGCCTGAATCTACTTCTTCATCAGGTTTAGTATCTTCGGCTGCTTGCGGTAGTGTGTTGGTATTCTCAGCTGTAGGTAGTGAATCGATTTCTTTATGTTCTGCTGCGGTGCTGTCAATTGCTTGCATGATAGAGCTAAGCTCTACCTCGTTTACGACCGCAGGAGTATCACCGGCCCCAGATGTTGATTCATCATCGTGCAACGTTACTTTAATTTTTTTGCCTGCTAGTTTTGGTGTAGTATCTGCGGGTGGAACATCTTCACTACCATCGATAATAGTGAGTTTTTTTGCAGGCGCTTTAACCTGTTTTTTGTCTACACTAGAGTCGTCTGTTTTTTTTGCGTCATTATCTGGCTGCACGTAAAATTTCTCCACGCTTATAATTACTTACATCATACCATTAAACACGGTTATGTTTGTATGTTTTAACTTGTTCCCAGGGTAGAACTGGGTTGCCAAAATGACCATATGCGCTCGTAGAACTATAAATAGGGCGTCTTAACTGCAAAGTTTCGATAATTCCCTTTACCGATGTATCAATGAGCGTGTCTGCAAACGTATTGAGTTCTTTTTGTGACACAGTGTGCGTTCCAAACGTGTTAATTGTTTTTGCCAGTGGGTGAGGCTGACCAATTACATAGGCCAGGCTTACTTCACATTTTTTGGCGAGACCATTAGCAACAATATTCTTTGCTATGTACCGCGCGGCATATGCACCACTTCTATCGACCTTACTTGGGTCTTTGCCGCTAAAAGCACCCCCTCCAACCCGAGCAAAGCCACCATAACCATCGACAATAATTTTACGACCTGTAAGTCCAGCATCGCTCTGC
>RFTN01000020.1 GCA_009923445.1 bacterium
GGGGTCAGCCCAAGGAAATCTTCGGAGCAAATCGGTTTTCGGTTTTCGGTTTTGGGTTTGGGGTATGGTGGATAGTGAGGAACGGAAGGCAAAACCGAAAACCGAAAACCGATTTGGTCAGAAGTTTGCTATGCCCCCTACCCCCACACCAACCCAAGCCACCCCTTGCCCTTACAGCCACCCTTCAATCAAATCGGTTTTCGGTTTTCGGTTTTCGGTTTTCGGTTTTCGGTTTTCGGTTTTCGGTTTTGGAACTCCCCGCTAAGCGGTTTAGCACCCATAAGAAATTACCCTATTCATATAGATATGTCGTTCATACCGGGTGAAGGAAACAGCGACGCTTTGAATACGGGCGGTAGTGGAGTTCAGTCAGTAAGCGGTGGTGTTGGTATTTCAACAACTGGAACGACGAATGTTGTAGTGGATAATAATGGTCTATTAACCGCTACTGCTGGAACGGGCATCACGGTGAGTGGGACACAAAATATTCAGATAGGCAATACGGGTGTATTATCACTTGATGGCGAAGTGGGTAATGTGAATACACGCACGGCAACATACTATAAAACGAGCAATCAGACCATTAATCAAACGGGTAATCCTTCCTTTGTTAGTATTTCGTGGAACGCTTCTACTACTGCGAGTGATACGGCGACGATTTCACAGACTGCTCCAAACTCCAATCTTTTTAATGTGAATGTGAAGGGTCTGTATCTCATCAACATAGGCATTCAGTATAATAATGTAGCCATAGCGGTGCTCCCCGATAAGACGCTAAGAATAAATATGAATGTTATTCGTGGTGCTGGAAACTCCATTATGATACAGAACACATACGACTTTCCCGATAATGTGCCTACCAACCCAGCCCAGTCCATAACGGGCATAGTCCAACTGAATGTGGGCGACCAATTGTTCTTCCAGTCCGTCCAGTATTTGAACAATGGGTCATTCACGCTGCAGAGCCAAGCGGTTGCGCCTAACGATTATGATTTGAATACATACTGGACTTGGGTTATGCTAAAGCCACTCTAAACGCCTACGAGTAAGCGGTTTGGTGGCTCATAAAAAATAGACTATACTAAGCAGATATATGTCGTTCATTCCCATTAACGGCAACGGATTATCTAATAGTTCCTCTGAGGGCGACCAAACGAATACGGGTCAAGGCAATCAGAACCAACTCGGTCTTCAGAACTTTGAGTATAACCCAGTCAGTCGCTACTTCTCGCAAGGCGGTCGTATTGATGGTGCTACAAGTGGTAATATAACGCCTACAAATGGAAACTATAATAATGGAGCAACGCTAATGGTCGGCTCTTTAACAAATATAAGTTGTCTAACCAGTCCCGACGCTGGTAATACTACTACCACATATCCTCTGAATTATCAACTGACCGGCTCACGAGTTCAAGCGACAAACGGCACGGGCTTCTACAATTACTGGCTGACTGGATCGACACGGCCGAATATAGCGTGTGTAATGGATTGGGCGGGACAGACACAGAATAGCGCGCTTTCACCACCCGGTGGTTTGTTCGTGCCTATCCTCCAAGTAAATGCCCCTCTTGATGTTGATACTACAAAGACCATTACATTTGATATTACTTGGGGGTGTTCCGCTATGGATATAAACGAGTGTTTTTGGTCTGTGCGAGATGCTCCACAAGGTGCTCCTCTTCCAGCGGTGGGCGGAGGCTTGTGCGAGTTTGCTGTCTATAATATAACTACGAGCGGTGCTATTCAGTATAACACGGGACAGAGTGCTACTCAGTCTTACACATTAGACAGCACGAAATACACGCTAATACCCGGTCAGCCGTTATTTCTAACCGCATACATCTCGTATGCTTTGTATTACATCAATACACCAGCCATTTGGGTGCGTATGAATTACACCAGCAAGTAAAGGCTTTCAACCGGATAAAATATTTTAAAGGAAAAAAAAACTAACCTATGAGAGATGAACGTAATCAAGATGAACGAATACAAGAAGCAACTTTTCTTCTTCGTTGATGAAACGGCATACGAAAGAATGTTGGCGAAACTTCACAACGGCGAACCATTCGTAAAGACATATCTCACGACTTGTCCTCACGGAACGAAAGATGCGAAGTGTAAGTGTGAGTTCTTTAAGAATGTCCTACACGATGGAATGATTATGCGAGATGTTGATGGAGAGATGAAACCCGTCATTACACCTTCACTTCTGTGCGGTGTGTTGAAGCGTATGTGAAAACGGATAGTAATGGTTTAAAGAAAGTCTAACACATTGAACCGCCGATTTTTTTACCAGCCGTCCCGGTAAAGCACTTCGCACCCTCCCGGCGGACGCTGTAAAAAATGAACGCCCGGTTGGCGGAGGCGGTGAGTATAAAGGTTTAAACGAAAAGTCTTATCACCATATAGAAATGGCGACCGCGACCGCGACCACGACGATCGAGCAAATGAACCCCGAACTACTTATCGTGAAGGTAGAACTCTTTGACCCCGATGTTATGGACGCTCTTTGCCGTAGCACGGACACCTTCAGCCGTAGCAACCTTTGGAAACTTACGAGCTACAAGAAGGCTCGTAAGCACGGCAACCAAAAGGAGGTAGTTTATCATTACGGCGAGGGCTGTGATGAGGAGCGTATTGGACGGCTGTATGCGAAGGACAATCAAGGACTACAAGCCTTCCCGTTTGATATGCGAAACCCGCTCCTAGAGAAGCACTACTGGGATATTGATATGGAAAACGCCCACTACTGCCTTATGAGGCAAATGACGACCACGCACGGCTTACCCAACGCCAAAATCTCCTACTACTGCGACAACCGAGAGGACAGCCTCAAGAAGGTGAGTAGTAATCGCCGGACGGCGAAGACTGCGTTCCTCAAGGTGGCGTATGGTGGCGACATCAAACTACACTCTGAAACCTATGACGACAACGGACTACCGCCCGACGGCGACATTACACTCCTTAAGGAAATTGAGAAGGAGATTAAGGTCGTAATCGCTTGGCTGAAGGCGAACACGGAAACGAACCGCAAATGGAAGGCTTGTTTGGAGGTTGCAGAAAAACGCTGTAAGAAGCACAACGCCAACGCTGAAGCCAAAAAGAAGAAGAACCCCGCTTGGTGCTACAAGAACCCCGATTTCTCCTTTCTTGCCCTTGTTCTCCAAACAGAGGAATGTAAATGCCTACTGGCGATGGACGAGTATTTCCGCTCGGTGGGACGCTCAGTAGATATATTCATACACGACGGCTGTGAGGTTCGTAAGTTGGACGGCGAACAGACCTTCCCTACTGACCTACTACGAGGCTGTGAGGCATATATCAAGGAAAAGACGGGTTATACGATTAAACTCGTGAATAAGCCCTTCAGACACAGTTTCAAGATGCCCACGGAAGCCCCCGTATTGATTGACGACGCTTACGCTTGTAAGAGGTTCGTTGATATACTGGGCGACGGGCTACAGAGGGAAGGCACGATGCTCCTCTACTTTAACGACGAAACGGGCGTATGGGAGGACGAACCCTCCGCCTTCTACTCGGCTGTAGTTCGCAACAAGGACAAACTAGTTTTCAAACAAGGCGATATGACCTTCAATTACGGCGGAAGCACCAAGTTGATGAACGCTATGAAACCGCTACTCACAGCGTTGGTGAAGGACACGAAGTTCCTCACCAAGAACGCCGACACCTCATACGGCAAACTGCTTTGGGACGACGGCATTTACGACTTCTACACCGACACCTTCACGCCCGGATTTGACCGCAACATAGTATTCTACAAAAGCACCAACCGCCCTTTCCCCAAGAAGCGTAATGAGGAGCTCATACAACGGGTTCGCAAAACCTTCTTTGAAGATGCCTTTGACGATGGGGGTGAGGGACTGGAGGAAGGTGAATACCTACTGAAGGCTCTGACTATGGGATTGGTGGGCGACTATCGGCGTAAGAAGTTCTATATGGGGATTGGAGAGCCCGACTGCGGTAAGGGTGGCGTGAAATGTGCCATGAAATCTGCCTTTGGAGGCTATATCGGCAGTTGGGACGCGAATAACCTCAAGTATAACCCACGCAACGGACAAGATGAGGCTCGTAAGATGGGTTGGTGTCGCAACCTTATCGGCTATAGGTTGGCGTTCAGCGACGAGTTCCGTATGGAAAAGACAAGCGACGGGCGTGATAGAAGCCCGTTGGACGGCAACTTAATTAAGAAGGTAGTATCGGGCGGTGATGAACTGCAAGGGCGAGGACACCAACAAGCCGAGATGGACTTTGTGAATAAGACCACGCTCATTATGTTCTGTAATGATGTAGGCACTTTCAGCCCACACGACGAGGCTGTAAAGACCCGTAAGCGAGTGATTACCTACAAGAACCGATTTGTTGATAAGCCCGAAGGGGAACTAGAGGCTGACGAGCGAGTAAAAGACCCTTGCCTCAAGGAGTTCTATGAGCGTGATGACGCAAAGGACGCATTCTTCTTCCTCGTGAGGGACACCTTCCAAAGTATGGAGGAAAAGGAGCGTATGAAAGGAGGCGACCTCATTACGCCCGAGAGTGTTATGAAGGAGAGTAATGAATGGGGTGGCGACGGCGATGATGGCGACATTAAGGCTCTGCTCCTCAAGCGGTTTGACTTCACGGGCGTTGAAACCGATGTTGTTCCCTCAAAGGAGTTTGGGGCGTATATCATCGTTGAAAAGAAGAGGGTAATCTCTGAAAACAAACTGGGGCGGATTGTGAGTAAGATGGTAAAGGAAAAGAATAAGACTTGCCCTACCGATCGAAGCCCTCATAAGGGTGAGGAGGGCAAACAGCGTTGCGGGGTGAAGTTCAAGGGTGGGTAAAAGGGCTACTCGCAAAACCGAAAACCGAAAACCGATTTGCTCCGAAGTTTGGTAAGGGGCTGGGTCAAAAATAAACCTTTTTTATAGTCATAGAACCGCTCTACGCTGTATTACGGCGTAAATCGGTTTTCGTTTTCGGCTGGGTTCGTTCCAAAAAAAGCGATATACTATATAGAATGCCGTATAAGTTGCGAAAAGCACCAAATCGGGACTTATATTGGGTCGTGAATAAGGACACGGGTAAGAAGTATAGCAATGACCCACTACCCCGAGAGAAGGCTGAGGCACAAATGAAGGCTCTGTATGCGAGTGAGAATGGTTATACGATGCGTGGGAGCGGGACACACAGAGAGAACTTTCTTCACACCTATAATGTAGCCGATAAACACTATACTCTCCATCAATTAAGCAAAATCACAAGTGTCCCGAAACATATACTTCAAGAGGTTTATAACCGAGGTATTGGGGCTTATAAAACACAGCCTACAAGTGTGAGGCTGAAGCATTCGTATGTGAAGAATGTTGATGCTCCTATGGGTAAAAAACTATCAAAGGAGCAGTGGGCGTATGCGAGGGTTTATTCATTCCTTGACGGAAATCCAAATCACGATGAAGATTTGCGTCGCAACCTTCAAGGTGCTGGATTTTGGGATAGTATAGCGTCTATAGGTAAGAAGGTATGGAGCGGTGCTACATCAGCCTATAACGCCATTAAACCAGTCGCACAGAACATTCAGTCAAACGCCGACTTGTATGCGAATGTCGGTCAAGCGATTACCGGTTTGGCTACGCCAAGCAAACTGAACCCCTCTTCACTGAAGTGGCTGAATGAGAACAAGGACTTTGATGTTGTAGGGCTGACGGCTCGTCGTGCTCCCGTCAACCGTTTTATTGAAGGGTTCTTCACGCTCCTCACGCAAGGCAAATGGGACAAGGCGAAGAAGGATATAGGATACGACAAGATGTTCCACTTGGCTCTTCAATTAACTATTCGTAAGCCCGATGGAACGACAAAGGAGAGTAAGATCGAGAAACTCTCACAGCTTAATTTCACAGATGATGTGAAGCCCGAGCGGGGGTTGGAGGTTATGCCCGTGCCTATGAGGGGGTCAATCAAGGTGGGCGACCTTATCGGCAAGACGGAGAAGTTAATGGGTGCTGACTTTTACAAGTATGATGCCTTCCAAAATAACTGCCAAATGTTTGTGATGAATGTGCTTGACGCTAATGGATTAATGACCCCCGAAGTGAAGGCATTTGTCTATCAGCCCGTTGATGAATTGTTGAAACAACAGCCTTCTTGGATACATAACTTCAGTCGCACTGTTACGAACTTGGGTAGTATAACCGACCGCATCTTTCAAGGCTATGGTGAGCCACGAAAGAGGAAGTTGCTTGGTTGTAAGGCGACTAGGAATAATGCTAAAACAATGCTAAACAATGGTAAGCGGTTTGTGAAAATCAGTATGCCCGAGTTTGAGAGCGAACACAAGCGATTGCTAAATGTCCTTTCAAAGGGCAATAAGTCAGACCTCAAGCGTGAGTATGAGGCTCAGAAGGCTGAGCTCAGCCACGAAGGAATGAAAGGTAATCAGTCTGTGGGGTTTGGTATGAGAACACCATCGGAGGACACACATTACCCGAGTTTTGGAGAGCAATTGAAGGAATGGGGTGTTCCAAAGGAGCATTACCTCCGGGAAGTAAGTAAGTTGGCGAGGAAGTTCGGCTACTTACCCCAATCATTTCAACTTGCGACGGACGGGAAACACAAACTGGAGGTTCGGAACGAGAAGGGTCGTATTGTGAGATTTGGACGAGTTGGCTACGGGGATTATATCTTATGGAAAGCCCTTGAGGCACAAGGAAAGACCCCAAAAGGCACGGCTTCACAGAAGAGGAAGGTGTTTCATCAGAGCCACGAGAAGATACGAGGGAACTGGAAGCAGAACCCTTATTCTCCGAATAATCTCGCACTTCGGCTATTGTGGTAAAGGGCAACTTGCTACAAAAGGCACATTTCAAAACATCACTATTATGACGACAGACTGTCTTCGTAATAGTGGCTGGAAGGCTGGTTGTATCACTCATCTAATTCACGGGTAGATAATGTTTCATAAAATATTTTGCTAAATACAGAATGGCTTGTGGTGGTGCGAAAATGGCTGAGCGTCTTGTAGATGATTTACACGGGGCTGGTATTATTGGTGGTTCTCATAAGAGCCAGTATGTGAAGTGGCTATTGGGTCGTGTTCGTGGTAATCGTGAGGGGAGTGTATATAAGCCGGGTAAAGAAGGGTGGGGTTCGGCGGACGATGTGTATCGTCGCCCGTATTCCCGAGATACTAAACGCCGACCGGTCGCTCAGTCTGCCCCGCTTGATACTGAATACGCTGGTTGGTCGCCCGAAGATTGGGAGGGCAAACACGAACCATTTGATGCTGAGAAAACACAGAGCAGAAGCAGAAGCCGTTTCATTGAGGCACTCATTCCGACACGCAAGAAGGGGGTTCCGAAGAAGAAGGCTGTTGCCCCTCCCGCACCTCGTAATGAGATTGTTGAGTTTGTAGTTGAAGCCCCCGTTGCAGCACCGCAAGGTAAGAAGTATGACTACAAGAGCCTTGATGAACTCATTATCAAACTAAAGGTAGATGATGATAGTCGCACAACTCGTGATATAGTCAAAATCGTGAAGGAGAAGTATGGACTTGATATATCACAGCCTACAGTCAGCAGACGACTGAAGGCGTTTCGTGATGGGAAGATTGATGCTACGGGTAAGACGATAAGATAATAATCAATTACAAGATATAGAATGAGCGGTATGCCGACAACAAAAAGGAGAAGGCTTGTTGCTAAAAGGAGCTCGTCGCAGAGGAGCAAGAGGCTCGTCGTAAGCGTGAGGCTGAGCGTCGTTAAACCTTTACCAATTTGCTTAAAGGGACTTCCACAACCCACGAAGCGTCGTTCTTCTTATCGGGTCTATCACGGCGATGGAACTTGGTTGGGAAGGTGTGGAACTCTGCGTCATAGTCGGCTTTGTATAGACCATCGGGGAACTCCCAAAAGAATGTCGCTCGGGCGTTATTGTCCTTCAAATAATTAATCTTATTCAATCCAATCCACGCTGTCCCGCCATAATACTTCTTAATGGCTTCATAAGTGTAGCCGTATCTATACTTATGTTCCCCATACTGCAACGGGTCATCAAGGGCTACAAAGTCCATAGGGTGCTTCTCATCAGTCGTCTTACGCATACCACGACCCATTAACTTTGTGATTTTGGAGAGGTTCTCATTCTCACGGGCTACTCCTTTTGCGTAGTCTTCTGCGAAGGTGCGGGTCGCCATTTGTTTCTGTTAATGGGAAACATCTTCTGCCGGGAGATTTATACGCAACCGGAATGAAGTGCCTCCGACCGCACTCCGAAACCGAAAAACCAAAAACCGAAAACCGAAAACCGATTGAGTTGGAAGGTAGTTGTAAGGGCAAGGGGTGGTTGGGTTGGTGTGAGGGGTAGGGGGCATAGCAAACTTCCGACCAAATCGGTTTTCAGTTTTCGGTTTGGAACGAGCCTTCCAATCCCACCCGGTCGCTATAGGGTGTTTCGTCCGCATTTTTTTTAGGGGACTAAATTATAGAAATGTCGGCATCATCACTTCTGAATAGCAACGTCATCAACCCCGCAACTGGAAGCATCGGTCAGTTAGACGCTGGTCTTGTTAAAGGTGCTGATATTCTGACGGGTGTCGCCACACTTGTTGCCGGAACGGTCAATATCACACCGGGTTTTGTTCTGAACGCTACACAGACCATTATTGCTCTCCCCAACACCTCCGCCACGAACGCCAACGGCGGTGCTTACACTTGTGCTCTTGTCGCCCCAGTCCCCCCCGCCACACAGAACACAGTCTTCTCCATTACATCTTCAAATGGTGCTGATGTAGGCACAGTCCGCTGGTTCGTATTCACTTAAACCACCCCGACGAAGGGTTTAAACAAAAAATCATATCTTCATACAGATATAGAGATGGAAACACCAGCCGAGCCCCCGAAACGAACTTACGACGCTTATAAGCGGTATTACCAACGCAACCGAGATACGCTACTGGCTCGTATGAGGGAGAGATATGACCCCGAAGCAAAGGCTGACTATTACAAAGCAAACGCCCATCATTATCGTGAGGTTATGAAGGAATGTTATAAGCGTAATAAGGAAGCCCGGAACAAGAAGTTAATTGAAGGGGCTATTGAAGCAGAAGGCGCAACTCCTACTAAGGTTGCTTATCTCCGAGAGGTATTGGATAGTAATAAGTGGAAAGATATGGGTCTTCGATCTATTCAGTCCATTATTACCGCTTGAAATAATGTATATTCATATATTTACAATATAGTAATAATCTATATTGTAAATATATTGGGTTTATATGAGATTTACAAGGAAAAAATCCGGATTTTTTAACCTTAAGTATGTAATAATTGGATATTTACCTATATGTAATAATCATATATGGGTAAATATGGTGCTAATAATGGTAAATAACTCGCCAACCGCACAATAATCTTTTACAATCTGTAGAAATGCCCCGAGAGATATTCATTATCTCCGATAATCACCTACAGATTTGGAGGAGAACTTTGTTGCACGCCCTTGTGTTCGGCTTAACTTGGTATAAACAAGAGGACTTTGATATGATATACTCTGTAATCCAAGCGATAGACTATGTGCTTTCCAATCCACAGCAGTATAGTATAAATGCGGTTGCCCCTACGGAATAAAGTCTTGGGTAAATTAGAAATGCCCGGTGCTATACCTTCCGTGATTGATGAGAACACCCGTGTGCCTTTTACGAGAAAGAAACTGGAGGAGCGTATGACGAAGATGCTGTATATCGCCGACCGACTGGAGCAGACCGAGAAGGACTTGCTTGAGTGCGAAGTGAAGGAAATGAAGGAAGCCTATGCGATGGTGTATGCTGACTGGAAATGGAAGTTCGTTATTGCCGTCCGTGATATGTGGTTTTGGAGTTGCTCTCTAGACGAGCACAAACAGCACATTCTTAAGCACGGGTATTAATCTGCGGTTCTCCCGATAATTAAAAAACTTGCGAAGTAAATAGAAACAAGATGTCCGGTATGAGAGCGACCGAGTTTATGCTCCAACTTGCGAAGAGCCTTGTAGATGGGCGTGGTGTGTCTGAGAGCACAGCCAGTCAGTATATTCAGACGCTATATAGTCTGAATAACAAGACTGCTTTCAATAACCTTGCGTGGCTAAAGAATACTGGGGTGGTAGGTGAGCGTCTTGCTACATTCGCCCCTACAACCCAGCGTGGCTATGTATCTGCGATTGTATCTGTTCTTACTCCTCTGAAGGATAAGCCTACATACAAGAAGGTCTATCAGCACTACTATGACCTTATGATGAAGGGGAGTAAGGAGGCTCGTGAGAATAAGCCCGAAGGTAAGAGTGATAAGCAGAGCGAGAATTGGCTTGACTGGTCAGAGGTTCAGAAGAAGCGGACGGAACTGCGTGAGGAGTGTCTGAAGTTCGCAACCAAGAAGCATATCAGCCCAGCCGAGTATATTTGCCTTCTGAAGTATGTCGTTCTTTCCCTATACACCGATATACAGCCCCGTCGCAACCAAGACTATATGGATATGTATGTCGTGAAGAAGTGGGACGAGAGTTGCCCCAAAGACCGCAACTACCTTGATAATGCTAAAAACCCCTCTCATTTCGTATTCAACAAATACAAGACGGCAAAGAAGTATGGCGAACAGAAGGTCAGTATTCCCAACACAGCAGAAGCACCACTCGGCGACGCTCTAGTAATGTATCTACGCCATCACCCTCTTGTAAATGGTAAGACAAAGGAAGCCAAGTTCCTTGTAGCCCACGATGGAACTCCTCTTGAGAGTGTAAATGCGATTACTCGTATCCTCAACAAGATATTCCGTAAGAAGATTGGTAGTAGTATGCTACGCCATATCTATATCACGGGCAAGTATGGCGATATGAAGAAGGAGATGGAGGACGACGCCGAGGCTATGGGACACAGCGTTAAGGAACAGCAGAGCACCTATAATGTTCCCTCTTTAAACTGAAAACTGAAAACTGATTTCGTCCAAAAGCGTTTGTAGTATCTACCGGCGTTTTTGAACTTACACGAGAGGCAAGGCATAGGAAACTTCTAACCAAATCGGTTTTCGGTTTTCGGTTTTACCAACCACCCAGCGCCTTTGGTGGAGCACGACGGACGATTTCATTCGCAAGTTGAAGGTCGCTACGCTTACCCATATTAAACAGAGGGCTCACGAGTGTGCTTAACAAGGTTTCCTTCTGTGCTCGGCTCATAACCTTGCGTAGCACTTCTAGAGATGCTGGGAAAGGCACACCTTTCAGCAAAAATCTGTGAGGGTATGGAGCATTCTGAATAGGAGGTAATGCGAAGGAAGGCGGTTCGGTAGGAGAGGAAGAAGAGGAAGAAATGGAAGACGAAGAGGAAGAGGAACTTCTTGAAGGAACACCACCCTCAACACCCGCTTCACCAGCCTCAGCACCCTCTTCACCAGCCTCTGAAGGTGCTCCTCCTTCATCACTACCTTCGTTGGGTGCTACTTCAACATCAGCTGCAGCACCCGTATCAGTTTCTTCTACAGACGGCTGTTTAGGGGCTTCATAGACTGCGAACTTAAATAGACCAACCTCTCTCGCAACCGAACGAGCAATCTGCTTACGCTCTTCCTCAGAGGCAATACCAACAGAGGGAGCAGAAGGACGCTCCTCATCGCCGATTGTAGCCTTATTCACGGCAAAGGCTTCTTGTGTGTAGAGTTCAATAAACTTATTAATCCGGTCAAGGACATCAAGAATACGACGACGACGAGCCTCACTTGCTTTGTTTAACTCATCACGCTTAATGGCTTGTGTATCGTGTTGCTGTTCTGCGTCCTCAGCGTCCTCCGTGCCTACAAGACCCAAATCAATTACCCTCTTAATATCGGCAATATCCTTGGGGTCATCAATATAGGGAATGGCTTGGAGCATAGTTCCAACAAGGCGACGAGTAGCACTATACACAAGGTCGGTGTAGTTATTGGCTGTAATACTATCAACCACCTCAGACAAGAGGGAACTGAAATTGAGTTTGAGCTGGTCTTGGTCTGAGAGAACCTTTGTAGGAGGCACAAAGGCTGGGTCTTGCTGGGCTCGGACATTCTCAGCACGGCGGTCAAGGATTTTACGAGCGTAAGAGTAGTTCTTCAGCACACCGCCCGTAAGTCTTCCACCACGACTATTGGGGAAGGTAGATAGACTACCCACATACGGAAGGGGCTCTTGGTGAGAGGATACACCAAACACACGAGAACCGCTTACAACATTCTTATTGGGAAGCACATTCGGACGGGGGGTTGGAGCACAAGGATACTTATTCTTAAATCCAGCCTTTGAGGCAATCGTTTCAAGAGCATACTTGCGATTTGCGTCCATTAACTCCTTGTGATAGAGTTGGTTCTTCCTTACAAGTTCATTCTCAGCCAACGGGTATGAGATTTCAATTGTAGGAGGAAGTCGTGAGGGATACATAGCGGTTCTACCACCATATTTCATAGCATAGGCATCATCAAATTGATATGGGAAGCGTATTTGTAGCATTTCCGTTCTACATATATGCTTTTAAAAAATATGGAGAGATTTACCCCCGTGATTTTAATAGCCGTGTTCCTTTACATATCGGGAGGCTTCACCCAGCGACATACCCTTTTCTTTCATTAGGCGACTTACGGCTTGTCCTCTCGCACGACGAGCGTCAGAAGCACTTGCGGGGGCTCGTTTCTTGCGACCACCCGTATGAGCTCCACCCGTATGAGCTCCACCCGTATGAGCTCCACCCGTATGAGCTCCACCCGTATGAGCTCCACCCGTAGCCCCTACATTACCGCCGTCAATATACGCCCCACCAGCAACGGCGGGGACACGATGACGACCCATACCGACTGAATTACGCTGGAAAGAGGGAGGAGGGTTTGCGACACGACCCGTATCTACTGCTCCGCTCGTCATATCTACTGCTCCGCCACGCATACGAACCTTACGACCTCCCGTATGACCCATACCAAGAGCACCAAGACCCGCAGAGCCAAGACGAGAAGCCATACCAATCTGACCGGGAAGCAAAGAGCCAACAGCAAGAGCGGGTTTCATAACGGCAGAAAATCCATTCTTAAAGCCATCGGCAAAGTCGCTCCAAAAGCCCGAGCCTTGAAGATGACGAGCAAGTTCCTCGCCTACAGCGTGAGGGTCGCCTTTACCAAGACCAAAAAGACCAGCAAGTTCAGATACAACCGGAATACCTAAATCGGAGAGGAAACCGCTTCCAAATAGGTGAGCGTGTTCGTCGCCATATTTCTCTCGTAAATGACGGGAAAGCATACCGCCTTGTAGGTGTGCTTCATCATCTCCCATAGCGTCGTGTTCTGCTTTATGGAGCGACAAAGATTTCTCGCCAATTTCCTCCATCTTCTTCGCAGAAGGTTTTTTACCTCTGCCTACAAGTCGCTTGAGGCGTTGCTCGGGAGCGATATTACCTCCTTTTAGATTACCTTCGTGGTCGCTGTCGCTGTCTTCCGCCAGTCGGGTATTATCCATATCCATTTTCTTACGACCCATACGACCAGCTCCAGCCCTCTGTGGGTGCTGAGCGTTAATCTGTAGGGCTCGGCGATTAGACAACTCCATAGCCTCATTATGGGCTTCCATTAAACTCGGAAGACGCTGTAGCATTCTGTATATGTATCACATAAATATTTGTCCGATTAACCCGATTAAAAACCAAAAACCGAAAACTGATTTCGTTCAAACATATCGCTATATTTATAGCCGTATGTTTGTATGAATTATGAAGTCAGCCCTTATGGAACTTCGGGGCGAATCGGTTTTCGGTTTTCAGTTTTGGGTTGAACCTTTACATAAGACGAGCGGAAAGTCCCTTGCGACGACCACCACTTGCTCCAATACCACCGGGTGAGCCGCCACTTAAGCCATAGCCTACCTTGCCAGCGACATCTTTCACCTTTCCAACAACTCCGCTATCGGGAAGTAGGTTCTTAACGGCTGAGATGATAGGCTTTGTGGTCTCATAGACACCAACTGCCTTGTTAAACATATTGCCCAGATTATCAAGGAAACCAGCACCGACCAGACGCTTGAGTTCATCACCACTACCCACTGCAGAAGGCTCAGCAGAGATGATGTCCGCCTCAGAAACAACCGCCTTCACGACACGAGAAGAACCAGCCATACTCTCAAAGAAACCAGCATTCACGGCGATGGTGTAGAGGCTGATTGTGGTGGTGTTGGCTACAAGGTCTGCGGAAGTGGTGTTTTGGATTGTGAGGTTATACTGGAGCACGAAATTACCCGCAAGTCCCGGTGCTTGTCCGGACTGGAGTGCGAAATCTACGCCCGGACGGAGAATGAGAAAGCCACCGACAGAGGGAACATCTTTCCCGTCCTTACCCAAGTAGGCTTGACCGACCCACTGGGCGTAGTCCATCTCAAGCCCATTATGAACCGCCATCTGATACAATTGGGACTGCTGGTGAGCGGAGAGCAGACCAGCGAAATTATCAAAGTTGAGGCTGATGGAAGTGGGAGGGAAGTGATAGTCGCCGAAAGTCGTGTCCGCATAGGTCTGGGGCTTCGCATAGATAATCAGCATATCGGGGATTTGAGGAAGCACGATGGTCTGAGAAGGGATTGTAATCGTTCCACCTACAGCACCCGTCTGTGTTCCGGGAACATTCTGAGAAGGAGTAAAATTTGTGATATAACGAGGGAACTCCATATACGGCACAACGCTCTTGGGAGGCAGAGGCACATCAAGAGAAGGAGTGAGGATTTGGAAGAGCACACGAGAGTTGCTGAAGGGCTGGTTGCCTCCCGTGAGCGTAGTAGGATATCCAACTTGTCCGACCAACTGACGACCGGAAGCCTTTGTCGTGCGTAGCACACGAGAAGGAGAGCCCAAGTTCATTACAAATTGTATTGCGTTAATTCCAAATAAGCCCGTTTCCCACTCGTGGCTATTAGCAAAGATAAAAGGAGAGAGAACCAGTTTCTCCGTTGAGGTGAGCTGGATATACAGCACGGGCTGACCCGCGTCTGAGGCTACGCTACGCACTGGGACACCAGCGGTATAAGACACGGCAAGACCATTCTCGTCGTTGTAAGTGCCGTTGCCCGTCAGAAGAGCACCTTGAGCGTTTGTGAAATACACTTGGGGATACGCTCCGTTGGGGACATAGTCGGGATTGACCGCCTCACCATAACCAGAAAGAGGGCTATTGACTGTGAGGTAGGCATCGTCATAAGAGTAGTAAGTGTCGTCCATCGTAGGGCAAGTGCGGGACTTCTTGTTGCCGTTCGTGGAAGTCAGACGGAGGATTTCCTTGAGGACATCGGAAGTATTCATCGTGGTCGTAGTGTCGTTGATGGTTGCAGTCATAGTCTGAACGAGTGAGTGGAGAGGGAAAGATGTGAAGGCACAATCCTTACCAAACGCAAGGATAGGCTCATTCGCACCACGAGGGGTGGAAATCCTATCCACTTGAACTCGGAAGACCGCCGTCGCAGTCCAATCAACCGCCCTATCTACAAAAACATTCTGCGAAGGGATAGGGCAGTTATAGGTGTGCTGGGAAGTCGTTTGTGAGATGGCTGAGAAGGGAACAGCCGTCAGAGAGAGAGCACCCTTATTTACAGCGTATGCGGGGGAGTGCTGAATGATACGCTGGTCAAACACCGCTTGTTTAGCAATATCAGCAGTCGCCATTTCTATAATTTAGTTCGCTAAAAAAAATGCGGACGAAACGCCCAACCCACCGGGCGTTTAATAACCCCTTTCTCCTTTACCCAGTCCGTGAATGGTCGCCCCCCGTTTGCGAAACATAATCTTGATAGACACCGATGAAAGATTATACATCTGTAGAGGGTAGAGTTTGCCGTCCAATCGGTTCTTCCACCACACTTGAATATCAATCTGTCGGACTTCGTTCTTACCACGCTGGAAGGAGGTAATGCGGTATTCGGCGGTCGGGGTGTAATTGATAAAGCCTCTGTAATCGGAGGCTGATTGATTGGCGAGAGCAACATCAGTAATGATAGGCTGGAAAGCAGAGGGCACAGTCGCAGAGGATATACCCAAGTTGGTCGTGCCGAACCGGATAGGAGCACCCGTAGCCTCATTCACAATCGGGAGGAAACCACTTGTAAAAACAATAGAGGCAACGGGGCTCCATAGTGTGCTTGTGCTCTCGTAGTCTTGAACCATTAGCCAATATGACTTCTGCGAGGCGGGTGTCGGGACGGGGTCGCCGAGAGCGGGTGGTGCTAGAACGGGTGTGGAAACAACATTCTGATAAAGATAATTACCGATGAAGATTTCGTTATAGGCTTGATATCCAGTTCCCCAAGTCTGTCGCTGATAGGTGTTCTTGAAGTTGGTGAATAGACCAAACAAGTTCTGATTGAAGTAGAGGCGATAGGCTTCTCTTCCCACTGCACCCGCTACAACATTCGCTTGAGATGTTCCAATAGGTGTCTGTGTAGAGGGCATAGTAGAAGGAGGTGTCGCAAGAACAGAACCTTCGCTGTAGCCAAAACCGTAAGCGTCGGCATACAGACTGAAAAGCCCATTAGACGGGTTATACGACATATACGGGGCTTGTGTCTGAAGAGTTGGTGCTGGTGCTATTCTCCCCCAGCCACCATTCGCAATCGGTGTCGTCCAAAGCGTATTGAACTGGGTCTGAATGTTCGCCATCGCTTGAGCGAACATCGCATTCACAAGGCGTAGCCAGTAGCCATAGGTATAGACCCAGTAATACCGGGTGCTGAGGTCTTGCTGTCCCGCTGAAATAGTGGAAGTAAGAGGGATTGGTGCGAGGGTCGGGTCTTCTGTTTCGGGCTGGTAGATGACGGGAACTCCATAGTCTTGTTGATTAGCGGGGAGGACATCGGTGGAATTGACCTTAATCGTGCGGGGCGTTCCCGTGCTGTCGGCATAGTTCAGAGAGGCTTGGATATTACACGAATAGACTGTGCGATTAACATCAAGAGCGTTGTTAATAATTGGGTTGGTCTGTATCTGAGGAATGAAGAGGGGTAAGTCCTTACCACAGCCGTTCATCGTAAAGCGAACAATTGAAAAGTTGTAGAGCGAAGCGTCTTTCAAAATAGCGACATCACGGGTTTCGTTAAATCGTATCTGAGGGTCAAATGTGCTCTGTGATTTCGGCAAATATGTATCCGTTGCGTTGTTGATAATATCGCCGTTGTAATAGACGATGTCGGGGGCAGTTGCTTCTTCCACCATCTCGCTGTAATCAACGGAGCTCTCGTAGCGATACGCCATTCTATCACTTACCCAAGATTTTAAAAGTTAAAAGCGACACGAAGTCATCTCCTTTCATACCCGAGTTCTGAATGAAATTATAGAACTGGCGTAATGTCTTCTTTCGCAACAAAAGACGAGCCACAACCCAGCGACCACAAGTATTAATATCGTTTCTGTCTTGCTGAAAAGCGTGTTGGTTATAATATACTTTCATACCCGTTGAGCGTAGGAAGCGTGTAAGCAAAGGTTGGTCTTGGTCTAACCGACGGAGTTTCTGTTTGCTGAGCCACTTCTTGTCCCCTTCGGGAGGTTCGCCGTATGGGTCAAAATACTCTATGGTTGTATCATTTCGTATAAGACCAATCCAGTGTCCGGTCGTATTGTCTTCAGTCAGAAACAGAAATACAGCACGACCATCATCATCAAAAGCGTCTTCCCAATTTGCGAAGTCGTCTAACTCGGGATATGTGAAGATTTTGGTCTTACCCAATATCTTCTCAATATCCGTATTAGAAAGAGCATACTGCTTGATGCGCTGTAAGTCGCTCATCTATATATTGGGGAAGGTTTGGTTCGTGGAAAATGTCCCCTATATAACAGAATGAGTATCTACAAGCAGAAGGTATTTCCATCACAATACCCACCCGATGTTGTAGATGTAATACGGCTCTTCAGTTTCAAGAAAGCCGAAGTAGTTGGCTCTTCATCACTCGTCAGTCAGAAGAATGCTGCTGATTACGATTTGGGCGAGGCTGTATCAGTAAAAACAATTGACGACTTTGTAAAAGGGTTTCAGACGATTATAAAAAACATCTATCATACCAAAGGCTTGTTCTTGGGTGATATTAAGTGTGGGCGTGTTGTTGAGTGGGAAGTTATAAATCCCGACGCTCAAGTGAAAGACGGCAAGATAGAGCATTACAATCCGCTTGAGAGCAAACGAAAACTGGAAGCCCTACGGAGCAAGAGGGTCATTACACAAGAGGAATACAACGAAGCCTTCAAATTACTGGGTTCTACGCCCCAAGAGTTCCTAGTCGCCAAGAAGGAGATTAAGTTTGATGTCGTTCGCTGGAAGTATGCCGATGTGGTTGCGGGGGTTGTCTTACTGCGTGATGGACGAAAGATGGAACTGGGTGAGGCGATACAGACACCCGGTCTGTGTAAGGTTGATGCCGTCGGCTGGGTGTTTAATACCCGTTATACCGAGTTCAGTTGTATTTACGAAGTCAGTATGGGAGGCAAAGTCCTCAATCCAGTCAAAGAGGTGCTGGGGCAGTCCCTCAAGAACGATATGCTCTACTATGCCTCACAAGGCAACTACTTCAAATACGCCAAGCGGTTGTTTGCCTATGCGAAAGCCACCGACGACCAGCGATTGGGTTCTGAACTGACGGAACTCCTTAACAGCGAACTCGGTAGGCTCTATCAATTGGCTGGTGATATGGGGACGATCGAATGGCTGGTTGAGAATGAGAGTAAGTTGGACGATACTCGCATTCGCAAAGAACTACTCGGCTTCAAAGAGCGTATCAGTCAATCCTATGATATGAAGAACCCCAGCGACTTACTAAAAACGCTTAGCAGTATGGAACGATTACCTCCAAAAGGTTCTCAGTTTCTTGCCGACTTACAGAGCGTCAAAGAGGATATTGAACGCACTTACAACTTAGAAGCCAAAAAATGGCTGGAAGAACACGACCTCTTGCCTATCCCAAAGAAGTATGGTGCTGGTATTCCCTCACGCAAACACTTGTATGAGATGGTGAAGAACTCGTATGAAGAGATGCCCGAAGGTCAAATTGACGACAGCAAACTGGTTCGATCTACAAATGGTCTAAAGTTCTATCAGAACGGCAACGACATTATCGTAGCCATACGAGGAACACGCTGGAGCGACCCGCTGGATTTACTCGCAGACGCTTCTATTGCCCTTAACCGACTAGGAACCACCGACCGCTTCAAGAGGGACTTAAACGACCTCAAGGCGTTTCAAAACGAATATCCGCCGTCGCAGTATCATTACTATGGCGTAAGTCATTCGCTCGGTGGTGCGATATTAGACCTTTTCTTGCGGTTGAAGCTGGTGAAGAATGGAATGTCCTATAACCCAGCCGTTCAGCCGTTGGAGATACTCTCCAAACCAGCCCAACAGCGTATCTATAACAGCCAAGACCCCCTCTATCGGTTAATGGGTCGCTTCACAAAGAACCCCGAAGTGCGTGAGAGCGGACAACGGCAAGGTCTAATGGAAGCCCACGCACTCAAGAACTTTGAAGGCGGGTCGCTGGACGGATTACGACACGAGCTCATCGGTGCTGGATTGGCTGACCTCGCACACAGCCTCAAGCCTATCACGTTGGACGAAGCCAAAGAAGACTAACAGCGGTTTCGTGAAGTCCCGTGCGGGAGTATCAATCCTCGCTCCAACATCGGCAACAAAGCGATGGACTACTTCTTCTTTCAACACCGCCTCGCAACCAAAGCAAAAGGCAAATACGACTTTCCCTCCTTTCACAAAGGGCGTGAGTATCTCAAAACACCCTCATACAAACGCCTCTATAACTACAATTTGGAACACGGCAAAAGTCCAGTTGTTGCGTCTTATGATGTGTTTCGCCTCTATCGTGGCTCTGTTAATGCTTTCAAGCCTATTATTGCTAAAGAGTTGTATTGTAAGTATAACCCGAAATCCATTTTGGATTTTAGTGCTGGTTGGGGTGGTCGTTGCTTGGGTGCGATGGCGTTAGATATAGACTACACAGCCTTTGATACGAATACCAATTTGCGTAGGGCGTATGCTGGGCTGGTAAAAAACTACCCTTCCAAGAGCAAGGTCAAGATAGAGTTCAAGGACAGCAGTAAGGTGGATTACAGCAAGTATGACTACGATTTTGTATTCACTTCTCCTCCTTACTTTATGAAGACGAAGCCTACAGAGCAATATCAGAATATGCCTCAGTATGAAAGCCGTGAGGAGTTTAACGAGAAGTTCTTGTTTCCCGTTGTGAAGAAGGCATACGATGGAATGAGGCGTGGAGGACACTTCTGTTTGAATATCCCTATGGATATGTATGATGATGTGAAGAAGGTGCTTGGTGCTTCAAATACCAAGTATCCGCTACATATTACATCACGCTACAGCGACAAAGAGCCAGTTTATAAGGAGTTCATCTATGTGTGGAACAAGTAATTAACGATTGAAGACTGATGACGCAAGAGGGGCGAGGAAATGCTGACGGGGCAGAAAGAGTGAAGACCCTTTATAACCGGGATTGCGTGTTTCGGGGGAAGACATATACTCTACACGTGATGTTTTGCCGTCGTTCTTACAGAGGGAGCGTTCATAGGCACGGAGTTGTTCCAGCATCTGACGAGCGGGTTTCGCCATAGCGTGGTCGTGGCGTTGCTGTTCCATTCTATTAAGGGCTGCAGAAAAGGTTTTGCTTTCCTATCCTCCAAACCCAAAACCAAAAACCCAAAACCAAAAACCGAAAACCGATTTGATTTGAGGGTGGCTGTAAGGGCAAGGGGTGGTTGGGCTTGGTGTGAGAGGTAGGGGGCATAGCGAACTTCTAACCAAATCGGTTTTCGGTTTTCGGTTTTTCAATATGAACCCAAACCCTAAACCTAAAACCCAAAACCCAAAACCGAAAACCGAAAACCGATTTGCTCCGAAGATTTCCTTGGGCTGACCCCTCAACTCTCT
>RFTN01000003.1 GCA_009923445.1 bacterium
ATATCGCAAGAGATACTATCTTTGGTGCCGGTACAAGTAATAACCGCACGACCACGCCTAATCTCAGGACACGTTACAAACTTAGTACCATTGAGTACCACCAGCTTGGGCAACTCTTTCCGCCAAGCCTCGGCCTTAGCTTTGTTCTTCGGACGCTTGGGAGCAATTTTCATATCGCTGTCGCACCATGCGAACAGCTTGAAACCTTGTGCCAGTGCTTCGCCCATATCATTATCATCATGCACACTAGCATAAACATTCATATACTTTTCCAGACTAACAAGCCGACTATCATAGATATGGGTATAAAACCACATATTCGGAAGTGTATCACCATCGGCAAGAATACTCTCACAAGCCCATGTCCAGTTTGATACATATTCTAGGTCAAGTTCTCCATTCAGGAAAAAGTCCCCTCTTTCGTGAACTCTAATACTTTTATTCCTACGCTTTGCATCCAAAATCATAGCACGAATCTTATTCTTTTCGGTTACAAGATTCTGCATACCAGCGGGACGAACACCCGGATAAATCTTTTCGGTCTGCTCCGCATAACAACCATTCCCCAAATAGTCGCAATCGCTAGGACAAGTATCACCCACAGGACGAGACACGACCACGCATCCCTTGCCCAACTTATCATTACCATCTGCAACTTTCATGACTTTCTCCCTTTGTTTCCCCAATTCTACTCTAGTAATATCGACAAGTCAAGAGGGATTCCTGAAGAAAAATATTTTGTTCTAAGTCCTTATAGACAAACAACTTATGCCAAATCCGGCCCGCCGCATTTTTCCTAAGTCTTTTACTGCCATAGGTTTATGGCAAATCTCCTCGTACTGCTAAGATTTGGTGTATTAATCTATACAGGAGTTACCCATGAAAAAGAATAAAACAAGCCAAGCTAAAATAGCCAATAATACCAAATGGGCTAATAAAAATATTGACAGAGTTAAGGTATACAAACAGAGATATAAGAACAAAACTAAAGATCACAACAGAACTTTAGTTCAAAATCTTAAAAAGACCAACCCATGTAAAATCTGTGGAGAGACTAGATTCTATTGTCTAGATTTTCACCATAGAAATCCAGATACAAAAAAAGACACAGTATGTAATCTTATTCGTCATGGATATTCTACAGAAATAGTTCTAGCAGAAATCAATAAATGTGATATCATTTGCTCTAATTGCCATAGAAAAGAACATACAAACACATATAAGTATCTTACCAAGAAAGCTAGATATGTATTAGAACTAAAACAAAAATCTTGTTGTTCTAAATGTGGATTATCAGTACCAGAGTGTTTAGATTTTCATCATATTAATGATAATAAAACAAATGGTATAGGAGCGATGCTTAGAAATAAAAATATTTCCTTAGAAAATATTAAATCTGAAATAGCAAAATGTATAATTGTATGTTCAAATTGTCATAGAGAAATACATAATAAAGAAAACTAGCACCCCTGGAGAGAGTTGCACTCCCGACCCGCGAGGTAGAAGCTCGCCGCTCTATCTACTGAGCTACAGGGGCATAATAAGTATTATAACATAACCCACTCAATGCCGCAAGCCCCTATGGCGTCCCATAGAGGCTGTGCGGTTTTGTGGTGTTATCGTCTTACCACTTCATATAGTATATAACTCTAGAGGTCGATAACTTCAAGGTTACCATCCTCTTATCTGGCTGGTTAGGCCCTCTAGGTTGCACCTAGGTCTGCAACGAACTCTTATTACGCGGGACGAATCCCGCCGCACTATGCCTAAAACCTGTTTATACTGGCATAGTCCAGTTTTGTCAACTCAAGCAACAGCCTCGGCTTCCACCTTACTGTCGTGAGCATCTCCGGCCTGCTCGGCAGTCACACCGGTAACCCTAGCACGCCACACCTTATAACCCTGCTCACTAAAAGCTTTCACTTCACCAGCCTTGACATTAGCATGAACATCACTCGGAAGGCTATCGCTCAGACAAGAACGAATCGAATCAACAACCGAATCACGATCAAGGTCATCAGCCACAACATCAACCACAAAACTAAACTTCTTCATGTTACATTCTCCAAAAGTGTTACAGTTACCAATCGCATAGTACCAGTATACGCTACTGATACCCACTTGTCAAGAGTGCCATGAAGGTTTCTAAGGTTGGCTTCGTGGCAGCGTCTTGCATCGTGTTCTATCATTCTACAGTATAGTATCGGCATTGTCAAGGATGAACTTGAGCAACCCATCAAAATTTTTATTTTCTCCCTAAGTCTTTTGGTATCAAGTACTTACGTCGAGCCGGGCCGGCCCCGCTTGGCGTAAGTGGTTACGCTGCAAGGGTTTAGGTTATGAAAGAAAACCCTCACAACCCAAAGTGGTCAGTTCACGCAGCAGATTCTCAGCCGCTTCGGGATTCTTGAGCGTGATGCTCTGCTTGGTGTTTGCAGGAGCAGGAACCCACTTGTCGTACTTCCAGCCGCCAACAAGAGAATCCGTCCACTCCTTGCTTTCCTTCAAACCCCACCCGGTGTGAAGTCGAATAGCCTTGATGCAAGGGATTCGGTTATCAGTACTCATGCCTCCGGTGATGGTCACGATTCGTCGCTGGTTCACACCAAGAGCCACTTCCAGAGCGGTAACGATCTTCTCGTACATACCGAGATCGCAACCGTTGCTCACCATGCTCAGAGCCTCACGCACGCTCAAATCAATCTTGATCATATTCCAAAACTTTCTGTATATTTAGGTTCGATTTCGTAAATACCGTCAAAATTTCCGTTGCGTTCTTCTAGGACATATACCTGTTTACCATGAGTAATCAAGGTATCATATTCGCTATTGTCCCAAATGAACTCATTGTTGTCACTTTCTCGTCGCCAGTGCGGGTCACGAAGTGGATTATAATACAACTTTTCCAGATTGTCAACTGGCAAAATCGGATAAAAATCCTTACGCAACATAACCTCATCACATCTTACCCATCCACTCACATCATGCACACCACCATATAGTGGTTTCTGTTTCATGTTTGAAGTATATCTTATCAATTAGTATTTGTCAAGACCTCAATATTTTCGCTGACTACAGCCAATCCAGCCAAATCCGAAGGATTAGGAAAGACAAGCAGGCTTCCGCCATACTCGACCAGCATTTCAGACAACCTCTTTTGATATCATTGTGGTTGTCCCCACACTTGCTTTCCCGCTTAAGTATACCTCTATTATCGGGCTAGTCAAGAGGATTCTTTAAAAAATATTTTGATCTAAGTGCTTGTGGCGTAAAGAGTTAGAACAAATCGGGCGGCGCTGCCGTGTCGTAAGTCCTTATCCCATCACGAGTTAGGATAATCCTTTGGATAATCAGTTTCTGGTCGTTGTGGTTTAGGTTGCCCCTCGTAGGGTTGCCACCAAGGTGCGTCCATACGATCTACTATACCGGGATTTTCTTCACAAATTAGAATATGTTCACATACTAAATCCTCATGATGAATCTCATACCGTCCTCTCCACACACCTATAGCTTCACCAAAATAATAAACTTTCTGGCCGTTAATAGGGCGACGAGGACCGAAAAAACTAATCCATTCCATTATTTACCCCTAATAATAATCAAACACCGTGTGCCGGTATCCTCATCGGTAAACCTCACAGTCTCATGAGGCCCATAATACCAAGCATCATTCTTTGAGAAGTTGAACACAACCTCGTCAGTTGTGAGTTGAGTATCATTATACCCACCCTCATACCCAAGAGTCAATACCCTCATATCCCCCGGATAGTTCTTCAACTGCTCAATAGTGGGTAGACTTGATCTCTACAAGATCAAACCGGCTATTGTTGTCGTTTATAGGTATGATATTCATGTCTGTATTCTACCATCTATTTTTAGATTGTCAACCAGCGAAATCTTTTACGCCCCGATTCCTATAACCCATACGATTGCCCCTTGTCAGGATCGGATGGAAACCGTCCACGGAAACCTCCCTATAACCGGATGAACTGCTAGCATCATGTTCCGGTTAGTCTGGCTCTTGGTAACGGTTACTGGTTGTATTGAAGCGTGGAGAGGGATTCGCACCCCCTTAGATTGGTATACTATCCTAACGTATAACCCCGTTAGGCAACCCCACGCTGCATGACAGGCCGTAGGTTTATCGTACAGGTTATCCCAATCTAGTCGCTAGACCCACGCATATTGTTTTGTCTTACTCTATCATTCTACCATCTATTATCGGCTGTGTCAATAGGGTTTCTTGAAGAAAAATTTTTATGATGCAAAGCCTTATGGCATAAGCACTTACGTCGAGCCGGGCGGCGCAGGCTTGCCCTAAGTCCTCTTGGGCTAAGAACTTAGAGCGAGCCGCGTTTAGGTATTCGCTTCTTCTGGATCGTCTTTGAAGAATTCTTCCATACCAAACTCATTCCACAACGCAACAGGAATCATATCTTTAGTTTGATACTCACAGTAGTTATCAGCACCATTATCCCAGATACCACAAAAAGCCATACCCGGTTCCCAAAATTAGAAATGCACCAATCATACCAGCCATCACCCAAATTTGACGGCTTGGGAAGAAATTCATTACATACCTTGCCTAGATTATAAGCCTTCTCAAATCGGTCAACCATATCAGGATTAGCATGGGAAACAGTCAACTTATTCATGCACCAGTTGGGCATTTTTTCTCCTTATTTAGCAGAGCGGTTATTGGTTATTCTTTCCACGACCACACTTGGACCGTACAGTTTTTCCGCTTGCCTGATAGCATGATATGTGCTATGGGCTTCAACATATCCCACAATCTTATACTTATTCATCACGATATAGGTTTCAGTATCCATGTTTTGAATTCTACTCTATTATCGGCTGTTTGTCAAGAGATTCTTGAGAAAAAACATAAAGCCTTGTCCAGTAAGCACTTAGGCACAATTTTTGCCGCCGCCCGCGTCCTAAGTCCTTTGGTGTCAAAGGGTTAGGAGTTGGGCATTTTTTAGGCAGAAACTGTTTTTAGAAAAGAAGACTCGCAATCTTACTGGTAAACAGCGTACCAGCGAGCAGCGGCTTGCGACAGTTGGTCACACGCTCTGCATAGAAATTACGCACCTTTCCGTCAAACGTGCGACAAGTCACCAGATGATTCGTGCGAATGAAATTGGGATCATTAGCACGATACCGACTCTTCCTATTCAGCTTGCGAATTTGATCAGCAGTAAGCGTCTGCTTACCGATCACCTTAGCAAGGAATCGCTCATGAGTTCCATGCAATGGCTGTTCGTAGGTAAAGTTGAAAACCTGACCCTCAACAGCATTAGCAAGGCTAGTTCTAGAACCACCATAAACAGCATAGAACAGGAAACCAGCAACAACAGCAACAGCAACCAGACCACCAAACACAAACAAATTATCCATATCAACCCTTTCGTTAGAAAACAACCGTTCAACTCTCAGCATTCTACAACTATTATCGACATTTGTCAAGCCTCAACTTGAACAAAATTTTCTTTCCAATACTCTTTCATTTCCGCAAGGTTGACCGCACTATCGTTCCATGATACGCTATCGGGTGTCTCGTATGAGATAGGCGAACACGGGTCCAGTTCCCGCAGTCTAGCCTTGAAATCGTTATAGTCTTGACAAACGGCCGCGAATTCGTTCAGACCTTCATCATTACTGATCCACAGGCAAACATTCCACGTTTGATAGTTAGCATAACCGTTATAGGTGCCATCGGGACTCATGATCTCACCTTGCCTTTCTTCTCTACTGCATTCTACTATAGATTATCGTCTAAATCAAGAGCGTATCTTGAATCTAACGATATTGTAAGGATGGTTCTAAGTCGTTGTGAGATAAGCATTTACGACGAACCGGGCCGCTCTGCCTTGCCCTAAGTTGTTTAGCAGCAAGGATTTACGTTCACTCAAAGTCTACAAAGATCACCTGATGGTATCCACGAGGTTTAATGGTCAAACCATCGCCATAATCATAGGTATCGGCCTTCACGCCGGTCATTCCAGCCAGTTTCTTAGCGTGATAGGTGATACTACGCTGAGAATCGTTCTCGGGAACAAACTCATAACGCTTCACCCACCCATAATTAGCCTCACCACCAAACGTATCGGTATGAGTAACAAAAGCCTTCATTTTCATTTCCTTTAGTTATTAACAACCCAAGCAGCAACACAACCCAAGATAAAACTAAAACCCAGAACCACCATCTCAAACTTTTTCATTTAATTCCTCACCGGAAAAACAAGATCATGAACAAGATAACAGCTAACAACGCCAATAACAAATCCCACACAAATATTAGCCCAATTCACCTCAAACATCCTTGTCCCTTTCTTAGAGTTTCTTCTTCTGCACCATTCTACAATATACTTATCGGCTTGTCAAGGTTCCAGACTTTACGCTGACTATAGCCAATCTCGCCAAATCCGTAGGATTAGCTGGGACTAACGATATTGTAACTAAAAGCCCCGATAGTCTGATTGCATCTACTATTAACAGCCTCGCACAATTTTTCAATATGCTCTTGACGATCAAAAATATCGTTCTCGTTATAATCCTCCAGTGTGACCAGCACACACTCCATAACAACTCCGTTAGAATCCCTAACTGGTTCACCCTCAAACTGAAGATTATCACACTTATAAGTAATCATTTTTTTCCTTTATTGGTTTCAGTCGTTGTACGGGCCATCTTCGTAGTAATCCACAAACCCTACAGCCTCGTCATCATGAAAATCTTCCCGATAGTCTACGTCACCATAATAGCCGTAGTCCTCGTCGGTTCCCCATCCGGCGGAAGACAATGCACTCTCATGATCGCCATCCATACTATCATCATATGAATCATCCCAGCTATTCTCCAACTCGTCGGCATCAACCTCTCCATAGTGAAAATCGTTATAATCATCATAGTTCGACGCATCAACATCATCGGCGTAATTCATGTCATCCTCGTAAGCGTTATCGGGATCGAACAGGGGATCAGGGTGGCTCATGTTTACCTCAAGCAATAGGTGTATAGTTCGCAAAGATAGAAACGACTATAACAAAAACAACGAATAGAATCAAGGCCATCTCGTAGTCGTTATGGAGCATTTTACCCTTTCAACTAGCATACTCGGGAGGAACAAATTCATCCACAATTCCAACTATATCAGCCCAATCCCAAAAGTCAACCTCGACCACGGGATCGTCAATCGGCTCAACCAAGTTTTGGTCAACCATACTTGCCAGAATCATGTTGATCTCGTCGAAATCGTTCAGCATAACTTTTTCTCCCTTGTGATGAATGAATTCTACAACCAGCCTTAGAGTCTGTCAAGCCCTTAATTCTTCGTAAGGAACAACCCGAACAATTTTCTTATTTTCATCCAATTCATAAACGGAGCAATCGTATTCATAGAGCAAACGATTCTTGATCTTCTCTGACCAAACGACCTTAGCCTCATCCAGCGTCATCATGCTCTGGCTCTGAACAAACCCATCGTATGCAATCGCAAATCGCTTTTCCATTATCTTTCTCCTGTGCTTTCATTCTACACTATTTATCGACCATTGCAAGAGAAATCTTTCGAAAATCTGAAAAATAATTTTATGCCAAATCAAAAATATTTTCTGGCACAATCTTTGCGTTAGGACTTGCTCTAAGTACTTGTGGTATAAGGAGTTACGGCGAGCCGGGCGGCAAAAATTTGCTCTAAATCCTTGTCCCATAAGGCTTTAGATCAAATCTTGTGTTATAGTGTTTTTTTATTTACACCACCATATTATCAATAAATGGATACTCTTTATTATTAATAGTAACAAACCATTCAAACTTTCTTTGATAAACCCTAACAGGGCTATACTGGTTAATACGATCCTTTGTAGTAAGAGTCTGCCATCCCCCGCTATTCAGAGTACGAGTATTATCAGGATGAATCTTAACAACATATGTACTATGTAACATGATCCCTACGCTACCATCATGCAGAATCTCAGCGTAAGTATTATTACCAATCTTACGGCGTGAAGCATTACGCTTCCCACGAACCATGTTAATAGCTTCAGCGTGTGTCATTTATTACTTTCCTTGTTTTATTACTATTCATCTGGATCAAGATTTGTACTGTTATACCAATTGGATTATTCATGTTATCACCCATCCCATTCAAAGGGACTAACTTCCTCACCGTGAGAAAGTATAGCCTGATACTGATTCGCTAGAGCCTCAACACGTTCCCGGCTACCGGGCTTTCCTACCTTGAGAATCATACTATCATCAGTTCCGATCAGTCGAGGATCAACCTTATCGATCTTTACCTTTCCCAACCGACGCAAAGCCTTGCGATTGAACTTCAAAATCTTTTCCGAACGAATCGGACCATATGTTCCATCGGCCAGACTAGGCTGGTGAGGAATAGCAATTCCAAGGAAACACAGTCGGGCTTGCAGTTTGGCCTTCTCAATCATCGGATAGCGGGTTTTCATTCTTTTCTCTCTTTCTGTATGTTGAAGTATATTGATTTGAGGAATCGTTGTCAAGCTTGCAATGTTGCAAGGTTCAGATACCTTGACCACAGAACATCCTCGACCACTTGAACAGCCTTATCGTGCGAACCACGAAAAACGTAATAACCCATACGAATATCGAAAAGAGCATACGAACCATCAGACTTAGGATGAAACGTAAACCCAGCCTTATAGGCATAGGCGTCTATCTTTTTCTTAATGGTTGCAGTCTTAGGGGGCTTTCTCATTTTTCTATCTTTCTTTCTATTATACCTATCGGCTTTTTAGTGTCAATACCTTAAACCTTGCAATATCGTAAGGTTCAGATACCCTCACCATCATCATAACCGGGAATGTAGTCGCATTCCAGACTATCATCGGTGATAATCTCACAGTGTTCTCCACATCGGGAGCAAACTTCCATATCCTTATCACTTTCAACATAGCAGCAATCCGAAACATAAAAAACCATCTTTTCCATCTTTCACTCTCTCTTTCTTATACCATATATAAATGCACTTATCATGCCAAACCAAAAAATATTTTTTGTGTGTTTTCTTCGGGGAAAACGCTATGCTACTTTTTGTGCCTAGATATTGAGCGTAGCATTTTGCTACAACACTGTAGCATTTTGCGTCGCATATCTCAGCCTAAAACAGCATAGTGTAGCAAATTGCAACACACCATATATGGTGTGCCTAAAAATTAAGCAATACAAGATATGCGTTGGCACACGGTATGCGTCAAAACTTATCGTAAGTCCTTGTGGCGTAAGGAGTTACGTCAAATTTTTGCCGCCAAATTTGCTCTAAGTCCTTATGCCATAAAGGGTTACGTTCGCTGGCTAGCTGTCATCATATGTCAACCGGCTGGTTCAGCCGGTACATATGTACACCACCCATCAGAGGGGTCGGAATCTTCCTCCGTTTCTCAGCCCTTCAATCAGTCTATCATATTCATTAGTGGTGAAGATAGGATAGCATCCAACAATATCTTTCTCTTGAACAATCCACGTTCTTATATTCGTGTGAGCATTCCAAGTACTAAACACCACAAGTCCGAGAGCGTCTGCCAGATCGACAATTTCTTGATTCATTTTTTTCCTTTCAGGAAACACCCATCCAATCTGCGTTTTTCACGCAGTAATCGTAAAACATATCGTTCAATACTTCCTCATAATTTTTTTCGGTCAAACGTTTACGGCTCAGGATAGATTCACACTCTGCAAAATACTTGCCAGAAGCAACTTCATAAATAATCGTACAGGAATGAGACTCATCACCCCAAATCCTAGCCTTGGCATCTACAAATTTCTTCAACATATCTTTCTCTCTTTCTTCTCTGCAATTCTATCACAATATCCCTGCGTTGTCAAATCCTATACGGGAGACAGTTCGCAATCACAACAATAGAAAAGTCTTCCACAGAAATCAACTGTCCACACGTTGCCCTTTGGTGGATTGTGTCAACGCTCTTACGGAAGATACATATCACTCACAACATTACCGTTCTCGTCGATCACTATCTCACCACCATCATCACAAAAGCCGATTTCCTCGTCAATGCTGATAGCGTTCTCCATAGACCGAACATGATCCAGCAGATCACCCGCGAAAATAACCTTTCCAACCAGAGAAGGCATATCGGTGTAATTCAGGAAGTTGGTCAACTCGGCCACAGTATTCAGAACAATCATGTTTTCCATTTTCATTCTCTCTTTCTTCTCTTGTGCTTTCATTATACAGCATTTATCGACAATTTCAAGAGAAATCTTTTGCTTTTTCCTTACAATATCGTAAGGTTCATTAGAGCAAATACCATGCCAATATGTTGGCAGTATGGGCAATATCCTATCAAAAACTGTTTGTAAGTTGTTGTGGTATAAGTACTTAGGAAAAATTTTGCGGCGAATTTTTGACGTAACTCCTTATACTGTAAGGCTTTACGTCAAGTTTTTCGTATACAGTATATTCATTCCTTAGGTAGCATGAATGAACACCTGTTCAGTTGCTGTACGGTTGGTCACCGTCACGATCCAATTCTTTCCACTACCATCCTCACGCATCACGCCATTGATAAGGCCCACATGAGAGTTACCGCTTGGATCAATCACGCAATGATACTTACCAGCTCGCATAGCAGCGAAAATTTTGTCAAGGTTGTTCGTCACAGTTTTGTAGTTAGTCTGAATCATCTTTTTCCTTTTCTTGTGTTGTTTCTACTATAGCATATCGGCTATCAATTTGTCAATACTCCCCATTATCTTCCATCACTTCCTCCCCGATAACCTCACAATGTTCACCACAGCTAGGGCAGATACCATAGTCAACTTGGGCGAAAGTCATGTTGCAATCACAGCAGTCAGAAGTGAAGTAGACGGTAACGACGTTTTTCATGATTCTTTTCCTTTTCTCTTGTGTTGATTCTATTATAGAGTATCGGCTATTTCGTTGTCAATACCTTAGTAGTAAAGAAAATCGTTCACAACGTTTCCTTCCTCGTCAACTTCGATATACTCGCCCTCGTCACCCATCGGGAAGAAACCGTCGATCATGTTGTATTCGCTGGAAAGTGCTTCAGCAAGCAATTCACCACCGATACGAGCAACGCCAATCAAGGTATCGGGGCTGGTCGAATCAGCACCATAGAGGAAGTTTTCGAGTTCGTTGCGGTTGTTGATAGTGATCATTTTCTTGTCCTCTTGTTGTCTCTTGTTCTCTTGTGCTTTCATTATACAGCATTTATCGACCATTGCAAGAAAAATCTTTGGCATTTTTGAAAAATAATTTCGTGCCAAAAGAAAAATTTTTTCGGCACACCATTTGCATTATCGCTTATAATGGCAGTTTGTCCTAAACCCTTATACCATAAGGACTTACAGACAATTTTCGGGAGTCAACACGCCCTAAGTCTATATTTCACAGGCCCTTATGGCCAAGGGGGTTTTTTTGTTTCGACAGGTCTCCCGCAGACATCAGACATAAACCGCGGGTGGTCCAAAAACAATAAGCACCTCCATATAAATTGGCCAGTTTATTAGCCATTATTTATAAATAGTATTGCTATAAGCTTCATGGTTCCCTATTTTTATAGATACTTTATTAAATCCATTATGCAGCCATCTGCTATTCATCTTAATATTGAAACCATGATAACCTGACCCTAGCTTACTTTTTAAATCCGCCCTATAAATACTTGCGCTTACATTTCTAAGAACCAACGTATCATTTACATATACTTTTAATAACACTCTAGACGTTGGCTTAGAACCGTCAAATGCCCACCCCTTCAAACTCTTTAAATTTAAAGTTTCTACATTAATTATCGGCACACTAGTTGATGGTTGTGATACTACTGATGCTGGCTTGGAAACTACAGAAACAACAGGTGTTGACGCTACTTTAAATGTTTGAACCACACTACTCACCAAGCTATTATTTAAAATTCCGCCCGTCATCACCCTATCCCTTAAGCTTTCGATCTGCTCAACAGAACTAAATATATAACTTTTAACCTGACTAATATTCCACGACGGATTACTATTTTCCACACTTGCTACAGCATCAGATACTATAGGAGCAGAAAAACTAGTTCCTGAGAAATACCCATAACTATTATTTAAGCTTGTTGAATAAATGCTAGTTCCCCAAGTAGCCAAATCCACACTATTCTTACCATAATTACTAAAACCCGCCATAGTTTTATCAGAGGTTACTGACCCCACACTAATAATATTATCCACATCATAACAAGACGGATATCTTGGAGAAAGATCACTATCAATTCCACTATTTCCAGCAGCTGCCACAAATATTATATTAGCATTATTAGCGTTTTTTATACTATCATATAATATACTAGAATATCCTGTAGTTCCTCCCCAACTAGCATTAATAACCCCCACATTAATATTATAATTTTTTTTCATCATCACAGCATAATTTATAGCATTAATAGCATCACCAGTATAACCAACTCCTTGATTATTCTGAAACTTTAATACCATAATACTATCAACATTATTAGCAGAAGCTAATCCTGATACTGCTGTTCCATGACCATATCCGTCAGTCACATCATTATTATTATCAACAAAATTCCACCCATGAATATCATCTACATATCCATTATGATCATTATCAATATTATCCCCCACTATCTCTCCAGGATTAGTCCACCAATGAGAGCTAATATAACTATGATTAATATCAGCCCCACTATCCACAACAGCCACCACTATTCCTGATAAAACTTTTTTGTTTTCTAGCTGCTCAAAATTTAAAGTATTTTTTAGCATCTCGAATCCTTTCGATGTGTTGCGAGTTTGTTCACAATATATAGTGGACTATACCCGCCCCCACCACAAGATCAAGAGTTCTCACTAATAAATTTATACACTTAACCAATAAAAAAGGGGCGCATCATGCACCCCTTGGTTATTTCATTAATACTTAATTAATAATCAGATATTCACAATATCAGATCCCTCATTATTTTCCACAACCTTATTCTTTGGAGGACGCCCCTTGGCCTTCTTGATTCCTAGTTTCCTTCTTTGTCTCCTCACCATAGCTTGACTAATATTTTCGCCCGTCATACTACTAAGCTTACTAGCCAACTCACCATCTGCTAAAACCTTAAGATTATTACGAATAAAATCCAATTCTACATCTGTCCACTTTTTATATGTAGCCATTATATTGCTCCTTTTTTGACAAAATTTGTGTATGAACTACCATATAGTAAGAGTTGACCAACTTTTCGCAAGAGGCTTTTATGGAACAATATGATACTTTTGTCAATTCAACCTTAGAAACTAAGGCTGTAGCAGATCTTCAAGCTCAGATAGATAAAGAATTAGCCTTAAAAAATCCTGATAAAAGCATAGCACAACTACTACAAGAAAATAATGAAGAAAAAACCATCTCGGAAAATCAAGAAGAAAAAAACAAAGATAGTTAAAAACAAGGTTTCAGAAGCTGAATTATTAGAAATTATTGATATTATTAGTAAAAAATTGGCCTATAAATTTAAATTCGGCTATCACGAATATGATGATATGAAACAGCAAATTACTATTTTTGCTCTGGAAGGCTTTAAAAATTATGACGGAATAAGGCCCCTAGAAAACTTCTTGTGGACCCACGTTAGAAATAGACTATTTAATTATAAAAGAGACAACTATCAACGGCCCGACAAACCTTGTTTAACTTGTCCACTTTATGATCCTCACTGTAAAATTAGTAATAGTCAATGTTCTAAATTTACTGATAAAAACGAATGTTCATTATATGAAAAATGGAGCAAAAGGAACAATATCAAAAAGAATCTAATGTATCTAACTAGCGTAGAAGATTCTGGAACTTTTGAAAAAAATAACAAAATATCATTTAGTGAAAATATGGCTAATAAAGAAATATTAGATATTTTAGACAGAGACTTAAATGGCGAAGAAAGAGAAATATATTTGAAAGTTAAAGGGGGAGTCAGAGTTAATAGGGGCGATATGCTAAAGTTAACTACTAAAATGAGAAAAATATTAGGAAACGACAATGGTTAAAAAAAGAGGACAGCTCAGTTTAGAAGAAGAAGCTTTTATTGAAAAGAATATTCAATCTTTATCAATAGAACAAATTGCTGAAAATCTTAATCGCAGTGCGGCTCCTATTAAAAGATATATTGAAGAAAATAAATTATATATTCCAACAGAAGAAAAAAATGATCATGAATTTTTAAAACACAAGCTTCATGCTAAAACATTTTGGAATGAAATAGTACGACAGTTTGATGCTGAAACAGGAGAACTTCAGTATTTTGAAGATATCTGGATCGGACTTATAAAACAATTTAGAGAAGACGTTTTACCAGCGGAAGAACTACAAATCAAACAGTTTATTACTATTGATATATTAATTAATAGAAGTATGAAAGAAAGAAAACGCCATATTAGTGAAACTGAAAAATTACAAAAACTAGTAGACCAAGAATATGAAAAACCAGAATCCGAAAGAGATATTCCTAAATTAGCCAATTTAGAAACTCAATTAAATTTTTCTCGTAATAGTATAGCTAGTTATACGAACGAATATACTAAACTACTTAATGAACAACAAAAAATTAGTAAAGATCTTAAAGCAACAAGAGAACAAAGAATCAAAAGAATAGAAGATGGTAAAAGTAGTTGGGTTGGTTTAATTCGTATGTTAGAAGATGAAGATATAAGAGAAAAAGAAGGTAAAGAAATTGAGATTATTAATATGGCCACACAAAAAGCTAAAGAAAAATTATATGAATATCATAATTATGCTGATAATGGTTTGGATAGTCCTATACTTAACGCCGAATCAGTAATGAAACATGATGCGTGATTATAGTAATCCTGAATATAAAAAATGGAGAAAATTAATATATAAAAGAGATAATTTTACTTGCCAATGGCCAGGGTGCTCATCTAATATAAAACTAAATGCGCACCATATTTATAAGTGGTCGGATTTTCCGGGGTTAAGATTTCACCCAAACAACGGTATAACTTTGTGTAAAACCCATCATGATAATATTAAAGGTTTAGAAGATAGTTATAGTCAATTTTTCAGCAAATTAATACTTAATAAAGGAAATAAAAAATGAACGTATCAACCCCATTTACTGTAGTGCCTCCTCCTTATTCTAACGGTAACGATGTTGTTCAGCCTCCAGCTATTACTTTTGATAGCATACAACCCATTCTCACGGACAATCCTCTTGCTAAGAGAGTAGAAGCTCGTTTTGACAGAGTTCCTCTAAGTTTAACACTATTTGAAGGAGAAGAATACGAATCCATAGGAGATTGGACTCAAGCTCAGGCAGAAGCTAGATTAGCAGAACGACTAGGGGACGATCCGGCCAAAGTTATTAGATCACTATTTCCCAAAACAATGGAAGAAGATCCTAATGGTCCTGGTACTGTTTTAAGCAAAATGATTAAGAGTCTTGGAATAGTTATGAGCGATAGTTGTTCTTGCCGTCGCCATGCTATCGAAATGAATAGTAAGGGTAATGATTGGTGTTCTGAAAATGTAGATACTATTGTTGGGTGGCTCAGAGAAGAAGCTAACAGAAGAGGTCTTCCATTCGTTGATGTTATTGGAAAGCTTATGGTAAACAGAGCTATTAAAAAGTCTCGTAAACTATTAGCTAATGAACCAGTACCAGAAAACGATGAAGATCTAGACAATGGATGATTTTACAGTTGTTATAGATACTCGTGAACAACTTCCTTGGGAATTTGGTCTACATGTAACAGCTAAAAAAAAATTAGACACAGGGGACTATAGTATAGAAGGCCTAGAGCATCTGTTATGTATAGAAAGAAAACGTAGTGTTAGCGAAATAGCCACCAATATTAGTGAAAAAAGATTTAAAAATGTTTTGGAAAGAATGAGTCAGATACCCTATCGTTTTATTCTATTAGAATTTGATTTAGAAGATATCTATACTTTTCCTGTGGGTTCTGATATTCCTAAAAAACTATGGGATAATTTAAAAATTAGTTCAAAGTATATTCTTAAATATATTACTGAAATACAATTAAATTATGGTGTACACATTTTATTCTGTGGTTGTTCAGAAAATGCAGAAAAAATGGCTGTATCGATAATGAAAAGAGTATACGAAAAGCATGGAAATAAACAAGAGCATATTTGATGATGCTTGGTTAGGTCTAGGGGATTTGGATTCCTTAGTCATTAATCAAAATAAAATGATTCATAGAAGCAAAGAGGATATAGAAAATCCTGATTTGCATTTAATGAGAATTATTAGACAGCCTCAAAATTTTGGTTTTACATGCAAACTGCTATTTAATATAGAATTACATCCTATACAAATTGCTATATTAGAAGAATTTTGGACCCGTCCATTCCCAATGTTTATAGCTTCTCGTGGTTTCGGTAAAAGCTTTTTAATGGCATTATACTGTACATTAAGATGCATGCTACAACCAGGCACTAAAATTGTTGTGGTTGGTGCTGCTTTTAGACAGAGTAAGTTAGTTTTTGAATATATGGAAACTATTTGGCGCAATAGCCCTATATTACGAAGTATCTTTAATGGTAACGATGATGGTCCGCGTCGAGATGTTGATAGATGCACCATGAGACTTGGAGATAGCTGGACAATTGCTGTGCCAATGGGTGATGGTAGTAAAATTAGAGGTTTAAGAGCACACATTATTATCGCTGACGAGTTCGCATCAATATCTCCAGACATATACGAAACCGTAGTATCTGGATTCGCGGCAGTATCTGCAAATCCTATACAAAATGTAAAAGAAGAAGCTAAAAAACAAGCAATGATGGATGCTGGACTATGGAACGACGAGCTAGAAGCTGTTCAAATTAAAAAAGGTAATCAAGCTATTATTGCTGGTACGGCAGACTATAGTTTCAAACATTTTGCGCAATACTGGAGAAGATATAAGGACATTATTAATAGTAAAGGAGATAAACATAAATTATCAGAAATCTTTAAGGGTGAGGTTCCAGATAATTTTAATTGGAAAGATTATAGTATAATTCGTATTCCTTATGAATTAATTCCAAAGGGATTCATGGATGATAAACAAATTTCAAGAGCTAAAGCAACTATCCATAGTGGTATATATAATATGGAATATGCTGCTTGTTTTACTGCTGATAGTGATGGATTTTTTAAACGTAGTTTAATAGAAAGTTGTGTGTCTAATGAAGCAAAACCTATTATTATTAATGGCAATCCAATATTGTTTGATATTAATACCAAGGGCAATCCAGATTTACAATATGTATATGGCATAGATCCAGCGTCAGAAAAAGATAATTTTAGTATAGTTATTATAGAACTTCATAAAGATCATTCTAGAATTGTTTATTGTTGGACAACTAATAGGCATAATTTTAAAGATAGGCAAAAAACTGGTTTAGTTAATGAGTATGATTTTTATGGATTTTGTGCAAGGAAAATCAGAAACTTAATGAGGGTTTTTCCTACACAAGCTATTGGTATTGATGCTCAGGGTGGCGGTGTTGCTATCGAAGAAGCTTTACATGATCCTAGTAAACTAGAAGATAATGAACAATTAATATGGCCAGTTATAGAAGATAAACCTAAAGATACTGATACTCAAAGTGGTTTACATATTTTACATTTAATCCAATTTGCTAGGGCAGATTGGACAGCACAAGCTAATCATGGTTTAAGAAAAGACTTAGAAGATAAAGTTCTAGTATTTCCACGATTTGACCAATTAAGTTTAGCTTTAGCTTTAGATAAAGAAAATAAAGATATCTTAAGTTCAGATTTATCGCAAAATCTTTATGATAGTGAAAGCGAATGTATTCTAGAAATAGAAGAATTAAAAAATGAATTAACCACTATAGTTATGACACAAACTAGCAATGGTCCTAATGCTAGAGACAGATGGGATACTCCAGACGTAAAATTAGCAAATGGTAAAAAGGGTAAACTTAGAAAAGATAGATATAGCGCTTTATTAATAGCCAATATGTTAGCGCGACAAATGTTTAGGAGTTTACAGCCAATAGAATATGATGTTATTGGGAGTAATCTTCGTGTATCTCCCAACTCCAATACTGGTAATTTATATAAAGGACCAAGTTGGTTTACAGAAGCAGCCAATAACGATATTTATAAGGGTATTTATCGTTAATTTGTGTATCTTAATTTATAAACCTATTACAATACTTCTATAATACTATTATGCCTAAAAAAAAATATCCCAAAAGTGACGCTATAGAAAATATGTCCTATCAAAATAAAGAGGCCTATGTTACTTGGAATGATAGCGATTTAGTGGCCAAAAAAGAAGCTTTAAGCGAAGCATCTAAAGGATTAGAAGAATTTAATGGTATTCAAAGAGCTACGGCCAATAGCAGTCGATATCGTGATTTTTCTAAATTACTACCAAATATTTCTGGTCGCCCAGGATTAACACGATCAGATTACGATTTCTTTAGGCCAGATGAAGCTGTTCCCGGAGAGATTAAAGCCATTTTTATGGCAGCTGATAATGTTTATAATCGTGTTGGTTTAGTAAAAAATGTTATTGACTTAATGGGCGATTTTGCATGTCAAGGAATTAGACTAGTTCATCCAAATAAAAGAATTGAAAAATTTTATCGTAACTGGTTTGATAAGATTAGAGGAGAAGATAGAAGTGAAAGATTTTTAAATAATCTTTATAAAGTTGGCAATGTTGTTATCAATAGACAAACAGCAAAAATTAGTTTAAAGGTTACTGATAATTTGTATCGTTCTATAGCTAGTCCTGATTTAATCATAAATTCTGAAGAAGCAAAAGTAGAAAAAAGAGAAATACCTTGGAGATATACATTTATTGATCCAACATATGTTGATGTTATTGGAGGTTCATTATCTTCTTTCGTCAGTAATAAAACATATGCTATTAATATGCCTCCTATGTTAAGGAAAATTATTAATAGTCCAAAAAATGATGCTGAAAGAGCTATTATCGATCAGCTACCACCACAAATTATAGAAGCAGCTAAAACTAAAAAACCATATATTCTAGATCCAGATAAAACATTAGTTTATCATTATAAAAAAGATGATTGGCAAATGTGGTCTTATCCTATGGTTTATGCTATTCTTGATGATATTAACATTATTGAAAAATTAAAATTAGCAGATATCGCAGCACTAGACGGTGCTATAAGTAATATTCGTATTTTTAAACTAGGTAGTCTAGAACATAAAATTGCTCCAACAGCAGCCGCAGCCTCAAAACTCGGAGATATTTTACAAAATAATGTGGGCGGTGGTACTATGGATCTTGTTTGGGGTCCAGATATCGAATTAATTGAAAGTAAAACTAGTGTTCATCAATTTTTAGGAGAGGCAAAATATACTCCACATCTTAATAGTATTTATGCTGGACTAGGCATTCCACCAACATTAACTGGAACTTATGGTGCTTCTGGTACTACTAATAATTTTATATCTCTTAAAACACTAACACAAAGACTTCAATACGGAAGAAAAGTATTAAGTGCATTTTGGAAAAATGAAATAGCATTAGTACAAAAGGCCATGGGATTTAAATATCCAGCCAAAATAGAATTTGACAGAATGGATCTATCTAATGAAGATGCTGAAAAAGCACTATTAGTACAATTAGCAGATAGAAATATTGTATCTGATGAACTAGTACAAAGAATCTTCGGTTTTGATCCAGATATGGAAAAAGTAAGATTAAACAAAGAACATAGAGATAGAGAGAACGAAAGAATGATTCCAAAATCTGGTCCTTGGCATGATCCACAAACTGAACAGTCTTTACAGAAAATTGCTTTGCAAACTGGATTAGCTACTCCTAGTCAAGTAGATCTAGAATTAAAACCAAAGAAAAAAGGGGAGAAGACATTATTGGAATTAAAAGCAGAAAATACTCCAGTAAAATCTCCATCTCCATTTGGTGGTGATGTCTCGTCTCCATCCAAACCCGGTCAACCACAACAAGGAAGACCAAAAACATCTAAAGACACCCAAAAGAGAAAGCAAAAAAACTTTTCTCCACAAACTGGTGCCTCGGTTCAAATTTGGGCGCTAGAAGCTCAAGATAAAATTACAAATATAATCAATCCATATCTAATAGAGTTTTATCATAAAAAAAATATGAGAAGCTTATCTAGTAGTGAATATGAAGAGGCAGAAAATACTAAAACTAAATTATTATTTATGCTTGAACCACTAAGCACTATTAGCGAAGAATTACTATTAGCGAAGCTCAATACTATCAATAGTATTGATGTCTGTTCATTACATAATGAATTTAAACAATGGATAAAATCCACAAGTTCCACACTCAACAAACCTTTAACAGCCGAAGAACAAAAGCATATGAAAGCCTATTTTTATAGTCTGGTGTATTCCAATACTGACATAAATAATGAGGGGTAATAATGCATATTTTTAAACAAGAACAACTAGACGGTTTAGCACAAGTCATAACAGCCCAAGCCTCAATAACTTGCGCATCTCTTGCACAACCATCTGATCTTAAAATGTCTTCTAAGGTCAAAGAAATTAAGTCTATAGCTGGACTAGAAGACAAAGATCTATATTATGTTCAATCAATTTTAGTGACTTCATCATGGAATAAAAATGATGATATATTTGATAAAGAAGAGGTGTGGAAAGCTCGTTCGACCCCATCTCATAAACCAACTAATTTAGAGCATGATGAACATACGATTATAGGTCATATTACGGCTAATTGGCCAATGACAGATGATGGTATGTTAATTTCAGATGATACTCCTGTAGAAAATTTACCTATTAAATATCATATATTAACAGGTTCCGTTATTTATACTGGTTTTTCAGATCCTGTTCTTAGAGATAGAGCAGCTAAATTAATAGCAGAAATAGAAAATGGCAATAAATATGTTAGTATGGAGTGTTATTTTAGAGGATTTGATTATGGTTTATTAGATCAGGCAACTGGCAAATATCAAATATTATCAAGAGGAGAAGAAACTGCTCATCTAACAAAATACCTTAGAGCTTATGGTGGCACTGGTGAGCATCAAAATTATAAAATTGGTAGAGTTTTGAGAGATATAACATTTTCTGGTAAGGGTTTTGTTGACAAACCAGCTAACCCAGAAAGTATTATTTTTACTCGTGAAAATACTAAATTTTTGAATACTCCATCTGTTGCTAATAATAATCATATAGAAAAAAATACGATTTCTGAAAATATAGGTGTATTTTCTAATCAAGCTAACCTAAAGGAGACGAATATGAGTTTAGATCAAGAAGTAAATACAAACGAAACAGTAAAGACTGAAGCCACACAAGATTGCGCAGAAGCACAAGCTTCAATCGCCGCTCTTACAGATCAAACTTCAGTTCTTGAAACTTCTCTTGCTGAAGCTAACACCAAAATAGCTGAACTAGTAGCAGAAAAAGAACTCGCTGCTAAGAAAGCAGAAGAAGATGAAAAAACAAAAGACGAAGAAAATAAAAATATCAAAGCTGCTTTAGAAGCCGCTAATGAAGTTATTGCTGCTTATAAGACTAAAGAAGAAGAGAATATGAAAAAAGAAAAGAAGATGAAAAGAGTAGCAGCACTTGTCAATAGTGGCGTTGAATCTACAGTAGCAGAATCTACAGTAGACCAATTTGATTCTCTAGACGATCTTTCTTTTGAAGCTATGACAAGTCTTTTAGCTGGTAAAAAAGCTCCAGTTAAGGATGAGAAAGAAGAAACAAAAGAAGAAGCTTCAGAGACAGTTGCTGATGCTTCAGTTTTAGAGAACGTTGAAGTTGAAGAAAACATCGACCTCAGTGTTGGCGGAGTCGCCACATCAGAGATCGAAAGTACAAGAGCAGCTTTAGTTGATTTTGTTTATAACAGACTCGGTAAAAAACTTAATAAGGGAGAGTGAACATGGCGTTAAAACCAGATCGTATCGAATCATACACTGACATCTCCTTCTTCTGCAACACAGTTGCTGAAAGAGGCGGTATCGTAGTACACTTAGGTAATGGTGGTAGCGGAGTCAGCATGGACGACGCTTCAGCTGTAGTGGCCTATCCAACTGCAAACACTGGAACAAAGCCAGCAGGCCTATTGCTAAATGATGTTGTTAATCTTGATCTTACAAGACAACACATCAACTGGCATAAGGATGAAGTACAGCTCGGTAGCAAAGTAACCTTGCTTCGTCAAGGCCAAGTAACAACCGATATGGTTGGTACTGGTGTTACTCCTACCGCTGGTGCTGATGCTTATTACGATAATGACGGTAAGCTAACAACAGTATCAACAAACAGCGTTAAAGTTGGTCGTTTTCTAAGCGGCAAAGATGCTGACGGTTACGTTAAAGTAGACATCAATATTACATGATAAGGGAGAAAAATATGGCTAATAAAAGGTTTGAAGCAACTCCAGAATTAACAGATCTTCTCGTTAAATCTGGTTCAGTTCAGAAAGAGCAGGCTCTTGCCGCCAACGCAGAATTTGCTAAGGCTCTTGAGCTTCCTCTACGTCAAGGCGTTCTTAGTGGCGATATTCTCGATGGTATCTTCGAGCCAATTGTGCTACAACAAGGTGCTACTCCTGAATTTCCACTAGATTTCGTTGCCCCAGGCACAGAAAAAGACTTCGTGGCCTATACCATCCCAAATCATGGTTATATTCCACAACGTCATGTCGAGGGTGACTATGTTATGGTTCCCACCTATGATATCGGCGCTAGTATCGACTACTTACTAAAGTATGCTCGTGATGCTCGCTGGGACGTAGTTGGTCGTGCTATGGAAGTTCTAGAGGCTCAATTCGTAAAGAAGATGAACGACGATGGCTGGCATACACTACTTGCTGCTGGCGTTGATCGTAACATCGTTGTTTACGATAGTGATGCTAATGCTGGTCTTTTCACAAAGAGACTAGTAAGTTTAATGAAGACCGTTATGCGTCGTAACGGCGGCGGTAACTCCGCTAGTACCAATCGTGGTAAGCTCACCGATCTATACATTTCTCCAGAAGCTATGGAAGATATCCGTAGCTGGGGTCTTGATCAGATCGACGAAGTAACCCGTCGTGAGATTTATGTTGCTGCTGATGGCACACTAAACCGTGTTTTCGGTATCAATCTACATGATCTTGACGAACTTGGTGAAGGTCAACAGTATCAGCTATTCTATAGCAATGTTCTTAATGGTACACTGCCAAATAGTAAGACTGAGCTAGTTGTTGGTCTTGATCTTCGTAAGAGTGATAGCTTTATCATGCCAATTCGTTCCGAAGTTCAGATTTTTGAAGATGATACTCTTCATCGTCAGAAAAGAGCTGGCTTCTACGGCTGGGCAGAGCAAGGTTTTGCTGTTCTAGATAACCGTAGAGTAATCCTTGGCGCTCTCTGATAAGTATTACTTGATGTTAAATTAAAATGGGCTGGCCTTGTGCCAGCCTATTTTTTTAGGTGTATTGTATAATGACACTAAACTATTTCTAGATAAGGAATATACTATGGCTTGGGAAAGTGAATTGACCACTATTGTTAGAACTTTAGTTAATGATCTAGATGAACCATATGATTTTACAGATGCTCGTATACAACAAGTGTTAGCAGTTGCTGGTAAGTATGTTCAATTTGACGTAAATTTAGATCATAGTTATAGTGTAGATGTTGTAAATGGTGCAATATCGCCGGACCCCACAGAAGATAGAGATGAAATTTTCATCAGTTTAGTTTGTTTAAAAGCAGCATGTATTATAGACCAAGGTACTTTTAGAACAAAGGCCGTATTGGAAGGTGTCAAAACCCAGCTAGGTCCTGCTTCTATAGCATTTGGGGGATCTTTAACAGGCTGGCAAGCTATTATTGATCATGGTGCTTGCGGTCTATACCAAGAACTTACTGATCATTGGGATGTTAAAAACGCAAGTGCTGTTAGAGCGATTCTTAGTCCATTCGTTGGCAATAAATTTGATCCAAGATATCTACTTAGGGGTCCAATCAGAGATAGAACCAATAACGATTTTTATTCTTAATTAATAGAAAATTAAATTATGTCTGTAAATTATTCAGATTTAAAAAAAATTTTTAATCAACAAATGGATGCTTTCTTAGACTCATCTGGGTTGTCAACAGAATGTACTTTAAATTATGGATCTAAAAACTTAGAACAATGTCCTAATTGTTATTATGATAGTAGTTTAAAACAATCTTCTAATAAATATAAAGCTGGTGGACCTATAGAGTTTTCTATGGGACAAATATGTCCATATTGTCGTGGTGTGGGATTATATGGGCAAGCGTCTCAAGAAATAATACCCATGGCTATATTATGGAATTATAAAAATTGGATTATAAAACCTATTAATTTAGAAAATCCTGCAGGATATATACAAACTATTGCTAATAAAAAATACGGATCTAATATAATAAGATGTCAAGATATAAGTATAAAAACTTCTACTGACGAAATAGCTACTTTTATATTGGATGCTGAACCAACACCAGCAGGCTTAGGAGATCAGAATTATATTATATGTCAATGGAAAAAGATTAGGAAATAATAATGAATTTAATTACAAAAAAATTAGAATATATAGAGTTTTTAGGTAACACCAAGAGCATATCATCTTTGTCTAATTTGAACAGAATATCCAATATTAAAGGTATAAATAATTCAGGTAATGGTTTTTCTTCATATTCTTCTTCATCTCCTTTCAATTCTTTGTCTTTTTTATCAACTGGCACCGGATATATAATTAATAGTACTGACGGGGTTTTTCCTTATACTATAGACGATAGTTCTAGTTCTGTTATTCCATCGTCTTTTAGTATTACTAAAGCTTTAACAATAGTTACCTATAGAGGACCATTAATAACTTTAGACAATAGTAGTATTAAAAATAATATTAGTATTATATACAAAGTAAATAGTTTAGGCACTGGCGTAGTATCATATTCTCCTGCTAATCAATTTAATCAGTTTACAACGTTAGAAAATGGAGTAACATACTATATTTATAGTTCGGTTTTAGGATGGACTCTATATAATAATGTCACTACTACTAGTTCACCTAATACTAATGAGGCTTATTTTAAAGTATTTGATGGAGTTTCAAATAAAGATTTTATTATTAAACTAACGGATTCAAATAAAATAGAACAAGCAAGAGACCAAATTAATGGCCTTAGTCCACTTTTACATATAACAGGCATTATTGTTAAAGAACAAGCTTGTTGGAATAATCAATATGCTTATCACTATAATCCATCAACTGTAGATTTTTTTGAGGTATCAACAGAAGTTTGTGATGCCACTTTTGATTATACTGAAAATAATCTTAATGATGCTGGTGGAGCATTTTTACCAAATTTGAGACTTTGTCCTTGGAATAGTGTTTTAGTTGAAGAAAAATTTCCAGAATGTATTTTTGGAACAACCACAACAGCAACGCCAACCACAACCACAACCACAACCACAACCACAACCACAACAGCAACGCCAACCACAACCACAACAGCAACGCCAACCACAACCACAACAGCAACGCCAACCACAACCACAACAGCAACGCCAATTGTTACTACAACACCTATATGTATTACAACTACCGAAGGACCAACTACAACTATTCCTCCTCAGATATCTGCTAATTTTCAATCAGCTGCTGATTGGGGATCTGTTCCGCAGAATGGGAATGTTACATCAGTAGGTACAAATGGTTTACCTAGTTATTATGGAACATATGATCAAAACGGAAATGTTTTTGAATGGGTTGAATCAGGCGTTGGGGGAGGTTCTGCAAGAATTATGGGTGGCTCTTTTGCCTCTCCATTTTGTTCAAATAGTACTTTTGATATAAATAATGTTAATACTAAAACTTTTGAACACGGTTTTAGAGTTGCTACAATATCTAATCCAAATAATTTAAATAATTTTGTTGATGTTGGTGATAAATATAATATATCAGAGATAAACGATATACCAAGCTCATATCCTTTTTCAAAATTGTCCTACCCTGGGAATGGTATATACGAGATAGGCGTCTCCACCGATATTTTAACCAAACCTGGAAAAGTTAATTATAATTATAAAATTAGTAGATATCCTGTTACTAATGCTGAATATGCTGAATTTCTAAACGCGGTAGCCAAATCAGACCCTCCTCAGTTATTTTGGGCTAGAAATTATAATTTGTGGGAACCTGGTATGGGTTCCAGTGTTAGAGGAGGCATATCTAGATCAGGAACATCGGGTTCATACGCATATAAAGTTAAAAATAATATGGGTAATAAACCTGTAAATTTTATATCAATATTTTCTGCTTTAAGATATATTAATTGGCTACATAATAATAAACCGTCTGGACCGCAGAATAGTAATACTACAGAAGATGGTGCATATAACATGCAAGGGTGGTATAACCAGTTACCTGGGAGAAATGCTAATTTTTTAATTGGACTAGAACCCGAAATTTTATCTTTATCAACCACTAATGGTAGTGGGGCATTATTTAATTTTACATTGAATGCTTATAATGAAGGAATTGATACTTGGGGTATTGATTCTGTTAGTATTAATGCTTCTGGTGCTGATAATAATTATAAGTATGGTGAACTAATAAATATTAATACTAGCAATGATACTTTTATATATAGACCAGCACGAATTGGTATTATTACCAGAAAAGAAACACCAGAGTTAAAAATTACAGGAAATGCCACAGTATCAGTTGGTACAGATATAAATTGTCCCTCAGCAGTATGGTCTTGTTCTGGCAATGATCCAAAGATACAACCATCTTACACTATTAAAAATATTAATGTTCTAGACGGAGGATCAAATTATACTGAAGGACAAACACTATTAGCGATAGGTTTGACTCCTAAAGACACCATTGAAAGTGACGCAACTTTAATAGCTCATACTAAAAAAGTCAGACCAATAGTATCTAAAGCATATGTTTACCCCAATCCTCAACCATATATTGGAGCATCTGGTTCCGGAGCTATTTTTGACTTTACTTTGGAAGAAGTACAGTATAAAGGCTTATATAATCCAAACGTATCCTATACAAAAGGATCTGTAGTATATATTACTGGCTCATATTGGTATGGTGCTGGATTTCAAAATTTTTATAGAAAAATTAATGGTTCAAGTATTGCCGGAGAACAACCAGCTAGCCCAAGCTATGATAATTATGGTAGACTTAATGGCTGGACAGCTAATTCTGGATGGGTTAGTTTTGATAGTCCTAGTGGTCAACTGTTTGGTTCTAGATGGATAGTTACTGATATAAATATTGTTGATGGTGGAGAAAATTATTCTTTAACTGTTGAAAATTATAATCCGGCATATTGCGTAAATTGTATTAGACTTCAAGTATCCGACGGTATCACTTATGGTGATTTTGTTGCTAAAATTACTGAAGTTGATAACTGTGGGGTAGGAGGTATTACAGCTGTAGAAATTTTAAGTTCAGGATCATATGCAAAAGATACAGATATTTTAGAACATGTTCAAATAGTAGATAATAATGGCGGATCTTATTTTAAAGATTCTGGTTCGCTCCTATTTCCACAAAAGATTAAACCGGAACTAGAACTAAATAATTTATTAACAGTTGATGCTGTAGTATCTATTGATACATTTACTAATGGAGATAATAATTATAGTATATCTCCCTATGGCAACGATGCTTTAATTAATATATATGAATTTTATGATTATAAAGGAATTTATAATGATAATACCCCCTATCCTTTGAATGCAGTAGTATTTTTTGAAAGCGATGCTTGTTTAGAGTATAATACATGGTACGGCAATTGTTCAAAATCTGCTAGTGGTTTATACAAAAGAATTAATAATCCTGGTATTGCTGGAATAAAACCTGTGGATTCTACCCCACAAATTGACAGCGAGAACTGGGAAGCATTCACACCAGTTTTAATGACTAATCCGCCTTCAAATTACAGTAATAATACTATTATTAGTCCTACTCCTAAAACAAATAATGATAAAGTTATTCGAAACGCTAAATTAAAAATTATAACAAAAACAGAAAATCCTACCATTTTAGAGCGTATTGAAATAGTTGATCCTGGATTATACTACAGAGATAGTGGATTAACTACATCATATATAGATATACAAGATGGAGGATCATATCATAAAGTAGATAGTTCAAATCTTCCTTCCAACACAGTGGTAGCTGGCAATAAATCATATCCAAAATATTTTTTGCCAAATACAGATGAATGGTATAAGTCGGCTTTCTATGATCCTAATAAAAATGGTATTAATCAACCAGGATATCACACCAACGCTAGTAGATCATCAGCGACACTAGATCCTGTATGTTCATATACTAATGGAGATGCTAATCAGTTTTGTTCCGATAAATTACCAGCAATAAATTCTGCTATTTGTAGTAGTACTGCTGATATTATATTAGGATATAAAGATTACAATACTACGCTGTATTATAATGGTCCTGGATGTACAGTTAATAGAAGTTTTTATTTATGTGGTAATACTGGAGGCGGTGTTATTAATTCGTCTGGTGCCGGGCCGCTTATACTAAAACCACCAGCTGGATTAAATGCGGTAGTTAGTATGCCAAAATTTAAAAAACACATTAATGTAGTATCTGGTTCTGGTGGTTCTACGTCGGCCAATAATACCGATTTGAATACTATATATGTTTCAGGTAATGATTATTTCTATAATGGCATACTACCAGCGTCACGCTTTTTTTCAAATGGTAAGTATTTTTATAATTATCAAACAACTATTAATAATATTACTCCTTATTTATGTAATGGAAATAAATCATTAATATTAGATGGTAGCGCAAATAATAATGAAATATATCATATTTCTGGAAGTGATCTGCCAATTCCATATAGATATAGTTTATTAATTAATGCATCTAATCCAGATGTTTTTATAGAAAATAGTACAAACTCTATACTATCTCTTGTGAAACAAGGTTCTGGGTCTTGGATTCTCAAAGATAATAATACTTATAACGGAAATACAACAATTTTAAACGGAACTTTGATTCTAGACAAAGACGCCCCCAATAATGGAGATAACGGGTCTTTAGGTATAGGGAACAGCACTAGATATGTTACACTAGGAGATAGTAGAAATAATTGTTGCGGACAAGCTGGACTTTTATTAAATGCTAATTGCAAAATAGATCGTAAAATTTTAACAGTTCCTATTGGAAATAACTCTAATCAAACATTGTATATTGGTGGCGCTAATACAAACGGCTCATGCAAGTTTTCTAATCTGTGTGATATAGTCATTCAGAGAGACATGAACTTACTATCTGCTACAGGGGGTACAGTAGAATTCAATAATAATTGGATTAATAATAATGATGAAACAAGTTTAACACATAATATTATTTTTAATAATAGTAATAATGCCGGCACAATTATTGTTACAGAACCTATCAATACTTCAAAATTATTAGTTATAAATAATGGTACGGTTATTTTTAAACAAAATACTAATAATAGTACGGTCAATATCAATAGTAATGCTACTTTAGCTGTAGATAATAATATTAATTATCAAATTAGCGGTAATGGTAGTTTATCTTGTGGTAGTTCTAGTATTGGCAAAGCTATTGTAATTAATAATTCTTTACAACTTAATTCTGGATTATCTTTTAAATTTGATATCAATGGTTCAAATATATTATCTAATGACTGTTTGATAATCTCAAATACAAACGGATCGTTTAGCTATAACAATAGAATCGACCTTTTCTTTAATATATGGCCAACTAATGATACTATATATTCATTTGGTTTTATAGCTACTCAATCTAATTTATTAAATAATATCGATAATGCAACATTTAGATATTTTTATCGTGATAATAATGGTTCTATTACCCATAACGGTATTAAGTATACTCAAATCATAGGATTGTCTAGAATCAGTATAAGCTCATCAGCAACAAGTAGTTTAAATATTAATAATGTTGACTATAGTAATGTTAATGTTTTGAATATGTCATTTAATGTTCCATTGACTACCACGCCATCGCCCACTACAACTACCACTACAACAGCCCCACAAAGTTTAATCTGTGGAACTGTTGGCCCAACATTAATTAACTATCCTACTAGTATATCTAATAGTCTTTCTCAATATTCTAATAATATTATTACTTTAGGATTAGGAAGTTCTGATGGTGTTCTTAAATATACAGGAGCAGGATGTTCTACAAATAGAATGATATTAATGATGGGAACAACAGGAGATGCGATTATTGAATCGTCAGGATCTGGGCCATTAAATTTAATAGATAATGACTTATCGTGGGTCGGTAATCCAGCAGATTCTTCTCCTGGTTTTCCCCCGTCTGTTACTAATATTGGTGGTTCAGTAGTGTGTTTTGTTCATGGTGATAAAAACTTGATATTAACTGGCACAAATAAAGATAAAAATACTATTGGTTCAATTGATCTTATATATGGTTATCAACAACAAAAAATTCCAAATGTTAAATTAATTAAAAAAGGATCTGGTACATGGGTTCTGAATTCTACTAATAATGGTTATAATAATAATACTGCTATTTTAGACGGAACACTTATTCTACCTCGTGGTAGCTTTAACAGTATTTGGTCTGGTTACAGTACCAGTACAGCCAAAACTAGTTTAGGGGTCAAAAAACGTCTCAATGTATCCATATATTCACTATCTGATAATGAAGCTCATGAGCCTTTAATTTTAGGTAGTGATGAAGACAATATTAGTGGAGAGGCGAAATTAATTATAGGAGATGAACTGTCTAGTTTTAATAGTAATGATGATAGACCAGGCTTAACTGCATATATAAAAATACCAAAGTTGGGTAAAAATTCTACTCAAAAAGTATGTATCGGTTCTGATGATATATTAAATATTGATGGTTTTTTTAGACCAGGTTACATAGGAGGTGGCTATTCTGAGACTTGGTATATCAATTCTTTATACTCTAAGAGAGATATATATATAATAGCCAAAGAAACTCCAACATATCAATATGGATTAGTTCCAGATTTTTATTTCCGTATGCCTATTCGTTCTTATCATAGTGAGTCCCCGAATGTATTTTCCGATTGGGATGTTTTCGACTATGATATAATCTTTGGTAAAGAAGGTTATTCAGGAAGAATAGGGGTTCTTGCTAAATTACATACTAATAAAAATATTATTATAAATTACGGTACAGTTATCTTGAATTTTGAACAAGCTATTTGTGACAAATTAATAGTTTCTAATAATGCTCAACTTATTGTAGCAAGCTCCCTATATAAAATTAATGGTATACTCTCTGGGAGTGGAAATATTGATCTAGCAACTAATAGCGATCCTATGGGTAGTTATGCTTCTTATAGTGATATAGGGCAGCATATTTTAGTAAATCAAATAGACCCATCAGAAGGATTATCCTTTAATTTTGATATTTATGGTCTAAAATATCTGGACAACGATATGATAGAGTTTAGGAATAGTAATATGTTGTATCCTCTACTATCTAGATTTAATAGCAATAATAATATAAATATTTATATTAATGATAATAATTTAATTAATGGTTCTAATACCGTTTTACCATTCGGTTTCTCAACAATTACCTCAAAAGATAATCTGCCTAATTTTATTAATTTATTTAAAAATGCAACATTAAATGTTTATCTAAAAGATGTCAATGGTACATTTTCTCATAGTAATATAAAATACTCTCTATTATCTAATAGTATATCAAGGTCTTTGATATCAATAGATATAGCAGAAAATATGTTTGATAGTAATAATTTAAGTACATATAATATTGTAAGTAATGGACAAGTGATAGCCCTTGTATTGAATAGCAATAGTACTACTACTACAACTCCATCTCCGTATCTCACAATAGACATTAACTAATGTAGGAAAATATTATGGAAATTTTTAATAATACAACACCTCTTACTAGTTCTAATATTATCAATGTATATTTTGATAGCATACAAGAAAATATTAGCTATATTAGTAATATTTTTTCAAATGAATCGCCCTTAACTTTCTCAAATTTTGTATCGAAGGTTTCAGACGCCACTTTTGTTTATTTTAGTAAAGATAATACAAAAGGAACCGTTTTAAGAAATGGTAATTATTATACTAAATTAAACTCCAACCTTACAGTTTCTTTAGGGTATGCATATATAGATAATCAACAAAAATTAACCTTTACTATATCTAAAAAACTTTATAATGCTAAGCTATTACTCAATGGTGAGTATAATGATGGTTTTAATGGTCTCAAAGACTCAAGTATTTATAATACTAATCCTTTAATAACAAATATTAGTAATCCTATTAGTGTACAGATTCAAAATGACGGAGGATATAAAATATATTTACCAAACCATAATTTAGTGAATGGTACAAAAATTAGATTTCAAACGAGTGGAACTCTACCGTCTTGTATTAGACCAAATAAAAACTATTATGTTGTAGTTGTAAATGCTAACTATTTTAATATTTCTAGCAATAACAACGGGTCATCATTAGTGAGTATTAGTGGGCCAGGAAACGGGGATCATACTATATCTATAGTTACTGGTGTAGATTATCCCGACCCTCCAACGCCAAATACCTCCATCAAAAAATACGGTTCTTCAAGCTTGTTTTTTAATGGTAATAATGTTTTAAGCTATCCTATTAATAGTTTAATGAATAACTTTGTAGGCGCCACCATTGAATTCTGGATATATCCTCTAGGTGGTGGTATGATTATCTCAGGGGATAATGCTGTATATGATACTGGTGTTTGGGGTATAGCTACCTCTAATTGGTCAATATCATTGTCTGAAGTATCAACTCTTAGAAGATCTGTATTAAATATACCATCTTCTATTAATTGGGAAATAAAACTCAATATAGATAATGTAAACTCTCTTGGCTTCGACCCACTGCCATATCCTATTATAGATATAGAACTATTAAAATGGACTCATATAGCTATTTGTGGAGATATTCTATCTAATTCATATAAAGTTTATAAAAATGGACAAAAAATTAGTGAAATATTTTTTGATAGAGATTGGACACCCTTTTCAGTTTACAATTTAGGATCCACAGAAGTCATAAAAATAGGAGAAAATTTTAATGGATATATTGATGATTTTAGGGTATTTGATGGTGGACTAAACTTATATCGTAAAAACTTTACCCCTCCTACATCACAACTTTCTAATACTGGAAATATTATATTATGATTATTAATAAAAAATTAGTAATGGTAACTTACACTGGTGATAATATTGTTTTAGCCAACAGTTCTATTAAAAATAATATTAATAAAATATATACTATCAATAGTAGTGGTGTGGGATTTTTATCGTACACTCCCAACACTTTATTTAACTCATTAACAATTTTAGAGACTAATAAAGTATATTTATTTGATTCTGTAATACAAAATCTCGGCTGGGAATTACCAGAAGGCATTATTAATACTACAACATTACCACCAACAACCACTACAACGGTAGCACCAACTACTACCACAGTAGCGCCAACAACCACTACAACGGTAGCACCAACTACTACCACAGTAGCGCCAACAACCACTACAACGGTAGCGCCAACAACCACTACAACGGTAGCGCCAACAACCACTACAACGGTAGCGCCAACTACTACTACAACGGTAGCGCCAACTACTACCACAGTAGCGCCAACTACTACTACAACGGTAGCGCCAACTACTACCACAGCAGCGCCAACAACCACTACAACGGTAGTGCCAACAACTACAACTACTACAACCACAACAGCCGCCCCTAACTATTTTACCTATGCTACTCAAAATAATAATACTCCAACATCAGTAACAGCGTCTACTATTGGCAACGGATCGTCGGGCAATAGTGGTAATTATGCTAACTATAGCGGAACAGCTAATTGGAATGGTATCATTAGTGGTAATTTAACTAGTGTAGGCACTAATGGTGGTCCCAGTTATTTTGGTACTTTTGATCAAAGTGGCAATGTATGGGAATGGAATGACAGCATTGTTCTAAGCACCAATAGAGGTGTAAGAGGAGGCGCTTATAATTCTTCAGCAGTACAAATATCATCAGATCTAAGTTCTGTAGTTAGAAAGTATACTTCTCCAACGACAGGTTTAGCTTCTAATGGCTTTAGAGTATGCGCTACTAGTAATGTTGCATTAAATCATAGTTTAATAGAATTTGTTAGTGTTCCAGGCTCTAATATCGGTCCGGACTCTACGGGATATGGTAGAGTAAACTATAATTTTTATGTGTCTAAATATTTAATTACTAATGCTCAGTATGCTGCATTTTTACAAGCTGTAGGTAATCCAGATACATATGGCATATACTCTTTGAGTATGACTACTAGTGGCAGAGGAGGTATTTATCAAGACTATTCATTGAAACCAAATATGGGTAATAAGCCCGTTAATTATATAAATTGGTTTATGGCTGCTAGATTTATTAACTGGCTAGAAAATGGTATGCAAAGTGGTGCTCAAAACAATAGTACTACTGAAGATGGTGCTTATACCCTGAATGGTGCTACATCGGGCATTATTACTAAAAATTCATCAGCTAGCTTCTGGATTCCAACAGAAGATGAATGGTATAAAGCAGCATATTTCGGCGGGTAGTTTATGAAACTATCATTAAAAATACTAGAAAATAATAGTCAAATAGAGAAATCTATATGCGTAGCACTATTGCCTCAAGTTACTACCTATTTTAATAATGTTGTACAATTTATTAAACTTAAATTACCAATACTTTTAAAATCAATAATTATAGAATCACCAGAATATCTCGCACTAACTAAAGGAAATCTTAGGCTTGAGCTTGGTATACCTGATGCAGAAATGAGGATTGATGATATTATAGATACTTGGCTTCAAAATATGGTGATACAATATAAGCCACCACAAATACAAAATAATAAAATTAAAACATCTTTGTCTATAGAAATGATTAAAAGCGATTTTTCTGATGTTATATCTCTTTCCAGTGCAGAAATACAGGATAATATAAGTGGTTCTATAGTACCATGGTTGCGTTGGTTATTATTAGAAGGAACAGCCACATTGGTTAAAAATTATGAAGTAACATTTGGCCCAAACTCAAGATCAAGAACGGGCTTCGCCGTCATGACAGAGGCTAAAAATCAAGATTGGGGCGTTCCTGCTGAATATGCTGGTACATCATCAGACAATTGGATTACCAGAACTATTGAAAGATCCAAACAAGATATTAATAAACTTATAGTTGAGGCATTATCCCAATGAATTTATGTAATCCTAGTACGTCATTTAAAAATGTAAATAGTATAACGGAAGATTTTTTACTTAATAGTTTAGAAGTTAATCTTAAGATGTTCTTAGATTGGTCTTTTTTAACTATTGGGGGGTGGTTTGATGTAATAGTATCAAATAATACTTTACAAGATAATACATACTTCAAATTAAAACCTGTAAATGATTATGGTATAGTCCCAGGTAAAGTTTGGGAAGGCATAAGAAAAGATTGGGTGTGGGAGTCGGGTATTAGTTGTGGAAACAGAAATCCTATAACAGACTATAATCTAACTATTAATAATCAAAATATTGATATAAATAATTATAAAATTAATTATCCTGAAGGTAGAATTATATTAAATAATCCTGTGTCAGTTAATGCTAGTGTTAAAATTAACTACAGTTATAGATATGTACAAGTATACAGAGCTAACAACAATGAATGGTTTAGTATTATTCAATATAATGGTCCATCTACTACTAAATCTATTGATAGAACCTCTGATGGTAGTTGGAAAATAGGGAATAGTCATACTATACAATTACCAGCTATTGTTATAGAGGCCTTGCCGCGTTCTCGTTCTAAACCACATGAAATTGGTAGTGGTGGTCTAATTTTAGAACAAGATTTTGCTTTTCATATATTAGCCGATAATAAAAATGACCGTAATAAACTAATAGATATTTTAAGACTTCAACAAGATTTAACTATTTGGCTTTATGATACTAATAAATTATCAGCAGATAATAAATATCCTATTGATTATGATGGAACATTAAAAAATAATCCAATAATGTATCCTACTATTATTGACCAATATCCTTGGAAAAAATGCTGGCTTAGAAATATTAATGTTTTTGATGTTGACTCTATTGACCCCAATATGCACAGAGCGGCTGTTAAAGTTACAGCAGAAATAATTTATGTATAATCCATGTTTTTTGTGTATACTATATAAGTATTCTTTATATCAAGGTTAAAAACAAAATAATATAACCATTATCGGAGATAAACCATGCCAAATAAGCGTATTTATTATGCAATTCAACAAGTAACACTAGGCCCAGCTGCTAGCCAAACACCAGTTCATGGTTTACAAACAGCTGGTATTACAACCAATTTTAATCTAGAGCAAGTATTCGAAATGGGTCAGCTTGCTATCTATCAAAATATTGAAGGCATTCCACAGATTGAAGTAACTTTAAATAAAGTTCTTGATGGATATCCCTTATTATATGTTCTAGCTACAGAAACTGGCTCAGACATTGCATCTGGTCTTACAGCTACATCTCCTGATCTTCCTGGTCGCCAAAACGCAAGAACAGACCTTAGACTATCCATTTATCCCGATACTGGTGTAAGTGCGGGCGCTAATAGTGCTGGTCCAGTAACCAAAGGCGTTGTTACATGCAAGGGTATGTATGTTTCTAGTGTTAGTTATACATTCCCAGTTGATGGTAATTTTACAGAAGACCTTACTTTAGTCGGCAACGAAAAAGTTTGGGCAGATACTGGTGCTACTGGTCAGTTTAGCACTAATGATGACGTTCCTTCAGCTGCTAGTGGCGTTAATCGTAGACAGCATTTAAATATGACCAATTGCCGTTTTCCCAAGGAAATTCCAGGCATCAATGCCACAACAGGTGTTAATGCTGACGCTGGTGCTGGTAATGGATTTAGTACACATTTCCAGAACATTACAGTCAGTGTTGATCTTGGTCGTGAAGCTATTCAAGAACTTGGTTCATTTGCTCCTTATCATCGTTATGTTACATTCCCAGTATCAGTAACTTCAGAATTTTCTGTTCTTGCTACTACTGGCGACGGTATTAACGCTAGTGAAAAGGGATATTATACAGCATCTACTATCAGTGGAACTCCAACAGTAGCTACAGGTAATGAAGGTGCATGTGTACCACGTTTTAATCTTAGAAATAATACCATTTATCTTGAAACCTGCGAAGGTACAAAGATTTATCTTGGTACTAAGAATAAGCTTACATCTGTTAATTATACTGGTGGTGATACTGGTGCCGGTAACGTCACAGTCACATATAGCTACCAAACATTCAATGATTTCGTAGTTGCCCACACATCTGGTAATTTTGCTGACGGCTTAAGCTCCAGTGGGTACACTGCTCAATCAGTTGATAAGGTAGTTCCAGTTGATATTAAAGCTGGTGTAGTACAACCAAAGGCCTGATTGATTAAATACTAGTAGTATATATCGAGACTTGGATCGTGGACTATAATGGAAAAAAACAGCATTAATCTATACCTGTCTAGAATTCTTTCTGGATTCTATATTTTTATTCATAATGATAAAAAATATAAGTTAAAATATCCAGATATGGATATAAAGTATAGTGCTGAAATATACTCAGAACAATTTTATGAAGATAATAAATTTATGGATTGGTTAACTGATGACTCTATTGTAGAGGCATTGGTTGATAGTGGAATTTGGCACTATGATGGCGATGATCAACTATCTAAAATAGAAAAACAAATTGATGATTATAAAGTTGATCTTTATGAAAATTTTCTCAACCCACCAAAACAAAAACAAACTAGAAGAACATTAGACAGTCTTAAAAAAAGTCATGCTAAATTATATAATATAAGACACTCTCTTGACTCTTTAACTGCACAAGGATATGCTAGTTTAATTAAACATCAATATATTTTAATTCATAGTATTTTTAATTTAAAAGACCAAAGAATTTTTAAATCATTAAAAAATATAGATTATCAAAAACTTAATTTACTATCTAATACTATTGGAGAAAATACTATAGATATTACTACATTTAAAAAAATTGCTCGTAGTGATTTATGGAGAAATTATTGGTCAGCTAATAAAGATAGAATTTTTGATAAGCCAGTTATATCCTGGACAGACGAACAAAGGACTTTAGTGGTTTTAACTAAAATGTATGATAGTGCATATGAACACCCAGAATGTCCTGTTGATTCCGTATTTGAAGATGATGATATGTTTGATGGATGGATGATTCATCAGCGTAGAGAAAATGAAAAATTAAGAAGTAAAAATAGAACTGAAAAAATACTAGAAGATAAAAAATTAGACAAAGCTAATGAAGTCTTTATAATGGCTTCCTCTAAAGATGAAGCTAAAAGTATTTATGACTTGAATGATAATACAGCCATGAATATAATAAAAGAAAGAAATCAGGCTATTTTAGGAAAAACAGAAGTTCAACTCTCTGAACTACCCGATATTCAACGAGAATTACAAATTCAACAAAATCAACAAATGTTTGATAGGAAAAGCTAGAGGATATTATGAAAAACTTTCTTGAGGAAATGTTAAATAAAAGATTTCAAACTACTATGATAGGATCGTTATTTCAATTTGAAGAATCTTTTGGATATTTATGGGGATTTGATAAAGACGAAAAAGATTTAACAGAAACCGAAAAACGCTTTCGATTAAAATGGGAAGATACTAGATACAATATACTAAATAATGGTAATAATCAGTTAAGATCAGCTATTAAAGACCTACAACAAACAAAACAGGAACCAAAAAAATATAACTATCGTTTCTATAACCAGAGAGAGGACTAATATGAAAACTAGAACTTTTACAGCAACAGTTGATAATAAAGAAATAACACTCCTTGTTAGAGCACCATCCTTGCAGGATCAAAGAGAGGCTACTAAAGTCTATAATACGGCTTTTAGTGATGCTATAAAGGCCAAGGCTGTTGTTCGAGCAAAACTGGACGATCTTTTAGTTGAGCAAGGGTTATGGGATGATAAAAAACAATTTGAATTTAGTTCATTACAGAGCCAGATTCTAGAAAATGAACGTAAATTGGCTAAGGGTGGAATTCCATTATCTGAGGCTAAAAAAACAGCCCTAGAAATGAGAAAACTGAGAGAAGACCTTAGAGAACTGATAGGAATTAAAACCAATTTAGACACACATACTGCTGAAGGCCAAGCGGATAATGCTCGCTTTAATTATTTAGTTTCAGCTTGTACGGTGTATAATGATAACAAGAGGCCTTATTTTAATAGCTATGATGACTATCTTAATAGGGCCACCGATCCAGTAGCAATACTGGCTGCTCAGAATTTGGCCGGTATGCTATATGGTTTAGAAAATGATTATGAAGATAGATTGCCTGAGAATAAGTTTCTTAAGCAATATAAATTTGTTGACGATAAATTAAGATTAATTAATAAAGATGGCAAATTGGTTGACGAAGATGGTAGGCTGATTGACGAACTAGGTAGATTTATTAATGACAACGGAGAACTTGTTGATAAAGATGGTATTCCATTAAATCAAGCTGGTGATTATGTTATGGAGTTCAAACCATTTCTTGATGATAATGGAAATCCTATTAATTTAGAAACAAATACTAAGGAAACAGTTCAAGATGAGCCTATTCAGGAAACTAAAACCACAGAAGGACCAACCCAGTAATATTTATTATTTTTTAACCTTTAGTTATTCCCCCTTAAGATATACTCTTATTGGGGAATTTCTATTTATATAGGATTGGTAAAATATGTCTCAAGCCTTCAACCTTACTGCACAAATTAATTTACAAGCACCAGCAAACCTGAAAACTGTTGCTGCTGAAATTCGTCGTGAGCTTGGTTCTGTTAATGCTAATGTTAAACTAAATGTTAGTCAACAATCTACCAAATCTATAGCAGCCGTTAAAAGTAGAATAGATGCTTTAAATGCTTCTTTAGTACAGGCTAAAAATAATGTTGGTAATCTTGATGCTAGTTTAAGAAACTTATCTTCTGCTTTAAATGGCGTATCTAGCTCAACATCTAAAATTGATTCTGGTTTTACGTCTACATCTAGATCTGTCGGCCAAACAGCTAAAAATTTAAAGGTAGCAACAGACGAAATGGAGGAATTTGGTAAGCAGTCTGCATTAGCTATCAGACGTTTTGCTGCATTTAGTGTTGTTACTACTGGGGTATTATCATTAATTAGTGCTGTAAATTCAGGATTTAAAGCATTTGTAGAGTTTGATAAAGAAATGATCAAACTACAACAAGTTACAGGAAAAGGAGAAATTGGTTTAAAAAGTCTAGAAAACGAAATTAGAAATCTATCCACATCTTTAGGTGTTAGTAGTAAAAGCTTAACAGAAGTAGCTTCAACTTTGGCTCAAGCTGGTTTAAGTGCGGATGATACAAGAATAGCGTTGGCTGCTTTAGCAAAAACTGAACTAGCACCATCATTCGATAATTTGACAGACACTACAGAAGGAGCTATTGCTGCAATTAGACAGTTCGGTATTGAAGCTAAAGATTTAGAAAAAGCATTAGGTTCTATCAATGCCGTTGCTGCTGCATTTGCCGTAGAATCCAAAGATATTATCGCTGCTATTCAACGTACTGGTGGTGTGTTTGCTGCTTCTAGTAAAGGGGTTAGCGAAGGAACCGCAGCACTAAATGAATTTATTGCTGTATTTACTAGTATTAGACAAACTACTCGTGAAAGCGCTGAAACTATTGCTACGGGTTTGAGAACTATTTTTACCAGAATTCAAAGAGTGAAGACTATTGATCAGCTTAGAGAATTTGGTGTCGAACTTACTGATCTAGAAGGAAAGTTCGTAGGTCCATATGAAGCTGTTAAAAGACTAAGCGCAGCATTAGGGTCTTTGGATCCTAGAGATTTAAGATTCTCACAAATTGTAGAAGAACTTGGTGGTTTTAGACAAATTGGTAAAGTCATCCCACTTATTCAACAATTCAAGGTTGCCCAAGAAGCATTAAATGTTGCTCAAAAGGGTCAAGGCAGCCTATATTCTGCCCAAATAACCGCGCAAAAATCATTAGCTGTTCAACTAGCAAAAGTAAGAGAAAACTTTCTTAAATTAATAGCTGATGTCGGCAAAAGTAAAACATTTCAGAGCTTATTTAAAATTGTAATTGGACTATCTAGCGGTTTGATTCGTTTAGCTGGTGCTTTTAAACCTATTCTGCCAATCCTGGCTATTTTTGGAGCTATTAAAGGTATTTCAGCTTTAACAAGATTTAGCGCTGGCTTTGTAGGAGGTATTCGTAGAGGAGGCGGCTTATCAGCTGCTGGCAGTAATTTAGGGTCAGCTTTAAGTGGAGCTAAAGAAAAAGAAAAATCAGACGCAACACAAAAGGCTAGCCAAGCTATCGCTGAAAATACTACTGCTCTCAAAGCTTTAACAACAGCTGTTAATAGTTTAGCAAATAATATAATAGAAAATACTAAAAGACTTGCTGCTAATAATGGAACAACCTTAAATAGTGGTGGAATAGTTAAAAAATTTGCAACCGGAGGATTAGTTCCAGGTACAGGAGATAAAGATACTGTTCCTGCTATGTTAAGTCCTGGTGAATTTGTAATTAGGAAAAAAGCTGTAAAAACTATTGGCGCAGACAAGTTGCATAAAATGAATAAATATGCTAGTGGTGGCAAAATTGTACGAGATATTGCTAAAACACCAGGAGTTAGTAAACAATTAAAAAACGCTGTTGTTGATTCTAAGGAAGAACCTTTTACCAAGGGTAGTGCTATTAATTCTACAGATAGGCTTAAGGCAATTATCGAAAATAAAAATATTACTCAAAAAATGGTTGATAATGATCTTAAAAAAAATAAAAAATTAGATAGTATTGTTAAAAATATGAAAAGTAGTGATATTCGTACAAAAGGAGCAGCTTTTGAAGATTATTTAGTAGCTTCTAAAAGAACAGCACTAAAAAGCACAAGGGATAAGAGCGAAATTTATCCAGTAGACTTTATTGGAAACAATGCTTATGCTGAAGCTAAAAATATTCAAGATCCTCTAAATGAAGATATATATATTGATAAATTATTTAGAGCCAGGGTTGATGATGGATCGTATAGTCAAATAAAGCAAACACCCACATCACAAGGAAATCAAGAACTAAATTTAGGTAAATTAACAGTATTTCAAAGAGCATTTGCTAGAGGAGGATTGATTCGTAAATTTGCTACTGCTGGAGAAGTTTCGTCTGTTGGAGGACAGAGGGCTTCAAGATCAGATATTCTTAGAGTATTAGGAGCAGACAAAGCAGCTCAAGCCGCTGGCATCAATAGTACACAAATTTATGAACTTCTTGGTTTAAAAAATCCAGATGTTTCACAGCAATCTATGATTGATAATGTGCAAAAAGAATATCTTAAAAGGATTAACAGAAAAGCTGGAGCAGCTAAAGCTACCGCCACTAAACTAACAAATAAAGGTTTGGTTTTTGGCGCAGCTGGTATGTTTGGTAAACCATGGTCTGCTAATAATCAAGTTATAGATTCGGATAAGCTAAGTAAAAAAGCTACTGTTAGAATTGTTGGCGGGGTGCTACAGCCTGAAATAGCAAATCAAATAGATCAATTATTTTCTTCTAATATAGAAGATATCACTAGCCAAGCGGCACAAATGATAGCTCCAGGATCTAACGCTGCAACAATATCAAACCCCAATCTTGAAGGATCAATTCAAGGCGCACTCCTTGAAAAAGTTGTTCAAAAATTGGGTGGGCCTGGAGCACAAAAAGGTCTAGGTTTTGACTTCCCAGAAGGACTCAAAGCTGCCGCTAAATATTTTGGTTTACCAGAAGATATTCCTACTGATCTTAAAAGAACACTATCTGGACCTTCTACTATTAAAGATAATATTGTGACTTATCTTAAGAACGTTATGGGTTATGCCAGAGGTGGATTAGTACAAAAATTTGCTGAAGGTGGATCTCCAAAATTGGTAAAAAGAGGAACGCTTACTTATAAACTAGACGATATTATTGCTGCTGGACTAACTGAAGAACAGTTCATGGAAAAGATTCCAGTACCAGGAAATATGGGTAGTCAATGGAAAGTTGGTGGAATAGGCCCTGATGCTATTCTTATGCCAAGATTTTTAACACCATATACTCCCACATCATCAGTATATGATAAATGGGAAAAAGCACAAGCTGATAAAGAAGAGAGAATAGTAAATGCGATGCAGAAAAAAGGTCGTAGTGTTGGCGATTATGAGGGGATGACCACAGAGGAAAAAATATTTAGAAAAAACAGAAACCATGGATATAATTTAGGCGGTTTAATTAAACTAGCTGGCGGCGGTAAAGTAGACTACTATTCTTTAGAAAAAAATAGTGGATTTAAATCTCAAGAATTTGATAGTTTAGTTAATTTTGCTAAAACAAACGATTTTACATTAGAAGAATTTAAAAATTATCTAGCTAAAAGATTAACAGAGAAAAGATCTAAAGCTGGATTAATGATGAATCCTGTTCAATTATTAAGAGCCATCACTCCAGAAGAACCATCCGCCACGAATAGACAGCTTCAATTAGCAGAAATGCTTAAAGGTCCAGTAGATGCTAAATATAATCCCAAATATGATAATGCCATTAAGCCATTTTCTAGCGGTGGTTCAGCACAAGATACTGTACCAGCATTATTAACTCCTGGTGAATTCGTTATTAATAAAAAAGCAGCACAGAGGATTGGATATTCTAAACTTCATAAGATGAATAAAGCTGATAAAATTCAAGGGTATAATAAAGGCGGAGCGGTTCAATATTTTAATAGTGGATCAACTGGTAATGGTGTGTCATCCCCAATTTCTTCATCATCTGGCGTAACTGAAAAACAACTAGGCTTAATACTAAAAGTTTTAATAGCACAAGAGAAAAATACCAGAACTCAAGGTGGTCAAAAACTTATTAATCAAATCAAAGACTCTATTGCTAAACAATCTCTGGGTGTTATAAGCGCTAGTGAAGCTGTAACAACTGTTGCCGCTGGTATTCGTTCTTTTGCTATTGATCAAAAAAGAGGAGGTAATGAAGATAGAGCACAAAGCCTAAAGAATGTATTTGATGCTCTTGATCGTTTACAACAAAGCAAAGGCGGAACATCTCTGATTCAAGCTACTAATAGTCAATTAGGTATCGGAGTTGCAAAAAAAGTCGCCCAAGCAGTATCTCCATCTAATCCCACAACTCCAGCTGTAATAAATACTCCACAAACCTTTCCACAGCAAAATACTCAAGTTAATAATGAAGCACAAAAACGCAAAGAAGAACAAAATGAATACTTTGCTTATAGAGCAAAACAATCTGGACAAAGTGTGAGTGGGTTTCGTGCTACTTTAGCTTCAAAAGTTGTAAGTCGTGAACAAGAATTACAAGATAATTTAAAAAATCAACAGCAACAATTTAGATATTCAGCATTAGGTCAGAGTGATATCCTTAAAGGATCCAAAGATAAAAAACAACTTAATGCTGCAAAGACAGAATTTGCATCCAAATTAAAAGAGATTGATCCTGGCAGAAGTGCTGGTGAGATAGATAAAGCAGCAAAAAGGTTGGTTATTGCCTTAAGAAAAGGCGCAGACTCTTTTGATACTATCGTTAAAAACGATACTGTGCTTTCAGATATTCTTGCTAAAACTAGAACAAGCGCAGAGAATGCAGCTATAGCTTTTGATGAAGTTGCTAAAGAAAATAATATGACAGCGGATGTTTTAAGAAAACAAATATCTAACAAAGACAATAAACAATATAGACAGCAAAAATTTATTCAAAGTGATACTGGGCAAAAATATGGTAAATTAGCAGAAAATGCACCAGATTTAATTTCAAAGTTTGCTAATACCAAAACTGGACAAAAACTAGGAGCAGCAGCAGATTTTGCCAGTGGTAAAGGATTAGTTAATTTTGCTACTAAAAAACTTGGTGATGGATTTGGCAATGCTTTAGATGGTTGGTTAAAGAAACTTGGCGGCCCTATGACAGTTTTAGGAGCTGGATTATCAGTATTAGGAGAAAAACTACCAGATATTGCATCTAGTCTTGGATATGGTCAAAGTGAAACTGCTGCTGGTGTTGCTGGAGGTATTGCTGGGGCGGGACAAGGATTAGCTAGTGGTGCTCTATTGGGTGGTCAAATAGCCGGTCCAGTTGGCGCTCTTATTGGCGGAGTTAGCGGAGCTATTATTAAAGGTATAACAGGAGTTTTTAATGGCATCAATACCAAAAGACTAGAGAATAATCTTAGGGAACTAGACAAGACTACGACATCATTAGATTTAGCATTTAAAAAATTAGATGAAAGCTCATCTGATAAAAATCTACAAGAAGCTAATGCTAAATTTGCATATACTCTTACTTCACTATCTAAAGTTGGTGGTCAGGCTAATTTTGGTGCCGGTGGTATAGCTAGAACTATTACAGAAACTTTAAGAGGTATTGATCCCACAGGATTAGTATCTGCTGTTACAGGAGGAGAAACAGAAGCAGAAAGCAGACAAGCCTTAGTTTCTGGTTTAACCAGAGCATCAGGAGATGCAGATAGGCTTGGACCTTATACGTTGTCTCGTGCTAGTACATCTAATATTGAACAATTATTAAATAGTGCTAATAATTCTACAGATAAAACTACAGCTTTTGCTAGAGCCAACCAGGGTTATCAAGCTATGAGCCGTGCTGGTATGGGTGAACAAGAAATATTTTTATCTAAATATATTGCTCAACAAACTCAACAAGGCAAAACATCGGATCAAATTAGTAAAGAGCTTGCTGATCCCAAAAAGAAAGAAGCAGCTATTAAACAAGGCAAAGAGTTATTAGCTGTTGACGGTGAGTTAGCTCTGAAGCAAGCTTTAGTTGCTAGAACAGTTAAAGATTTAATGATAGCTAATGAGCAATTAATAGAAGTATATAGAAAAGCTAGTGCGGGATTGGATCGATATAGTCAAGAATTAGAAAGATTTGATGCTCAAGCCAGTACATCTGCAAATGATCTTACGGGTAATGCTAGAATACAACCAGTACGCAGTCAAAGTCAAGATGTACTTAATAATATAAGTGGATACTCTAGAGATGAAGTAGCAGCAGCAGCCGATGAAGCAGCATCTATTGCTGGTGGTGGCGATAGTGGATCCAAGCTTAAAAACGATATTATGACATCTAAGATCCTTAAAGATGAGTTACCAAAAGCATTAAGAGGAGCTAATGGAACTGATGATGTTATAGATAAACTGGAAGAAGCATTCAAAAATATGCAAGTACCATTTCCAGACTCTCTTAAAAAACAGCTTTCAGAAGGTTTATCCTCTAAGACCGTTGGAAATAGAGAAGGTTCCACTAGCATGTCTGATCTTGCTGATGAAGCTGGTTCAATTGTAGAGGAAATCTTTAAAGGACCAGAAGCAGGATTAAAATTTGCACAAGAATTATTAACTAAATATAATGAAACTATTAATAAATCTATTGGAAAATTAGAAGAATATAATGATATGCTTAGTAAATCAGAGGATTGGCAAAGAAAAGCTGTAAATATCAGATTAACAGCAGAACTTGATCTTGCTAGAGCTTTAGGTAAATCCCCAGCACTAGAAGAACTAAACAACCCTGTTGATGTCGAAATGAAAAGCATGACCAGTAGTTTAATTCCCGGAGGAAGTACAGACCCAACAGCAATTGCTAATGCTATGCAATCAGCAAAAAGCCAATCGTCAGATATTGAAAAAAGACTACAAAACCCAACACTAGAAGCATATGGTGTTAAAACAGAAGGTGAAAGAGTAGAAGCTATTAAAAAAGATATAGAAGCTCTTGGTAAACAAAAGAAGGCTTTGAATGATGGAAATAGAGCATTAGAAAAATTAGCCACAGATGGAACAAAAGCTGCCAATGCCTTATCTAAAATTCAAGAAAGACAACAACTTGGAGAAAATGTAAGGTCATTAGGGCGTAAGCTATTAACTTCAGATTCTACAGAATTAGCGGATTTTAGCCGTCAGATGGGGGCTTATAATAGAGTTATTTCTGGAAAGGCTTCTAATAGAGATCTTAGTAGTTTACAAACCAGAAGAGACGCTTTTGCTGGACTTGATAATCTTAAAGGATTAATTCCAGAAAACATGATTAAACAAATGGACGCCAAACTACAAAGACAAATGATTATGGCTAATCCTAATGGGGCTAAAATTTTGAATCAAAAGCTTGGTATAACGGGTGTTAATGGAGAAGAGATGACGTATGATGATGCTCTTAAAATGGGAGAAGCAGGAAAAGATCCTGTTCAAGAAAAATATATTAAAATGTATCAGGATGCTACAGATGTTCAATCACGAGCAGCACAAGCATTAGCAGACAACGCATTAAAATCATCAGAGATTCTAAGAGATGCTGCTTCACAACTTTTGGACAAAATGCTTCAGCTGGGCGAAATTCTACCAAAAGCTCAAGAATCAGCTACAAATAAACCTGAGCCAGCACCAGAGCAGCCACAACCAACAGGTGCAGTATCTGGAGAAGCTTCTAGAAATCAAGATAGGGTTCTTAATCCACCATCAAATAATAGTAATACAGCAGATGCTGTTAAGGCAACAGCTGCTGCTTCAGCACTAGCGGGCGGAGCAGCTTATGTGGCACCCAGAGCTATTAAATCAACTAGGTCTACAATCGATGCTGCTATGCAGACGGTTGGTATAAAACCCAACAATACAGCTACAGCAGTTAAACAAGCAAAAGATACTGCAACAGCAGCAAAAAGAACTAAAAACGCTGTAACAACAGCCAAAAGAGCAACAACCGCAGTTAGAGCCGGTACAGGAGGGTTGACAGCAGCAGCTGCCCCATTAATTGCAGCTAATACTGGGCTTAGTATACTTACCGAAGGGGCAGAAGCTCTTTATGATCCTGGTGCTTATGATGCTAATAAAAGAGCTAAGGTTGAGGCTGGTCAAGCAAGCGTCTCAAATAGAACAAACGTCGGATTCGCTGGAGACATGACGTCGGGTGCTCTTGAAGGTTTTGTCGATCCTGCCTCAAAAATTGTTGAAGGTGTTTATACAACTAGAGCATTGGGCGCAGACATTGATTCAGCACAACAAAGAGCTGCTAAAACACGCAGAATGGAAGCTAATTCTCGTAGTTCAACTTATGGTATTTCTGGCCAGCAAGTAGCATTGGCTAATGATGAAGCATCATTAAAAATGAAACTAGAAGAAGCTACATCATCTAAAGATGATGTTAAAAAAGCTGAATTGCAGAAAGAACTAGAAAAACTTAATAAGCGTAAAACTGAAGCTGGTGCAAGATCTAACAATTGGTTTTCTGCAAACACAGATAGAAAAGAATATACAGCTGCTGTTAATGATATTATTGCTAAGAGAAAAGCAGAGGCAGCAGCAGCATCTGCAACAAACAAAAGCGCCACCGAACAAGATAAAAAATCTGTTGAGACCACTACAACTGCTCAAGCCCAAAATAATGAACAAAAAACAGAAATCCAAACCAAAAAAGCCGCTGATGAAACTACTAAAGTAGAAAGTAAAGAAACTTCCGTCATAACAGTACTAGAAAAAATATTAGCTGCTCTTATTGATATGAAACAAAATAAAGTTTCATTAGGTAGTATTAGCGCTAGTACTATGCAAACTAGTCAAATACCAACCACAAGCGCCGTTACCGAATCTCAAAAGTATGCTGGTAGTCCAGAGTCACCACAAACAGCAGAAACAACAAACCAATTAAATGTTGGTCAAGCACAAACTTCTGTCACACCAGCAGCTAAGACAATAGCAGATTTAACCGCTAAACAATCATATAGATTTAGACAATTAATGATGAAAGGAAAGCTAAGAGCAAGCGAAGACGGATTACCTATTGGACGAACCTCAGCAGAAGAAGAGGAATATACAGCTTTGGCTCAGCAAAAGAAAGACGCTAATCCTCAGATAGCTGCCAAAATAAGAGAAAGAGAATTAAAAAATAAAGGCAAACTCAGAGTTAGTGAAGAAGGATTGCCCGTTGGAAGAAGTCCAGAAGAAGAAAAAGAATACGGACAAATGCTGGCTAATAAGCCAATGACACCATATCAACAAGCTCAAAAATCAAAAAGAGAAGCTTATTTAGCACGATTTAGACCAGAAGTTAGAGAAAGGATGATGACGGAAGAAGAGAAAGCCGTTTCAAGATTAGCTGCGACCACTAATGTTCAGGGAGTATCGACCCCTAATAACGAACTAGGGTTAGCTCAGGATGGAACATTTAGCGTACCACTTAAGCCTCAAAGTAAAGATTTCCTCTTGGAAAGAGAAAAATTTGAATCATATACTGATGTACAAAATCGTATAGCTCGTGCAAGTGCCTTACAGATAGGTTCTGGGCCAATCCCAACCTCTCTACCAACACAACAAACATCAACATCTTCCACCACTCCCAATTCAGAAAATAAAGGAGGAATATCCGGAACAGGATACTCTATAACTTTAGATGAAAACTCTCGTAAATTTCTTGAAACCTTTAGTACTACTATTAATAGTTTTGGTAATTATATGAATCAATTATCAGAAATCTCAACAAGATTCAAAGATAAAATTGAAGTTACTGGAGACTATACCGTACAAGTTAATCTTAGTGGTGCCGCTGCTATTGAAGCACTAGATAAGAAAATGAAAGAAATGGCAGAATCTATAGTATCTAAGAGCGATTTTGATTTATTCAGAAGCGAAGTTCATAGGGCGGTTCCTTCTGTTAAGGATCCAGCGACTAAAGGACGAATAAAGACATCATAGGATTATAATTTATGGCTGATAATTCACCAACAAAAGTTTACTATAATAGTAATAGAATATCTCCAGCTCCCCAAATATCTTTTAATACAGAATTAGTTTATGCTAATGATAGTATTATTGGCTATTCATATATAATAACATTAAACGGATATGCAACAGCTATTGATTATATTGCTAATAAAAATAACTCATACGGATTAAAAGAAGTATCAGATAAAATACAAAAAATAAGAGATATTTTTAGTACTAATGGAGCAAATCTTGAGGTTAAAGATAGTAGTAATAATACTATTATGGAAGGTCGTGGAGGATATGTCAGATCAGTATCTTTTAATGATTCCTCTAATAATTGGGTCAATTATGCACCTTACCAAATAGAAATAGAATTCAGTGAAATTATTATTAATGGTTGTAGCATTTCTACTACTTTATCATGTGCCACCCCTACTATAGACGCTAATAGTTTATCTCCTAATCTTATAGATATAACAAAATATAAGATTAAATCTTTTAATGATAGTTGGAATTTTAATCTAGCAGAGCAGCTATACAATTCCTACAGCGTTGCCCAAAATCAAGCTATAAATATCGAATATAAGATTTCTGTTACTGGCAAGCAATTTATTAATGATAATGGTAAAACACTTGCGGCTTGGGAACAAGCTAAAAATTTTGCTCAAGATAGATTATATAATCAAGTTAAAGGGTTAATTGGTAATATTTTAAATTATACGAATACTACTGATGGATGTGCTGGAGATAAAACTTTAAATTCATTACATGCTCTAGCTTCTTCTAATGGAGCCATAAGTGGAATTACCACTGGAACCCATAATATTTATAATGAAACTATTACTTGTGAAGTTGGAGAAGCAGAGGGCACTTTTAGCGCTACATATAATGCTTTATTAAAATATAATAATTCTATTTTTGGTAATAATTCTATACATACTTTTAATAAAAGTAGATCAGTATCTGATGATAATAAAACTCGCAATGTTTCTATTAATGTTCAGGGTACAATAAATGGTTTAATACCTGGAGGTTTAATTAATTCTCCCAATGTTATAGAATTACCCAGAACAGGAACTCTTATGCTAGCATCTAATAATAGTATAACAAAATATTCCCAAGCACTATCAGCATATTCACAAATTATCTCTAATAGAGATTTAAACGACACTATGAAAGATCTATTAGACGTAACTATGGATGATCTAGAGGTTTCTGGACCATGTTTGGGTTTGGATTATCCTAGACCCTCATCTTTTACGGCCACACATGATTATACTGGAGGAATAATTACATATTCTGCTGAATACAATTCCAATAAAGCTTGTTATGGTAATGGAGATAGATCATATAGAAATATATCGATTACAGTAGAAGATAGTGTACCTATTATTGCTGAATTTATTATTCCAGGAAGACAAAATGGACCAATTTTACAAAAAATAGGAGCAGATTCCCCCAAAAAAATTTCAGTATCAATTGAAGGAGTTGTAGATCCACAATGTTCAGCAGATTTAAATAATATATGCAATAGTATAGCACTACCAAACGATATCCCAGGAGTAAAATTAAGTAATAATCTAAAATTAACACAAAATCAAATCACAAAAAATATTATAGACGGTTCTTATAGTATAAATCGTTCATATATAGTGATAGGATAATAGGATATTTATTATGTCAGAAACACATTATGGACCAATAGGACAAAAAACAGAACCATATAGGCTTAGTCCTGCACCACAACTATCTATTAAGACAGAACCATATTATAGTGGAGACGTTATTATTGGATATACATATGTCGTTTCTGTTAAAGGTTATGCAGCAGCATATCGTAAAACATCATCAGAAGAACCTAATTACTCATATACCAGTATTTCTAAAGTTACTGATAGCATTGCAACTATTAAAAAAATTCTAACTCGTAATAGTAGTACATTAGTTGTTGTAGATAATGATATAGAAGTATTAAAAGCTAAGGGTGGAATTCTTAGATCTTTATCTTTTAGTGAGTCTCCGAATAATTGGATGGGTTACTCAGAATATAATGCAGATATAGAGTTTAATGAGATAGAATTAGTGAGTGGGACATCACTCAAATCTATTCAATGTTCTGATTCTTTCTTGAATTCAGCAAGTAAAAGTAGTAGTATAGTTGATTTATCTAAGTATAAACTTAAAACATTTACTGATAGCTGGTCTTTTACTATCGATGATAATCTCTATAATAGAGTATATAATACAGATATTCAAAATGTAGAGACAGATAATGCTACTATAAATATTAGCTATACTATATCTGCTACTGGTAAACATTTTATTAATAATAGTGGCAATTTAATTTCAGCTTGGGAACAAGCTAAAAATTTTGCACAAAATAGACTATATAATCAAGTATTGGGGGTGTTGACCAACGGAATGAGTATTAATGCAGATACCGCTTGTTCTGCTAATCAAAATATTTCTGGTCTTGGTTCTAATGGAACAGGATTATTTTCTAACTTGAATAGTAGCTATAAGGTTTTTAATGAAACAATAAGTTGCTCAACTTCAGAATCGGACGGCACATTTTCTGCTACATATAATGCTGTTTTAAAAAGAAATATATCATCCACATTACACCACTATGCTACTAAACATAATTTTACTAAAACTATTAATACTCAAAAAGATAATAGAAATATTACAACTATTTCAGTACAAGGCAATATTGAAGGTCTATTAGAAGGAGGTTTAATCAGAACTTCATCTAGTGGTTTTAGCTTGCCAGCTAGTGGTAAAATCTTAATTAGTCAAGCTATGAGTAGTAAATATAGTTCAGCATTACAAGGTTTAAATAAAATAATATCTGGAAGTGATTTAAATGGATCAATGAAAAATGCACTAGGTATTAATGCGGCAGCATTAAATTTAAGCAATAATACTAATATTATTCCACTATCTTTTAACTTGACACATAACTATCATGAGGGTACTATTAGTTATAATGTAGAATATTCTAGTACAAGATCGTGTGGAGATTTTGCTACAGTAAATATTACAATAGATGAACCGACCCCAGTATTAGCAGAGGTGGTGCGACCCCATAATGGTGTTCTTATACAAGACATAAAAACATTTACTGCAAAAAAAATTACTATTAATATTGAGGGCAAATCACAAAAAAATTGTTGTTTAGACAAAGGAACTCTAGAATCAACTATTATGTCATCAAATTCTGTAGCGATACCGGCTAATATATCTTTACCAGACACTAGTACTTGTATTTTAACACAAAAACAAAGAACAGATAATCCTATTGATGGTTCATATAGTATTAATTTAGGATATATTTGTTCACAAGGATGCACTATATAATGACTACTCAATATCAAGATATAGGACTAACATCACCGGTTACATTTTTAGGTGCAACAGTATTATCATTTAATGGTAATCTGGGTTTTGGAGCGCAGGAAAGTTCCCTTACCATCGAATTAATTGAAGATTGTGAAAATAATCAATCTTTTACAGTAGATAGTGGGGCGCCATATGTATTTCCAACAAGCAGTGGAGGTATGAGTTTTTCTTTTGCTGGTATAGTTACTAATTGGTCAACCAATGAAGGAAGTGGTGGAAAAACACATAGCGTTACTCTTACAGATCCTCGTAGGCTTTTAGAAAATACAGCATTAATTATTGATACATATTCTGGAAATATTAATTCGCCCAACGTATTTAATGTTTATGGTTTATATGATATATATAACAGTGGTGGCGGCAATCCTGACTGTACCCAGTTTGGTGCTTCTGGAGTGATTAATGATAGAGGAATGCCATATCAAAAGATTATTGATGCTTTACAAAATCATCAGGTTACTATTTATACTCCAAAAAATTTTAATGGAATATCATATAGTTTTACTGTTGATTTTAGTAATATACCTTCGGGATTACCTCAGTATTATAGAGCCAATGGTCCGTCTATAAGTATATTACAATTTATAACAGATATATGTGAAGCGATAGGTTATGATTTTTATGTTTATTTAGCTCCTGGTATTGGAGGAACACCATCAGTAATAAAGTTTGGTTTTATTGATTTAAGACAAAACCCGTCTTCTTTTAATTGGATTATTAGTAATTTACAAGGTAATGTTACTGACAGATCTTATGGTCGTGAATTAAGATTAGAAAAACAAAAAACTATTATTTTTGGTGAAAAAATTCACTATATGACTATGGCTACAAATTTTGTACCGTATTTTGGAGAAGATACAAATTGTCAACCTATAATAGGAGAGGCTGCTGGCGGTTGTGGTTTTTCGTTTAATATAAGCACCAGACCTTTAGCTGCTTCATTAAGAGATCCTGGTGGATTTGGGGGTAATTTAAATATAACAGAAATGGATTTGAGAACAGCCATGGGTAGTTATGAATTATGGTCTGATAGAATCTTAATAGGCGATAGTACAGTTAATGGCCCTGGATCTTTTAATGCTGTGGCTAAAGCATGGTTTAATGCTAATGGTATACAGTCTAATTTTTCAAAAGCATTTTTTGATGCTGCTAATGGTATTAAACAATCTTCTAAAGATGCATTAGTAACAGATATGGTTCATGATGGTGGCGCTGCGGTATCTAAGCTTACTTTAGACCGCATTAATGAAGATGCTAGAAAAATACATGGGTTTATAGAGTCTTTGGCTAGAACTTATTATGGAAAACAATATTTAGCTAAATTAAATGAGTTAATTTGTTATAGGGTGACAGGAGACACTGAAGGAGGAGCTAATTGTATAACATCAGAAATGGTTTATAGTTCTAATCCTACTAATGATGGTGGTTGGATAGAACCAGGAAATAGTTTTATGGGAGTACCTGATCCATTATTAGGTTTTTTCAGACAAGAAGATGGTAGAGTTGGACCATTTGTTTTATTTAGTGTACTTGGAGATCCTCCGTCACAACCGAGTACAGCTCCATCAGGAAATTATAGTAGTGGCAACAGTAGTCCAAATAATCCGGGATATGTTCCCGGTGGTGGATGGGGAGGTTAATAATGGCTGGAGTAGGAACAGGTAGAAAATTAAATTTAGATGCAATTTCTGCTGATGAAGTTCTAGTTAATAATAATGGAACAGAAGCATATGTTAAAGCAGAAATAGGTGAAAAATTATATAAAATTAATAATGAACCATATGTATTATTGCGTTTAAGCGATGCTTGTGTTACAACGCTAAGTAATGAAGAAGCTAATTTTTCCGAAGCATTTATGGGCTTGGCAGAAAGCATAGCTTTGACCCGATTTGTATCACAAGGAGGTTCTAGTTCTGGTGGTATCGACAATATCAAATCTCAGTTTATTTGCGGAGTACCAGTATCTGAAACTATCGTCCCGGCAATGAGATCATTAGACTCAGCCAGTATGAATGATCGTAGGCTGGCCCCAATGGCAGTCATACCAACAGCTGCTGCTATTCCTATGAAAAGTAATGTTAGAGTTTATGGTCCATATGTTTCCAATAACTTTTTTTCATCTACTGGTGGATGTAACGTAGAAACCAATACTGATTTGGCCCCCTGGGTTTTTGGTAGTAACGGAGTTATGAATACCGCTGGTCAAGCACTAGCTAATGCTTATCAAGCCGGTTTATCTGAAGCAGAGTCCGGTTCTGCAACATTACCGGGATTGCCGGGACAACATGGCGGTGGAATTCCATCTCTGGGTTGGTTAGGCTTAGTTCCCGGCGGTGGTCCCAACCTAACTGGTATTAATGTTAGTTTTTCTTCTTCTGGTATAAATACTAGTTATACTTTTCAAACTTTCACACCAAAATTTGGCAACTTGACTCGATCCACAGTGGATCAACTTAAAAATATTGCTAGAAATAGACAAAAACAACTTCAGTTTTTGCGTAATCAATCTATATTAAGTTATAACATTAGTAGAAAATTAAAAAGAGTTAATAATAATAATAATGCAGTAAATAAAGTGCCAAATCTTGCTGAAGGCAGAACATTACTAAGATGTATTATGGCAGAGATGAAGGATTGGCATGAATTTGGTGGAGATAAATATGGTAAAAGAACAACAGTAGGTATTGATACTTTAGCTAAGTCAGTTTTAGAATTAAGATACGATTATGATAAAAAAGCTTTCATGAGTTTAGATGGTTTGTTTGGACCTTTATCTAAATATGGGGATGGAGGTTTTCCAAGATACGCTTCATATACTAATCAAAGCGTAATGGCGGGCCTACCACATAAGGCTTCTCCATTAGCTCCACATCCTCCGGTATCTACTAGTGGTAGTTGTAATACTGCTGGAGAATTAGATCAATATAATTTAAATATTAGTCAAAAATATCTAGATCCATTAACTAATAGAGTTACTGGTATCGATGCTGGTGGGGCAAACTCACACTATCATGATGGTGACGGAGCTGGGCATAGTATAGATATTCTTGGAAGAGGAGAAGACCCGCCTGAAGATGGTATGATTTTAAATAGAAAATCTCAAGAAGACCCAGACAGATATGCTGAAGATTATAGATTTTTAGGTTTACGAGGACCATTAGTACTACATTCTTGGGGATATGACACTGATGGAAAACCTATCCCTAACGCATCAGACTCAGATTCTTCTACAGCGTCAGGATCTTTTACTAAAGAAAACTTAAAAGATAAATTTTTATCTAATTGGTTGAATAAACCACAAACATGGCCAGCCGCACCAGTAGATTTACGTTTTGATAGAGAAAGAGGGATGTGGGTTAGTCCACAATCATATAAAATAGTTGTAGCCAAGATCATGAAAGAAGTACCAGCATATGGACAGGGTACTGCTGTTATTATTAATAATAAAGATGGAAATAAATATTATAAAGACTTATACGATTCTAATGGAAATATTATTCAAAATGCCGCTAATCCTCAGTGTAGTGATAGTGATACTCCTACATATAAGTGGGTTTTAACAAGCATAGGAACATGTCCAACTACTACTACTTTAGCACCAACAGCACCGCCAACAATACCCCCAACAGCGCCGCCCACCGTAGCGCCGCCCACCGTAGCGCCTACTTCGCCACCAGATAACGGGGGAGGAACAGGGGGAGGAACAGGGGGGGGAGTAAATGTTATACTCGGAAGTTTAGTAGATATTATTTGTGGTTGCGACCCAGAAAGTCCTATATGCGAAAGTCTGAAAAAATGCACAACCACAACCACCACCACAACCACCACCACAACTACCACAACAACTACCACAACAACTACAACTAGCACAACTCCAGAACCCCGAGGAGCATGTTGTTATAATGGTTCATGTTATGATAGTTATACTGTCTCTCAATGTAGTTCTGGTATTTTTTATCAAGATAAAACATGTAATGAAATTGAGTGCGGATGGGGCGCATGTTGTTATAGGGATAGTCAAACAGGCGAAGTTTATAGTTGTTATGAGAAACAACAAGAATCATCTTGTAATGAGGCGGGTGGAACATTTTATCTTGGAGGATCATGCGAGAAAAACTGTGTAGCCGTAACCACAACAACCACAGTTGCTCCAACCGGAGCATGCTGTTACAGAACACGAACTGGAGAAGTATATAGCTGTTATACAAATCAGCAATCTAATTATTGTACTGAATCTGGTGGAACTTTTATACCTAGTAATTCTTGTGATGATTGTCAAAATAATTCATCCACAACAACCGGCGGACCACAACCACCATTGGATGGTAATACTCCAACCGTTAATATTGTAGATAGAATTGGAGTAACACATCATGCTAATGAGCTAGTATATGCATATTATGATACTTATAAAGCACAATATATTGTGTTAGAAAAACACGAACTTTCCAGAGGCACCACAGTTTATGGTACAGTATTCAGCGCAACACAATTAAACATCAAAGGCATATCTGGGTCATCTTCTGGAATTTCTATTGGTGGTATAATATCTTTTGAAAATCCATTAAAGCTTACTATACCAACTTCTTGTGCTGTTCATGGTGTGGTAGTTAAGTTTATGAATAGTGTTAGTGGTGGAACAGCACCGTATGTTCCTGGTGGTGGTTAGTAGATATAAAAAAAACTAGCTATAAAAGCTAGTTTAGTTTATTTGATAAATATTTTATCAACAGAAATTTATTTACTAGATTCTTTAGTCCATTTATGCCAACCTTTATTCGGCAAATACTCACCATTATCATCTTTTCTCTTTGGAAATAGCGTCCCTCCCTTTTTATGCTGCCCAAAGGATAGAATTCCTCCACAGTCAGTACATCTCATTTCATAAAAATCATTACCTTCTACATTGCGCACTACAAATTTAATATTTGACTTTGAACAAAGCCCACATTTTTCTTCTCCAAAAATTTCTTGTACTGAAGCTAACTCTTTGAATATTTCTTTTTGGCCTTCTCCTTCAACTGTGAACTCTAGTTTTTCATTTAATTTATATTTTGCCAACATAATTATTTCTCCTTATTTCCATCCAGAATCATATCCCCTGATACTATCTGGAATAGAGTCGATGTTAGTTTGATAGGTAGATAGCTCTTTGATGGTGTTGACCCCATCCTCATGAGACATATCATATATCATAGTATGCTTAATATGTAAATTGTCTAGTAAATTTAATACATTAACATTTAATCTTTTAGCCAGAACATCTATAAAATTAATTTGATTATTACTAATTTTAGATACAGTATTAGCATCTGGATGATCTTCGATATCTTTTGCTAATTCCTCAGCCGCTACTACTTTTCTTAGCTTAAGAGCCCTTCTTAAAGCCCTACCTTCTGCCCGTGTTTCCGCTACAGCCACAGGATGGTTTCGATACACTTTATCGCAATTACCCCAATAAACGTCTGCTGATCCACTGACAGACCTGTTTTTAATTTCTGAAGGCAGAGACTCATCCATTAATACATAATTTAAAGTATAAACTACAGTTGCTCTTTTTTCATTATTTGGCTCTGGCGTTTGAACAACAGTTGCTTTAGATTCTATAACAACACAATTAAGTACAGTTTCAAATATTCTTCTTAATCCATCAGTAGTAGGATTACCAGCTATTTTTTCATCTTCAGACAATAAGTCTAAAACATGATCAGTCCATTCGATATCATTAGGTGTTACAGTTTTGATATTTTGCTGCTCTAAGGTTTCGTTTGGTGCAGCTTCTTTTTTTGTTTTAGACATATTAATCTCCTATTTCTAGTAATCTGTTATCCTTATCGGGAAATTGTTTTTTAATCTTTTGTAAGTGTTTAATGAGTTCTTGATATATGATTAATGCTCTGGTTTTGGAAAATTCTTTGGTTTGTTTGACCCTTATCAATACTAGACCCTTGCCTAGTATCAGACCAGTTTTTTTATTGTCATATTTGATATTTCTATCTAAAGCATCATCCCCCCATACTGGTAGAAAATGAGATGGTCCATCCACTTCTATGGCTACATCTATGGTTGGTAAAAATAAATCAATTTGTAATTTGGTATTTAGCAACGATTGTTCTTTATGAAACTCCACCCTATAACCATCAGCAAGAAGCTGTTGGTGTAAAAATTTTTCTAGTTTTGAACCAATTTTACTAGCTTCTCTAACAGCATTATTTGCCTGTTTCTGCATATATTCTTTTTGATCTTCTGTAAGATTGTCCCAGTTTTTCTTTGCTAGTATTTTTCTTTGGTTTAGTTCTTGTTCATCCATATTATCCCAGAATCTAACTATAGATGTACCTATTTTAGTTTTGGTACTATCATCTCTTTTAGTTCCTTTTGTAGGATGTTTATGTTTACCTGTTTTTAAAGCATTCTTTTGTGCTTCACTTTTATCTCTAATAGGAATATTAAACTTTTTAGCATCTCTTCTAATTTTATTAGCATAAGTACCATATAGGTTTGCTATATCTTGAAAACTTTTATTTTGTATAGTATAAAGATCATTAATAATACTTTTACGTTGGCTATCGTCTAGTTTAGCATACGTCATGTGTTTACTACTCCTATCTTACCATTTTGCGATAAAATTGCATTAATTGTTTCAAATAAAAACATATTATATGCATTATTAGAATTTAAAATATTAGCTAATATATTTAGTTCTGGTTTTTTTAAAAAATAAATATTATTAATACTATTGGGTAGGCCGTAAAATATATTGGTTATCTCATTGGTATCTTTCTGTATTATACAACCTATATTGCTAGTTTTATTATGAGATATCAGGGCGGCCGATCTTTTTAGTTTATATAGATTTTTTATTTGAGATACCTGAATTGGTTCATAACCTAAAAGCACCAAACACTCGTCTGCTTCAACAATATAATCTCTAACTAAACTTAAACCATAACCATGGTTATATATATTATATTTATTATTTAATATAGTAGCCAAATTAGTAGACGGAAATGATCGAATAAAATATGTAAACTTTTTCGCTTCAAAACCATAAATATAAACTATTTTAGCTTTAGGATAGACAGATCTAATAGCATTATATTGTTGCTGGAATAGATTTGTTTTTTTATTAAATGGCAATAAACCAACACAGCCTTGTGATTTCATACCTTTATTAAAACTGTCTGCAATAATAATTATCGTCATATAACAGTATATGTATTTGTGTCGGCTAATAAATCAACGCCGTTTTGAGCTATAGAATACCTATAAACACCACCGGGGAAAATTATACATGATCTTTCTTTATCTGTTAATACGCTAAATTGTTCTAGTTTATCATAGACAATATGTTGTGCGGTTTCTATCAGATTATTAAGATCATTGCATTTAGAATTATTTAAAGAACAAATAAACCTATAAGACTTATTCAATGAAATTATATCATGTAATATATTTTCATTACTTATAGTTTCATCTAACATAGACTGTATTCTCCATGCACAGTTAATTTTAGCATCTATCATCATTTTATTGATTGATCCATATGTGGTGGTATGATCTCCAGATGCTGATCTAACAAATACTATTTTTTGTGGATGGACAGTTAATGATTCTAATGCTGTTTTAATATTTTTAATATCTTCTTCAGTTTCTCCAAGTTTTTTAAAATTAATTACTAATAAATAGTTAATTTTATTAAGTTCTTTAAATTTAATAATTTTATCTGATATAGAAGCATCAGCTAGATCATATTGTTTAAACCATGAATTTTCTCTATAGCCAATACATTTTTTTTCATTAATAACATAAAATTCTAGATCATTATCATAGACTTCTAGGATCTCTGCGCCTTGTCTTTTATAAATATCTATAAAACCTAAACTACAACCAGTTTGTGTTTTATCAATGTATTCAGCAAACGCACAGCTTTTGCATGGTGTGTGGAGTGGATTAATCATAAGTATTTATATATGATAAAACATCTAGGGCCTTTTCAGACCCAAGATGTTCATCATGTCTGAGTTATAAATTATGGTAATAAGATATCAGAAAGCAACCTTTTCTGATGTTTCATCCGATCCTTGACGCTCTGTTTTCTTAGTTTTTTGTATCTTACCAAAATTATTTACCCTGATCTTAAGAGTACTATGTTTTACTCCATCCTTTTCCCAACTATCATTTCTTAGAGAACCTTCGATCATTACTAGGTCACCCTTCTTAAATGTGGCAGCGATAGCCTCTGCGCCGCTATCCCAAGCTTCACAAGGAATAAATGAAGTAATCTTATCTTGTGTTCCATTAGCCTTAGTAAACTCTCGTGATGTAGCAACAGTAAAATTAACTACTGATGTTTGACGATCTCCAGAGCCTACAACCCTTAGTTCTGGATCACGAGCCAAATTACCCTTTAAAATCGTAATATTCATTATCAATCTCCTTAAAAGTAAATAAAACCAACAGTGTATACGCTATGATAGGCTATGGGCGTGGAAGGTCAAGTTTTGGGAATGTAGCACTTTTCTACTACAAACGCATCTCCAGAACGTGATCTAGCGCCCTTTACTATTAAAACATTGCCTTGAAATAAAATGTTTCTAAATTCTCTATATTTTTCTGGAAAAAAGACCACAGAATCTAATGATCCCGTATTATCCATAAGTGTTGCAAATGCCATCTCGGCACCTTTATTCTTACCGCTTTTTGTTTTGGTAATATTAATATAGTCTAGTTCACCAGCAATAATAATATTATCTTTAATAATTCCATTTTTAAAGTCTTTACATGTGGCATTTGTCATGCTTATATCATACATATCTACTTTGGAACAAGTAATAGAGCATCCCAAAGACGCATACTCAGCATCAGAAAGCCATTCTGCGCTATCTTCTAAAGACCTTGGCGGATATGCCGCAGTAGCTAATAATGTAGAAATTATATTTTTTCTATTTTTATTAACCTTACCTGTGGCCAAAACACCGTTAAGAGCCTGCTCAACACATGAATAGGAAGACATATTAGTTTGTATATGTTCCAATTCTTTTTTAGTTAATTCAGAAATAATATCATATTCAAATAACATACTATTGCGTGTTTTTTTGGTATAAGCCAATGCTCCACTTTGTATTAAGGCTTTTGCTGCTGTCGAATTAATTTTTAATAAAATATTACATAGAATATATAGCCAGTTTGTATTATTAAAATCAACACTATCTTTAAGCAGTAATATCTTATTGAAGACAGAATCACCAACCCCTTTGATATCTGTTAAACCAAAATATATTTTATTATCTTTTAGTATAAAATACTGATTGAGGTTTCTCAAGTCTGGTATAGAAACATCTATATTCATTTCTATAGCATTTTGTGTTAATTCTTTAATTTCTGCTTGAGGATCTATTTTATCTTTTGCAAATCTGAGATAAGAAGCAAAAAAGATTTTGGGGAAATGTGCCTTTGTATATGCTGATAAATATGCGTTAACGGCATACGATATACTATGGCTTTTATTAAAAGAATATCTTTGAGATTTTTCAATCCAGCCGAAAATTTGTTCAGCTTCATCTGACGTTACAGTGTTAATTTTTTTTGCGCCACTAAGAAATTTTTCTTTAACTTTTGCCATTTCTTCTGGTTTCTTCTTGCCAATAGCTTTTCTTAATAGGTCCGCTTCTTGCAGATTAAAACCAGCAATAACTTTTGCAATTTCCATCGCCTGTTCCTGATAAATCATCTCACCATAAGTAGACCTTAAAATTGGTTCCAGAGCAGGATGGAAATAATCGACAGATTCTTCTCCATTTTTTCTATCAATATAGTGATTACTAACGCTTTTACCATCTCTCATAGCTTCTAAACAACCCGGCCTTAAAATAGCGATCAAAGCTGATAGCTGTTCTATGCTCGATGGTTTAAGCTTTTTTGCCATAGACCTACCCAATCGAGATTCTAGTTGAAAACAACCCTTGGTGTTGCCTTCTGAAATTAGGTCCCACGTTCTATGACAATCCAATCGCATATGTTCAATAGTAGGATCAAAATTAATACTTGTGATATCATCTAGGGTTTCAACCTGAAACGAACAACCACAAGGATACTTATATATTTTAGACATTATTAAAGGCGTCTTGGAATTTTATTTTTTTGCTCAAATTTCTGTGAAGTCTTAGAAATCTTATCAATATCTGTGCTGAATCTTTAACGTCTTTCAGTGCATCATGAGCCCCTTCTTTACTTAATCCTAAATAGTCCCTTAAACTATCGAGAGTATAGTTTTTCAGATCATTATTATTTTCAAACCAGTAAAATATAATATTCATTATATCCACAACGTCTCGTGGAAAAAATATGTCAGATCTACCTTCCTTATTTACATTACCAAATTTTTCACTTAGTCTATGTATGATAGGCAAATCAAACCTGTTAATATTATAGCCAGCAGCGATAGGTGCCGAAAACTGGCTTTTCTTAGAAGTTCTAGTATGATATTGGTCTAAATAACTAGTAAACATTTTCCATGACTGTTCTTGTTTGGGATATGTCTGCCATTCTTTATATATATCGTCTTTAGAACACCCTCTTACTTTAGCATGAAAATCTAAAATATCTGTGGTATATTGATAATTTTCATCCTTTTCCATTACCTCTGGTTTAAATCGAATATTAAATTCTGAATTTTTTATTACGTCAAGAGACACAGGATCAATCATAACAGCGGCTAGCTGTACAGGACTACAGAATCTAGGATCAGATCCATCTGTTTCAAGATCAAAAACACAAATTTTGTTATAATTAATCATTAACTTCTACTTCTGAAAGTGGTGGAACCTGGATTTTTGTTGTGGAGTCATTTGCTAGTGCCGCATTTTTTACTTGGCAGCAACTAATTCTTTCATCGGAGATCCTAACATATTCAATATTATTAAATGTAAATTTATCTCCAATATTTAAATCTTTAAATTGTTTCATACTCATATTTTTACTCCTGATTTTAATAATTCTGTAATTGTCATAATTTTATCTAACATTGCGACACCAAGAACATCGAACTTAATAATGCCAATAGCTTCTAAGTCTTGCATTTCCATACCCGCAATAACCTGATCATTTTTATTATCATAAACCATTGGACAAGATTCTTTCAGAGGGGTTGAACTTATAGCTATTCCAGCAGCATGTTTGGACTGATTGGATTTTGTCCCCTCAAGTCTTATAGCTTGTTCAAACCGCTTGGCAAGCGGGCCCTGTAATTCATTTTGGTTGTCAATATAACACCATTCTTTAAGCTTATCTGGATTATTTTCTAATACCCATCTAATAATTGATGATTCTCCAGTTTCTTCTTTCATTTCTTGAAGTTCGTCAGCGATCTTCGCTTCGTCTGGTATATTTTTAGTAATTTTGTTCATTTCTTCAAAAGAAATATTACCATACACTCTTAATACATCTTTTAGTGCTCCTCTACCCTTTATAGTATTAAAAGTAATCATTTGAGAAACTTTATCCTGGCCATATTGGTTTCTAATATACTCAATAATATTTTCACGCTTATTAATAGGAACGTCAATATCAATATCTGGCATGGAAATATGGTCTTTAGAATTTCTACCAGCATTATAAAATCTATCAAACATTAAATTATATTTTATAGGATCAATACTAGTAATACCCACCAAATAAGATACTAAACACCCAGCGGCGCTTCCTCGTCCGGGGCCGGGAAGCCAATCATTAGATCTAACATAATTCACTATATCCTGCACAATCAAGAAATAACTAGATAAACCAGCCCCCTGTAGTACTTCTAATTCGTATTTAATACGATCAACATATTCTGGCTGCGTAGCATCTGGTATATTGTTTTGAATTTTTGCTTTCCATCCGTATCTACAAAGTTGTCTTAAGTATTCATCTTGATTTAAATTGTCAGGACATGGAAATGGGGGAAGCAATGGCTTGTTTAAAATATTGTATTCTTCACATAAATCAGCAACAAAGTTAGTATTATCTATTTCTTCCTCGGTATGAAGACTATTCATCTCTTCTTGAGATAAAATGTGAAAATTATCTGATGTGAAAAAGCAACCCAATGGTACTTCTTCATTATTACTAATTTTTCGACTAATATCTGGTAAAGTTGTTTTTAGATTATTACAAAGTAGAATTCTTTGATCTATAGCGTCTTGTTTTTCAGCATAGTGTGCATCTGGGGTGCAAACAATTTTAGTATTAGTTTTTTTACCAAGTTCTCTTATAACATCTGTTAGGTCTTTTTGTATCGGGGTATTATTAACATCCATTAATTGGGCTTCTAAAAAGATATTATTAGAACCAAAAATATCTTTGAGACTATTTATAGTATCAACTCCAATATTAGACCAATCTTTAGATATTGTATTATTATTCATTATTTTATCGGCTACCAAAGACCCAAGGTGGCCACAAATACCAAGCAGATTACCGTCACAGAATGGCGCTAAACGCTCAAGATTGAGGCGTGGCTTGTAATAATAAAAATCCGACCTGTTAGACTCTGAAACCAAACGTATTAAATTTTTCCAACCTTGAAGGTTTTTGGCCAATATTAAAAAATGTGTTAAATTCCTATTAGTTTCATCTTGTATGATGGGGTCTTTATCACACAAATAAATTTCACACCCCAATATTGGCTTAATTCCATTTTGTTTCATCTCTGTGTAAAATTTCACAGCCCCGGCTATATTTCCATGGTCAGTTAATGCACAAGCTGATGCCCCTATATCTAAACATCTTTTAGCTATGGTTTTAGGCTTACTTAAACCATCTAGCAAAGAATACATTGAGTGACAATGTAAAGGAATATATTTTTTATTTGTCATTCTGCACTTCCTGGCGCTTTGTACTTACCCACAGTATAACCTGGAACAGTGTACTGTGCAACAACATTTTTTATGCCTTTGAGTTCGATATCATGTTTAACTTGTTCACACTTAGTCATATAAGAATCTTTTTTACATACCTGGCCCTCCCTGTATTCTGCTACTGGGGGTATTTGACTATTATCAAATGTGGTTTTGCCGAAATGGCACAATTTATTACATTTCCATGTTTTATTAAGCTTGGGTTTTTGTGTATTTTTTATAATTTCAAATTTTGATCTAAGCATTTGTTCTGTTTGTGCAAGATCTTTTTTATCAAAACAAATGGAAAAAGCTCCGCCGTCGTTTATAAAATTAATGGAAACCATACAATGATCAATATCAGGATATAAATGACTAGCAGCATAATGATATATTCTGAGTTGAGGATCTTGTTGTAATTTTTCCAATGTTTTTTCCTGCCCTGTCGCCCAATCTAATCGGCGTCCAGTTTTCCAATCAATAATTTCCATAGTTTTATCATCAACCCTGGTAATTAAGTCTATAGTTCCTTTGATAGCTAAATTGCCTTCAAGAGGACCTTCTGAAGTATCATATTTATATTTTGCCCACGGTTTTGCAATCTCAATATCAAAATGTTGTTCTGGACATATGATGTCTCTATTTCTTGGATCAAACATTCCATTGTTATATTCTAGAGCTTTATAAACCCAAGAGTGACAATCTTTATAGTCTTTGACCTCCCACTCATGGTGGGTAAATTTGCTAGTATAGTAATTATATACTTTTTCTATAATGGTATTTAAATTATATTTATTTACTAAAACTTTTCCAATAATATCATCAATAAAAAAATCTTCTTTGTTTTGTATGTTTAATTTAACATATGCTAGTATTTCTAATACTTTATGTACTATGGTGCCTTTATCCGCCTTTTTATTGGAAGGAGAACGATACCCTAAAACATACTCCATGAAATATTGATGCTCACACATAGAGTGTGTAGCGTAGCTGGAGCTTCTTATGTATGTAATTATAATTTTAGTATTCCTTTATTAGATAGAAAACGATATATTTCTTTATTTTTTTCTTCTATGGTCATAGAAGTATTAAATACTATATAATCAAATTTATGCCAATCATAATTATGTTTATCTAAAGCTATTTCAGCAGGAGCGTTGGAGTTGAATGGGTCTAGAGCCAATCTGATAACATGCCCACCGTATGCTTTAATTGAATCAACCTCGTTTGGAAATCTACAATCTGGTATAATAGCAATATCAAGATTATCTTGTTTAATTTTATTGATAGTAGCATCTATCCATACATTGTTTTTTAATTTACGAAAAATGCTGGTGCCAATAATTTCCATAGCTTCTCTTGCTGTAAGTTGTTTATCGTCCCACACTAAATCGGTTAAGGTATTTTTGTTCTCATCTGTGCCATAACATTGATCATATGTTAGGCCTAAAATATTCATGCAAATATCTTTTTTCAGAGGATCAGCAAAATTATATATCTTATATGTTATATCTTTATTATTAATTAAAGAAACAACATAATCAGCAGCTGTACTTTTTCCCGACTGTTTTCTGCCTGAGAATGCTAATATTTTAGTCATATAGTTTTTCTAATATGGGTTTAATTTCTGTATTTATTTCTTCTGTGGTCATTTCCCCAATATCCGGTTTAGATATTTTGGGAATATAAATTCTGTATGTATGACTACATCTTTCTTTGATTTTTTGTGCTGCTGCAAATCCGGCTTCATCATTATCAGTTAATATTACAAGGTTCATAGCTCCAGAGGAATCTAGAAAAAACTTTTGTCTATCACTTAATGAAGATCCAAATATAGCAACACTATTATGAATACCGTTTTCCTCTAATCTCCATACATTACCCGGACTTTCTACGATAATAACAGTAGATGTTTTCAATATATAATCTTTTGCAAACCAAAAGTTGTAAAGATGGTTTTGGCTTTTAAAATCTATATTATGCTTCCATTTAGAAAATTTCCAAGCTGATTCATGATTTGGACAATCATTTTGAGGATCATGAAAACTTTTACAGTTGCTGCATTTCTCAAAAATACTTCGTCCGGTACATCCTATCATATTTGTATAGTCATTATTATATATTGGTACCACAATCCTATTATACATTTCTTTATTAGGATTAGAACATAGGCCAACATCATATTTAATTAATATCTCTTTCGAATAACCTCTATCAATATAGTATTGTGCTGGAATATCTAAACTTTTTTGTACAGCATCTCTGGTGATACCGCTGCTTTGCTTATTTTGTTTTTCATTATTAATATAATGTACTACATTAGCAAAGCTTTTCTTTTCTATATCAGATTTGGAAACTTTTAATTTACTGAGATCTTGTTTTGTAAAAGATAAAGCAAAATCTAGAGCTTCTTGAAAAGAACACTGATTATCTCCTGGTTTATTCCATCCATAGTTTCTATTGGATAAAACACCTCTAATAAAACCAAGAATAGAACCTTTAAATATCTTTTCACAACCATGGGTTCTGCATATCCAATTACCTCTGTAGTGTTCGCCATCGGGGTATATATTGATTGCAGATACATTGTCCCCATTATGGATTGGACAAGACATTGTGATCATTTTTGGATTAGTTTTGTACTCAATACCGAAAACATCCAATAAGTTTTCAATATTATCACAAACTAGGTCACAAATAATCTTTAGTTTAGCTTGATCAATTGAACGGGATCGCTTCATTGTTTTCATCGTCTACTATAAATCCGTCTTGTGGTTTTTTAATATTGTTTACAATCTCTAGTCTAGTTTTACCTTCAATGATCTTGGCACACCAGCCTTTCATATGACAATTAATATAATCGTTATCATCTAATCCTCCTCCATGCCTACTGATTAGCGGAACTAATTTTCGATTCCCATTATCTGGACCATCCTCTGCTATTTCTTCATCACTTTTCCTCTTAAAGATACTAAAGTTACTACATAACCATATAATTCTATCAGACCCGCTAGCAGTATCGGTGCTCTCCTTTGTTATACCGTCTCTATTTAATTGTATAAAAGCCATAATTGGAACTTTATATCTTACAGCAAAATTATGTAAACTGGTCATCATAAATCCTAATACCTGGTATTCTTTCAGGTCTTGGCTAATACCAGCACTATCCATTAGTTTAAGATAGTCATAAAAAATCACACAATCTTTAGCACTACCATCTGGATTTAATCCCACATCTTTCATAATCCAGCGTCTCATTATTGCTAATTGTTCTTCAAAAGGTTTACCAGCAATAGAATGATGATAAAAATTCATACTTTTTAGCTGATTAACAGCTTCATTAATTTTAATCTTATTAGATGCAGATTCGCTAAATTTTCCTGTTTCAATAACATTGATTTCTGTTTCAGTCATCATTGCTAAAATTCTATTTATATGATCATTTTTTGTCATTTCAGTATCCATATTTAATACTGGAATACCTAATTTAGCGATATTATAACCCATATTATCAGACAATAATGTTTTACCAGTTTTGGGTCTAGCAGCAATCACGTTTACTGTACCTTTTCTAAGTCCTCCTCCAATAGCTTGATCATAAACAGGAAATCCAGTAGAAATCCCCACCTGATCAATCTTATTTTCTTCTAGGTATTTAATATAATCATCTAGTCCATCCCCGACTGTTTTGGGATGATTTTCTGTGCCATCATTAATTAAAGAAGAAAAATTAAATACTGTATCTTCGGCTATAGATACTATATTTGTAATAGGTTCAGTTCCTGTTACTTCTAATAGTTTATCTTTAGCTTCTTCTAGTTGATTTCTTAATAGACGAGCAATTTCTAATTTTCTAATTTTAGCAGCAAATTTTCTTACATTTTCTATATTTACTGGAAAATCTAAGATAGCCTTAAGGTGTTGGGCCTCTTCTTTTTTGCTCAGAATATTGGATACTCCAATTTCTTGAGCCATAGAATAGATAGATGCAATATCTATTGTGGCATTTTGCTCTTTTTCGCAAATCTCCTTAATACATCTATAAATAATATTATTACTATCTATAGTAAAAGAAGATGCCTGGATAATATCTGCAACATCTATATAAGCATCTTTACCATATTTACATATACCAGCTAATACGGCTCTCTCTGCTGCCGGGTCACACAAAATCATATTTTTCCTTTTAAATTATCCTGCTGAAATAGCGCACTTGTTGCACTTATACCTGTCAATTGACTCTATAATAGACGGATCGACCATATCTGTCCTGTGACAAACTCTACAAGAAACCTCTATTGGTTTGAAAGCTTCTCTGCGAGGTGTTGGAGATAATGATCTAGTTAGTTTTTTATCAATAGCAATGTCTTCTTTGTGCATGTTAATTTCTGGCATATTATCAAATTTATTGATATTTTTTTTACCAGATGAAGACGATCTTGATTTTTTACCACTTTTTGTTTTTTTAACAACAGGGGTGTTGTCCGGTTCCTCTTCTGTTTCGCTGTGTTCCAAACCCTTTTGTAGTATAGCAATTAATGCTTTTATATCATCATTATTAAGAGCCATGCTTCACCTTTGTCTTTTGAACAGATAGAATAATATCAGATAAATTTTTTAATGAGTTTGCAAGATAAGATAGCCTATCAGATCTTTGTTTAGCATACTTTTTTATATTATTTAAACTATTAGCTTTATCATTATGCTTAATGGCTTGTATAGATTTTTCTATATATCCGTATCCCTTATAATTGTTGATTTCGTCTGCAATAACTTCTTTGATACTTTCTTCTGCCCAATTATATCTTGCTAATTCTCTATTAATAGTTCTTTGTGTATGGAAAGAAAATTGTGCCAATCTATATGAAATTTGCGCACAGTCTTCTGGACTCAATTTTTCAATAGTATCTCTATTCATTGATAAATATTCATTTAGTTCTGAAGACGGTAGACCATCAGCTTTGTATTCCGATAACCCTATGCTTTGCTCATACTCATCTAATACGCTGTCCCAATATTGCAGATCTTCTTTCGCTGTTTTACTCATCTGATAACCTCTTATTCCATTCTTCTATATTTTCATTATAGGGTAGGATAATTTGTTTAATCATATTAATTTCACACCATTCTGTTTTTTCTTTATCTCTTTTTTGAGCTTTTAGAAAACCCAACATATTATTGTGATAAAATGGTACAAATTTATAGTGTTGCTCACCATGAACTTCAATACAAGTTTTTGTTAATGGTAAATAAAAGTCTAGATATAAAACCTCTGAACGCCGTAATTGTATGGGTACTTCTTCCAAAATTTGTAAAGTTGGATATTTATTAGTAATCAATTCTCTGGCTTGTAAATGTAAACTCGATCTATTGGAGGTTCTTCCTTTAGACATATTTCCAGTTAAATGCCATTGATGAGTATTACCATCTAAATCTTTTATCAGGCTCATTTTATGCCCATAGTCTCTTTTACTGTTTTAAGTAAAGTTTGATATACTTCAGGATTATCTACTAAATATTGTCTAATTTTTTCTGTACCTTGAAATTTTGGCTTATCTTCTAAACTAGTCAAAGTATACCAAGCGCCTCCTTTATGAATTAATCCTATATCAGAAGCAAGCTGCACTAATTCCATTTGTTTATCTATTCCTTGTCCATATCTGAGATAGCTAGTAATACTTGCTCCCGGAGGACCAAGAGCAGAACATACTACTTGCCATTCTATTTCCTGTCCTATTTGTGTACTATCAGCACTTAAAATCCATGGTTTAAAACTTTTAGCCCTTAACTTGATATCTGTTTGGTAAGCTATAGCCTGACCACTTTTCTCTTTAAATTCTGCACCATATCCCGTGGGATTACCCATTAAGTGTGTGATACCAATAACAATATTTTTATTAACTGGAATAACATTCGCTACCTTACGACAGAATTTAGCTAATAATTTAGCTCCATCTGCTCTTTGCATTTTATCCATATCACTAGTAATTTCAGCTTCAGTACATAAAGCAGAATAAGAGTCTATAATAAGTATGGATCCTGGTATTTCATTAATAATTCTTTCAGCAATTTGTAGATATTCTTCGCCGTGTAAAATTTTACCTTGTTGAGAACCTATAACATGAAACTTATCTAAGTTCAAGCCTACTATGCCTTCAAGATCTCTTTTTTTCAATCTACCTTCGATGTTTAAGTAATACACTTCCCTACCATCTTTAAAAGAACCATAAGCATATTCAGGTCTTTGGGCTGTTGCACAAAAATCTAAAGAAGATGTTGTTTTACCACACTTAGGTTGTCCTGTTAATACTACAAAACTACCCTCGGGAATACCTCCATTTAAGACAATATCTAGAGATGGACTAACTGGAATAGTAATGACTTTTCTATCTACAACAGCATTACCTGTGAGAATAATATCATCGCCAAAATTTTTTAATACATCTTCTTTAAAACTCATTGTCTAAATCCTTTAATCTTGAAATAATATTGTTTTGTTGCTGTGTTTGTCGAAAAATCTTCTTATCTGATCTATCTATAGAAATAGACAGGTCTTTATTCTGTGAGTCTAATTGCTTTTGTTCTTCCTCTATTAATGGTATTAAGTGTGGCGCTCTTAAAGAATATATTTTAGCTGCTTTCTTATTATTTAGTGCTTTAACAATAGCAGTGTCTGAATATGTTTTTAAAAGCTTATGGGCAGATGCTATCTGATTACGATAATATGCTGACCAATCTTTGGTAATCCAAAACTTATAGTGTAGATCTTGTTTATTATTATATGCTTTTCTTTCACATATTATTTCAGTAATATATTGTGCGGCAGAAACCGTTTTACCGTTTGAGTATTTTGAAGGATACTTGTTTGGTTTTCTCATGCCATTATATTAGTTTCCGCGAGGTCTAAAGATAGCGTTTCTTGCTGTTCGAGAAATCACGTTACCCATATTCTTAATAACCTCGTCTCCTTTTGTTGACGCGGCTTGTGTCATAATGCTAACGCCTTTATTATTAGATTGAGTTTTATTTAGCACTAATTCATTATCAGTTGAAGAAATATTTGTAGGAATACTATTGTTTTTAGATAACTGTAAAACATTCTCTACTTGTTTTTTAGTTAATCCTATTTCTTTAGCAATGGTTTTAGTTTCCATTTGTAGCACAGAATGTAGGTACTTAACCGCATATTCATGTATCTTTGTTACTTTTGTCATCAGAGCAACTCCCTTTCTGCATTATTAAGCCATGCTATATTTTTAGTTCTTAAAAAGGTAACATATTGATCAAAAATACCTTTATTCACTTCTTTAAAAACCCACTCATTTTTACCAATTTTAGCTAAGAATTTTGATTCTTTCCCTTCTGAGTACATTCCAATAGGATTGTAGATTCTACCATAAGTACCTACTTTAATAAAAAATTTTGTGGATAATGAGGTTTCAATAATTTTAGCAAGTGTTTTTGATGTTTCTTTAGTAAGTCTAGGATTATTATCTTGATCTAAATAATCGTGTTCTCCAAGCACACAATAATATGTTTCTTTACGATTCACATTATTGGGTTTAGATGGATTAGGATGAAATATAAAGTCTTTATTTGCTTCAGTCATTATTATACCCATTTTGTTTTAATTTTTGGACGATTGACTCTTGACATACCTTTTGGTAATTGTTTGTTAGTTGGTTTTTCTTTGTAATCATTGTGCTTACGTTTTAAATGTTCTTTTTCGTCATCGCTCATTCTGTCTGTATTTCTCAAAGCAAGATCTCCAATAGTTTTAAGTTCAGAATCTGATTTTTTAACAGATGCGGATTGGGTTGCTACATCATCTATATATAGTCTATATATATGTTTATTAGACTTACAATATTCGCAAGGGGCGGCATCATTGTAGTCTTTAATCCTACATACTAATTCGTATTTTTTTTTACATTTTTCACAAAAAAAGGTATATATTGGCATTATAAATAAGCTTCCGGTATATAGCATAGCCATTCATTAGGTACGTCTGATCTTATCTTATTGAGCTGATCGGTGATCGGCAAGTATTTATAATTTTTCTTTGGTGCTATTGGTAAATTTTTAAGAGGCATATTAGCTTGTTTAGGTGTTCTACTACCTTTTTTCCTGTTGCAATTAACACAAGCTGTAACTATATTAGTCCAATTTGTTGGTGACAAAGATGAGATATTGGGCCACATAGATTTAGGAATAACATGATCATATGTTAAATAACTAATACTAGGACTAGATCCACAATATTGACAAGTATAATTATCTCTAATATAAATATTTTTTCTAGAGAACTTTACAGTATTATTATTAATTCTATAATATTTATTGGTTTTGGTTACAGCTGGTATGGGATATTTTTTATTATTTGCACCTAAAATAAAATCATTTTTATAAAAATCAATAATTTCAAGTCCTAGATTAGTATTTTCATATTTAATTGACCAAACCATAGCTTTCTTCCAACTAATAATACCAAGTGGACTATAGTCAGAATTTAAAACTAGACATTTAGCGTTTTGTTGGTTCATTTTCGTAAGAGTCTAATCTAGCAATAATTTTACCAATAATTGGATGTCTAATTATATCAGTAAAATCTAATTTACAAATTCCTATTCCTTCTACATCTGTGAGAGCCTGTGTTATATTATAGAACCCTCCCTGCATATGTCTAATGAGGTCAGATTGGCTTGTATCTCCGGTTAATACCATTTTGCTATTGTTACCTATACGAGTTAACAACATTTTAATCTGATCATATGAAGCATTCTGACACTCATCCGCAACAATAAAAGAGTTGTGGAAATTACGCCCTCTCATTAAACCCAATGGAACTATCTCAATTTTATTATTAGTTTTTAAACTATTATACTGAGCAGCTGGAATGAAGTGATGTACTTCGTCTAATAACGGCAAAAGATATGGATGTAGTTTTTCTTCTGCTGTGCCGGGTAGATATCCAATTTTTTCTCCGCTTTCCACCACTGGTCTGGTAATAATAATTTTCTTAACTTTATCATCTAATAAATATTCCAAAGCCATACCAATAGCAATATGGGTTTTCCCTGATCCTGCAACGCCTTGACAAAAAGTAATATGGTTTTCAGCTACTGTTCTAATATATTCTTTTTGATTTTCTGTTCTAGGTTTTAATCTGTTTCTATAAGTTTGAGGAATATTAAGTTCATTGGTAAGATCGATTGTTTTGTTTTTCTTTTTGGAATTTTTATTATTTTTTCTCAATTGTTATCCTTTGCTATAGAGATGGATGTACCAAGAATACATTATAGTACACCGTTTACTACAGCTGATTAGGATATACCACTAGAACCAAACCCATTATTTGATCTTGTTGTCTCAGATAAACTATCCGCACAATCAAAGCTGAGAGGATGATATGTTTCAAAAATAATTTGGGCTATCCTATCGCCAATATTAATTGTAAAAGCATTTTCTTTATCTGTATTATACAAAACGACCCCTATGGTTCCTCTGTAACCGGGATCAATCACCCCGGCCAAAACATCCACCCCATTTTTAAAAGCTAAGCCCGATCTAGGAGCTATTCTTCCGTATATATTATTATCTGGCATTTCAATTACTATACCAGTATTGACCAATGCTCTGCTTAATGGTGGTATAGTCATAGCATCTACAGAATATAAATCTGCACCAGCATCTGATAAATTTGCTCTAGTTGGAATTTTTGCATCCTTATGTACTTTCTTAACTTTAATCATATTAATTATCCCTCGCATGATGTACAGGTTAAAATATTTCTTACCAATTCTTGAGCAGGGTTGGATGATCTTTGATAATAAAAACTTTTAATACCATTTTCCCATCCATAGATCAAGAGATCACTAACGCTTTTTGCTGGACAATTTGGTGGAATCATTAGATTTAATGAAATTGCTTGATCAACATATTTTTGTCTTTGTATATTTTGAATCACAATTTCTTTTTGACTAATTTCACCAAAAGTTTTAAATACATCTTTTTCTTCTTGTGTCAAAAAATCTAAATGTTGTACAGACCCTCCTCTGACTAATATGCTTTTCCAAACATCCTCTTTGTCTTGGTCTTTATGTTTTAATATTTGTTTAAGATATGGATTTTTATATGTAAAACTGCCCTTGGCCAATTTTTTCACAAAGTAGTTTGAATTTAAAGGTTCTATGGATGGACTGACTTGCCCTAAAATAAAAGAACTGCTCGTGGTGGGCGCCACAGCTAACGTAGTGACATTTCTGCGACCATAGCCCTTGAGTAATTCTGGTTCTCCAAATTTGTCGGCTAATTCTTTAGTGGCTATATCGGCTTTTTCTCTAATAGTTTTCCATATTTCAATATTCCAGGATTTAGCCAGCATAGACTCGAAGCCTATATTCTTTGATTGTAGAAAAGAATGCCATCCTAACACACCCATGCCTAGTGCTCTTTGATTTTTAGCAAAATTGTGCGCGGTTTCCATAAATTTAATATTATGGGTTTTTTGGATAAATTCTTCATTAACAGTATCCAAGAAATAAATCAGAGTTTGTATCGCATCAGTCTTACTAATCTCTTCCCAATGTAATAGATTCAAAGAAGATAAAACACAAACAAAAGAATTATTCTCATCTGAAGATAAGGCTATTTCACTACAAAGATTACTACTATGGATGGTTAAATTTTTATCCTTATATACCTGTGGACTATTATTATTAGTAGTATCCTTAAATACTATATATGGATATCCTGTTTCAAATCTTTTTTGTATAACTTTAGCCCAAATTTTTCTTTTATCTTTATTTCCCTCTATCATACTTTTCATCCATTCATCAGTAATGGTAACACCAATACTCATATTCTGGATACTATGTCCTTCAGATCTGATTTGCAAAAACTCCTCGATATCAGGATGTTCTACGGGAAGATACGCTGCAAAAGATCCTCTACGAGCAGATCCTTGTGATACTACTTCTGCAACTTTATCAAACATTTCCATAAAATGCACAGGACCACTAGATTCTCCGCCAACACTGATAGAAGATCCTCGTGGCCTTAAATCACCAAAATAACCACTGGTTCCACCACCAAGCTTACTCATCATTCCTACTTCAGCTACTTTACTTAAAATGCTCTCCATAGTATCTGATAAATAAGAATTAAAACAAGATACTGGTAGTCCTCTATCGTTTCCAAAGTTTGTCCATACTGGAGTAGCTAAAGAATAAAATCCTCTACTCATATAGTCTTCGAACTTATCTGCAAATCCAGCAATACCCAGAATTTTTTCAGATGTTTCGGCTATATGTCTTATTCTTTGTTCTGGAGTTTCTCCATGTTTTAAATATCCTCTTTCTAGAAAGATACGACTATGAGAATTTAGCCAATAGTACTTCTTATGCATTTATTATATTCCATTCTAATTTAATTAAATAGATCGTCTACGTCAAAACTTTGAGAAGACTTTGCATACTCTACAGGACGAGAGTGGAAAAAGTCTGACATATTATTTCCTAAGACTTGTTCATCAAACCACGATGTTTTAGATATCATCTCCTGATCAACCTCAAAAATAGGATCATATCCAATTTGTTTTAGAGAATCATTCATTCTGTTTTTAATAAATTCTTTGAGTAACTCAGAGTTCAATTTTTCGTGTTGGTGTCCATTTACTATCCATTCCACAATTTGACACTCGTATTTTACAGCATCTCTGGCTTCATGCTCTATTTTCTTTTGAAGTTCTTCATCAAATAATTCTGGATGTTCAGCTTTAATTGTATTAATAATTTTGATACCAATCATAGCATGTAAATTTTCTTCTCTGGAAGTATATTCAACTTGCTTATTAGTATCTTTAAGAAGATTTTTGTATCTACCGAACCAACTGATAGTATAAAATTGAGAAAACAGTGCTATATTTTCAACAAATAATGTAAATAAAATTAATGAATATATAAACTGTTTTTTATTATCAGTATGAAATTTATGTAGGTGTTTTCTTAAATAGTTGACTCTACCTTGAATCAAGTCTAATTTCAGGATTTGATCAAAACTATCTTCTATTCCTAGAACCTCTAATAGTCTCTCATAAGCATCACCATGAATAACTTCAACATTGGCCATTACATAACCCATATCATTAAGTGACGGGTGTGGTAAATTATCTCCTAGTTTGGCCCAGAACTTCTTAACACTAATTTCTAATTGTCCAATTGTTGATAATGCCCTAATGACAATCTGCTGTTCTTGTTCTGTTAAATTAACTTTAAAATCTTGTACATCACTACTAAAATTAAATTCTCTATGAGTCCAAAATCCATTGTGCATAGCTTCGATAAAGTCTTGGGTCCATGAATATAAATCTGGCTTTCTTGTAATTTGTTCTTGAAAAATCATAATATTTTACTTTTGGTTAATGAGTGTTAAAAAACCTATAATGGTCATATATATAAATTGATGATTGATATTTTCAGTAGTAGCACCATTATACATTGAGTATAAAAGATAAAATACTGAAACATAGAACAAACCAGCGTTTATTAGTTTCATAATACACCACTCAGCCATTGTAAATTCGGTTCAACTTTATAAATTTCCATACCACTCATTGATATAAATAAATCAAATCTTTGTTTTGCATCGCTATCAAATAAATGGGTTCCATGATCATCGATCATATAAACTTTTCTAATTCCTTCTTGCCACAAAGCTATGATGCAATCATTACAACATTGGCCTGTCACATATGCTATGCCATTATCTGGTCTAACCACACAATTAGACAAAGCATTTCTTTCACTATGAACCATCCAATGGTATTTATCGGGACGATTTTTTGGTAATTGGCTATCATCCAAACCTCTAGGAAAACCATTATACCCCACGCCTAGAATTCTATTATGTTGGTCTGTGATTACACATCCATGTTTAGTGTGAATATCATGGCTACGTTGTGATACAACCTTAGCCAATCCTAAGAAATAGTCAGTCCAGTTGGGTCTCATGATCCCATATAGTATCAGAGATCACGAGATGGTCAAGATCATTTTTGATTGAGTTTATTGTAAATCATCAATGTCAAAACACCACCAGCTACTCCCATAAAAATACCGGCTGGACTAATAGAATCATATTTACCTAAAAGATAGAGTATAGCACCGCCCATATATGATCCAGCCACGCCTAATGCTACTGTTTTGACAAAATTAAAATTTTCATCTCCAGGAACTAGACTTTTGGCTATACTACCCACAAATAACCCATAAACACACCATACTAAAATACTAGACATTTGCAGCCTCCACTAAAGTTTGTAATTCCTCTTCCGTGAGATTTTCTCCTGTATCTAACAAAGACGCTAAAATACTCATAGAATATTTATTATAATCATCCGGTTTCATTTCTCTGCGTAATACTTTTTTAATTCTCATTTTTGTAAACCATCCTCTGCGTTCACTATATGTTTTAATTTCTTCGCCATATAATTTATATTTTTCTTGAGCAGTAAAATCTTTAGATATTTTATTTTTATTACATTCTTGAATAATTCTGATACATGTTAGCATTATACTAATAATCATTAGAACTGTAATTATAGCAAAACCATAAACCTCATCTTTTTCTACAGATGTTTTATCAAGTACTTTAATAGCAATAGCTTTAAGCTTTTCGTTATCTTTCATTTTTACTTTCTTCTAATAATGGTACGAGGTTTACATTGTCCATTAATACAATGATTATTATTTTGTGGGACGGCGGGATTTATAGATATAATTTCTCCCACACTAATAGTGCCAGAACCCTTGTCTGGTTCACAATATTTACATTCTATTTTTTTAATTTTATCACCGCTTAAATACCATCCTTGTCCTTTACATACTGGACAATCTTTTCTTCTGTATTTATGAACAATTTCGACTCCTTTGGCTTTAATTATACCACCAGCTAAAACCACAGGAGCAGTTGTTGAACCATTATAATCGGATGAGCCGAAAAGAATACTTGAAGCAACAAGAATTGTAAGAAATTTATTCATTATTCTCTCCAAGGTAGCGGTATAATATTGTTAATAGTGTCCACCACCCTTTTTAATGGCTTGGGTCTTTTAGGTTTAACAACAGGAGCGTCTATAACTTTTTCTGAATTTTTACTTAAAATTTTTGCTAGCTTAAGTATAAATCCTGTGATTAATACTATTAAACGATTAAGAGCTATTCTATCTATAATTCTCATTTGGTGCTCCTGTAAAAATAGACTAACTATTAATACACCAAATTAAATATTAAATTATAAATAGGTATCAAATCCATAGTCGGGCAATTTTTGAAGTGGAAAGCCATCAAATCCACTAAAAGCATAGGACCCATTTTGACTTAACATACCTTCTGCAACATCAGCGTGGATCAAAAAAGACCCTTCTGGAATTGGACCCCATTCTGGATGACCTCCATCATTCCATTTGCCCCAGCTATTTTGTACTAAAAATACAGGTTCTCCTTGAGTATCATCACAAGCTATCCAGGCCATACAATGACCCCAACTACCAGAAACTTTAGCAAAACCTCTTTTATCTCTTGTACTACTAAATCCATAATTAGAGCATACTGCTAAACCATATCCATTAGCTAAAGCGTCTCGTGCTTCTTCGACAGTTTTAACAAGACTTGTTGTTCTAATTTGGTGATCATTAGCAACATCTAAAACCTTATCTGGTAATCCTCGCCCACCCCATCCAGCCCCTAAACTACCGTTGTATTTACTAAAATCAACTACTCCGGGATAATTTTTACGAACCACAATACCGCCAATTTTGCTAACAAATTCAGCGGCTCTAGAGCAACTCATGCCTTCTCCACTAAAACCTCTAGCGCCATAAATTGCTTCTGTTGCACCTCTGGCTATCCAGGCTTCTCTTTCTTGATCAATATCTATTTCTACCGCTCTCGTAACATCACAAGCGTTTCGCGTTCCATGGCTTACACAATCTCCTACTGTTTGTCTTTCATTGTAAGGATTTTTATCAAATTTTAACACACTCTTATATGGTGTTGATAGTTGCCCTTTGCCAGAATTTTTAATTTTTTTACTAGCATCTCCAAACAATGGATATTTTAAAGTTTCCATTAAATGATCAAAATGGTGCTGTTCCCAAATACATCCAGAATAACCATTACGATATTTATTATACCATTCTTGTGGGGTTAGTCTTGGCATTAGTTTAGTCTTTCATTAAGCGCCCAAGCTAAAGCATAAAACCCATCCATAGCTTTGGTCCTAAGTTCTGGAGATAAAACCAATACATCGTCACCAATAGCTGCTACTATTACTTCTTTGCATTCTTTGGGTAAATTAGGATATTTCCCTTTTATGTTGATATTAAGCATATGGCCTGCGATACTATTAGCTTCACGAATTGCTTCGGTGTTTTTTATTACCTCATTCTCTCCATCTAGTCTAATTAATTCTCTAATATCTAAGTAAAGATCTCTTAATGTTCCAGCTTCAGCTTCAGTCATAGTTTTAGCTATAGCCGCAACATCTTGAGCTTCTTTTAAAATTTCTGGATCTTTTGGTGCAGACATCTTCATATGATTATTTACAGGCTTAGAAATATTTGGTAAGACTTGTGATAAGTCAAAGCTAGATAAACCAAATACTATGAGTAAACCAGCAACAACAAGAACTAAAGAATTATTTTTCATACTACCCTATCCTCTTTTTTAGAGCATACATTAGGACTTAAAAATGGAAACATTTGATCAGCAACTTTGACAGCTTCGGAGCAGCCACTTTTTTCTGCTAAATCTCTTGTTTGTTTCCAACTAACAACAAGCTTAAAAAAAACATCATCCTTATTCAGATTATCTGTTTTAGGAACTACAACAGGATCAACCTTTGGTACAGATACAACTGGTAAAGCAACAGTATTCGCTGATATTAATTTTTTAATTTGCGAAACTACAGTGTTAAATAAATTAGTGACAGGGCTTAATTTATCCTTAAATAAAACCCATACTATCAAACCAACGCCAGCATAAAGGGCTAAATCGGTTGGTGTGGTACGACTACTAAATTCTTGAAAGCTTTCTGTAAAATTCATAAGTTTCACCTTTTATTTATCTGAAATTTTGGGAATATTATCTATGGTTGGGTCTACTGTGGACGGAGTATTAAAAATGCCTACATTCCTAAAAGTTGTAACCAAAGCATCAATTGATGAACTTGCTAGTATCATCAACAAAGATTTGATATACTGTCTTATAATAGGTTGAAGAATCTGAGGAACAAATGGGATATTTATTATCACAAAAACACTATCATAAAACTGCGATACCATACCCATCGCTAAAGTTTTTTTATCTGCTCCTTTTAATTCAGGATTATTAATCTCTATACTTTGGATAATATCTGCAATTACAATCTGTAATAATTTCCATGCTTCGGATAAAGCTATATTAGTAGTATTACCCAAAGAGTTTTTAGTTTGTTGGATTAGTTGGTTTAATAGTATTTGTAGATTTGCTTTTAACATTTTTTTTTCTTCTATTTTTACGACTAGCTTCTTTTCTTTCTTCTTCAGATGCTGTTGCCCACCAAACTTCTTTTAATTGTGTTCGTCCTTTTATATATTTAAATAGTACTGTTAATTGACCAATAATAAGTATTGTTGCTTCAAGTCCTTTGCTGGTTTCTTGAATTAAATCTTCTTTTTGAGTATTGCTTTCTAATAATCCACAAAGATATAAACCACTAAAAATAAAACTAACTAATGTAAACCAAAATTCACTAGTACGATATCCAGGTTTAATCATAATAGTAGTTTCTGTTAAAAATTAAATGTATAGTAAATAATACACCTAATTTAATTATTAATTATCCAAGTATAAGTATTAGTATCTAATATTGCTTGTTCATTTGGCTTAGGAGGAATAAAAGCGTCTAAATTAGGATCATAATAAAACCCAATGCCCGCATAATTACCCCTATAAGGAACTCCACCATAAAGATGTTGGTTATTTCTGGTGTTATAACTTGTTCTTTTGCAAACTTGTCCTCTAAAATCACCATAATATTTTTCCCAATCAATATCAAGTTCGCCCTCATCTCTGCCAACTATAACTTCTGTAACAAAGTTGTTCTCATCTAAAAATGCATAATGTGCCATAATTTTTCTCCTTAGCTAAATGTAATAGTATCTGTTCCTGCTGTAATATCTATAATAGTTTCATTTCCTGATGTGGATGCGGTGTATGTTAATCCAACCCCTATTGTATAATTTAAAGTTGATGAAAATCTGAATCCAACTCGCCCAGATCCGCCATTGGAAGGTACTAGTACATTTCCGTTATATCCTCCTCCTCCCCCGCCACCAGTATTGGTTGATCCTGCGGTTGATGATCTTGACGGGCTGTTGACAGCACCTGTGCCGCCTCCACCGGTTCCACCAGATCCGCTACTGCCAGATACGGAGGGTGCTCCTCCTCCTCCGCCACCACAAAAGGTATTATTATTGGCCGGTGGATTGGCTGATGTATTTGGGATAGAAGAAGTTCTGCCGTTTCCGCCGCTGCCTGCGTTGTTGTTGCTGTTTGAGTTTCCGGCAGTATTTGCTCCTCCTCCTCCGCTTGCAGCATTAAGGAATGATGATGATGTTAAAGAAGAGCCGCCATTATTTCCATACAAACCGGCTAATGCTTTGCCGCCAAGTCCAGTTCCAGCATGAGAAGCAGAGCCTCCTCCGCTTCCGCCATCTTTTCCAACCTTGAGTGCCGGTGTTCCTCCGGTGCCTCCGGAGCCTCCTCCAATAGCATAATATATGTGAAACAAAGAAAAACCCCCAGAATTTGAAGGTGATCCAGTACTGTTTATTGCACCTCCAGCACCAACTGTTATATTGTATGGTGTATCTAGAGATACACCTACCTCTAATTCAACAAAAGCTCCTGCTCCTCCTCCTCCTCCTCCTAATTCGACATTTCCGGAGTTAGTTCCTCCATATCCCCCCGGACCTCCTCCTCCCACCAATAAAACTTTTATAGTTTGCAAAGAATCAGACAACAAATCCCATGAATATCCATTCCAAGAATAAATTCTTCCATTCTGTCTTGATAATTGATTAGTTGTTGGACTGCTTGGAAAACTAAATGGCATAACTTATTTCCTTAACTAAATGATATGTTGTCTGTTCCGGCGGTAAATGTTAAAACAGTATCAGAACCTGCAATTGCTGATGTATATGTTAATCCAACACCTATGGTTGTTCGCAAATATGATGGAAATCTTATAATAACAACTCCTGAACCACCCGATCCCGCTGTTATAAAACCAGTTGTACCACTGCCACCGCCACCACCGCCTCCTGTATTTGGTGAACCATTTGTCGCATTGGTGGTGGAACTTCCGCCATCACCACCGCCGCCAGTACCACCAGTGCCGCCAGCAAATGTACTATTTCCACCGCCAGCCCCACCGCCAGCATATGTTGTCAGAGCCACGGGTATAGAAGAGCTTCTGCCAGATCCGCCGTTGCCACCAGCGGTTCCTGATGCCGCACCGCCAATAGAACCCGCTCCGCCACCGCCCCCTCCCCGCACGTTACCATTACCATTTCCTCCTATATTTCCTTGTTGAGATGCAACGATATTTGATGATGAAACTGTTGAGGACAAAGCACCCCCGCCCGATCCTCCTCTAATAAAATTAGCACTGCCATCTTGATAACCGCCACCTATGCAAATAATATTTGCAAATCTAGAGTTGCTTCCGAAGTTTCCGTTATTTGTACCTCCGGAACCTATGGTTATATTGTAATTAGTGTTTAAAGTTACTCCAAAAGTTTGTTCCAGCATTCCACCCGCACCTCCGCCTCCTCTACCGTTGGAGCCGGCAGATCCATTTAAAGGACCGCCCCCACCAGCAACAACCAAAACCTGTACGCTATTAGTTTGTGTGGTGTTAAGAGATCCATAAGGAAGAGAAGACACCAGAGTTGTTCCGAATCCGAAAATGCCGTTGTTCACAGATCCGCTCCTAATGCTGTAACGTGAGTCGTTTGACTAACACTAGTGGTGGCTCTTACGCTCCATGATGCGCTTGGTAATATAAGATTATTATAACTTGTGCTGACTCTAGTTTGTTGAACAGTGGATGACCCTGTTGCTGCGGCTATTGTAACTTCATCGAATAACCAGTAAGTTGAACCATCATATAAAAATATTCTAACAATAGCTGCTGATGATGTGGCTGCACACTTTATCACAATTTCTGCTATTCTCGTACCCGTACTAGCTCCAGTAATAACTGTGCCAACGTTAGTTGGGGCTGTATACGAGCTATCTGCTGTAGCTATGGATACTGCACCTATTCTTGGTGTTGCTGCGAACGAAGGACTTGTAGCCATAAATTATTTTCTCCTATCTAAAATTACTCCATAAATAAAGATTAATTGCTGCTTGAGCATTTGCTATTCCTCCCATTGGGGGACCAACTTCAACATATTGTGAACCAGTCCATTGATATAGTCTGCTGGTATCAGTTGCTAAATAATAAACTGATGTTGAGCCTGTTGCTGGAAAATTACTAGTAGTTGAATAAGATGCTATACTATTTAAACCGCTAACACCAATAGTAGCTGTTGATCCATTAGAGCCTAAACTAATATTAATATTAGAACCACCTATTAATCCTGATGGTATTACTGAAGAGTATGAAAGACTATTCCATGCTGAAGATCCATTTCCAATTTTAAAGAGTCCAGTATCACTTTCGTATCCTGGTTCTCCACTAGCTAATGTTGGATTACTACTACTCCATTGGGAAGCTGTTCCCTTGCGTATAGTAATTAAATCATTAACTGGCATAGCATCATCCTATCAGGGGGTTCCACCATCAATAACACAATAATTTAGTGTTGTTGGACTATTAGCACTAGTACCACTAATAGTAGTAAGACCATTGATAGTTGTCAAAGAACCACCCAAAGAAACTGAACTAGATCCAATAGTAACTGAACTATTAGCTAATTGATTATTATCTACGCCACCACTCTTAATACTAACTGCTCCAGAAGTTACATTAAAATCTCCACTATCAAAAGAAGCTATTCCTTTGGATGATGTTGACGCATCACTAATTAAACCAGATGTTACACCAGTAATTCTACCATAAGAATCTGATGTAACAGATTGTATAAATGATGAAGACGATGAACCAGTACTATCAGATCTACTTATAGTAGCTAGATCTATAGAATCGCTATTAATTATTATTCTAGATGAACTAGCCGTACCAATATCTATTGTATTACCATTTTTAGTTAAACCAGCTCCTGCTGTTATTTGACCAGCACCACTAAATTGTGTAAATACTAAGCCTGTTGTATCTAATGATATTGGATTATTAGTTGTTAACACCCAACCACTATCTGCATTGGCAGAGCCTTCTTCAACAAATGTAAACATACCAGCTGTAACTTCATTAGCAGAATCAGAATCACTAGAACGACTCCAATTACCAACGGCCACATCGTATATGCCATTTTGTGCATATGAGTTTTGATCTTTAACTAAAACTCTATCTCCAGCTACAACACTAACACCATCGATAGTTTGAACACCAGATAATGTAATATTTCCTGTTGTTGCCACCCTAACGCTTTGTTTAACGTCTAGTCCACTACGAATAGCATCAACATATGCTTTATTAGCAGCATCGCTATCCGCCGTAGGGGTAGCTAGTGAGGTTATTTTTTGATTATTGAAAGATACTGAGCTTGTGGGTGCGGCCATTTGATCTAGTCTATTTGTTCGCACCTGAGTATCAAAACCGGCTATATCACCAGCATTAGTAACAATGCCAGTATTAGTAATAGTATAAGTTCCATTACTATGAGATAAACTAATACCAGAACCAGCTGATAAAGGACTAGAAATATTTAGAGTATTATTTGCGTCATCATAAGTTTTAACAATACCATTACCAGCTATGATAAGATCGTTTACTCTATCATCAATAATTTCATTTAATTCTGATGGTAGGGTTGTTGCCCAATCTAAACTACTCCATAGTGTTGATCCATCGCCAATTTTAAACTTTTTAAGAGTAGTATCATATCCTATTTCACCCATTGATAGTGGGTCTGTGGATAATGCCCATTGAGTTGATGAGCCTCTTCGTAGTTGTACTTTTGTTTGAACTGGCATCTGATTTCTCCGTTAATAATTCTTAGGGCGTACCGCAATCAAAATGATAATTATCTAGATAATGATTTAATCCAATAATTCTATTTACAGGATAGTCTGGTAGGTCACTAGGCAGTATTCTTTCTGTATTAATAATTTCAATATTAAATTGATCATATTTTTGTACTTCAATGTTATTTGAATTACCAACAAAATTTGTTTCAATATCTATAGTATACACTTGTGGCTCTAGGACTTCGACTATAAAATTGCTCATAGACTGCAATCCATATTAGAAGGTATTTGACTAAATCTTTTTACTATAGTAATTATACCATATAAAATACGAGTACTATATTTGCCGCCACCATCATATAAATCATCTGGACTTTGTAGTTCAAGATCATACTTGGCCGTATTAAAATTAAAACTATTAGTTGTAGATGTTGGAAATAATAGTGTTAATTTACCATTAGGTTCGTCTATTTCAAACCTATAAACTTCGTGATTATTATTGTTAGAAGAAAAGGTTTGGGTTGTGCTACTGCTTGTTCTCCACACCAATCTTGCACACCAACCTGTTAAATCCACAGGGATTCCTTCGGCATTTTTGTATACTAAAGATAATCTAAAAGATGTTCCTTGTTCTATAGCGAAATCATACTTTGCTGCTGCCATAGGAATAATTGCCTTGTTTAAGATTTATAGTGTTGGTATGCTAATACTACAGAGATACACCTAAACACTAAGATGATTAATGATTAATAATGGCCAATATAAATTAGACAATTCCTAGTATAGAAGATCCATTAATGCCTTTTTCATACTTGAACTTAACATTTCCATAAATACCAATAAAGCCACCTATGATCATAGTATGAGCAGATGTTAAAGAAAAAGTAGCGTCTCCAATTATTGCTCCTTGATTGTAAGAATAATCATTGAATGTAGCATGTCGAGATACTTCAGCACTATTTATTGAATAATCATTAAATATAGCATCGAAAGTAACATACCACATGTTTAATGATGAGTCATTAAAAGTTGCATTTGATACTGTTCCCGCATTTCTTGATGAGTCGTGAAAAGTAGCATAACCATTAATTGTAGTAGAGTTGTTTGAATTATTATAGAATTGGCAATTTCCATTTATAGTGCCACCATTATATGCATAATTATAAAATGTAACATCTCCATTTACCACACCACTAACCTCACCAGCATTAAATATAAAACTATTTGCTGTAACATTAACAAAAGTATTAACATTAGCTTGACATGTAAAAGTATTAACTATTCTAGTAATATTTTCATTATCATATACGCTTCTATGAATAAAAACATTATCATTAGATGTTGGTAAAGCACTAGCTTGAACAGTAAAGCCTGAGTCACTCCACCAATTATTAAGATCACCCCATTCTCCTGAAAAACTATTAGAAGGATAGAAATATAAATTAGCCATTATACACCATTAATTATAGGATTTGATCGGTGGTAAAATAAACCTTCTAAAACAGATGCTGGATTATCTCCGAGTAATTCTGTAATTCTGGATTCAATTTGAGCTTGAGTATAATCACCAATTTTATCATAATCTTCTTTATTCCAAAGAATTAGTGGTCGTGGTGCTGGTCTTATTAGAGCCGAAACAACTTTCATCTCACAATTATCTATAATTGTTATATTTAATTTATCTACAGTAATTGGATTAAAATTTTTAACTGTGCCATCATCTTTAGTTATACTAGGAAGGGTGATAGTAATTGAGTTTTGGAGTTTCATGGTTTTTCTTTTTATTTTAATTTTTTAATAACCGGGTACAAAAGCCACAATATCCCACTTGTCTCTTCCCTGGTGGTATGTTGCGGCTAATATGTCCATTTTATTTACTGCGGCACTCCATGGTAATGGCGAAGTTGCACTACTTGGAATATTAAATTTATTACCAAGAGTTACTGTGCGATTGCCAGTGCTGTCTTGAGTTATTCTCCAACGCAAAGTTTTACCATTAACCGGATTAGTTGGATTAGCTAGTGTGGTATTGCCTGTTAACGTAATATCAAAAATATCTCCAGAACTAGCGTCTGTATTTATAGTACTACTAAATGTTAAATTAACAACAGTTGTTGAGCCACCACCCAATACAGATGTTCCGTTGCTATCCAGAATATCGCCATCTATTGGTAATCTCAATTTGCCATCTGTACTAAACGTCCAGTGATTATTATTTGAGTCTGTGCCAATAATAACATCCCCACCATTTTTTTCAATCTTTATATATTGATCATCATCACCCAAGTATAAATCAACAGTGGTTGGATCTCCAGATAATAGATGAACATGACTATGTTCTGAATTAGACATTCCATTATTAGTCACAGTAATATATTGACCAATGGGCATCCCATTAGATTCTTCAAAATTATAATAGAGTGCTGGATCATTTTCGGTCTCTGTATTAGTTGACCTTATTCCATCAACACTCGTTAATGTTAGAGTAAATTCAGCAATATTGCTATCTGCTGGTATAGTCCAAGTAATATTTTGTGTCTCTGGAGCAGAAACGGTTGAGAAAGTTAGTTTTCCAGTTAGTGCTCGGCCTAATGATTGTGGGGTTACTCCTGTACCAGTAATAGTATAGTTTACTGTCCCAAAATAAGACCAGCTTTGTAGACTAACTGAAATTGTGATAGGATTACCATACTCAATATAATTACTAGTGCTCATCCCCCATATAGCTTGAGTAGGACGAATTACTAAACTTTGTCCAGAAGCTGCTGTGGGTGGCATTATAGAAACAGTATTATTTGTTTCGCTTAATATGCTTCCTTCGGGTAGTGTTAAATTACCTTCTGAATCATAAACCCATCCTCTAGCATTAGAGGAAGCATGGGTATAAATCTTAAAAGAACTAGTCTGATCCACAATTTGTATATTAGTTTCACCCTGATCGGCTTGACTTGCAATTAAGTTACCATTTGGTAGGGTTATGCTGCCATTTGAGCCAAAAGCCCAATTCTGATTATTATTTTTGATTTCAACTTCACCACTATAGGTTGAATTAGTTTGACCAGGAATAGATAATCCAGTATCTTCTCCATTGGTAACCCATATCCCGCCATAAATGGGGCCGGTTTGTTCACCAGATTCATCTACTATAGTACCATCAGAAGATATAACCATACGACCAGTATCATGATAAATACTACCAACTTTTAATGTGCTAGGAGTTTGAGTATCATCATAACCATCTTCTTGACTATCTTGTATTAGAATACCTTTACCACTAAAAGCATTCATATCAAAAATCATATTACGATCAGCACCAATTAAAATATTACCATTATTATTAGTAGTAATAATTAAATCTTGATCATTATTAGCTGTGCTAATAGTTGATCCGTCAAAAACAATATCGCCCGTATTAAGATTACTATTATTGTTATTACCAAGAAAAGTTTTAAGCTCATTTAATGATATTTTTTTGGTTGCGCCACCATTATTGGGGCTATCCATAAACAAAAATATATCATCATTACTTAGTTGACCACTACCATCTGGTAGATCTTTGATTTTTTTAATACTCATTTAAGCTCCAATAATAGTTTGGTCATCTGTTAATCTTACAAAAATACCATTATAAAATCTATTTCCATACTTACTAGCAATATTACTAATAGTTGGTTTATTTTTAACATAATAATTATATGTATTATATTTGCCAGTAAAAGTAGTAGAGGTAACTACACTCCCATTTTTAACCGGATTTTCTAATATACTAGCTGTTATATCTGTGAATGGTCTGCTTGGCATTTTAATTTCTCCTAATAGTTTACTTATAGTTATACACAATATTCCACTTAACTAAGGTCTTTCAATTCTATCTTCTAAAGCTTCTAGGGTTTTGCCTAAAGTTGCTATTTGTATTTTAAGTTCATTCATTACATCAGTATTTCTTTGTAAAGCATTAGCAAATGCTGCTTGTGTTTCTTTATTAGTATTTAATCTTTCCATAATAAATTGTCTATCATGAATATATGGAGATTGAGTTTCAATCATATGAGCTACATCACTTTTAGTAGCCATATTACGACCAATAGTAACCCAAAAACCCAACATAGTAACAATAATGCCAATACTGGTTGTAGCAATATTTTCCCAAAAATGAATAATAGTATCAGACATTATTACAGCCTTTCTATAAGAACTAAAAGCCAACGATACTCAAGGCATCATTGGCTTTCTAGTATCGTAAAACTATACAGTATAATCAATTAGTTTTGGGTTTGTAGTTTGATGTAACAGGAACTTTTGCCCCGGTCTTGAAAACAAGCTGACCAGGAAGATCTCTGGTTGGAGCGGCTGCGTTATCGGTAGCAAAAGTGTCTAATGTTACAGCAGGATAATTAGTATCAAATTTGCCGGTATAGATATTAAATTTACCAGCTCTCGCTGCTGTAGAAGTTTTACGAGTTCTAACAGATTGCACACTATTGATACTTTTTACTAGTTCTGGTCTAGCAGCGCCGCTTCTTAAAACAGTATTGCTAACACCACCTAATACAACTGTTACTTTCTTAGCAATTGGGCTTTGAGTGTTGTGAGCAAAAACTCCACCACTTACTGCCTTATTAGCACTGTTATTATCAACAACTACTGAACCAACTACCTGTCTTTCGTTTTGATAAACTTTTGGAGAAACAATAAACTTTCTTTTTGGTCCAACATTACCACCATTTTTAATAGTACCACCATTATTTTTAGCTGTATTAGGAGCTGGACTTACTGGGCCACTTGTGGTTGTTGTTTGACCACTAGTGGTTGTTGGGGTAGTTAAATTAACATTACCATTAGCAAAAACACCACTGATGTTGGTTGTTCCATTTGGTAATGTGAATACGAAAGAACTACCAGTATACTTTGATAGATAATCTACTGCTGCGACTTGTGAACCGTCGAGATAAATATACATGGTTGCAGGTAGCACATCGCCAGTAGCAAGAGTGGTATATGTGAGACTATAAGCAGCGGCAGCTACGATATTAACTTCGCCTTCGCTATATGGTGCTGTAATTGTTGGCATAGTTTTAAACCCCTAAATATTAGTTTGTTAATGGAAGCAATAATGAATACACCATCTATGTGGCATTTTTTCTTTTTTCCAATAAAAGTCTATTGAATTTTTTAAGAGAGTGTACAGATGTAAACCTTATGCCATATAGGCCGGTTTTTTCAATAATATTATAGTGACTATCCTGCCAAGTATTGCCAGTACAGTAGATATTAATATCTTTAGAATTTTCATATAAAAATACGGAAGCAATAAGATTATCGGCTAAATTATCAATAAAATATCCACTAGAAGGAAAAATATTTCTAACATTATATGTGTCTAAAATTTCACACAACTTTTTCAAGCAGTGGTGGTCAAATACTCGATATTCCATGATATATCTAACTAATATATTATTTTGACTACAATATTCTGTAATATTTTTTATATCTTCTCTAATTTTGTCATATTTTCTATTAGACGCTAAGTTTTGAGGCATGGAGATATCCACAGATGAACATCCAGCCTTGCCAGCCTGTTGAACAGCCGTTAATCTTGTTTTATGGTCAGAAACGCCAAGAGGATAGTCTATTAAACAAGAAAGACTTGTAATTTTAGGATTAATTAAATGTTTTATAGATTTTAAATAATAATACGGACAAGTGATAGAATCTATAGAATTTGATTCAGATAAAACTTGTGCAACAATATTCTTAACTTCTATATCATTTTTGTCGGTATCTATAATAGCAAAATCTATTTTCATTATTTAATTTTTTTAATATAGCTCTTGATGTAATCTATGTTGGGAAATTTTTTTGTACCTAATATACCATCAGCAAATCCATAATGCACAGCTTCTTCTGCTGTTAATATCCAATCACATTTATTCGCTAGTTGTGAGACAATATGTTTTTTTGCCATCATTCTTTTCCAATTTTTTTCTTTATATATGCTACTATTCATACACCGATCAGTAAATACGTCTATCATCTTGTCGCACTCTTTTTCATTCCATAATATACCAGCCGCTGCTGCTTTACTATGTTCTCCATCTAAACTGAACGACCCATAATGAATCATCATATTAGTATTGGGCATTAATATTCTGAGGTCAGCAGCCTGAAACAAAAAACTACTAGAAGATTCTGCTTTAGCATAAGCTATAATGATTGTTGGTGCTTTAGAAAATTTAATAGCATCATACATACCTAAACAATCTTGCCAATCCCCTCCTGGCAAATGCATATGTATTAAAATTGGTTCTAATGATAAAAGATTAAAATATCTAATATTTTTCTCAAACACCACGGCAGATCTATAATCAACCCCACCTTCTTCATTCTCTGAAATATGTGAATGAAGATATATTTCTCTATTTTCTATATCTATATTATAATTATGTATATCACTTAGTATTTGATTAGTGTTCATGATTATTTAGTATAGAATATAGTTTTTGATTGATTGAATTCATCACGATAGAATCGTCAAAACATTTACCAATAGCAATTCTAAACCTGTATCTAGTAAATACATCCAGGGTTTCGACACCATCTATTTGCTCTATATAATCAATAATATTATCTGATAAATTGAAATTAGAGTGACCTGTCCAAAAATTAAAAATACGACCAGACGCAGTATGTTCACTATAAGGAATAAGACCCATTGGTGAAGCTATAACTTTTACTGGACGCCCCTTTATTATAGGCTTATTTTCTTCATCAATTTTGGTATCAATCATATGTTCATTTTCATAGTCTGTCCATTTTGATTCTTCAGAATCATCGCCAAATGGATCCAACCATTTTTGCCAAATAATTAATGGCTCTTTTTTTATAGACATAAAAACACCCAGAATAGATAGGTTAAATCCATCAATAAGATACACCCTGACTGATATTACTATATAGTAGTAATACTACTTATTAGAACCAAGAAAAACATTTCTTGGACGTATAAATGGCCTATTATCAGATTTAGCCATTTTATTAGATTCTGAGTATTCTGGTTTAATTTCGTTATTAGATTCTGCTAAAATTAAACCCCAAGATATTAGTAGATGCTCTATGGCTGGTAGGAGTTCTGGTTGCTCCTTAGACATAGATACTAATAAATCTAGTATAGATTGCTCATAATTACCATTAATAATATTATACAACATGTGCGCAAACTTTTCACCAGATGTATGATCAGTATTATTAATTTCAATAGATATAGAAGGTCTATGAAAACCATCTAAAGAAAAAGTAATACTATTGCTATCTTTGATTAGTTTTTTGGGTGCAGGCACAGATGTTTGTTCAACTTTGAAAATATTCGTAAAAAAATCTTTAATACTCATTTCAGTTTCTGTATAACCTCTAATATAATTGGAGCATATGGGGACTTCATGTTCAAAAAATCTAGTTCTATCCAGTGAGAATTAAAATTTTTGATTCCTTCCTTAATTAAAAAACCATATATCAAATTTAATGTGTTTTTCTTAGAAGATGAAATTAATTTAATATCTGTGGTAATTAATTGAGGAGCTAATTCTAGTTCATGGGTCATCAGAAAAGTACGCATGAATTCAACAATATTGTTAGATAGATTATCAATATTTTTATTATTAATTTCTATACTAGGAAATATAATATTCTCAGGATTTAAAGATAGTATAAATACTTGATTATTATTTATATTAGTAGTAATAACCAAGCACTGAGCAGACAGATTATACTTACTCATACTAATAATCCCCTCACAATATTTAGAGCCTTATTTAAGCCTTGTCGAACTGCTTCTCTAGTAATACCATACTTTTTACCAATTTGTTCAAAAGTATATGATTCAAAATAATATAAACGAATATAGTCTTTTTGTCTTTCTGTTAAACTGTCTAATGATAAAAGCTGATCGATAAGAGATGTTAGGTTTTGAAATTCTTCATTCTTCATCACGATATTATCTGGAGACTCGACTTTTGTATCTTTAGCTATAGTATAGAAATCATTTTTATCATCATCTGCGATATAGTCAAGAGAGTAAGCTTTAATTTTTTTAGACCTTTTATGATCTTTAGAAACATAGGTTTGCATCGCCCATAAAGCACACTGATTTCTATATGAATATTTAGTCTTTTTTGCTCCGTTTAGACCACTACGATTTTCATCCCATCTCCAATCTGCCATCATAATTGCATTAGCAATAGATGCTATAGCATCTTCATCTTTTAGCATTTTAGTAGATAGTCCATTATAAAACTTAGGACCAAATTTAGAGATTGCCTTTTTAGCAAGAAGTAAGTAAGTTTTTAGATTATCAAATTTTATTGTACTATGATCTTTGTATTCTAGTTTTTGATCGCCTATACCATTAATTTGTAGTAGCATTTGTTTCCTTTTTTGTAATCCTTGAAAGAAATGAGATCCTATACCAACCATCGACCATGAGAGGCTGGTAACTTTATAAATTACCAGACAGCACAATAAAGTCAAGATGTCCTATAATCAATCGGTCTAATTTTCTTTAGTCAATTTTTTCCATTGCTCTGGATCGGGTCTATTCTTGTCTCCGGGTTTTGCTGGTCTATATTTTTTACCCATTCTGTCTTTTTTCTTTCGTATATTATCCCATAGCCCAGGTTTTGAACTAATAGTATTACAAACTTCAGTAAGAAGAGTATGCATTCTGTCCATATATTACCTATGCTTGAATAGAGAGAAAGTTATCGAGACCCATTTGTTCAATTAGTTTTAGAAAACCTTCATATAGTATAATGCCATCTTCACTGCCTTGTAGTAATGGAATCATAATATTTGCAGTGATTTCATCTCCAGCTGCTCTAGCGGCTACTATTGTGGCTCTTTCTGCTTGTGATGCTTCTTGTACAGATGCTAGATTATACTTTATCATAGCGATCATATCGTGACGTTTCCAAGAAGGAGGCTGAACGCTCAGTGGCTGATAATCAGCATCAAAAAATTCTAGTCTTGATAGATTAATCATAGCATGTTCATGCTCTTGTTTTGCGTCCTCTTTAATTATTTCTGCTAATTTTTTATAGCCCCATCTATCTAAATGTACTGCTTGAGCAGATAGTACTGTGGTTTGTTGCCAGTGGATATTTAATGATTTTTTGAGCAATTCTACTACATCATTCGACATGTAATTTTTAGCTTCTTGATCTGATAACAGTTTATTATCACTAGCCATTATTGAACCTACTTTCTGATTAGTGTGTTCGGATAAAAGTTCTGAAATTGATTTAATCATTTGATCACCATGCTTTACAAGCCCAGTAGCGGGCTTTCCATTTAGGGCCGGGACTATCACACCTCATTCTTGCTCTAAAGCTTTTACGACGTTCTGGATTATCTTTTTTAATAGTCATATTAGGATCGCCAAAGCGCACTATAACAACTTTTCCTTTATCATTTTTTACATAAACAGCAAATTTTTTGGGACCATCTGGAGTTCTAAAGGGTTTATTAAGAGTTACTTTTTTACCATTCTTTTCTGCGGCCATAATCATATTATCATTTTCATCATAAACTTCTGACGCTTCAACATCGTATGTAAATTCATCCCATTCATCATCCCATACGCAACCAGATATAAATAAATTATCATGAACTTCTTCTATTAAAGAAGACTCGCCTTTTTTCTTTGTTTGACTTAAACAAATAGCTACTCTTTGTTTAGTATCTGTATGCTCCTTTTTCATTACAGGATCGCTCATACAATCAGATACAAACTTTTGTTTGTCTTCGTTTTTATTTGGTTTAGGTATAGGCATATAATATCTCCTATCAAGATATACACCAATAATAGATATTGGAAACAATCTCAATCAGAAATGTTTAGGTATAACATTATTCAAAAATACGATTATGAGTGTTATTAACCTGAATAAAAGTAGTTTTTTTACCAAAATCTTTTATTTTTGTTGCTCCAATATATGTACAAGCACTTCTTAATCCACCAAGAATATCTTGTACTATTTCTTCAGCGCCCCCTTTATATGGCACTATTACCGCCTTACCTTCTGAAGTTCTGTATTCTGCTACTCCATTATAGTGTTTGTGCATAGCTTCTTTGGAACTCATTCCATAAAATTTTAAACTAACTTTTTTAGATAGATCATACTGCCATTCTCCTTCGCACTCATTGGTTCCAGCAAACATACTACCCAACATAACAAAGTCACTATTACCACCAAAAGCTTTACAAATATCACCCACCACTTTACAGCCACCATCACTACAAACATGGCCTCCAAGGCCGTGTGCGGCGTCAGCACATTCCATCACAGCACTCAATTGAGGATATCCTACGCCAGTTTTTAAACGAGTGGTACATACACTACCAGAACCTATACCAACCTTTACAATATCCGCCTGTCCGTGCATAATCAGTTCTTCGGTCATTTCTTGAGTAACAACATTACCAGCCATGATTACAGAGGCTGGAAATAGTTTTCTAAGTTTATGGGCTATTTTAACAAAATTTTCCGTATAACCATTAGCAACGTCTAAACAAATATTTGGATATGGTTTAAATTCTTGAATTTTAGTAAAAATATCTACTGTTTTATTAATATCTTTTTCGCTCGTACCAACACTATAAAAAACTAAATCTTTATTTATTTCATTATTGGAAGTATAAAAATCTATGTATTGTTGAGAGGAATAGTGTTTATGCAAACAAGTTATAAGCCCTTGTTGAGATAAAGTTTTTGCCATAGCAAAAGTACCAACGGTATCCATATTGGCTACCATAATAGGTATTATATTTAGCTTGCGTGGAGAGTATTTAAACCCAAATTCTCTATGAATACAAACTTCTGATCTGCTATTTAAAAATGATCTTTTAGGTCTTATTAAGACATCATCAAAATCTAGTTTAATTTCATTAATTATTTTTTGCATTATATATTTAAACCTTTTTCATATATTTATCAGTATCGTCGCATATTGATTTATCATTATAATCAAATCCAGTTTCGCTAACACAAATTTTAGGACCAGTAACCATGCCTTTGCCTTTGTAATGTTTTAATGCCGCTAGTATAGCGCTGGTTTCGTCTGGAGAATCTAATATAAATTTAATTTGACCAGACTTGATATAATATTTAGGCATAAAATAGTTACATAGAAAAAAAATACCATCTTTTATGAGTATCTATATTTTCTGAATTATTAATATGTGTTAGATAATGTTTAATTTCATCCCATGTTGAAAAAATCATTTGATGAGGAATTGTGCCAAATAACCAATCAGGAGTATGTTCTTTACCTTGTACTGTGTGTATGATTATTGGTTTTTTCTGCCTATTAGCCCAAAATATTTCTTCTAGAGTACCACAAGGATGAGTATTAATATCTAAATTAACAATTAAAAAATCACTAATATCTACTAGTCTTAGATCAACAGAACGTATGGTTTTCATCATTGATGCAAGCTCGTCATATCTATGATGTTGTTTGAGTTTAGTTTTAATAAGATGCGTGTCTTTATCCTCTAATCCAATATCTGTTGGTTTACTAATAGGATTAAAAACAATGATGCCCATATCTTCTAAAAATGGAGTAATAGCATCTCTCCATGTTGTGCCACGATCAGGAACTCGATCAATGGCGCCAGCTAGATAAACCCTTTGATTTTTTAGTCTGTTCATATTGTCCTATGAGTTGCTTGCTCTATATGATAGGGTTCAAAAACCTATATGTCAAGAGCAAACACTAGGCTTCTCCACCCCATTTACTACAACAAGCTCATAGCTGTTGAGGAGACGGCGTGGTTGTAGTTGTAGTATTATATCGTTAACAACCCATACTAGCCGATGAACCATCGCCATTTCTACAATGTTCACAGCAATCAGCCTCTGATGAATGTAAATAAGGGTTGGAATAATATATACTATATATATCAGATATACACTCATTATGAGATATGGTGTCTATGGAGTTTATAGGAGGAAATACTATTGGTTTACATGACCATTGTCTGATACCAGCCTTTGTTTGTGTTAGATCATCAGGATCCCCAGAACATAAACTACCATAAATGTATACATTATGTGGATTGCTATTAGTGCATGATTCGTAGCTTTTATTGGGAACACATGTAATATACTTACCTGTATCAGAATCAAAATTAAAACAAGCGGATGTGTTTGGGCAAGAATCTGATTCGTTATATAGCGGGTAATAGTATGATGGTATAGGACTAGGTAAGAAAGGACTATAACGACTTATTGGTTCTAATGGATTTCCTTCATCGTCTAAACCAGGACAGTATTTCACAACCACAATAGGTGTTGGATAGCATATATTTTCTATACCGAAAAATGGGCAAGTAGAACCTACACCCAACCATTGTGGATCAGCAGATGGTGGCTTGCTCATACATTCACCGTATTCAATTTCATCACAATAGACTTCTCCACCCCATTTATTACAACAAGCTCCCATAGCTGTTGGAGACGGTGTGGTTGTAGTTGTAGTTGTAGTTGTAGTATTAGGAGTATCAAAACAATAATCTTTAGATTGTAAATGGTTTTTACAAGCTTTCATTTGTTGGTCATCTTCTATTGGAGTAAAGACAGCTACAATTCCATCAAGTTTATCCCAATCCTCACACCATTGAATATGAACACCTTCATAACAATTATGAGTATCATTATTCAAATTATTTATACAACATGTTCCTATGTTGGGTCCGAGATAAGGCGCTGGTGTTGTCGATGTTGTAGTGGTGGTTGTAGTGGTGGTAGTTGTGGTAGTTGTGGTAGTTGTGGTAGTAGTTGTCGTACTAGTACAAAGTTTTCCAAAATCTGGATCAGTATTTTTTTTAACAACCATAATTATTCTTCACTATATTAAGTATAATTTTGAAAATTTAATCTTGGTGGACGAGTAGTCACAACTACAGGCATATCTGTTATATCGTTATTTAATAGCCAATAATCAAAATATATTACAATTTCATTATTTTCTGAGTCTGGTATAGGAACAAAAACACTATAATTATTAATATCAAAATACCCACTAAATCTATATGTAGAATAAATTTTATTTTGATTTTTAAATGTAATTTTATTATTAGTATACATAGCTTTATATAAATTTTGCGTTATCTTCTTTACAACTGTCTATTAATCTATCATTTTTTTGTATATCGAGAATTTTTCTTGTTCGTTTTACCATTAGTTTCCATCCTGGAGTTATTATAATGCTTTTTCTCCCACAATCATCAACACAAAGTATTGTAGCATCTTTTCTATTTATTTCTATTCTATCTACTACGGTTACTCCAGCATTCAAATTAAATAAATTTAATTGTTTATTATATGCAGTATCATCTATAGTCATATCTACATTAGCACCAATATTATCAGAATCATAATACCATTCTAAAACATTGTTATTATTAAACGCTGTATAAACTTCAATATTAAATTTATAGGTTTCTGTTTTAACTGGAGTTGTATATTTTTTAATTTCTCTTTTAAAACTATTTTTAGGGATAGAAATAACAGATAAATCAGTTATGTCTGAACAAGATACTCCTACTTGTGAAACCCAATCTGGATATCTAGCATTACTTTGACCATAAAAATTTGGTAATGGTATTTCTTCTAAATAATATTCTCGTGTAACTTCTTGTTTTATTATAACATCGGTTACTGTTTTTATTGTTTCTTGCCATACTAAATTACTTCTTATGTTTGCAGGTAAATAGTTTGGCAAAGCGCCTCCAACAGAACTGCCACTAGGAAAAACAGGTTTACATGTGCTAATAAAAATTTTTAATTTTCTAATAGATTCTAGTCTTTTTTCATTTAACATCACTGATTTAACATAGTCTCTATTGCATTTATAATATTCTTTAAGGTCTTCTTTATTGTTAGGTTTTATTAATACTAATCCTTCTCCATCTGTTTTTGCTTTACAGAAACGGTTACAAAAATCACATGGGACAGGTCTTGTATTATCTTCATAATATTCTCTAACAGCGCTCTGATAGTCATCCATAGCTGTATCAAAAAATTTGAGTTTCAAATTTATTTGTCTTTCAAATTTTTCTGAACATGATATTGTCATATATTATTTCTTTATTTAGTATAAATTTTTTGACCCAAATTCAAATTAATAATAGGGGCAACATATGGAATTTCTTTTAATCTGTATACATGAGAAGTTTCAGCCACTACTGAGGGATAAGCCGGTTTGTTATTAATAACAAAAATTTGCTGACGATTATTAATAATGCCAGACGGATGACTAATATATGGAATCATTATGGTGTCCTTAGTGGTTGTTGACACCACTTAATACACTATAAAAGATTTTTATAAAAGAATTATTGATCTATTTGATCAAAGAATAAGAAACTTGCTAAATTTTTACTGGGACTAATGCCAGATTTTAGGCCATTTTTGACTAAATGAATTCTTTGTAATCCGTCATATATTCCAATAAAACAAGCTATAATCAATAAAAAATACATAATATTATTCTGTTAGTGGTGATGATGATAGTACAACTTCAACTCCATCATGGTCCATAACAACGGTTGAAATAACGCCCTGTACAGATTCTATTGTGTTAAGAATATCTCTAGGATTTTGATTATTATATAACTCGGAAGCTAAAGCTCTAACATTATTTTCTGACTCAGAAGATGATGTTGTAACATTAACTTTAAAAGTGTTTAAATCTACAGTAAGACTTGGCATTGTTTCTCCTTTATGTTTGATTATTAATAGTATCTATAACTACTGATGAAATTAAATTATATATTTCTTGTTTTTCTTCATTAGAATACCCCATTTTTAAATCAGGGGTTTGTTCTAATTCGAATCCAGGATAATATTTATTGCATAAAGCACCAATAAATTTTACACTAATTCTATCATCCACAACCTTTTTATTATCCAATATATATTTTATTTTATTAATAATATCTTCATCTTCATGATACTTATTTTGCAATCTATTACACAACCAACTTAAAAAATTAGCACATTCAATGTTATTCATGCCAAATCCTCCGTAAGCTAGTGTAACTTATGGGTGCATATCGGTCAAATTTATTTTTTATTATCATATACAAAAACGTCAGTATTAGTCCAAATATCATCAATTAAATAGCTAATAAAACCCCAATTACCACCAGCTAGACCGCTACCAAATTTTGGAGCATGTATCTGAATATTATTATCTTTTTTATTATCTTGAATATATTTAACAATATTCACCATACATCTACATAATGCTAAATAATTTAGAGGCCTCTTATTATTTTTAGAAATTAAACCATTTTGCGCAATCATATTACAAAAAACAATTTCAGAATTATTTTTTAGACTATTAGGAATATTAATAAATTGAGTATAACCAAGGTTTCTTTTTAAGAAAGATGGTCCGAGCATATGGTAGTTATCTTTGACTATTGGATATTTTCTAGCTACAGCACCAGCAAAACCAGCACCAAAAGCATCAACATTATTGCAAACGTGTGGAACTAGTACTGTTAAACTGTGATTATTTTTAATGAGATTATCTATATGGTTAAATAGATCATCTTTAATTAAATTAAAATTATATTGATTGTTTATTGTTGAAATGGGCATAATACTTCTCCATTGAATGGTTTCACCATATCAAATAATAAGAGTTCCAATAGAGAAGTCAAATATGTAATTTTTAATCAACATCGTGAGGCATCAGGATAAGGAGAACCTCCACTATTGATACATGAACTATAGCTGGTATACGAACACAATTCATTTTTTTTGCAATATACAGCAAAATCACAACCGTTGTATGCGTCATATGCTTGTGCGCATGTTATAGGCTCTTTAGTTATTTTATCAAAATAAGGAGTTCCACCTAATAATGAGCATAATAGAACGGTAACATCCAAACAACTTGGTAAAAGTATCATTAAATAATCATGACAACAAGCAGTTACAGGGTTTGGGGCTAATGTGGTTGTTCCAGCAAGAGTGGTTGTTGGTACATTCTCTGGAGTAAAAATAGGCGGGGAGTTTGAATCATTAGGCAATTCCCATTTATAATTACCTATAATATTTGGAAATGGTATTGTGCCAGTGAGACCATATATGAATATACCTCCATCCACACATTCTTCTGCTGAGGATGCTGTGACACATATTGGAGCTATGTCAGGATTAAAAGGATCTTCAGAATCAAAACTACAACACCAGGCTGTTTGTGGGCAAGAACCACACCCTGTTGTACCATTATTTTTAACAAACCTATTATTTTCTGGAGTATTTTGTTCATATTTATTATTATTTTGATCAAATTGATATGTATTATTACAATTATTAGGATTAGAACAATAAAATCCTCTTTTATCCGTACACTCTGCACAATTACCTACAATTTCACCAACACATTGAAGCGATGAATCAACTTCAGTACAAGTTCCGTTAGGTTCGCAGCATTTTACTTTTGGGCAAACACTAACATCTACACAAGTTGGAACTATAACGCCCCCAGCATTGATACAGTCTTGTGGAGGTATATTATCACTACATGTACTAGACGAAGGATAACAACATGATATTGGTTGTGGTGTTGTAGTAGTTGTAGATGTTGTGGTTGTGGTAGTTGTGGTTGTGGTTGTGGTTGTGGTTGTGCTAGTTGGACATTCATCTGCCCATATATTATAGCTTCTATTAGCATTGTTTTGTGGAGATTCTTGTTCACACCATTCTTGTGTTGATCTATTGATAGTGTCTATTAGTTGTCTATCTTTATCATATTGACAACATTTTTTAATAGTTATACATGGTTGAGATGTGGTAGTTGGCATAATGGTTTTCCTATGCTATATTGATTGGGCCTAATGATAAGTTATTACCAAAAATATAAGCTAAATGTGTTGGTACAGACTGTCCATTGATGGTATAGTTAACTTGCGGATCTCCAAGAGCTTCTTCCCAAGATATTCTATGTCTTAATACTCCGTCTACTAATTTAGTTTCATTATTTGATATTGATCCTGAGCCATTAAAAGCGTCTATAGTAGCAGCAAAATCATATGATCTAAACCACGAAGTAAACCCTGCAAAGCTAGTATTTCCTGCAACAAGAGGAGTTATATATTTATATAATTGTACTGTTTCAATTAAATATTTTTTAAAATAAAAGTTATTATAAGCAGCTTTAAGGGTTGCTGTATTAATTCCATTTTTAATAATAATATTTTCATTACTATCTTTATAGTCATATAAACTATTTATAATAATATCATCATTTGATTGTTTAGTATCATTAACCCATTGTTTATATATTTTAGATGCTTCACAAATATTTATATAATAAGATCGACATCTAATCCAATGATTCATAAAAATAGCCTGTTGGATAATTTCTTTTTGATCACTATTGAAATCTAAGATTGACGCTCCAAACTGAGAGTGTAAAATATTCAAATTAATGTTTCTGGGCCATCCATCGGGAAATAATGATTGTACTATATCGTCTACAGGATAGCCGTCCTCTGTCCAACCAAACCAAGGATCTTTTAAGGCTTGTTTGATAGACGGAATACTCCATTGCCATGTATTATTTTGTGGGGTCAAACTAGGTTCTGGAGTCGTAGTGGTTATATTATCTGTACATGCTAGAGAATTCCATCCAGTAATATATGAATTATTATTAGTAATATCAGATAAAGATGCTATATAGTTTTTAATTATATTTTTACCTTCAGAATCATTATTGATAAAGCTATATACTTTATTATTATTGATATAGTCATTATGTGTTGTGTTGTTAGGTTCTGTAGTTTGATAAATAAAATTAGATTGTGATAAAAAGCTTTCATAATCAGCAATCATTCTTTTTTTAGGCTGATCTTTGGGAAAAGAAGAATTTGAAATATATTTCATTACTTCAAAAATATAACCACCAACTTTTTCAAGTTTACAAATATTATTTAATATAAACATGCCTTCGGTCATAATAACGCTGGTTGTATCATATGTATTATCTATATTATTTTTTTTAATTCCTAACCCTCTGTGTTGTTTTGTTTCACATTGCCAACCCAATGGATTACCAAATACTATAAGATTTTCAATAAATAAATTCCCAGGAGCATATAAAGCATTTATTCTTTTACCCCATACAGAAGATATTGTTCCACCAAATTCTGGTTTAAGTTTTTCAATATATAATAATGTATAATGTGTTTCTCCCACAGGTATAAATAAATTTTCTGCTAAAAAATGTCTGTTATACCATTCATTTACAAAAGTATCACTAATTGAAAAGGATGGTAGCGTATACGGTGGCCATGTCCAATAAGTATCTGGTGGTCCTTGGGGTGTTGGAACAGTACAGCATCCGCCGACGATACCATTATTTTGGTCTGAACCATTACCTCCACCGCCTCCTAAAATAGTTATTTTATTTGATTTAATAGTCATATTATAAATTCCTAATTAGTGGTTGGTGCTAAAGTGGTTGTTGGGGCTACCGTTGTTGTAGGTCTTATTGTTGTGGTTGGAACTACCGTTGTTGTAGGTGTAATTGTTGTTGGAGCTACCGTTGTTATAGGAGCTATTGTTGTTGGGGCTACCGTTGTTGTAGTTGGTGGACAATTAATACTATTACACATTACATTAGCATAAAACTGTTCATTAGGACCATCACAAATTGGTCTAGGTATATTATCAGCACAATAATAATCATTAGCACCATTACGGAGACAACATGCTCCTGGTGATTGCGTGGTTGTTGTTGATGTAGTGGTTGTTGATGTTGTTGATGTTGTTGATGTAGTGGTTGTTGTTCTGTTAAAACCTGTCTCTCCGCAATTTGGTATGGCTGGACTTGAAGTTGTACTGGTAGGAGACAATCTTGTTGGGCATTTAAGAACTAGAGTATCCTCATATGCAAAATCAAGAAAAACTTGTATAGTTATAACTCCTCTGGTTGGATGCGTAAACTGCAAGTTAACAGGAACACCCAGTTGATTTTGCCATTCTTCTATTGTGCTTTGTGGCATTGGAGAATTTGACGATTTAATGATTCTAAAGTATGAATTATCACTATAATCAATAGTGAAATTTCTCCACACATTATAATTTTGTTCTGGACTTCTAGCAGGATTATCTATAATAAAACTATTATCTCCGACTAATGAAGATATATTTAATTCATCAAAACAATAATTATCTCTTATGGGTATATTTGACACATTACAATCACAATTATCAGTTTCTGATGTCGGATCTGGATATACACAAACATCTCCAAAAGGAGGAGAATAATATTCTAAAGCAGTTAAGGAATAATCACATCCTGGCAAATTGGTGCGTTTGTAAACTATATTAAACGAACCTAGAGATTGGGTGCTGCATTTCTGCCAACAAGCACAATTTATCGGGGTAGATGTTGTTGGAACAACAGTTGTAGATGTTGTTGTGCTAGTGGTTGTTGTAGTATTAGGTCCACAATTAATATCATCACAAATAGCATTAAGATAAAAAGTAGCATTATAATTATTAATACAAATTAATTGAGGTATATTGTTAGCACAATAATAATTATTTTGATTATTTACACAGCATGCTCCAAACGGAGGCGGTGTAGTTGTGGTCGTTGCACAAAAATTAATATCTGCACAAGACTGTTGAGGATAAAAAGTTTTCTTAAATGGTCCAGTACCACCGCCTGTACAAAGAGGCTGTCTAATATTATCATAACAAAGAGCGGGAACTCCCTCTCCATCGCCGTTACAACACGCTCCAAAACATCTACTACTTGGTAATGCCTCGTTACACTCTTGTTCAGAAATGTATTCGCCACCTGTTTCAATATAAGATGGTAATTGATAACAATAGGCCATAACCTCTATTTGATCACCACAATTAATAGACCATCTCTTAGGAACATTAGTTGTTGAGGTTGTGCTTGTAGTCGTGGTGGTTGTGGTCGTTGTGGTCGTTGTGGTCGTTGTGCTAGTGGTTGTGGTCGTTGTGGGAATAGTTGTTGTAGAAGTCGTACCGCCACCGCACATATTCATACTACACATTTTAGTAGCAAAAAATACAGAAAATAGACTTGCTGGCAATGGAGCACTACACTGTTGTTTAGTAAGATTATTTACACAATCCATGTATGTCATACTACCATCTATTGGATTAACAACAAAATAACAACATGCTCCTGGTACTGATGGTGAAATTGTAGTTGTAGTTGTAGTTGTAGTTGTAGATGTTGCGGGAGGCTGAGTGGTAGTTGACGTTGCAGCTGGTGTGGTGGTTGTTGTACGACTATCATAAGTAAGACTATTTGTAATAACCTCATTTGTACTTGTTTGATTTGATCCACCGATATTATATATTATTCTAACTTTAAAAATAACAGTACCAGAAAAATATTGATTATTATTTAATGGAAATATTGGGAAAGCATATACCGTATTTGGTAAACGTGCTAAATCTGATGTCATATTACCATATATAGTTTTATAGTATGGTGATTGTTCGGATGTCATCCAAATACCAGAAATATTATAAGAAACATAAACTCTAATATATCCTATATTTGTAGAATATGACGATATTGGTAAACAAGCATTATTATATCTTAATTGTATTGATGCAATGGGTTCTCCTGGGATACTAGGCTTATCATCGAACCATCCTGCATTAGCAGTAATAATTGAACACTTATCATCACTGAATGGTGGAATAGTGGTTGTAGGTCCGCTAGTAGTGGTAACTCCGCTGGTTGTGGTAACTCCGCTGGTGGTGGTAACTCCGCTGGTTGTGGTAACTCCGCTGGTTGTGGTAACTCCGCTGGTGGTGGTAGGTCCGCTAGTAGTTGTAACTCCGCTGGTTGTGGTTATATTAGCCGTAGTTGTGGGAGCGAGAGTGGTGGAAGAACAAAATTGATAATTATATACCCCTGGAAAATCTATCCATGGACTAATAGGACCATTAATATTAAATAGATAAAATTCAACACTAATAGATCTAATTCTAAATATTAAACTATTATTATTTAATGGTAATTCTATATATACGGTATATATTCCGCCGCCGGTGGTGTCGGCTTTAACAAACCTTCTATCAAAAACAGAAAAATTAATAATATTAATAGCTTCTATTTCAAAAGCTTTAATATTAGTATTAATGTTTGGATGAGCAAATTTTAGTACTATATATTTTACATTTTGTTGCGGACTAGATAAATTGTCGTAACATCCAATAGAAATAATTTTTGGAGGAGGTAATTCTGTTGTTGGTGTTTCGGTGGTTGTGACCCCTCTGGTAGTTGTAACTCCGCTGGTTGTGGTAACTCCGCTGGTGGTGGTAACTCCGCTGGTTGTGGTAACTCCGCTGGTTGTGGTAACTCCGCTGGTTGTGGTAACTCCGCCCAGGATGTAACATCTGTACCATCTCCTAAAGACCAAAACCTAACTCTCCAGTAATAACCATTTTGAATATTACTCAACACAAAAACACTTGTACGATTACTTTCTATAGTATATATAGCTTCATCTATCCAAGAAATACCATTATCCATACTTTTCTGTAGTTGAATGCCTACATTAAAATTATTAATATTATTAATTATTAAATTTTTATTAACTCTATTTATTAAAGGAGGAGTAATATTTCCTATATTATAAATATAATTAGTGCTCCAAGCACTTGGTATAACACCATTAATATCATATGCTCGTGCTCTCCATAATGACGGAGTATTAACTGCTGTTGTAGTATAATTACCACTATTAGCTAGTATATTAATAAAATCTACATCATTCCAAGATAAGCCGTTGTCAAAACTTCGTTGTACTTGACAATTAACTGTAAAATCGTTTATATTAAACAAATATGTGTTAGATAGTGCTTGACCAGGAAAATCTGGATTAGCCCTTAGTATTGGCGGAACAATATTAGTAGAAACATTAGGATCAGTATAAGATATATATGGAGTAATTATACTATTACTATATATCGGATTATTTTGATTATCATAATACATCATGGTTATTCTGAATCTAGCACCACCAGAATATCCACTTATTGATGGAAATACGGCTTGTGTATATACTTTAAAGTTTAAATATGATGTAGTTAATGTAGTATTCAATATCCAATTATTGGTATTAACAATATTGTATTCAATATAATAATATATTGATCCTATATTTGAACTAGGAATACTTGGTACAGAACAATTATCATAAGACAAATCAATCTGCGCTAGCTGTATCGATGAAATATTATTGGACGCAAGCCATGAAGGAGTCGCTGAAGATATTAAACAACTTCCTATTGCTCTTGTCGTTGTGGTGGTAACATTAGCTGTTGTTGCTCCGCTGGTGGTGGTAACTCCGCTGGTTGTGGTAACTCCGCTGGTTGTGGTAACTCCGCTGGTTGTGGTAGGTCCGCTGGTTGTGGTAACTCCGCTGGTTGTGGTAGTTACTCCTGCGGTGGTTGTTGGAGCGGGACTAAATTGCAAAGAGATGTTATCATTAATTAAAGGTGTTTTGTTAATAGCTAAAATTCTATTAACTCTATCTATACCAGTAATAGTTGTATTTGATGGTATCCCCGATCCAAAAACTATATCTCGAACTTTTACATTGTTTAAATTATTGTTATTATCTTGAGTAATAATAATTATATTGATACTTGGACTAATTTGTCCTATGATAGTATTTAAAGATGTAGATAAAAATAATGTTTCTAATTGTTGTGTTTCAGTTGTATTATTACTAATTTTAATATAATTATCATTAGAATTATTAATATAAGTAATAACAGTATTTTCTGGTATACCAGAACCAGATATTGTTGAACCCAATTTAATTTTATTAATATCATTAGGTTCAACAAAAATAATATTAGTATTAATGCTATATGTGCCTAAAAAAGAAACCAATGGGCCAGACGTTGTTGTTGGACCAGTACTTGTTCTTGTTGTTTCACAAGTACAAGAATCACAATAGAATGTGGTTCCAGATGAACAATTTATAACAGGATAAAAAATATTTCCTGTACAATTATATGTAGGACATGGTGGGACCGTAGTAGTTGTGCTGGTGGTGGGGCCGCTGGTGGTGGTGGGGCCGCTGGTGGTGGGGCCGCTAGTTGTGGTAACGTTACTAGTAGTAGTAGTAGTAGTAGTAGGTATATTAGTTGTGGTTGTTGTAATAATTATACTAGAATTACAATCAGCATTATTACATGTTTTGAACGGTTTAAAAATTGTGCTAATTGTTTGTGGTCTTGGAATATTACATTCTGACTCTAACATTTCTTGACAATCAAAATATTGTTGTCCACCATTACTAGTATTCAAGTAGAAACAGCAAGAACCCATTACTGACTGACTATTAATAATAGCTGAACCAGCAGTAATATTATTAATTGATGATAATACCGTAAATTCTGCTGAATTAATAACTTTATTTACAACATATTGGCCCACAGCAGTATTACCAGTAATAGGATAAAAATTAATAGTTTGACCAGTTATTAAATTATGATTATTTAATTGACAAGTTATAACAGATGCTTGTTGGCTATAATTTATCTGATAATCAGTGGGGGCTTTGTAAATAACATATGGAGTAAAATCATTTTTATGTTGAAATAAATAAGTATTAAATTTAATTAAAGAAGATAAAGAATTAATATTAGACAATGGATTATAGGAAATAAATCCTGAACCAAAAGAATTTATTGCATATATTTTTGTAATTTTATTATCAAAAATAGAGTCTTTAAGAACTAAATTTTCACCATAATAAGTAATAATTTCTAAATTTTTTCTAGCAACTATGAACGAAGGAGGTTCTACTTGTTGAAACCCAGAAGGTATCGATAGACTATACGGAGAAGAATCAAAGCTTTGAATTATTACAGATTGGTATTTTTGCAGAGATGATAGTGAATTAATATTAGATTCTGGAGAATATGATACGAATCCGCTGCCAGCATTATTGCTGCCGTAAACTCTTACTAAGCGACTATTCTCTGACCCGTTAAGATCCTGTATATTTACCTGATCATATAGCCATTGAACAAAAGATATTGGCCGATTTATTTGCATGATATACCATGTCGTTATATACTATATAAATACACGATACACTACACCAAAAATATATCATGAGATTGTATTAATTTTGTCCCATTTATTTATAGGACATTGTTGATCACCCCAAGCTAATTTATTCATAAAAATTTTACGATCATTAACAAAACAACCACATTGTAAACATTGGTTATTTTTAGTGTCGAAAAATTCACATGTACGACAAATACCAAACCTGTATAATATTTGTTCTTTTGATGCTTTAGGGTATCCCGAATAGATATGCCAAAATAAAGATATTAAAAAATTTTTAACTTGATATGGTTTGATCATTTTGTTTAAATTCTTTTAATGACAAAATATTACCATCAATATCTCTATAATAGAGATCTAATAGATCAACCATAGTATTAGCGTCTAACCATTGACTATATCCATTTTCAAAATTCAAACATAGTTTTTTTGTTTGGCTTTTATTAATTTTAAAATCAGCAGATAAAAAATATTTATTATTATTATATAAAAAAATACTTCCTGGAACTAATTCCTCTAAATATTTCATTATGTAGATTCCCAATCTTCCCAAGCTTCCCAAGCTTCATCAGCTCTTGATTCTTCGATTCTTTTTTTAAGCTGTTTTTTAGCTTTATTCATAAATTTCTGTTCTTCTGAAATATCTTTCTTCGAACGATTGTGGTTTTGAAGACTTTGCCTTCTGCTGTCTTTTCTATTTTCGGGGTCTTTCATTTTATTCGTTGATTAAGTGATAATTTGTGTATATAGAGTATATTACGTCATCGTTTCTGGCTTGTCAAGGCTAAATTAAAATTTCTATCACTTGCAAGATTGCTAGCTTCAGAATAATATTGTGCAGGTCCGGGAGGTTAATACATATATGCAGAACACTATAGGGATTGCTATTGTTTGTACAAATGCATACTTTATTCTTGGTATAAGATTTATCAAAAAGTTCATGTATCATTATAAAGGCAGTGCTGATATTATTTTTTATATTTTCACAGACACCGACCCGTCAGAATATCTTGTAAATATTCCATATAAATATATTCATAATGAACACAAAAGCTGGGTTGATGGTACTAATTCTAAATTTGAAAATATAATTAAATTATATCAAGAAAATTGTGATTATTTATTCTATTTTGATGCTGATACAAATATTACTAGGCCTTTTGATGAAACATGGTTTATTGGTGATCTTGTTGCTGGCGAGCACTACAACAATAGGAGTTACGCTATTGACATTAAAAACAAACCTTTCGAAAGAAATCCAAAGTCAAAAGCTTGTGTGCCACTTGGTTCACCAAGAACGCAAACTTATTGTTATGGAGCATTTTTTGGTGGAAAAAAAGATAATGTTATTAACATGTGTAAAACTTTAAAAGAAAATCAAATCGCTGATAAATTAATTAATTTTGAACCATGCTGGAATGATGAAAGCTATCTAAATAATTATTTTCATTATCATGATGTGACTATTGTGCCTTCTGATAAATTTGCGTTTGGGGTTAGCGATAAAGGTGGAATAGGAGACACAAGAGATATGAAACTACAAACAGAAAAATATAAACAAATATTGCTAACACAACCAGACAAACCATTCGAGTTACATAATAAAGAAATTCTATTCATAGACTAGTATGTTTAATACATTTTTTGAAACTATAGATAGTACTGATCAATTAAGTATTAAATATACTAATCTTTATTATCTAGATAATCAATTTTGGTATTTTACTACTGACCCAAAAGAAAAACCTCCATATGTTAATAAGTGGACCAATACCTATGGATGGAGACCCAACATCAAAATATTTGATAGTCAAAGTAATATACAAACTTTTTTAACATACAATTATCCAAACATTGAGAGTATTTCACTTGGCCTATTAAGCGATAATCTTTGGTACGGAAATGTCGGACACGCCTTATTTGATGGTCTATACCCAGTATATTTAGCATCTGTAAAATTTGGATACGACGATTCTCCATTTGTATATCTAACGAATGATTGGACTAATAACAAAGTAACTGCTGATGAAGCAATACGACTATTTTCTAAAACTAAACAGATACTTAACTATCCTAAAATAGATAGAAATATTATTTTTAATACTTTAATATGTGGTACCGGAAACACTGGTAATAGAGTTATATCCAAACAATATACATTGTATGGTAAAAAATATGATGCTATCTATAAGTTTAAAAAACGAATAATGCAAACTTGTGGGGCTGAACATGATAGATTAATCAATAGTCCTATTCAAGGTATTATAGTCCATAATAAAAGATATAGTGTAGAAGAACAAAAAATTATAGATAATGTTATAGAATATTTTAATACTCAACAAAATATTATACAAATAAAATATATTGACTGGGCTAAATTTAATTGCTTTAGCGATCAAATGAAATTTTTACAAAATATAGATCTCTATATTACAGGTCCTGGTACTGGTATGATGTATATGCCTTTTCTTAAAAATGGTGCAATTAATATAAATCTAGGATATATAGAGCATACCCAAACCAATACTGCGAGACCTAATATAAAAATATTAAATAGTCATCATGATGATCATATATTTCCTGGATGGATGGAACAATCAGTATGCGCTGGAGCCGATTACGTTAGCACACTATACTATGATAGATTTAAATATAATAATATAGACTATAAATATTTAATTAGCCTTATTGAAGATAGTATAAATTTAATTCAATCTAAAACTAAAAGAAATACTAATCATAACATAGATGCGCTAGTATTTATTGAATATTGCAATAATGTGGATAATGCAGACGAACTTTGCGCATACTTGACCGACATGGGGTTTTTTATAGAGTTATTTGTCAATGAACACCCATATGCCATACCAAAACATATGGTGGATATAAATCTATTAAGAAAAATAAAAGATAAATTTGGAATGGATCGCAAATATGAAATTAAAACCTAGCAAAGATATACTTAGATCACCGGATATAGTATACCATATCCCTCATATTCTTTTTTGCCTGCGTATTTTGGATCAGATAGATGCTTTGACAGCTTTTTAAAAATATCTATATAGTCATCAGACGTAGCAAGTTTTGTTTTATTATTAATATTATGAGACAGCAAAAGACTAGCACAACCAACAGCGAATGGATTACTCATACTAGTTCCGCTCATAATAGCATAACCATTATTTGGTACAGTACTTACTATCTCATGCCCTGGTGCTAAAAAGTCTAGTTCTTCACCAGAACAAGAAAAAGATGTCCTATTAAAATTTTTATCAATGGCTCCAATACATATTACTTCTGAATATTTAGCTGGATACATAATAGGAGATCTTTCTCCAGCATTACCAGCAGCACAAAATGTTACTATTCCTTTACTAGCAGCATATTTTATAGCTTTTTCTATACCAATAAATGGAGAAGGAGAACCCAAAGACATAGTAATAAAGTCCGCTCGGCGATCCGCTGCATAAATCACAGCCTTTGCTATGGCTTCTGGATCACCCTGTCCTTCATCATTAAGAGCCTTGAGAGGCATTATTTTAGTTTCTGGAGCAACACCCACCATACCTTTATTGTTGTTGCAGGCGGCGATTGTTCCACTGACATGAGTACCATGACCATTGTGGTCGGTTGGGTCTTGACCTAACTCTATGAAATTTTTACCTTCTATTATATTATCTTTTAAATCATTATGATTGAGATCACATCCAGTGTCAATTACGGCAACAACAACGCCTCTGCCCGTCGCATAATTCCATAAATTTTGTATGTCAAATTTAGTAATCTCCCATCCTAAATACTGCCCACTATCACTAGATAAACCGTGCAAATCTTCTCTTTCATAAGGCAATAAACCCCAACTATTTTTTCTTCTGCGCATTTTGCGTCTCCTTAATAGTATTTTCTATCCATTCAATATGATAGCTAATTCTGGTGTGTCCACTTTCATCTCCATATGAAGCGTCACCTTTTTTATCCCTAGCAAATAAACAAGAATTTATTCCTGCTAATTTATTATTAATAAATAAACCACCGCCGCTATCTCCTCCTGCTATTAAAAATTCTAATTCTGTTTTATCAGATTCCAAAGAAGGAGAACATATTAACATATTTTTTTCAATTTTATCTATTATATTAGAGCCTGCCCTCCTTTTTCCATCGTCTTTGTGAAACCCTGTATTAAAGTCTCCCGTTAAACCAAAACCAGACATATAGCATATTCGTCCCACTTCATCATTAGTATTATATAATTTTGGATAAATATCTAAATCTAAACTATTATCTAGTATTAATATTGCAATATCATTACAATCAAAATCATTATTCTTGAAATTAGGATGTTGTATAACTTTATTTACAGAATATACTTTATTATTATAATCTATAAAACATCCTTTGGATTTATCTACAATATGTGCTGCTGTTAATATATAATTTGGACTGATAGCTACTGCTGACCCAAAAAATAAATCATCATTTTGATATTGTCCTATTATTTTTAGAACATATTTAAATTTTGATCCAAATTCAATATGTTTAGTATCATCAGTAGATGGAGATATAGTACCACTATAACTAGTAGCACTAAATAATATAGAATATATTAATACCAGTATAAAAACCATATACTGCCCTCAATATTGAAATTATTTTTACTTTATTAAATACACTACAATCGACTTTAATATTAATATCTATTCCTTTTAATATGAATAAAAAGGAAAGAAATGACCGATTGTAGTATTACAGAGGCAGTAAATTATTTTAGATTGACAGTATAGTTTTATTGCATAGTGCCTATAACTCTACCTTTTGGGGTTCTATGCACATATCCGGCCCTAACTAAAAATGGCTCAATACTGTTTTCAATAGTTTCAATAGCTATGCCACTTAAAGATGAAATACTTTTTAGTCCCAGAGCATTACCTTTTGCTTTTACTAATACTTCCAAATACAATCTATCATAAACGTCTAGTCCTCTATAATCAATTCCCTGACTATTAAAAATTTCATCAATATTTACTTCTTTATCTTTATAGAAAGAAATATAATTTTTATACCACTGGAGTCTGGCATTTAAAATTCTTGGTGTTCCCTTGCTTCTTTTTGCTATCTCCAAAAGATCATCTTCAGAAACATTTAGTCCGAGTTTTGTGGCGTTCAATCCGGCTAGTTTAGCTAGTTCATCACAACTATAAAAGGATAAATGTTCCTTAATAGTAAATCTATCATAAAATGGTTGGCTTAAACGTCCACCACTAGTAGTAGCACCAACAATAGTAAATACTGGTAAATCTATTGTTTCTGGCTTATCTTCAATTGTAATATTTAATACAAAATCTTCCATTACAGGATACAAAAATTCTTCTACAATCTTGGGAAGTCTATGAATCTCATCAATAAACAATACTGATCTTGGCGCAATACCCATTAAATATGGTAAAATATTTTTAATACTACGAATATTTGCGGCGTTTACAACATGAAGGTTTGCATTGAGTTCGTTTGCTATAGCACCCGCTATTGTAGTTTTACCAAGGCCAGGAGGCCCATCAATTAAAGTATGAGGCATCACGCCAGATGAATTTAAACAACCGTGCGAGACAATCCTCAGACGTTGTACAACTTCAGCTTGACCGATAATATCATTAAACGATGCTGGTCTGATAGAGTTTGACATAATTAGTTCCTCAATGATTCCAATGTTTGTTTAACCAAAATAGTTAGATCATCAACTTGATTTTTTTCATATGATTTTTTTATAATGTCTGATGCTTCAGATTTAGTAAAACCATAATTTGTTAAAGTGGTAATAGCCTTTGTCAGTAGTTCTTCTGAAATACTTTTTTGAACTGTATCTGAAACGTCTGTTGTATTAGTTTTAGTTTTTATTTCCGGCTTATGAAATTTTAACTTAAAACCAGCAATTCTTTTAACTTTAAAAACGTTTCCACAGTAACATACTGTTTTAAAGTTTTTAGTTGAAGCTTCTTTATAAGATAACCAATGATCTTGACCACATTTTGGACATCTATACTTTAGATGAATATCATTATCAATCGGTTTCTGGATTTTGTTTTTTAATATCATTTTCTTTTACCCAAAAAATAAAGTCATTTGTTTTTTCATCAAATGCCGTTTCCAACAATCCGTCATTAACTAATTTATTTAGTATATTACTTATCATTCTACTATTAAAAGCTTCTAGTATTTTGGTAAGTATTTTATCATTAATGTAATGCTCTAGAAGTTTAGTACGCCTATTAACTTTTGTTTTGATAAAGTTTTTGACTATGATCTCGCACTCATTAAAAGTTAACGTATTATCCATTTCTGTTTTTTCCGGCCCTGTTAAAGATAACATACTAGTAAAAGAATCTGGAGAACTTTGGTTCATTTCTCCAAAAAACTTAAAGACTAGTTTTCTTGCATGATCTATAAATTCTCGTAAATCTTTTATAAGATACCATTCACTATTTTTCATAACTTATTCCTAATTAAGAATATCAAACATATTCTTATAATAGTGTGGCTGTTTTAAAAAGTGAACAGCATTAGATTTCAGATGATTCAAATACATACCATCAATAGGATCATGTATAAAATATTTTTTCTTCCATACTTTAACATTATCATAGTTATTCCCCAAATACTGGAAGGAATTACCCTTACCAGCATTGGAGAAGTAACTATTCACAGGAAATGACTTATTCGGAAAACCGCCAATATACCATACGTTTGGAGAAGTTTCAACTATATTATTCAAAGCGTCATATAACATTTTACCCCAAGCGTCCCAAGCTGTTGGATCGAACTTAAAATAGTGTTTATACTTTTTCTCTAAATCATCCTGACTATCGTCATAATCATAATCATCTCCATAATCATAATCTTCGTGCATAGAATTTACCTATAAAATCTATTTTGAGGAACTCCATTACGAGGAACTACCCAGCTAGGCTTAACAGGAAACTCATTGATTTTTTTTAGAAACTTCTTCTTGTGTTGCATAACAATGCTGGGCTTAAAATAAGTTCCGTCATCATTTCTACCAGCATCCATATCACAAAAACAGCAAGTAAATTGCTTGATAGCATAAATTAGTACTGATTCTGCCAATCATCCTCATCATCTTCATCTTCATCGATATCTTCTTCGTCATCTTCATACTCTTCTGAGTCATTCCATGCCCAGCTATATTCATGATCATAATCATCCTCGTCCTCGTAGTCATCAAAATTTGATGAATAAAGAGGCTTGAGTAGTTCGCCCTGATATTCTCCAACTACTTCATATCGGCAAGTACGAAGCTTCTCATAATTACAATCACTAGGAACGCTAACCACATCCTTGGGATTAATCTTAACGATAACAATCTTATCACCATTCTCAAGACTTCCGTAACCAGCAACATAATTCAATGCACCAGCATGAAGTCCATCAGAACAGCCTCTAGCACGATTATCATCAACCTTTGCTCGTTGCATAGTAACAACTTGACCAACACTATTATCAAATACTCCACGATACTTATCCTTATAATCACTACGAACAGCCTTATAAGCTAGAAAGTGACCGTCCTCAGTAATTGGCAGATGTTCATGCTCAAGGAAATCATAAAGCTCCTTTTGACTCTGCATACTAGGATTTTCCATAAGATTATTCAGAAAATTAACAAGAGGTTGAAATGGCAGTCCCTTGCTCATAAACTCTAGAATTCTCTTACTAATACTACCATGAACAGGTTCTCCCTCATAAGTAACCTGACCATTCTTAATCTCCACAAGACCATCGCTAAAAGACGCAACAGCCTTTTCAACATCCACAATCTCTACCAATTCTTCCTCTGTTGCTGTAGGAAGAACATCCAGAATCATCTTATAGTTAATATGATCTGGCAAAACCTGATAACTCTGATTATTAAGAACCAGCGTCAAATTACCATCCACAAACATAAACGGAACGCTCATAATCCAACTCCTAAGAAATTAAAGTTTCGATACCTGTGATACTACTATTTTACACTAATCGTCAAACTTGTCAAGGGGTCTTGAGAAATTCCAGACTACTTGATAAGACTACTCAACTGAATTTTAAATAGGTCAATATTTTCCTGACTCATTTGAGTTATCCAGTTTTTACTATTATTATAGTAAGAACGAGTATCATCAAGTTGACTAATAGGATTCTTCTTACCAAGATCAGATATATCGCCACTCACTTGATGGATTCCCATAATAAACTTAATCATAGGATTCTGATCAATAAGCCTTTTAAGGCTATCTCTAATATCCTTGATGGTCCATGTTTTTAGTTTATTGTTAGAATCTCCACGAATGATCTTCAAACAATCCACACCCTTATCAGCATTAGCCCCAACATACAAACAATTGGTTATCAAGTTTGCTAAAGTATTGTATGCAATGTTAGCAGAACGAATATCCTTTGGTTCAACAGAATCCATGCCCATACCCTTCATAATATTTGAAATATGAGCAAAGTAATCAGATTGATTAAATCTTTCAATTCTAAATGTTGAATCATGAACAGTCTTAGCAAAGAATTCCGTAATCATACTCTTATTCAAGATATCTACCATGTCTTGATTTTTGATAAATTTTACATAATCCAATCCAAAGATATTTAGAATATGGAACAAAAACTGTTTTTCCGTTGAACCATAATTATTATACCTATAAGAACCAGACTGTTCTTCCTGACTATGATAAAAGTCTTTCTTGCACGACTCTACAAGACCATTAAAAGATTCCAACTTAGTAAAATGCTTGGAGGCTACAACCTTTAGTTGACGTTTAAAAAAGGTATTGAAGCTAACAAGATTGTATCCTTCATTCTTCAGTTTCTTAACAAAAGCATTTTTGATCGCATAGATTTTATTATCTCCAGCCAAATCTTTTACAATACTATTTAGTCCAGCATCAGTAAAGATGCGAGAAATATTTTGGATTTCTGGACAATCACTATCCGCTTCTGTTTTATAACGAAGCATAGGAACATAAATAATTTCATCCTGTTCCAGAAAATCTTCCAACTCATCTTCTGTAAGCATCTTAAGATATGTAGCATCATTGTATGGATTAGTAATACTCTTACTATCCTTATCATGTCCATAGATAAAGAATACATCTTGATCGCTGACACTACCCTTACTGTTTTTAACACTAGTTTTACGAGGGCCAGTATGCTGAGTCAAATGTTTGTAGTCTGAAACCCTGAGAATATTTTCAGATCCAACATCTTCTATCAACTTATCAAAACCTTCGATACTTTTAGTATGATCCTTGGTATCAAGCATCATATAAGCAAAACAGTCATTTTGATTGCAATACTTGGTCAGAATCTTCTTTGCTGTTTCTTCACCCTTAACATCACAAACAAAGAAAGCCATTTTACCAGACTTCTTAACATTATTCCAGTAACTATAGCCCTTACCTGTCAATGTCTCATGGTGAATCTTATCTGTAAGAGCCACCATTCGTCGTGACCTAAAACCAGCAGTCTTATAATTAAAAACGTAAAGACTCTTACCAGCAGGAATTTTATATTCCAAGTCATTTCCAGAATTAATAGAATGATCCTTACCCTTAGAGTCAGTCCATGATGCACCAACTCCCCAACCACCAGCAAGTTCATTCATAGTATAATAAAGAGTGATAGCTTCTACTTTTGTCTTTGCCTCTTGAATCTTCTTAGAAAACTCCTGTTTCATTTCCATGTAGATTTCTTGAGTCTTTTTACGCAAAGACTTAATGACATCCTTAGTATATTGCAAACCTTCTCTGGAAACATCCATTTCCAGTTCACCAATACCAAAGTCCAGTTCAAGATAAAGACCGGAGTTAATAATCTCACTAACAAAACTCTTCCAGCTATCAATATCTGCTTTTTGGAAAGCCCTATTCCACTTCTGAATATGGTCTGGCATTTCCTCTTTTTCTTGACCGATAATCTGTGCTGTTTGCACAGGGTATGCAATATTGCCCATGATAGCGATCACACCACTATCAATACGGTGATAACTATTCGGATAGTATTGAGTATCATTATTCAATCGGCAAACCCTCCACCCATCACCACTAATAACAATATTGGTATTGCTATACTTGTGATCTTGAAGATTTTTATGAAGACCACCCTCAATAATAGGCTTCATTCTAAAGTAATGGAAAATCCTCTTAGCCTTATCACTAAACTCTTGGAAATCATGTTGCTTTACAGCAAAGCTAATTTCCAGACCATTAGGCTCAGATGTGTTTGATGTATTAAAGAGATTAAGAGTAGGCACACCATTTTCATCAATAGCAGCAACATAAGTATACTTCTTACCATTAAAATAAGAAGCTGTTGTGAAACTCTTTGTATAGGCAAATGGACTCTTGGAACCTAGACCAAGGCAACCAACAAAATCATTACTATCATTCTTATTTGAAGCACCGTATGTGGTATACAGGTTCTCCATATCTTCTTGACTAAGCCCAGTACCATAATCCCTCACCATAAAAGTTGGGTTAGCAGCAGTCGGCAAAGTTACCTTAAAAGGATTCTTATTGCCAGCAGAAATATGACTATCATAAGCATTAGTTGACAACTCACGAATAGCCGCCATTACCTTATCAGAATAAAGAGAATCTGAAAGGATTTTAAACATTTTGCTGGTTTGAGCAATATTAAACTGATTCCTGCTTGCAACCCCGGCACTATGAGTATCAATCGTCTTATCTGCCAACTTCATCTTGTTTCTCCAAAAGTGTTATCGTTCCAGTGATGGTCTAAGTATACCATCGGCAATAGGTCTTGTCAACCTTCACTTTGTTTTTTGCTTGCTCTCACAATACTAATGTATCCAAAATAAATCGGAATCAAACCTAAATACCAGAGAGGAGCAACCGTACAACAAAAATTAATTCCTATTAATATACATACTATTCCCAATAAATGAATTAAAAAAGATGGAAATCCAATCCTAACTAAACAGTATGTTATTGGTCCGATTAGAATAGTAAATAATAAAATTATAGATACTAATAAAGCTAGACTAGCCATTATAAATTTTCTTCATCCTCATCTTCATTTTCTGGCTCATAAGAAACATCATCATAAGGCGTCCATTCGCTATTTTCTTCTCCCTCATAATCTTCAGAATTTTCTTCTTCCTCCAGCATAATTGTAAAAGTATTCATAATTTCTAAAATTTGTTCAATTTTATCATTAATACTTTGAATTTGAGTATTAATATGCTTGATGCTTCTTTTTAAGTCATTCATGTCTCTAGATATATGATTCTCCATGTTATGGATTTCTTTATTATTAGCTAAAACATTTTTAATAATATTATCAATATCTTTAGACATTTCAGCCTCTTTATTTTAGGCGCTTATATTCTTTAATATCACCATTCTCAATTATTTTTTTATCTTCATATGATTCGGCCACACGACGATAAAACTCTTGCTTAATATTTTCTAATACACCAGTAACCATAGCAATTTTAGGATATGAAACCTCTCCTATTAAATCTCCTAAAATCCTAGAAAAAGAATAGTTTATATCTCCAAGAATACTGGCAAATTCAGTATTATTCATATTTTCTCTAAGTTTTAAGCATTTGGTCATTTGCTCAATACAATCATTCAAGTGTTCACGATGATCTTCTTTGATATAGGGCATATTTAGTCCTTTTTAATAATCTGTGCAATTACACTCATATTTTAAACAATAACAACATTTAGGCCCAGGGTCAGGATTAGACCAAGCATTAGCATATCCATCAAAACTTTCCTTACCAGTATCAATACAAACAACTTTGGGTTTTCCTTTTCTTTTAATATAGCCAATATTTGAATAGTGGCAATCCCAAAATTTTAATGCCGCCTTGCTCCAAATTTTGTCAACCAGATTTTGTATTTGTCTATAAGATACTGTACCATGTTGGGCTAATTCAGTAACAAAACCCCATCCACTAATCTCAGGATTCCATCCTTCGACAGACTGAGCGTATTTAAGCTTGATGGTTTTGCTAAGTACTTTAGGGGCTAGATCAAATTTAGATAATTTAAGCTGAACTTTTCTAGCATATTCAGCTTTTTTCTTTGATGAAAATTCCTTAAAGCCTATAGAGTCATAATTTAAAATAGGATACAATTGAGCAGAACCGCCCTCATGGAACCAATCATCATTATTAATTAAATAATCATTCATGATAATAATATTCCTGCGCTTTATTTCCGGTTAGATGTTCTACTATAGAAATAGCTTCTTCTAAATTATCAGTAACTAATATTTTAGATGATGATTGAACGAAGCCTATTTTAAAACTTCCATAAACAGCATAAAATGGTTCCCCTATCATTTCTTCATCATCATAATATTCTTCAGCACTTTTAATGCTTTCAACAATTACTCCACCTTCATAGTCAGTAATTTCTCTTTCTGTGATTATCTCAAAGCTTCTAAAGTGAGAAGCGTTGTTACCAGTATTGAGACAAAAACCCTGGTAGAATCTATTGTTCATTGTTGATTTGCTTGTAGAGAGGAACTACTTTAGTCTGATCTACATAAGGATTATTTTGAAGCCTTAAATCAAAAAGATCATTACGATCATTGGTTTTAGCCCATGCCGCCGGTTGTTCAAAAGATTGTTTATAAAATTCTATTTCTTTTCTTAGTCTTTTCAATTCATCTTTTGCATTATTAATCCAAAAACGATCAGCACCACTAGCCCAAGCAAAATCTATAATAGCATCTAACGGATGTGCGTTTTTATCCATATAATAATCCTTTTTTATTTTTTCAGTAGGAGCGGTGGGATTCGAACCCACACTTGAAGGATTTTAAGTCCTTTGACTCTGCCGTTGGTCTACGCTCCCATATTATTCTTGACTACATAAATTGGAGGTTAAGTATATTTATAAATCTGTATCCCCTAATAAGATGTAGCCAAGAATATATGATTGAAATCAACCCCCAGCATGAGCCTTGAGGCGACGAACCACTTCTGCCATAGCTTCAACATTATCAACAGTCTTAACTGGCTTGGCACGTTCCATCGTAGGAAGTTCCTCGCCCTTCTTAGCAAGAGCAGCCTTTGTACGAGCATAACGAGCCATAGTACTTGCAATCTTCTGTCCCGTCTTAGCTGCGATCTCAGCATAAGTCTTGCTAGAAAAAACTGCCTCCAGAAACTTCTCATCAGAGCAACGAATACGCTTCTGCTTTTCAACCGTATTTACATCAGACATAATAACCTCCAAATACTTTCCAATGTTTGTCTTAGCAAGTCGGTCACGCGACCAACACTTTGCTACGACTTCTGTATTCTACTATGCTGTATCGGCGTTGTCAATAGTCGATCTTGAAAAAAAAAATGGGTCTGAACTCATTTTTTATTGTAGTCAACAAAAATTCCATCAAACTCTAGTTTTAAAAAGTCTCTGATTCCTTGTGCGTCAGGGTGTTTTAATAAAGCTTGCAGCAAACGATCCTGTTCACCATAATGGAAATGTTCAATGCCAGAACCAGTATTGAAAACTTTTTCTGCTCTAATCAAATTATATTTAATAAAGCATTTTAATTGAGTATTATTTTCCCAAAAAACAGGGTTTATATTTTTAATAGCTAATGCAAAAGCAGCAGTATATATACTAAATTCTAATGCTCCAGAAACAGCATTAGTTTTTTCTAAAGGTAAATTATTGTTATAGTCATCAATAGCACATTCCGCACCTAAAATATAGCAATTCCATTCATCTAATATGTATGTTGGAGTATCATCCCAATGTTGTATTTGATCGACCATATATAATTTATATCGACTAGATTTTAGTATCTCAGGAATATAATTTTTTATATGTCTGATTTTAATATTGGGGGGTTCATCAATAATTACAGCTTTGTTTTTTAAACAATAGAAAACATTTACTGGTTTGTACAGAATTTTTCTATAATAATTTCTTAATTCATTATGTATGTAGTGTCCAGTTTCATGTACATCAGTATATCTACTATTGGTAGACTCTATTAATTGTGGTTTTATATGAGAAAGAACATCAGCATAAACAGACTTAATTACCTTAGAAGAATTATATGGTGTAACATGGATGAAAGATAATCCTTCAAAAGAATCATTAGAGTAGGCGTGTTGTATATTTATATAAAACAATAGTACCATGAAAATAATTATTTTAAAATTCATGGTACTCTATCCTAGATTGATTGATTAATTATTCTTCATTTGGTAATACTAAAGCCAATAATAAATAAATCCAAAATACTAAACTTCCACTTAATATTGTGCCTAATATAAAAATGACCCTAAGAATAGATACATCAATATTTAAATATTTGGCTAATCCACCACAGACGCCGAATAAAGTACGATTTTTAGACTTTGCCAGTTTATTCATTATCTAGTTTCACTTTGACTATAATATAGTTTGGATTATCTTGATCTATTAAATCTATATTTGTAACCCTTCCTCTGCCTAAAAAGTCTTTGCCAATGTGAATGAATGGTCCGCACTCAAAATCCATATAGCTAATAGAATATTCGTTTTCTCCTCCAATTTTAACCTTATTAAATTCACCTTCAATTAAAAATTGATTATCAGTAATTTGAGTTAGAATTAGTTGTTTATCTTTTTTATAATAAGATATATTAGACACAAACAGACTCATCAATCATAGGTGGATTTTCTTTATTTTTTGACGTTAAACCCATAAGAACGTCTTTTAGTATGTTATTTTCATTTTCTAATTGATTAATAATATCTTCAGCTTGAGACAAAGCAACTTGTAAGTATTTAACTTTATTTGCTAACTCATCAGCTATATAACTAGTCATAGTTTTAACTACCACATTAACCTCCTTGGTAAATGGCTATTATATTATACACCGATATCTATTCTAGATCTAGAGCATTAAGGAAGTTTTTTAAATCTAAGAGTTGTTTCTTGTTAAGTATGATTTGATCAGCATATGGTTTTTTATGTATCAAAACTCTATAACAATATTTTAAACGCTGCCAAAATGACATCTTATATTCGTATGATTTTATATGTTCATAAATTGCAAAATCAGCAATATCAATTTCATGATCATATTCAATAGTTAAAATTTCACTTTTACAATCACAAGGAATAAAAACGGTCTTATTTTCTTTTAGATTTGTTACGCTTCCCATGTTTAAAAATCCTATCGTAGTTTTTAGACCAAGTTTTATAGTCTACACTTTTCGGACGAGGACTAGATCCCTTGCCATTTTGACTCATTTTTTAATCCTCCAGCACAAAACTCCAGTATCTACTATCTTCTTTCTTTTGAAGATTATCCCAATAGATAGATCGTGCAATATAGGACGGTACTTTTAGTTTCCCGCAATTTACCATCCAGTGTCGCTCCATTTTTTTATAAATAGCAGAACCAATCTTACTTTTATTATATTTGAGAGCCTCTACATCGTAAAGTCTCAATTGATGAATATCTCCACAAAGAATTCTAGCTTCATTGGGATGAATCATCTCCAAAGCAAAACTAATTTTAGCCAATCCTATACCGCTAATCTTATCAAGAATACTATCTCTTTTCTTCACATGATACTTTTTGGTAGTTAGATAAAAATCTTTTGGATTAGCCCAAAACTTTTGACTAAAATCCCAAATATAATTAGTTCTATTATTGTGTAGTCCTACTCCACTCTTATGGAGTTTTTCAAGGAGAGTTTCTTTGTTATCAATCCACCCATTAAAATTTTTGATAGCATTATAGCCCTTCACATTACCCTGCCAAGTAGTATGAACAGAACAATAAGCAAAAAGATAACGACGAAAAATATCGTCATTATTCTTAGGACGAACACTCTCCCAGTAGTCCTTATAAGCCACTACCTTATCTTTAGGGAAAGTCTTAAAAAACTCATCTGCCTTAGAGGTATTCATTACAACCGGCTTTTTTTCAAGAACTTCTTCAGTCATATTTGCTCCAATATTTGATTCCAAAGTGTATGCTACCATTCTACACTAACAGTATCGGCTTGTCAAGTACCTATTCTTTAGAATGTTCTAGCAGAACCGTGCAAAATTTTAAAAGTTGGAAAGCGTAAACTTATGCCGCCATCTTGATTTTGACTCTCACTAAAATATTGTACGGTAATAATTTTTCCTAAAATTTTCTTAGGATTCTTATAAAATTCCTGTCGTTGCTCAATACTAAAACCAGAACCAACCCTAACATCATAACCTTTATGCTTAATAGTTACACAACTTAGCATAATTTCTTCATTTTCAGCACCATCTTTAACATAGCGGAATGGACCCATTTCTGTATCGACTACCTCATATTCATCGTCAAAAAACTTTTTAACTTTCAGTAGGTCTTTACTACGCTTACCTTTATATGGTTCGTCTGCTCGTAGCATAACTCCTTCCCAGCCATAATCAGCAGCTTCTTTAACCCACTCTTGAAAATGCTCATCATTATGAATCAATTCTTGTTCAAGAAAGGTAAGGCACGAACATTCGTTCTTAGTCATAATCTCTGTCAAATTTGCCAAACGAATAGAATAAGGACGATTTTTTTCACCATTCTTTCTGTAAAACTCATCATGCGTAATCATATCAAAAATCTTAAAGGACGGATTAGGAATAGTATGATCTTTCTTTTTCAGTTGTTTCATAATTCCTTGAAAGTCCTCATTACCATCTTCATCAACAAGACAAAGTTCTCCATCAAGAACTACATTGGTAATGTTAAGAGCCTTAATGCCATCAGAAACAATACCAAGAGTATCAAACTCTTTTCCTGTACGGGAGTAGAAAGTAGGGTTGCCATTAGTATCAACAATAGCGATACATCTAGCACCGTCAATTTTTCTACTAACATACCATCCATCCTTCCAATCTACAAGTTTAGGCTCATATTTATCTGCTAAAGCAACACTAAATTCTGGAATAAGGTCTGGAATAGCTTTATTGATAATCTTATCCCCAGCACGGGTTTTCAAGTCTTTATCAATAATACAATAAATAAGTTCTTCGATATTGTCTTTCTTGGACTGACTATCAATAAAAGTATGAATTGCTCCGATAGCATCATGACCAGTAATTTGGCGGTTCTTTAGATCATCAAGAAGATCAAAGAAATTATTATAACTCTTACCTCTCAATGAATTTTTCTTCTTCAGATTATCGCTGGTTACATTATATTGCCACAACGGATGATATGTATAGAGCAAAATATTCTTAGCAAATTGTGCTGATGCTGTTTGATGATTACAATAATCCTCAATAATACCTTGCTTATCTATAGTGCTGCTTGTAGCCCTAAGATCACGAACCATCCCCCAAACATAATTAAAATCGTGAGTCATTCCAAATTTCTCCTGTGTGTCTGGCTAGTATAGCATACGATACTCTCTTTGTCAAGTATCGGTTATTTACGATTTGGCCTTGAGAGAAAATAATTCATAGCATTAACAATTCCCTCTAAATTATCTCCTAATTTACCGATACCAGTATTGCATTTATCGCATAACCATCCTCTAAAACTGTCATCATCATGATCATGATCCAAGGCCCATTTGATAGGATTTTTTTTACAACACTCACACACACTTGGTTTTGGTGGTGCTTTTTTATGTAATTTAACCCTAACTTTAGAGTGTTTTTTAACACACTTTTTACAACGACTATCTAAATTATCCTTAAAGTGTTTGTGTTTAGGAAAACTCCCTCTATTCTTTCTTTTGCCACAATATGTACAAATTTTTCTCATGATTAATTGGACGAGAGGGGAGTCGAACCCCTGTCCTATCATATTTCAAATTATATCTTCTACACGTTTAGTCTCTTGTTTATAATAGAAGAAAGGAACAAGATACAAATCCTTTATCCTCTATTTCAACTATTCTTAGATAAAACTAGTTGAGTCATTTTATCGCAAAGGGATTTTACGACAGACTTTTGATCCCTACCCTTATTCGGTATCTAAGTCTGTTGTTGCCTGTTTTATTAGGCAGCAAGGGCTAACTGATTTACGCCAGTTAAGCGTTTAGTCGGCTTTTAATGATGCCAACCGACCAACATCAACGTGCCAATATAATCTTCTTTATGTAGTCGAAACCTTTACTCGCCCTATATGATCTTCGTATGTTTCTTTACTAATCCAAATATCATCATCTAAAGTATATCCATTATCTATAATACTCCAAACATATTGATGGAAAAGCGGATAATTGGTCTATAAATAATATTAGGTTGGTTTGTCCTAATTGTGATAGTCAACTCCCTACTTTTAAAGGCAGAAATATTGGCAAAAGTACCAGAAAGTTTACAATTACTCAAAAATAAATACTCCTGCTTGGAATCGAACCAAGTCCCCTTTCGGATCACCTTATAAGAGTGATTGCCGGGAACCACCGGCACAGGAGCAAATGTTTGTTTATACTAGCGTCAGCACCAACTCTCCTATTCTACATCATCGACCATCGGTTGTCAACGCTTGAGTCTAAATCAAAAACCTCAGAAAACTATTCTTTAGTCTCGTTTTGTCAAGAGGGACTGCAAAACGCTTATTTTATTTTCGTATTGCGTAATCTTTTCCTTCATATCTAAACATTGTTGGCAAAAATCTGAATATACATACTCTCTCAGTTCTTCTAATTCATTCCTTATTTTTTTTATTTCTTCTAATAGATTTTCTTTTTGGTTTTGGTGCATCGTCTTCACTCTTTAGAGTAAGTTCGCTTGATGGTAGCCAAAATGTCATCTCGTTAAGTTTACTATCCCAAGCACACTCTACCCTTCCAGCAGCAGCAAGTTTAGCAAGTCCTACATTATGTAGCCAAATACTAACCTCATCAAAAGTTTTATTATAACTAGCCTCATCAATCAAAAGATTACCATCTTCATCTGTTCCAATAGCATTAGTAGTGATAAGATTTTTCATCTGAGTAATACTGATAAAATCATCCAGATTTTCATCATAGCTTTCTGTAAAAGACAGAGCAGCATTTTTCCTAATGCTTTCAGCAAACTTATTCAGATCGCTAACACTATAAATGTCATTCATATTTATACCCAAATCAAATAAATTTTCTAGTGGTTGTTCCGCTATTATCGTCTTTAGCCTGATCCATCAGCTTATTAATAGTATCCTGTAAACTATATCCTCCGCGACTAAGCCATTTTTTATCTTCATATAAAGCGGTTAATATTTGAGGAATATAGTGTTGATATGCCAAATTAAATTCTTCTGGAAAATGATATTTAAGAATACGCTCAATATGAAATATACTATTAGATATAGCATCTCTATAATCCATTAGCTTATTTAATTGATGCTTTTGGTCTTGTGACAGACTCACGATACTTCTTCCTTGTTTTTAAGTTTCATAAGTTTGTGCTTTGTTTTCCAAACTTGGGTTTCCTTGTTTTGAAAATCCCCACCCATGTAAATATGACAGAAACCGTTATGCTTGTCAAGTCCCCAAGCAAGGATACCATTCTTATCAACACTCTCTACAAATGCCCTCGGTCCAGAAGGCTTTCCACAAGCGGGATTAGAGCAAATTTTTTGACCCTTAGCCATGTTTCATATCTCCTAAAGTGTTGTCGTTACGCCCTAAGCATAACACAGTTATCGGCATTGTCAATGGGTTGCCTTTAGAGGATTCAAAAATTTTTATTTTATCGTTTCTTTTTCAGATCGTCTGGCTTTTTATCATTTTCAGGAATAATATTTAATACATTATTTGTAAAGGTGGCTAGATAGCTTTGAGATATTTTCCGCTTAATCAGACCATCCTCCTCAATTTCTGTATAAACATTAATTCTATAATAGTCATGAAATACATTAATAATTTTAGTCATTAAATAATTTTTGGGCTTATCTATTTGTTGAAATAATAGTCTTTCAATTTCAAAATCCATTAAGAGTTCTCCTCAAAAATCTTTTCAATATTAGTGATAAGCACCAGTCTATCATCTCCACGATTATCACTCACATAATATGTATCACAAGTAAATTCATCGCCCGTATTAGCATCATGTACTAAAACAGGACGATCCCAGTTAAAAGTACCAACAGCATTAATGTTGTTTGCTCTTTCATGAAGAAAATTGTATAAATCTAACCAAGTCATTTTATTCATCTCGCCCTCCTATTCGCCCTATCTAAAATACGAATTGTTTCTTTAGCATTAGCCGGAACCATCACAAGACTAGGAGCGGTTTTGTGCGACCAGTCTAAAAAACCTACCGCTTTCTTTTCTACACTACACTCTTTACAAATAATTTTACGATTAGTTTCCACAAGAAACTCATAGCGTTCTACGCCAACACAATTTTTGCAGTAAATACAGTTCATGGCTACCTCCGTTTAGCGGATTATACCATAATCATCGGCATTGTCAACTCTTCAACTTGAATCAAACTATAGCCATCACTAAAATTCCCATCATCAGTGCTATAATAAATGTCATTCAGTCCAACAGCACTTAAAAGTTTATTACAATTTTCACAAGGTTTACTACCTAGTATAAGTCCTCTTCTATTAATTCGCATAACAACAATTGACCAATTAGGATCAATGGAATTATACCTATCAAGCAATTGAGATACAAGATGAGATTCAGCATGATAAAATGGATGTTCCTTATATTTAGGAAGATTAAAATTTTCACCTATCCTATAAGCACCGGCATGAGTTTTGATAGGATTATTTTGTGTAAATGATATAAGTTTTGTGCCATTAAAAGCCGCAGCAAAATGATAACAACGAATTTCTTTACAAGGACTCCAATGATTATATGCTTTACGAATTGTTTTTGTTATTATCTTCATGATAAATTTCATTCAATATTTTATTTACTTCATCCAAAGCATAAGTATCATCGGTCATATTTTCTGGATAAATTCTAGGTAGTGGGGTAACATTAGCTTTTTTTGATCTTGGAGAATCTGGATTTAATGGTTTTGGGTTTGGTTTATTCATTTTTGATTCCTTTATTTAGATGCTAGCATATACAATCCAATATTTGCAAATGCGTAACCAGTATATGCTATAAGCATACCGACATTACCCCTATAGCCCTGTTCTATTGCAACATAGGCATATACGAAACCAGTAAAAATAATTAGCCAACTACTCATTAGTTTTTCTCTATAGGTATGTATTTAACCCCATTTTCAGACACTTGTTCCTTGCCTATAATAAGCTTAGGATCTGTTTTGATCAAGTTAATCATAGCTTGAGTATTAACACTGTCACTAATCACAATAGTTCCAACTTGAGGCATATTTATATCCTTATTAAGAAAGTGTGGTTAAAAGTTCATTATATTCGGCTATTGCTAAATCCTTAGCTTTTAGTTCCATATCAACATCAAACTCTAAACCGTAGTTATCAAAAGTGTTTTGAGCATAATCAGCATGAGCCCTAGGATTATTACCTGCTCTACTTTCACTGTAATGAAATAGTGGTCTAGTTCTCCATGTATCATAGCACATATTAATAGCTTCACGTTCTGTGAGATTATTAGGATGGCACTTATGATGCAAATAGTCGAAGCAAATTGGTATGCCTGTAATTGGAAAAAAAATATCAGTTAATTCTCGCACACTCCAGCAATTCAATTTATCATCACATTCTATTGTGAGTCTTTTTTGACAATTTTCATCTAGTTTTTTAAAGTTAGAATAAAATCTATGTGCAATTTCTTCTCTTGTACCATTATTGTTATGAACATGAAGATTCATGGGCGATCTAGTATCTGTTGGAAGTCCAATTCTATCAAAGAAACTGCTGTAGAAGTTGAGTTCTGTGATTGTTTTCTCAACAACTTTTTCGCTGAGACTTGCCAAACTGTTAAATTCACTAGGATGAGCAGAAACCCGAACATTAGTAGAGGAAATGCTCTGTGCGATATTATCAAACTCATTTTGAATAGAGTCATAGTTAGGCAAATCCTCTAGATTAACATTGGCTTCGTCATAAGTAATTAGCGGGAAAATATCACTACTAACACGATAAACATAATTATTCTCTGCACAAAACTGTATAGTTTTATCTGTAACCATTAGATTATTTTGGATTCTTGATCCAAGAATTTCCAATGCTTCTTCTCTAGGCAAAGAATTAAATCTTTTGAAAGTCATGGTTTGATGACCAAAACCCTGCTCTTTAAGTTTAAGAGAAATACAGCAAAGACCCAGCTTATTCATAAAATGCTCCTGTGAACGGATTATATCCTTTATCGTCAGTTTGTCAATACCAACTTGAGCATTTTTAGTATTCAGCCAATAATGTTTGTTTCATAGATTGTGTTAAATTATTCTTATCTAAGTAATAATTCAAATCTTTATGAAAAATATTAGGCATATGTTCTAAAACTCTTGGAGAATATATGGGATTTTTTGGTCTTTTTTTTAGTTCTCTATTTAAATGATAACTCCACAAATAAGCATTAACGGCCCGAATATATTTATCATTATCAAAATTTTCTATAGGATTATTTGCTACTAATTTTAGAACTCTTTTTTCACAATCATGTTCTATTTCTAGAATATCATGCAAACTCTGATCTAATTGTTCATTTGTATATTCACAATCTTTAATATCTTTTGAGTATTTTAGTAATGGAAAACTAATCCAATCAAACAGAATATCATAGGTTGACATACTCTTATCCCATAATTTACGATCATACTTCCACTGTAAGAAATGACAGTATTCATGAATAAATATTTCAAAACTCATATGGTGCTTCATAGCAACCACAAATTCTTCTTCTCCTTCGTCAGTACCAAACCATCCACCATAACCATCAATATTTTCTACATTTAATAGTTTAATAGAAAATTTATGATATAATAATTCTTTTACTACTTTAGCAACAAAATCTGTTTTAGTATCCATAAACGGCACTATGTTTCATATTTTGAAGTATCAATAACAGAATAAACTTGAATGATCTCATATGCTATTCCAAACTTATCCAAAAAAGATTGTTTGGCCTCATGATCGCTGTTTCTTTTAAAAGTATCATGCAAAAGCATAGTTTGTTTAGACTTATCATCTTTTAAATATCCTTGAGCAGTAACGAGCCATTCTTTAGTCATTATTTATTCCTATTGTGTTTAATGTTTATATAGACCATTCTTTATCAAAACCACCTAAAGCTTCTGATATAATAGGAAATTTTTCACAGAAAATAGCTTTACATTGTTTAGCAACTACCATATGTTCTTGTTGAGTACCATTCTTTTCTCTTAAAGCAATATAGGTCATCCATGATCTTAATGTTCCACTCATATAAAGTTTAGTTGGTGTTGCTAATGGCAGAATAAATCTGGCACACTCTTTAGCTATACCATCAGATATCATACCATCATAAATTGATCGACTTTTTGCAAAATGTTCTCTTATTCTAGTATTCCACTTAACTTTTATCTCATCTGGTACATCATTAATACTATTTTGCCTATTTTTAGTATCCTGTCTACGCAGTTCAAATAAAGCTATTTCATCACTCAATAAGTTAGCGTCAGCATATCTTTGGCTAAATTCTTGAAATGTAAAACTACGATGGCGTAATATTTGAGCAGCAATTCCTCTTGTAGTATTAATTTCCAGAGTCATAAAAGCTTGTTCAAATACAGAGAAATGCTTATGTTTAATACAATAAGCTATTAGTTTTGCATAATCCTCTCGTTCTTGTCCATTAGGATTGCTTACTCTGGCACAATAGGCTATTAATTTTTCAGCTTCTGGAGTTAAGCTTATTAGTTTTACACTCATACTATGATATTCCTATCAAATTTATTAGTTTTTGTTTCCCACCAAAACGATACCATATGTTCATCCCCATTAAAATATATTGGACAAAAATCTGGACGAAAAATGCTATTAAGATCACAGGCCACACAAGTAAAAAATAATTGCGATCTTGGATAACCATAGTCTAAAAGTTTTTTCTCTATTTTTCTAAAGTTATTCCCACTCAAACATCCACTATCTACTACGATTAATGAGTAGTATGGGTCTAATTGATCTGGATGAATAAAAGCTTCAAATTCATCTTTGTATGGAATATTAACTGGTTCTACGTCCAGTGGCTCATCCTTATCAGATAGTTTATGGGCTATTAATTGAGCCATAAGTCCAGAATACTCATAGCTTAATTGTAATATTGCTGTTTTATTATCTATGTTAATAGAACTATTGTTGCGAATTTCTTCACATATTTTATCTATACATTTAGTTTCCCATTCTCTATCAATATATAAATTTTTAAGAGCCATATTCATTTACTTCAAATTTTTTGTATTCTAATTTTTTTTTATATTCAATCTGATATTCAACCCATTTGTTTTCTGTAAAATGATTGTATATTTCTTTAGCCACTTTACTTACGCTAGGAGCAACCCCAGTAACATTAATATCATCATCTTTACTCCAATAATATTGTACTGGTTCATTTTTCGCTTCGTCGCCTTTGTCTTTAATAATAGTATAACCCAGCCCTTTCGCCCATTTTTTAATTTCAGAAATCATCATTTTTGCAACATCTCTTCTAAAGATAGTTTACGCTTAAATTCAAATCCATTACAAAAAGCAATTTTATAAATTTCTTTAATTGTTTCTATATGATCAAAGTTATCAAAAAAATCTCTATTATTTTTGGCCCATTCTATCCAAGATTTTTCATCATCAGTTTCGCTTTCTAAATCAGACAAATAAACATCATTTGAATCGTAAGAGACTTTATTGAATCTGCTGTCTATTGTTTCAAAAACTATCCTATGAAAACCTCCAGTATCAGCGAAGTCTTTACGCTTACCGCATACTTTTAATTCATCCATAAAACAATTATAGATTTTATCTCCGATATGAACATTTAAAGCAAGATCAATTCTCATAATAATTTTTCTTTCAACCAGTAATTAACAATATAATCCTATAATATACCCAACAACAAAACCCAATAAAACCAATACCACAAACATCACACAACGCATCATAGTATAACTCTCCAAAAAGAATTGTCAATAGTTGTTTTATTGCTTGGGTCTATTAATAAAAACTTCAATAGCGTACCATAAACTTAATCCTAAACCCAAACTTAAAAATGCCAATGGCAAAGACAAAAAAGCCCACACAAAAGGTATTGCGGCAAATCTGGATGGATCACTAGTATTTTGCATTTGAAATAGAATTTCCAAATATCTCTCAACATTGTCTTTAGGTAAGATAAAAATTGGAATGGGCCACACAACTAAGAATAGTGGTACTAAAACTACTAACAATCTGAATATCCAGTATAATGTTTTCATGTCCAGAGACTTCCTCTAACTTTAACTAGTTCAATAAGCATTTTTGTATCTTCTTTGTCATAGTCATCCATTACTTTATTAATTTTTTTGTAATAATGTTTCCCATATTTGTCCTTACTGAACATAGAGTATGGATCAGTTCTATAATCTCTATTCTTCCACCAGTTGTAAAGCTCTAATACTTTTTGAGAAGATATTGCTTGGGTGGTAGGTTTGCCATAATCTTTATCGTTAGGGCTTATACCATAATCTTTGTCCATTTTTAATTGACTCGACCAGTTTAGGTAATCCAATCCTGCTTCAACACATCTTCCTTTAATAAATTTATATTTCTTATCAGATTTCCACTTACTAAGATTTGCTAATTCGCTCTCTACATAAATTACTAATTCATTAAAAAGACCATGAAGGATTCTATAATCAAGATCATAGTATTCCCCCGGCTTGAGTCCCGTTTTAAGATAGTGCATTTTATCAATAAAACGATTACGAACATATACCTCTATGGTATGATAAATGTCCATAGGAAGATTTACCACATCCTGCAAAAAATCTAACAATTCTTCTGCCACCCAATATCTAAATGGGTGTTTACTCTTTGATTCTTTTCTCCAAACTTCCCACTCGTCCCATCCAAGAGCAAAGGGTTTTTCAATACCTCTAATCCAGTTGGCAAATTTGGAACAACTCCAATAATTGAATCGGCTTCTTTTCTTAATAAATTTAAATATCATTCTTCAATATCTCCATTAACTAAAAAAGAAGCAGGATACCCTTCGTCATCTAAGGTATAAACAGTATTCATTTCTTCTCTGTGCCATTGTACCACAGTCTCTAGTGCTTCGTCAAGAGTATCAAAACAGTGTGTTCTATGAGGACCGAAAACATATGAGCCAATACAAACTGCTGTAATTTTTAATTCACAATTAGGATCTTCCCAGTAATTACCAAATTCTACACTAATATGACCTTCTCCGCTTTTGCATCCACAATCTTTACAATTATCAAAATAATGATCGTATGCTTCTTTAAGCAATCGTCGGATTTCTTTTAGCTTTTCTTTATTCGTCATAACCATCATCAAATCCCTCATCATATCCATATAAATGTCCTATGTCCCATCCTTCATGCCAACACTTTCTCATTAATTCAATACAGTCTTTATTGTTTAGTAAAGATTCTTTAGTATCATCTAATGCTGGTATTAACTGTTCTTTTATTCTTTCCACAAAATATTCAAAAGAATGAGGATTTAATTTTGGAGGATCAAATTTCTGTTCAGGCGTTAAATTCGTCATTTAGTCCTTTCTCTTTCATTAGATCCGCTACAAAAGATATTAAATTAAATAAATCTACAGTCTTTATCTTTTCTCCATCTGAAACTTGTAAAAAACTCCTGCCATTACTATTAACTCCAAGAGATATATTATGTGCTTTTGGATTTATAGCATTATGTCTAATACCAACCCCAGCATAATCAGATGATGGACTAATTTCTAGTCCGATAGTATATTTATCTGTTTTTAGCCAAACACATTTCTTATCTTCTCCCTTTGTCCAAGTTTGAAATATATTTCCAAAATTCGTATTAAAGTTATGATCATCATTATTATTAATAGTTTCTGTTGTCATTATTATTCTCCTTAGTTAATTGTTTGTTTCTTTCTCTATGTTCGTATTCTTCTTGTGTTAAATATCTTTGTTCTTTTAAATCAAACGAAGAAAACCGCCCCATTCCCATACATTTACTGCAATCCATTCTTTCCATTCGCGGTCCAGCAAAAGCATATTCTTGATTGATAATTCTATACTGTTTCTCAGCATCGTCACAGTATTTATATCCGCTACCATCTGGTAGTCTAACACACTTTGAGCATTTGTCAACAACAAGATGTTTATTTAGCCACATTTCCATATGAGCTTTATAGATTAATAAATTAAGATCTTCAACTCTTTGTCCAGAACCTTTACAATAAATACAACTAATGAAATGTTCTTTATGTTTCTCATTATAAGATTCTAGTCGTTTAGCTTTAAGATAATCATAAAGATTATATTTGTCCCAAGGTAGTACTGGAGAGAATAATATAGCTATAATAGCTAAAGAGAATACCACTATAAAAGCATCTGTGATTTGTTTTTGATTCATGATATTAGTTCCACAAATTTCCAGATTCCTAGTCCCATAAGACATAATAGTGTTATAGTACCTAAAGTTGCTAATGTTGCCACTAAACAAAACATTAATTTAAATATTGGATCAGGCTCATACATAATCAATACACTCCACTTTCTTAACAACTGCGTTGTTATTTATATGTTTAATCATTTCAATATGTTCTTTGGCTTTATCAAATGAAGTAAATTTAATTACGCTTCTAATTGGTGGAATTTCTGGATGACCAAACCACTCATAAGACGATAAATAACTCCAAAAAAGCCAACCTCTTTTTTTGACTTGATACCATTCTTTTCCATTACCATTAACAAACTTACAGATTTTATATTTACTCATATCTAGTTTCCCATACAACGTCATTAAAATGTACTAAACCATGATCACTGCTTATCATAGGATAATATCCCCACAAATAAATAGCCTCTCCTTTTGTCCAACACAACTGATCTGGAATATAAAACCACACTGGAGTATCTTGTTTTAAAGTATAATGTTGACCATAAGGTTTATTGTAACCAAAATATAAATTAAGAGGTACTAGTAATAATAGTATATAGATATGTTTCATTCCATTCCTCCCATCAACCATTTCTTAACATTTATGGGATGAGTATTACTAAACTGTGGAGTTGAACTAATATACCCAGCAGCAAGAGTTATGACCACATTTTGTTGTTCAATAGTTTGTTCTAGATTTATATTAGTAGACTTAAGATTATAATTTGTTTGACTAAGAGATTGTATTTCTTTATTAACTTGAGCCATAGTATCAACGAGTCTATTAATTTCCTTCTGCTTTTCTTCTTCAAAGTTTGCTAATTTTTCTTCTAATTCTTTATAACTTTTATTAGGAGCATAAACTCGTGCTGTACATTTTTCGTATTCTGCTAATTGTTTTTTCAGATTGTCAATTGTATATCTTAGTTCATCATTTATTTGAATTAGTTCATCATAAGTTAATTTATTAAATTCGCTCATTTAACATCCTTTTCAATTTCTTGATAGCCATAGTTTTACTATCTTTCATCAAATCATCAATAAGATTATCAACCTTTTCATCCAATGTTAATTCTGCTGGTTGGGGTGGTACTGGTGGTTCTATTAAGTCTTTAAATATTGCTCTTAGATTTGTTATTATTCCATCATTATACAGAGCTAAGTTATACATTTGTGCTGAAAAATCATGACCATTTGCTATATAGTAGTTGGTCTTAAAAAATAAATCATTCTCACTATCTGTTGTTTGATTATCGGTTTTATGAACCATAATAAACTTATCAAAAATAGTAATTTCATTATTAAGATTCAAAGTTAAAGAATCATCTTTGTTAGATTTTGACAATCTATTCAAAATAATCAAATTATCGGGAAGTAGCGAGTGCATCTGATATGTTAAACCTTTAATAACCCAATAATACTTCATATCATACCAACCACTTCCGGGTCTTTTTGCATAGTCTAAACAGTACGGTACTATATCTTTGAGTTTCATATTTTCTTTCTTAATTAAAATATATACTATCTAATTTCTTTATAAGATTAACATAATAATCTTCAGACTTCCTACCATCCTCTGCTATACTGAGTTGATTTTGCTTTAGTTTATTTATTAATAACTCTCTTAGAACATCTAAATCTTCATTAGTTAGTTTCATTCTTCGTTCTCTTTTCTGGTCTTAGTATTTTTAGTTCTATGGCTGATGTTAATAGTAAATGTTTATTATTGATATGGCAGTCTTTTTTCCAATCTATAATCTTTTGTTCAACTCTGTGATAAATTTCGGCACTTAGTTTATCTATAGTAGAAAATACTAATACATCATCTGGTTGTAAACTCATTACTGATATTTGTGGTAGATCATTCATTTTCTAACTCCCGGCGTGAGAAATCTCAACAATACGGATATTAGAGCAACAGGACATTACCTCCCGGTGATCAAGTCGGTGGCGT
>RFTN01000021.1 GCA_009923445.1 bacterium
CCGTAACACACAACGTAAAAACGATGCTACACGTCTTTCGGGTCTGGTTGCTGAGTTTGCAAGTAATAATAATGGTACGTTGCCAGCAAACGTTGTAGCTGCACTGAACACGCCAACTTGGTCATATTTCACGACTGTTAGTCGTGTTGCGTACGCATCAGGTTTGGCTGCTCCCAACTCAGACACAATGCAGCTTATCATAGGCGGCACATGTAGTGGTTCAGCTGTTGCTCAAGGAACTGCTCGACAGACTGCAGTTTGGTACGGAATTGAGCCGAGTGGACAGCAGTGTATTGCACAATAAACTAAGCTAGTTTAAATAAGACCGCCCCATCTGGGGCGGTTTTTGTTATACTACTGCTTAGTTATGTCGCTTATACTTACCATTTACTTTTTTATACTTGGTTTATGCTTTGGTAGCTTTGCATTAGCCACTGCGTGGCGTATTAAAAAACACAAAGACTTTGTGCGTGACACCAGCGAGTGTGAACACTGCAAACATAAATTAGCAGCTAAAGATTTGATACCTCTATTTAGCTGGCTAAGCCTTGGCGGCAAGTGTCGTTACTGCCATAAAAAGCTTAGTAGGCTTATGCCGCTGGCCGAGCTGTTGGGCGGCGTAGCCCTTGCGGCAAGTTTTGTGTGGTGGCCTTATGAGTTTAATTCGGCATTGTTGGTGGCTCGTTTTGCACTTTGGTGCGTAGCACTCATATTGCTATTAATACTGTTTTTGTACGACCTGCAGTGGTATATTTTACCAAACAAAGTTATATACCCGCTGTGGGGTGTTAGCGCTGCCTATTTTGTAACCTTTTTTATTAGCAAACCAACCCCTTATACGCTTGCGTTACTTGCGGGTGCGATATTCATTGCATCTGGTTTGTTCTATGCTATTTATGAGCTTTCTCGGGGCGCGTGGATTGGTTTTGGTGACGTGCGGCTGGGTTTTGCCATAGCACTGCTGGTTATGCAGCCTATTCAGGCAGGGTTGGTTTTATTTATTGCATCGTTTGTAGGTATGGTTGTTACTATTCCGCTACTGGTAACTGGCAATAAAAAACTCAGCAGCAAAATTCCATTTGGCCCACTACTTATACTAGCTACGTTTATAACAGTGCTGTTTGGGCAGGCAATCGCTAGTTGGTATAGTACTCAAATACTAATGTTATAGCTTAGCCGGTTAGTGCTTATGGTATAATTTTGGTATGAACAGAGGTGGCTACACAATTGTAGAAACTATGATTTTTTTAGGTGTAACAGGTACGCTGTTAATTTCGGCCATGACACTTATGAGTGGTCGTCAGGCTAGTGTGCAGTTTACCCAGGGGGTGACTGATGCGCAAAGCAGCATGCAAGACATTATAGGGCAGGTGTCTACGGGTTATATTCCGAGAAATACATCTTGGAAATGTGAGGTCCCAACCCCCAGCCAGGCAAGCTCACAACCAACGTTTACAAATACACCAAGCAATCAGGGTGAAAGTAATAGCTGTGTATTTTTGGGCAAGGCAATTGCTTTTAGAAACGACACTGAAGGAGGCGAGCTAAGAGTTATTAGCCTTGCGTCAAGGAGGCTAAATGCAGCTGGCAAAGAAGTATCTAGCTTGTTAGAAGCAAAGCCAGTACCTATTACTAAAATAACAAGTAGCGCAGACAGCTTACCTGATATAACAGAAGTGCTTAGATTGCAATTTGGTATTGAAGTCACGCGCATAACAAGCATTGCGGGCGAAAAATACGGTACGATATTATTTTTGAGCACACTACCCTCATACCAAGCACAAACCGGAACCTTGGCATCGGGCGCACAACGGGTGAGTTTTGCTGGTTTAAGAGGTTCGCTGCTTACAGATGGCATATATACCAGCGCCTCAAAACTAGTTGATTTTGGTGGTAACGTTACTATTAACCCAACAGGTGGCATTGTTATATGTTTAGCAGACGCCCCAATAGCTAAAGCAAGCCGTAAGGCTATGTTGACTATTGGTGAGGGTGCAGCACAAACAGCGGTTAAATTAGATATAGGTGGCTACAACAAGGTACTATGCGAAGATTAAATACTACTCACACTGGCCAGCGCGGCGACACGATCATAGAGGTCATGTTAGCTATTGCCGTACTTAGTATGGTGCTAGCGGCATCTTATAACATCGCTAACAGGGCATTAATGACTGGCCGCTATGCACAAGAACAAACAGAGGCTGTTAAGCAGGCAGAATCGCAATTAGAAAAACTTAAGTATAAAGCTTCGCTGGTAAAGTCGGGCGATTCGGTCGCAGGCACAATTTTTGACACCGCAAGCGGCTCCACCACATTTTGTATAGGCGACGATAGTTCATTAAGCAAAATTACTAGCACCAATTCCTCGTATGATTCTGTTTGCAAGGGAAGAAGTGGCTTGTATGCATTAGATGTAAACTATAATGCAACAAGTAAAACATTTATTGTAACCGCATCGTGGGATTCGCCAATTGTAAATAATGCAAACGTAAAAGTGGCGTATAAGTTATACCAATGAAAAAACACACCAACGGATTTACTATTATAGAACTTATGTTTGCGACCACAACTTTCTCGGTAGTATTACTGTTGTGTTTGACAGGAGTAATACAAATAGGTCGTATGTATTATAAGGGCTTAACTACATCGCAAACTCAGCAAACAGCACGAAGCTTACTTGATGAGCTTACGCAGTCAATACAATTAAGCGGTAGTAATATCACGGCTACACGTAACCTAAGCGGTGGAACTGCACCGATTGGCCCCAGTATAGCAGCCGTAACAAGCCCTACGACCGGTACAACAGGATTCTTTTGTATAGGTACCACGCGGTATACCTATGCACTTGATAGGCAACAAGATAACACTAATGATGGTCTAAAGAAAAAAATATTACACGCAATGTGGGCCGACGAACCGGGTGTATGCGCAAGTGTCACAAACTTAACGCAATACTTTACTGATTTCCCTGTAGATTTAACTCAACCAACACCAAGCTCATATAATGGTCGTGATGTATTGGCAGATAATATGAGGCTAACTCGCCTAGCCATACAGCAACTTAGCGATGATTCCGTTTGGCAGGTTACGCTAACAGTCGCATACGGTGATGAAGATTTATTAATAACAGATCCTAACAATAGCACGCGTCGTATTTGCCAAAGCACATCTTTGGGTGGGCAGTTCTGCGCAATTAGTGAGCTTAGTACCATTGTAACGCGTAGACTTAGTGTACAATAATATTAGCATGAGGATAAACACTACTAAGCGTGATCAAAATGGGTTAGCTGCTATCATTGTTGCTACCATTATTATGATTATTCTAAGTCTTATTGCGCTTGGCTTTGGTCGAATAATGCGCCGCGAGCAGCGCCAATCACTCGACAGAAGTCTTAGTACTCAGGCTTTTTATGCGGCCGAGTCAGCAGTTAATGAAGCGGTTAAACTTATTCAGTCCGAAACAAATCCATATACTGCCAATAAAACTTCTTGTGGCGCAGATGCAACTTTTACGACAGGTACTATTGATAGTAACCTACTATCATCTTATACGTGTTTGCTGATTGATCAGTCGCCACCAACGCTCGAATATACCCAAGGCTCTATATCGACTAATTCTTCAAAGACAATTCCTGTTCGTGGTAAAAACAACGAAACAATCGGCAGGTTAAGTGTTTCATGGGAGGATCCTACGCTTAGTACGACCACGACCGGCTTAAGTTCAACGCCCGTATTTTCTTGTCCCTCACCGGTCGCACTACCAAAGTTTACGAGTTGGAATAGTAAAACGCCCGGCATGATCAGGTTAGATATTATTCCGGCAGATACATTGGATAGAGCATCTTTGCAGACAAAAACGGCAAGTTTTTATTTGTATCCAGCAGATAAAAATTGCGGAAGTGCAGTATCCTCAACTACCTATAGCGGACATATAGGAGATACTAATAAGGGTCAATTAGTTTTGGTTAAGTGTGACCCCGCTGTCACTACGAGACGTGATTGCGAATTAAGTATAAACATGGATGGCTCATATAGTAACAAACTTTACTACATTCGTGTTCGTTCGGTATATAGGTCTTCAGACATGACGGTTAAAATATTTGATACTGCATCAACTCCAAACCAGCTAAACATTAGTGGCGCACAAGTGCAAATTGATTCAACAGGTAAGGTAAATGATGTTCTGCGCCGTATACAAGTGCGTGTCCCTGTAAGTAAAAGCTATGCTATACCAGATTATGCCATACAAACAACTGACAAAATATGTAAGTTGCTACAAATAGTTCCGGATCCTATAAACACCGTTGACGACGGTTGCACCCCTTAAAGTATAGCTGAATAGATTCATTACTCGGGTCGTACTAAGCTAGGATTTGTGATGAAATTTTTCGTGGATAGATTTTAAGTGGGGGTCGGTCACGTGTGTGTAAATTTGGGTAGTGCTTATGTTGCTGTGCCCGAGCATAGCTTGCACGCTACGCAGGTCCGCACCGTTCATTAAAAGGTCGGTTGCAAAGCTGTGGCGTAGTGTGTGCGGGCTAACATGCTTGGTAATACCTGCGAGTAGGGCATAGCGCGCTACCAGGCGCTGTACACTGCGTGTCGTCAGGCGAAAATAGTTGCCGCTTAAATTGATTTTTTTATTGCCACTGTAGCGTATAAAAAGTGGCCGTGAATTATCGTTGCGTTGTTCGATGTAACTGGCGCCATAGGCGCCATTTGCGCACAAGCTCTGAATTGATATCTGTCACGCTAATTTCGCCAGCAAAGTCCAGTAGTCGGGTCAGGTAGTGGTCGTAATTTTGAATTGTTTTTTGCGAACGGCCTTGCTCAATCTCGAGGTATTCGAGGTAGTCGGTTTTGGCTTTGGCTAGTAGCATAACCTTATTGTACGACATAGTTGCGGGTTTTGCACTCGGCACAGTTTGTCCGAATTACTTCGTCAACGATGCTCGCCGTACAGTTTAGTTTTTGCAGGGTCTGTCCTTGTAGCAGGGTCAGACCCTGCAATAAAACGTTTTTGTACTACAATGCTATGCTCGCTGATTCGTGGTCTGTCTGTTAAACTATAAGTAATTAAAAAGGAAAAAATGTATACATATGGAACACACGCTGATAGTTTTTAAGCCAGATGCGGTTATGCGCGGTATAGTAGGCGAAATTTTAACTCGTTTTGAACGTGCAGGTTTAAAGATTGTTGCAGCCAAGATGCTGCAACCAGATTACCAGCACTATTTTGATCATTACGAGGGTATTGGCACCCTTAAAACGCGTAAAGGTGATGAGATTTTCGAATCACAACTGCGTACAATGCTACAAGGCCCCGTACTAGCCATGGTGCTTGAAGGTGTTGAGGTAATTGATACCGTGCGCAAAATGGTGGGTGACACGCAGCCAAAGTCAGCTGTTCCGGGCACTATACGCGGCGATTACTCGCATGTTAGCTACAATGCAGCAAGTGCTGCTGGTTTTGGCGTATCTAATGTATTACACGCGTCAGCAGATGCCAAAGAGGCCAAAAAAGAGATTGCGCACTGGTTTAGCGATGCCGAGATACAAAGCTATACGGCAGTACACGAAGTCTTTACGCAGCCAAAACCTAAAAAATAAAACGAACTTTGCATAAAAATTCCAACCGCAAGGGTTGGTATTTTTAATTGGTGATCCGGGCAAGAGGATAGCTTCGCTCCGGCCTGCCCATATGATTTGTTTTGGTAGGGCAGGTCGGGCTCGGCATATAATTTGCACTATGCAAATTATCGAACCTTCTTGGCTCGTCTCTTTCCCTAAATCAATATAAAAGACCCACTGATGTGGGTCATTTATATTGGTGATCCGGGCAAGAGTCGAACCTGCAACCTTTTCCTTAGGACGGAACTGCTCTATCCATTGAGCTACCGGACCCCATATACTTCACACCAACCAGCTTTCTTGCTGGCTGAAGTATGTTCTTTACTTGTAACAGTATAAACTGTTTTGTTTTATACCTAAACCATTAAAGGTATAATACGGGCATGGCGCATAAATATTTTGCCGACCAGTACGACGACGAAGAGGTATTGATGGTGTTTAATAAACACCCAATTGTCATGCGTAAGGGGCTTATATTCGGCATGCTTGCAATTGCGCTTGGAACATTGCCGTCTTTTATTGTTCCCACCTACCAAATGCTTGGCATAGGCCTTGGCGGTGGTTTTTTGTTGGGTATACTAGTGTTTTCGCCCTCTTGGATAGCTTGGCGTTACAGTGTGTTTATTGTAACCGATCAACGGCTCATACAAATTACGCAAAAAGGGCTCTTTAAGCGCAGTATAATAGATTTAGCAATTAATCAGATACAAATGGTTAACTATGAGATAAATGGTGTTCAAGAAACGCTACTTGGATATGGTACGATAATGATACAGACTTATGTTGGTGATTTGACTATACATGACGTACACCACCCTGCAAAAACGCAAAAACATCTTTTGCGATTACTGCGCGAGAGGGGTATAACAACAACTCCAAGTCCAAAGCAACAAAATGTTGAACAATACAACCAAGAAGACGACGAATGAATAAACTAAAGAAGTTACGCCAAGACCGCAAAGAACGCAAAATTGCCAAACAAGAGGCCTCTAGTAAGTTGCCGCGCATAACCAACGAAACGGTTGCAGAACACCGCGAAGAGGTATTGTCAGGTGCACGCAAATACATTTACCCCTTGCAGCATAGTAAGCACAAAATAGTAATAATAACTACCACGCTGTTTGTTGTGGCATTTTTATCTTTTACCACCTATTGCGTCGTATCTTTGTACAAACTGCAAGATACTTCAACCTTTTTGTATCGCGTAACTCAAGTAGTGCCGTTTCCGATTGCACGTTCGGGCAGGCACTTTGTATCATACGAAAGCTACTTGTTCGAGCTGCGTCACTATATGCACTACTACGAAACGCAGCAAAAAATTGGTTTTGATACCGAATCCGGCAAACAACAACTCGATGATTACAAGCGGCGGTCGCTTGATAAAGTAATTAACGATGCCATAATTAAACAAATTGCGAGCGAGCGCGGTATTACGGTTACTGATACAGAGGTAGATAATCAAATAGCTATTGCCCGTAACCAAAATCGTTTGGGCGGTAGCAGTCGAGTCTTTGAAGATGTTATTAAAGAATATTACGGCTGGACATTGGGTGATTTTAAACGGAGTATTCGCTATTCGTTACTCGAACAAAAAGTGACAGCAAGTCTTGACGATGGAGCCAAAGCAAAACTCGATACAGTTCAAGCTGAACTCGCGAGTGGTAAGCCTTTTGCTGATACCGCTGCGCTTTATAGTGATGAGGAGGTGACTAAGGCGGCTGGTGGCGACTTTGGTATAGTCGATAAATCGAACACGGCCATATCACCGCAAACTGTAGATGTATTGTTTTCGCAAGCAGTTGGAACTGTTTCTCAGCCGCTAGTTATTAGTTATGACACCGGTTATGCCTACGAAGTAATTAAAACTAACGAAGTAACTGGCGATAAAGCCAAGGGCGCACATATAATTATTCGATTAAAAGATGTGAATGTTTCTTTAAATGACCGAAAAGATAAACAGCCCGCACGTCGATATATTCGGCTATAGCTTTACTCTTATAGCAAGCATAAGTACAATAGTGCATAGTAGTGGAAGAAGAATTAAAACAGCCCGCAATAACACGTAGACTTTTTAAAAAGACCTTGTCTTCAAAGCGACAAAAAAAAGTTGTTATTCATCATCATCATACAAAACCCTACAGAAAAAGACATATTGCAAGCCTTGTTTTACTGAGTGTTGTTGCTTTTTCACTTGGTGCCGCAGTGGTTAGGTATAATAAAACTATTCAACAAGGTGTAAGTAGTGCACTAGCGTTTATGCAGGGAGAATCTGCCACTCAGGACAACCCAAATAAAAGTATAGAATCTACGTATGGCTTTAGCGTGTCTTATGATACCCACTTACTATATGCGACAGGTGTAGATGCCGTCACCGGTAAACTATACCTTGGCAGTGAATTACGCACGGCACGATCATACGACACTATACGCATGGCAACGTCATTGGGTGAGACCTCTAACAACAATAGCTCGTTCACATTAAAGTACTATACAAATACTCCGCAAAAAGACCCAAACGACCTAAATGCTGCCGAATCTGTGGCTTTGCAAGACATAACACAAAACGCTGTTTCAAAAGTTAAAAAAACAGATACAAAAATGACAAAAATTGGCGGCAAAGATTTTATACAAAGTGACTGGGAGTATAGCTCAGATAATACGCTGCTTGCTGGATTAAAAAGTCTGTTCACGACATACACTACGACCCACGAGGGTAGGGTGTTTGCAGTGCAGGTTGTACACGGAATAGGCACACAACAGCGTGCGGTTACATACGATAACGTTATAGCTAGTATCTATTTCGGTAAGGCAACAGCGCCGCTTAGCAGCGCCAGCAAGCCTATAATCTTAGCCAAAAGTAACCAAAGTTTTGATGCGCTCGATATTTTGCTATTGAGCTCGCAAGTAAGCGCTGAATCTAGCAACAATATACCCACATCACAAACAATTAGTTCACTTTATAGCCCAGCTGTCGTTAAGATATTTAGTCTTTATTGTTACGATATTTATTTTGACGACATACAAGTACTAAAAGATGCCTGTAATGGTACGACTGGCTCGGGATTTTTTATAACTAGCGATGGCTATATTGCGAGCAATGGTCATGTAACATCAGCTGACCCAAAAGATATAATGATCGAGTTTGCCTATAGTAATTATAAAAAGGGCGATACAAGGCTATTAGACTTTTTGGCTACCAAGCAAAAAATAACTAGCAAAGACCTACCAGATACTACCTCACAAGAGCGTGCCGACGCATTGTTTAACCTATTTTATGCTATAGATGCAGGCCGTATAACTACAAAAAACGGGGTACATAATTTATTAGTTAGTTATGGCAGGGAGGTGCCAGACGTAAATGAACTGGTCGCCCTAACAAAGTCACGAAAAGTATATCCCGAGCAAGCTACATTACGTCAAGCCAAGACTATTAAACAAGATTTTAGAAGTATAGATGGCTTTAGCAAGTTTCATGCTTCAGATGTCTCAATAATAAAAATTGATGGCTATAACTACCCGGCTGTAAAGGTAGGTACTATTAACACGCTCCTTCAGGGGGCTAACCTAAATATTTTAGGCTATCCGGGCAATGCAAGCCAAAACGGCATAGTTGAAGCAGGTCTTAGTACTGTAACGCTTACCAGCGGCAAAGTATCTGCTATTAAAAACGCCCTTGGTAGTGATAAAAAACTCATCGAAACTGATACGCTCATAGGCCACGGCAATAGTGGAGGACCAGCGTTTAATGATAGTGGCGAGGTAATGGGAATATCTACTTATACGGCGACAAAGGTTGGCGACAGTACGTTTAACTACGTGCGTGATATTGGTGATTTGCAGGCGCTTGCTGCAAGCGCTTCAATTACGCTTAATCAACCGGGCAAAACTCAGTTGTTATGGGATAAAGCCATAGGACAGTTTAGTGGTGCGCGCTACAGCAAGGCGCTGGTAAACTTTGCGGCAGTTAAGGCGGCATACCCGGCACACCCGAGTGTAGACGACTTTATTGCTGCCTCAAAGCAAAATATTAAAGACGGTAAAGATGTGAAAGACATGCCAATTGGTCTAATGATTACAGTGCTCGGGCTACTGTTAATAGCTGCCGGCGCTGTCTTGCACATGATTCTTATGCACAAACGTACGCATAATGTGTATAAACTACAAGTTCAAAATGGTGATATGCAAGTTTTGCAAAAAGGCGACACACCAGTACAGGTAGACTATGACCCACAGCATATAAATGCCCAAAAGTACGTACACACTATGACAAAAAATTAAGCAATTTGGTCGTTGTTAACTGTATGCAGTAAAATACAGGCTGCTACAGGGGCATATATTGCGTCTCTGTTATCTTTAGAATCTTGTATTATGCCCATAGAATCAGTTGACAAATCCCGCCCTTTTTTTGCTGCAGAAGCTAGCGCGGTCGCATCGACCAGTGCGGCTATAACTATTCTTGATTTAGCGATAAATCTAACTGGAGCAGGCGGCAGGGCGCACTCATCACTCAACCTATCGGGGCATGAATTACAATAAGACATAGCTATAATGATAACAGATTACGCAAGCCTGTCTATTTGTAGGCACTATCGTACTGGCGATTAGCTCACTAGCATTTGCATCGCCTAATTCGTAGCCAATCGAATCCTTCAAACTAAAAAAACCACCACAAGGGTGATTTTCTTAGTTTGGCGGACCGTAGTGGAAGAGGTGTGGAACTATTTTGTGGGGTTAGAGCCTATTCAGTCCAAACAAATCCATTTGTTTTAACGATAGCAAAGTGGGCAAGCGCTAGTCCTGTTGCTCCCGGTACTTCTGCGTAATCGAATGGTTCAAATCCTTGCCTTGAAACAGTTGTATCATAAATCGAGCGATCAATTAGGCCCGGGTCTTGTTGCCTAAGGATTAGCCCACCGCCCATAATTGATGTACCGTGCGAACCCCAGCCATCAGCAAGCCCCATATGGAGGTGTACCAATCTACCTTCCTGATTGCCGTCATCCTTGTATAGGCTGCCAAGTACATCACCCTTGCCAACGGTTACGTTGGGTTCAATGGTAGGATTTACGTGTACGTATGAGCTAAACATGCCGCTATCGTTGCCGCCATGCTCAACGTTTACGACACAGCCATAGCCCATACCAGTACTTTCGTTCATCAGTACCTGCCGTACAACACCATTTGCAACAGCTCGAATCGGCGTATCTTGAGGCAGCCCAACTACAATCATACCGTCCTCTCGGAGGTACGCTCCAAAATCAAAGCCATCGTGTCCTTTGCCAGTCTCACGGTCCAAATGAAAGCCGTTGCAATTTACCCATGAAACAAAGCCCGGGATATCGGCTGCATCTATGGGCAAGGAGGTATCGAGTGCGGACGACCACCCTTTGGTTTCTGGAGTAAACGGTAGCACGCTAGTTGTCTCTTTTGACATAAAACAAATAATACCACAAAAGTGGTATTAAATCAATCTTGGCGGGCTCGACCGGATTCGAACCGGCGATCTCCTCCGTGACAGGGAGGCATGTTAGGCCTCTACACCACGAGCCCGTGTGAGGTTTTATAGCTAACGTCGCAATAAATAATACCAAAACAGGGGTGAAATTGCAAGCTGTTCAATTAATTTACAATCTACGACCTAAATATTGTTTGACATTGGTAGTATGTTTCGTCTAAGTTTATGCTATGCCAATGCCTAAAAAACCAAGAACGAATTGCTTGCAATGCGGTAAAGAGCCTGCTCGTTCTAGATATAAATATTGTAGTAACAAATGCCAAACAGATTTTCAATACGGTGCGTTTATTCGCAGTTGGCAAGCAGGTGAGATACTTGGTCTGCAACGCTTAGGTGTAGTGTCTAGACACATAAAGCGATATTTAAGAGAAAAATACGACGATGAATGTTGTTTATGTGGCTGGTCGGTTAAGAACCCAGTCACAAACATGGTACCATTAGTTGCTGATCATATTGATGGAGATTGGCGTAACAATCAAGAAGATAATCTACGACTTGTTTGTCCAAATTGTGATGCACTTAGTCCTACATATGCCGGACTTAACATCGGGAAGGGCAGAAAGGATCGTAAAGTTAGTAACCGCGTGATTGCTGCTCGCAAACTAACATCACAGTAGCGTAGGAGTTATTTGCTATAATAACCCTTGTCACTTGCCGTCTTAGCTCAGTTGGCTAGAGCGCAGCTTTCGTAAAGCTGAGGTCCGGGGTTCGAATCCCCGAGACGGCTCCACGCGGGTATCGTATAACGGCTATTATGTATCCTTCCCAAGGATGAAACGAGAGTTCGACTCTCTCTACCCGCACCATTATTTTTTGTAACTGATTGGGCTAAGCTAAGTATGAAAAAAGTATCTATTATAGGATGCCCAGGGGCAGGCAAATCAACATTTGCCCGCGCATTATCTAATAAAACTAGTATACCTATTGAGCATTTAGACTTTTATAATCACCAAAAAGAGCATGATTATGAAAATGATAAGGTTTCTTGGATTGATAAAATTGGTGAGTTAACTTCAAATGACTCTTGGATTATCGAGGGTAATTACGGCTCGACGTACGAACAGAGATTTACAAAATCTGACACTTTAATTTTTATGGATATATCGTCTTGGTTATCTATTTGGAGTGTTATAAAAAGGCGCATTCAGTACCGTAACAAAAAACGAGAAGAAATGCCCGACGATTGGATAGAAAAAATTGATCCAGTGTTTTTTAAGTATGTAGTTTTGTTTAGGCTAAAATCTAGGAAAGATGTCGTAGACGGAATAAATAAGTATCGGCACAATAACCTAAACGTAATAACATTCAAAACAAGAAAAGCAGCATACAAGTGGCTGGATGAGTTGGGCTGATAACCCTAAAATCTAGTACGAATCTGCTATAATACACCTTGATACACTTCGTTGCAGTAAACATACAATTATGACGATACCCAAACATTTTTTTCATGACAAAACTGTACTTGTACTACTGAGCATTAACTCGGTTTTGGCGCTGTTTGCTGTGCTGTATATTGTGCTGCGGGTTGACCCAGCCGAGGCCACTACGCGTATTGTGCAGTACCGCAGTAACCTTGGTATTGGTGCCTTTAAAAGTGGCTCTACCTCAGAAATTCAACTTATTGCGCTGTATGTTATGTTTCAATATATTTTTAGTTGGATTTTAGCTATTCGATTGTATGTACACAGGCGTCAGATGTCACTGGTAATACTTGCGCTGACAACGTTTATTTTGTTGCTAACACCAGTCGTAACTTACGCGCTACTGCGGGTAAGTTAAATAGAATGAAACACTTCGAAATTCCACTTGTAGCTGAGCGTAATGGCGCTTATAAGTTCTTTGAAAAGCTACCGGGCCTGCTGAGCTGGACAATATTAATATTGCCTCTGGTACTTGCTCTTACTAATGTGAGATTAGCTGCATATTTAATGGTTGCGTATTTGCTATTGTGGTTTTTTAAGGCATTAGCTTTGAACGTGCGTGTACTACAGGGTTTTAGTACCCTAAAAAAGCATGAAAAAGTACATTGGCAAGAACTTATTGACGACGTTACGACAGGTAGGCTTGCCTCAAAAGATGCACCGTCTTGGCACGCCAATAACCTACGTAGACTTGCTGATACCCCTAACGGTATTACGCCTCGAGAAGTTGTGCATGCCGTTATTATTGCTACCTACAACGAAACGCGCGAAGTACTAGAACCAACAATTAAGGCCGTATTAAACAGTGATTATGATGCTAAAAAGATTATTTTAATCTTGGCCTACGAAGAGCGTGGCGGCGAAGCGGTAGATGCCCAAGCCAAGCAACTCATGAAAGATTACAGTGGTATATTTATGTATGCTGAAGCCGTGAAGCATCCGGCTAATATGCCCAATGAGGTAATAGGCAAGGGCGGTAATATAACGTTTGCCGGTAAACGACTCGAGCAAATAGTTCAAAAAGAGGGAATTGATCCAGCACATGTTTTGGTAACGACGCTTGATAGCGACAACCGACCGCACCCACAGTATTTAGCAGGCCTAACGTATGTATACAGTGTATGCCATGACCCTAGTTATTTATCTTTCCAGCCTATACCAATGTTTACTAATAACATTTGGGATGTACCGGCACTTATGCGCGTTATTGCTACTAGTAACTCGTTTTGGATGTTAGTGCAGGGGCTCCGACCACATATGTTACGTAATTTTAGTGCTCACGCCCAACCGCTGGATGCATTAATTCGAACAGATTTTTGGTCTACTCGTACTATTGTCGAGGACGGCCACCAATTTTGGCGCAGTTATTTTGCCTTTGATGGCCGCCATGAGGTTGTTCCTATATTCTTACCTATATATCAAGATGCTGTGCTGGCTAAGGGGTACAAACGCACGCTTAAAGCACAATTTATACAGATTCGCCGTTGGGCCTGGGGAGCCAGTGATATTGCATATGTCGCCAATTACGGGTATTTAAAAAAGAACAAGATGAGCAAAGTCGATGTTTCGTTTAAATTTTTACGCTTACTAGAAGGGCATGTTAGCTGGGCGACAGCTCCATTAATTTTGTTGTACGGTGCGCTGTTGCCAAGCTTGTTTCATAGTAAGGACTTTTTAGCGCTGCAACTACCACAAATAGCGAGCTATATTCAAACTATTGCACTTAGCACCATATTTTTATCTATGTTTTTGAGTTTTAAAATTTTGCCGCCTAAGCCAGAACGCTACAAAAAGCACCGTAATGTATTAATGGTGCTGCAGTGGGTTTTATTGCCAGTAACTACAATCTGTTACAGTAGTTTCGCTGCAATCAATTCACAGACTCGTTTAATATTTGGACGTTATCTTGGTGCGTTTGACGTGACAGAAAAGGCAGTCAAAACAGACGACGGCACAGTCACATCACTAACAGATAAATAGTTTTTTTTGCTAACAGTAGTGGCTTCTTTGATTGCAAGGACAGACCCTGTAGCAGGGTCTGTCCTTGCAAAGAAGTTAGCCATGTATTTTTAGAGTTTTGCCGCCGATGTTGCGGGCAAAGTAGCTATCGTGGGTAATGTACATAATGGCGCCAGTGTAGCGCTTAAGGGCGTTTTCTAACTCTTCTATGCTTGGTAAGTCTAGGTGGTTCGTAGGTTCGTCTAGTATGAGCAGGTTAGGGTCACCTACAAGCAGGCGTATTAGTTGCAGTCTGGCTTTTTGGCCACCACTAAGGCTACTAACTGGTACGTATCGGTCAACTTGTGGGTCAAAAAGGTAATTACCCATGTCGCGTAGTATGACTTGTTCGTTAACGGCTACATTTTTGTCACGATAAATGTGTTCAATGGCATCAAATAAGCTCATATCTAGTAGTTCACTTCCAATTTCTTGCTCGTACAAACTTAGGCGTAGTTGTGGTGAGCATTCAATAACTCCTCTGCCAATCAGCGTGGTAGGCTTTTTACGGTCAGCGGCATCTAATATGGCCCGTACCAGGGTTGTTTTACCTGAACCGTTGCGGCCAACTACGTGTAGGCGGTCGTTACCGGCTAGGCTAAACGCACAGTTAGCGAAGAGCGGTGTGTTGTCGTAGCCTAGGCTAACATCATCAACCCGCAGTACGGTAGCGGTTTGGGTTTCTTTGTCGGTGTTATGTAGTTTAATATTTTTAGCCTTAAACTTTTGGTAGCTTTGTGCCATTTTAGGGTTAAGCCCCTCGGCCGACTCTTGGTCGATCCAAAAGCTTGGTTTTTCGTTGTCTGCCAAAATGCTTTTTAGTTCTTTTTCTAGTTTTTCTTGCATCACAACCCATGGGTTTTTGCCGGCCTTGCCTTTGTAGCCCGGTGCACGTGCACGTGCGTATTCAATTTGTTCTTTAATGTTTTTAATGCGTTTTTGACTGGTCTGAAACTCATTAATTGCATTACTCGTTTTGGTCGCGTTTTGCGATAAATAGGCATCGTAGTTACCTTTGTAGCTGTGTGCTTTGCTGTCTTTAAGCTCAATAATACGGTCAACATTTTTAAGCACATCACGGTCGTGGCTAATAACTAGCACGCTACTGGGTGTGTTTTTAAGCCAACTAATAAATGCCTCTTTGCCAACGTAGTCCATGTGGTTGGTCGGTTCGTCTAGCAGGGCTATGTGTGGTTGGGCAAGCTGAATAGCTATAAGTTCGACTAGCCTTTTTTGGCCGCCGCTCAGACTAGCAAAACTATGTGTTAACAAATCTTTGTTCAATTGGTAAGCATCAAACAATTTTTCGAGTGAGTTTTCGACTTCGTAGTAACCAAGGTCGCTAAATTCCTGTAGGGCGTCACTGTATTCGTGCAGCTTTTTCATATTGTCTCCCATGTGGTCTGGGTATGTTGTCATGACATGGTGTAGCTGCGCGTACTTAGGCAGTTTGTTTGTTACGTGATCGAGAGTGGTTTTGCTAATATCGTGTGCGCCTGAATGTTCTTGGCTGGTGGCCATAACAATAGTGTGCTTGGGTATAGTAATAGTGCCATCAAAGTCGGTATCTTTACCTGTTAGTAGGTTTAAAAGGGTGGTTTTACCAGTACCATTACGCCCCAAAAAACCAACTTTTTCGCCGTCTTCTAACCTAAGCTCAAAACCCTTAAGCAAGGTTTTGGCTCCCATAGTTTTTTCATGAATAACAGCGTGTAACATAGTCTGGGTAAGTATACCTTATTGGTTGTTAATTTTGTGAGTGGCGTTATATAACCCAGCTGCTACTTTATCGTAGCGTCGCAAAATATCGTGGGCAGTGGTCGTTATTAGCGTAGCGGGCAATTCGACCAGCTTTTTGGTTGTAAGTTTAGCAATCACAGTGTCACAGATGTATTTTGCATCTATATCGGGTGATTTTCTATGCTTCAGAGCCTCGTACAGGCTGATTAATAGCGTTTCGCGGCCAAAGTCGGTTAGGTGTTTACCTTTGCGAACACGCCATACCGTAGCGTAGTCTAAGCGTTCTAGCGAGGTCCATATTGCCCCACAATTGGTGCATTTACGCCTACGCCATACGCTGTTAGCGCGCTTTTGAAGCCTGCTATTCGTGACGTGACTATCTTTCTTGCAATATGGGCATACCATGTCAACATATTGACATATAACTATTCAAAAAGCTAGTGGATAAGCATAGTAAAACGGGGTATAACAAAAAATGTTACACTTATGTTTAATGAAGATTGCTATAGATGAATCTGGCGATACAGGTAAAAAGTTGTGGCACGGGTCGAGTAAGTGGTTTGTGCTTGCAGCTGTTATTGTTCCTGATACTATTCGGGGTTGTGGTGCAGTTTGTATGTGTGTTGCCCAGTATCAGCGACTACACATGAACGGTGCTGAGCTACATTATTCTAAAAATAGCCACGAGCAACATCTTTCGTTCTTACAATATATGCATGATAAAGACTATGTATTTGCGGCGGTAGCCGTTAATAAACGTTGGCTATTACGGCATCGTCCGTATGTATTACGCTCTAAAATGGCGTTGCTTCACTATTCGTTTGATATTTTGTTCGAGAACTTGCAGCCATGGTTGTACAACCCAACTGTTTTAATTGATACGAATGGTGGACGACATTTTAACAGAGCGCTCTCAAGGCATTTAATGGGCCTTTTTGGGTCACGTCATAAAGGTGATATACGCGCGTTAAGTCAGGTAGTGACTGTCGATAGTCGTCAAGAACCTTTAGTTCAATTAGCCGATTATGTTGCAGGGGCCGTGCGTCATCATGTAGACAATAGTTACGAAGGTACTGCGTATGAAATGTATTTAGTAGATAAGGGCAAGATATTTTTTGCTAAATAAAAATAGGCGGCATGAGTTAACATACTGCCTATTTTTCGTTCAACCACAGCTTTAGCCTAGGCTACAGCAGGGCGAACTCGTTTGATACGCTGGCGAATTGGTTGTGCCGAGGTTAGTTCCTCATAAAACAACTTAAACTCCCCAAGCGTTTCGCTTGTGCTATTCAAAAGCAATTTCACATGGTCCTATGAGCGTAAAAACCACCCAGTCTCGTAGGTATGCGCCTCTCTGATTAACGTGCTTATGTTAACATATTATAGTTGTTTTGTCAATATACTTGAGCTATTTTACAACAGCTAGTAACAGGGGTCGTAATCTGTTATACTAACACTAATGTTTAAAACAACCAGTACTTTTGGTGACTTTGGCCGCACTGGCGAGCTTACGACTCGTCGTGGGGTGGTGACAACACCTACGTTTATGCCAGATGGCACCCGTGGGGCAGTCAAGAGTCTAACGCCTCAGCAGGTGGTAGATACAGGCGTACAAATAGTGTTAGCCAACACCTATCACTTGCATTTGCAGCCTGGCGAAAAAGCAATTAAGCAGCTTGGTGGCTTACACGCGTTTGCTAACAGACAGGGGCCAATGCTGACTGACAGTGGTGGGTTCCAGGTGTTTAGCCTTGGTAAGCACACCAAAATATCCGAAGAAGGCGTGCATTTTAAGGACCCAAAAACAGGTGATAAACGCTTTATTAGCCCCGAGATTTCGATGCAAATTCAGCTGGATTTAGGCGCAGATATGATTGTGGCTTTTGACCACTTGGTTGGGTTAGACCACACAGTGTCAGACAAAGAGGTAAAAGAGGCTTTTGACCGAACGCACCGCTGGCTAGAACGCTGCATTGCTGAGTTTAAGCGCCTGACTGCTGATATGTCAGATAGCGAGCGACCACTGTTATTTGGCGTTGTGCAGGGCGGTTTAGACCTTGATTTGCGCAAACAAAGCCTAGAAATTATTCAAAATAGTGACGTTGATGGCATTGCAATTGGTGGTTTAAGTGTAGGCGAAACACGAGAGGAAATGACAACAGTGTTGCAGGCACTTGCGCCATTGTACAGGAAAGATAAACCTAGATTTTTGCTAGGTGTTGGTACACCTGAAGACTTAAAAATAGCCGTAGAAAACGGCATAGACATGCTGGACTGCGTGCTACCAACCCGTAATGCCCGCCATGCTACCGTGTGGTCTACTAACGATGCCAAAATTCACCTTACAAACGAACAATATAGCCTTGATACGTCACCTATAGAGCCAGGCTGTGACTGTTATGCCTGTGCCAATGGCTTTAGCAAAGCCTTTTTGCGCCACCAGTTTAAAGTGGGCGAACCACTAGCCGGCACACTCGCCAGTATCCACAACCTCCGCTACATGAGTCGCCTATGCGAGCAATATTGCTCAAAATAGCCTCACCGATTACAGATATTATAACCACGCACCTCAACGCAGCGATTTTTTGTTTACAGGAGGCCGAAGCCGACATACAAGTTATTGCTGACAAGCTACTGCTAAACTACACAAAGCTGCACAATGAAATATCAGATCTTTTATCACGGATGCTAGTAGTTAAAACAAAATAAAAAATCCCACCAATGTGGGAGTCTTTATTTGGTGGGCGATAAAGGATTCGAACCTTTCACCTCCACAACGTCAATGTGGCGCTCTAGCCAAATGAGCTAATCGCCCCTAACAGATACAAAGTATAGCGCAAGCGTTGTGCTTACGCAAGAACGATTCAAAGATATACCGCATAGGGTATAAACAGATAAGCACTAGCCTGATAATCTTAGTGGATAAGTAGGTGTGGAATTGTGTATATGTGGATAACCTAGCAAAAATCTACTAGCATTAAAGCGCTACCATGATGTATACTTAGTAAAGGTTGGGTTTTGGGAAGTGTTTTAAAGACACAACCACCACTAGTCGGGCTTATTTGCGAGAAAGCCCGACTTTTTGTTTGGCTACAGATAATGTATAGTATTAACAGAGTAATGACGTGGCCTCACCAGCTACCGAACTCCCGCACGATAGGGCAAGAGCAGCGGTAAAAGCGCTTGCAAGAGTAAAATGTTTTGGTGGAACCGCCCGAAATACGG
>RFTN01000022.1 GCA_009923445.1 bacterium
AAACGACCACCGGTAGACTAGTAATAAATGCAGGAGGTGATTTCAATGATGGTGTGGAAGTGCAAAGTAAATTGCAAGTAGGTGGTTACATGCAAGTAGGTGGTGACATTAGAGTAGCAGTGCCTGGACGCACAGGTGGAGGGCGCGCATTGGTGCATTGGGATGACAACTCGTTACGTTTGAATATGGAAAACGAGTTTAGTGGGGGTACACAAGTTGACAGCGAGTTGCGTGTTCCTGGGGACAAGGGGTTAAAAATTGGTGATTGGAAGTTAATGACGAGCGCAGGGAACTTGGTTTTTAAAAATGGAAATGCGATTTTCACTATGAACACAAATGGAGCATTAGTTGTAGGTGATATTTCCGCAGGTAACATCAACATAAATGGCATTCCTCTATCTAACGACAGTAATTGGCTAAGCTCAGGTACCTTTGGATACAAAACAACAGGTGATATTAGTGCTGTTAACATTAATGCAAGTAATGACTTGAAGGGAAATTACCTTTACGTAGGCAGCACAGATGGATCAAAAGTTATAAAACGTACTGCAGGAACTTTGATTGTAGGAGGTGATCTTGGCACAGATGGTAAGATGAACGTAAACGGCATTCCTCTATCTAACGACAGTAATTGGCTAAGCTCAGGTACCTGGCCTACCACCTGACAAAGTACTATCTTTGTTTGAAGGACTTGCAAAGGGATCTTTTAATACAAAAGTTCCTTTTTAACAAGTTTAAGAGTAGGCGCTTATCCATTCCAAATAGATTCAGATAACACACCTAATGTATGGATCGGTGAAACGTGGAGAATATGGAATACAGATAACAAATATTTATATTTTGAAAAAAATGGAACGGGGAAAGTAGCCTACATCGAGGGTGGTATTAGTAATAAGGACTCAGGTTGGGGCATAGGACGAATCGTTGGTGAATCAGTAGACTATAATATAGGTGGGTCAAGAGGTAAATTAAATAGACAAGTAGGGGCTGCCACTAATTAGTCTGTCGTATCAAAAGATTATGAAAAGTAACAAAATGATTATGTAGGAGAAACTGTCCTCCGTTATATTTTCAGTATACCAAATTACTGAAAACGTAATTTACAAGCTACGTGCAAAGTTTTCGATGAGTTATGTAAATTTTGTACCTATTTCTACAAGGTACTTGTATGTCTTGCCATTGACTTTTATTTTGCGTTTTGTGAGAGGATTGATAACCCAATCACTAGACGATGATTTCGTAAGCAACTGCACGTCCATTTCATCAAGCTCAGCTCGGCACATGGAACATACGTTGTTGTTATTTTTCGTGTGTTCAATAATACATTGTTTGTGAAATGTATGGCCACAATGCAGGGTAACACGTAGTGATTCTTGTTCGTCAAGAGGTTGTCCTTCTGTATCATAACAAATTCCACAATTGTAATTACCATTTGCAAATTCATCATATTCAACAGGCGTGTCTGTAGTGTCAATGTAATCAATGTAATTGTAAAAGTTTTGTATAATGTCTACCAAACGAGGATAGTCTATTGTGTATTCGCCTATTTCAAAACACCGTGTCCTGTATGTGCCTACTTGAAATACGCTGCACAAATGTCTCAAGTCAGTGAAAATGTTTTCAATATTCAATAACATGTAATTTTGAATAAATTGCCTAAAAAGAGGTTCCTTTTCGTATTGCAAGTACCGCGTAAGGCACGTTTGCCAGCTGTAGTACAAAACAAATTCAGTATAGCTTGGATCATCCCGTCCACCTGGTTCATATGTATACGGATTATTGTCAAAAAAACTACTAAATGTCAGTAACACTGTTTCTATCCCCATGCTCGAAGTCCACTTTTCAAACTTTGAATCACCCCATGTATTGAGGATGCTTGCACAACACTTCCCATCCTCGTACATATTTGGATGAATGCGCACATTGTCATGATTAACAAATGTAACTTGAGGAGGCGAATGAGGGTAGTTATCTGGAATAGTAAAATCAAGTCTTATAAACTTGTGGCGGTATACGCTATCATATGGCGCTTTAATAATTGCCTTGACCTTTCGAGTGTTGCTTTCGTCTATTTGAACAAGGTAATCATTTTCAAGAAGCGGTTTACTAAATTGCTGCGTGACCAACCCGCGAATTTCCCTTAGAAGCCGTTTATACACCATTAATATAAATCATTACTTTAATTACTTTAAATTGCAATTATGCAAGTGACAACCGCCCACTTTTGTACAATTTAAACAACTTTTCTTTGATGAGGTTTTCTTTAGTCACTAGAGTTGTTGTTGTCGCGTCCGTTGTGTTCTCGTCAGTTGTGTCCGTTGTGTACGCCGATTCTGTGTACGTTGACATTGTGTCCGTGTCTACTGTATATACGTGCGCTGTGTCAACTGACGTTGTGTCCAGTGTCGTTGTGTCAGCCTCTGTTTCCGTGACAAAAGTATCTGCTTCTGATTCTTGTATCGTGGGGAGTTTATTAAAACAATTGTAATGCATAAAGAATGTGCAATCAGCAAGTTGTACAGACCATGTAAACTTGTATCCTTTTGCACAAAGAACAATGTACTTTGGGTATACTACTTTTAATAGGATTCCTCCAGTTCGGTATTTTTTTGTGACATTGTTGTAGTACCGAACCCACACTTTTTTACCAGTGAATACAAAGTTCTTGAAAATTTCCTTTTCGGAATCTGTTTTGAAAACCATGTGATTCTTAAGCTGTTTACGAACTTGTTCTAATGTATAATTATCTTGCACTGTCCCGTCAACAGGCCTAACGTATGGAACATGTGGGGAATTCCTCTTGTTTTTTTTTTGTTTTTTTTGAAATATTACTTCACGCACGCTCCCGGTTTCCGTTTCAGGAATAGTTTCCGTTTCAGGAATAGTGTCATCATAGTAGTACTCAGACCGTAATGAGTCTGTATCATTCATTTGTATAGTACACACAAGTTTTCTTTTTAAATTAATGTAAATGTAAATGTAAATTTAAAAACGAATATTAATGTTACTGGGTATAATATACAACTTTATTATGGGATTAATGTCTGAAAATGCGGATCAAATCATCGATCGGCTTTGGGTAGGGAATTACAAATCACCTCTTGATATTTCATTCTTACGACAAAATAACATTCAAGTCATTGTAAATTGCACACCCGATGTGCCTTTTCATACTGATGTATACTCACCTGACCAAATTGCCGACCTGAAAATAGAAACCTTCCGTATACCTGTATACGATAGTCTACTTGAAAAGGACATTTTACTCATGGAAGAATACCTCAAACTCGTGATTCCCTTCTTGATACGAAAATATGTTATCGAAAAAAAGAACATCTTGATCAACTGTGTAGCAGGGGCACAAAGATCAGCCATTGTGTGTGCAGCATTGTTGAACGTTCTTGTAGAACGTGGAATTGTCGACATCCCTGGTGTTCGTGTTGAAGCTGATAAATCAAAACAATTCAAAAAGATTAGAGAGTATATGTTGTCTCGTCGTCCACGTGTGTTTTTGTACGGTGCAAGTGTCAATTTTGATAAAAGTTACAGACGATTTTTTAATTACTAATTCTATTGCAGATAACAAGCAAGCCAAGAATTTCACACCTAGTTCCAGGTGCACAGTCTCGTGACACCCACTTTCCATACACACAGGTATCAAATCCGCCAAGGGCATTGCAACGAAACTGCATTGCGTCCCCGCACTTTTCACTCATAGTGGTATTGTCCGGAAGTGTAGAAATTGCTTGTGTGCGCGTGGCGTGTGTGCGCCTGACTGGTATAGTCGTGTGTGCGAGCACGGTGGGCGTTGAAATTGGAACGAGCACAGTGGGTGTTGCAATTGGAACAAGCGTTGAAATTGGAACGAGCACGGTGGGTGTTGAAATTTGATCAAGCACGTTGGATTGTGTAACGGTGATACTTTTTCTAGAGGACAATTTGTCGCTGCCATCATACATTCCTGGGCTTCCGAATTCTCCGATAGTAGGATACCCAGGGAGATTTACAACAAGCAGTTCAAGCCCACTGACAGTCCCACTTCCACTTCCAGACACATATATGTCTGCGCATTCCATATAGTATTCCCGATTCCCAATTGCATTGATCCACGTCCAAAACAGGGTTACGGGGCCTGTACCAATTGAGCTTGGAATATCTATGGGATAAGACATGCCCGTTAACAAGCAATTTCTCACAATTGTTTCAAGGACAACAAACGTACGATCATCAAATGAGACCCCGAATTGACAATGACCGCCGCCATGAATAGCAGTTCCTTCAAGAGTCACCACGACTTGACCAATGACATTTTGAGTAGAAGGTCCTTTCGGGAAGCCCTTACATGGAAAAGTGAATGGGGCGCTATTTAGAGGAGATCGCAAATTGTAATCTACAAGACCATTTGACACATAGTAGCTCGAATACATTGATCTCCTTGAAGGAGGTGATTTCATCATAATATGACTTCCTACAAGTGGAATCAAAAAACATAAAAAATGGAATCGCATTTACAGTTAACATACAAATGCAATACCTAGTATAAACGAACTAGTATCCCAGCACTGTTTCCTTTAGCCATCTTACAGGTTTTCCCACAAACGTTTCTCTGCATACATCACAATAGGTAAAGCTCAGTTGGATACGTCTTTCATTTGGACCAATCCCAGTTGCCCTATGATCTACTATGGAACCGTTAAAAACAAGAATACTATTAGGCTTCATTTTGACAGATACAATAGATCCGTCCAGCTTGTATTGCAAAAAAGACTCTGAAAGTTGTGTTGGATCGGAACACGATTCATTTACAATGTTAATAAGCACGGTAATCCTATTGCCCTTGTAGTGATTGGGATCTTTATGCCAGCTAATAAAATCCCCCGTCTTTTCGTATACAAGAAGATTCATGCTTGATTTGTCATCGCAATTGACACGTTCAAGATCCAGCCCTGTTATCTCCTTTAAGAAACCGATGAATTCGGGCGAGGTATACAACGAATGTATTGTGGGATTTGCACTTAACTTTGACGAGCTAATGGTGCCTGCTTTACGGATGCCCGAAAACGTCTCATTGCGATTGTTATAGGTAATCAGTCCAAGTGCCTCATTTTTCAAATGGGCAAAGTAATCGTCTGTAAATATGTCTCCAATCAAAGTTATGTTATGGTCTTTGTATTCTTTTGCAAAAGTAGACAAATCCATTTCACGTAACCTTATCGAGACAACTTCGTCTGTTTGTACACAACGGTTGCTTTTGGGATATGAAATTACATTGACTATACAGCACAAAACGACAATGCATATTATTAGTAAGCCGTATTTCATTATATTTAGTCAAGATTTTAATAGTAGTAATTAGGTGAAAAACAATGTGTATTTTTGTAAAATGTGTCGATAACGTCCTGTTCATGTGATTGTAGAGGAGTGTCACAATGTAAATATGAAATGTTGTCTTGGAGATGTTTTAGTGTACTGCATCCAATGATCACTGAATCGACGCCCGGTTGTTGTTTAAGCCATCTCAAGGACACATCAGCTGTAAGAGACCCAGCGTACTTGACCACTGTGTCATTCCAAAAAATAGACTTGTATATTTCATTTCCATCGAACCGGCCACCTGACACAGTACCTGTTGTGTATTTTCCTGTCAGGATGCCTCCCGCAAGTGGATTGTAGGCTTGAAATTGCATATTGTAATCGGCAAGCAAGGGAAATAACTCTTCTATTTTTCTACAGTAGACATTGTACATTCCTTGGTAAACAAGAGGAGGTGTCAACTTTTCCAATTCACAAATTTTCAGTATTTTTGTTAACTGGTCCGAAGAAACATTACACACACCAAATTTTCGGAATTTTTCCTGTCGGTGTAATGTGTCAAAGGTCGCTAGCGTCTCATAAATGGGGGTAGAGTAGTCCCACGCATGTAAAAAGTACGTGTCTAATGAACTCAACCTCAAATTCTTTAGCGACGTCTCTAATTGCCTACGTATTCCGTGCTCGCTTAATTGACCTAAAATACCTGATCGGAAATCATTATCCTTCCATGGATTCGCTTTTGAGTTTACTTTCATTTGATTTAATTCGGGGCACATACCAAGATACTCTTCAGCGCGATTGTAATAAGAAGCTGTATCAATTACATTTACGCCTTTGTCAAGACAAGCCCTTAAAAATGCAGACACATCAATCTCACCAGATTTGTAATCGTAATCAAAATTCAAGGTACCAAGAATAATAGACATAATGTTACACAACTATTTAATTGCGTTTTTTGGACGAGATGTTCGATTCACTGGATGCTAGCAATAAGGGCAGATTGATGTCAAGGTACTTGAATGTGTATTTTGGGGTGTTATCTTCCAAAAGCGTCGTTCCAATGCGTGCAAGACGATGTGCTTGGTCATTTTCTGGGAGACACGAGTGTGCCTTCACTTTCTCAAATTGAACACGAGATTCCTTTAAAGCAACAATATGGCGAATTGCTTGAACATACTTGACAAATCGATCTGGACAGCGATTATAACGGATAAAATCTATAGTGCTTTGCGAGTCTGTACAAATTGTAAAGTGTGTGCTCTTTGGATGGTGCAATGAGTGCAGATAGAGTCCGATGAGGACGGCCGTTGTTTCTCCAAAAGTGCTGCAACTCTCCGGTACCATGATTCTACCTGCTATGCGTTTAGATGCGGAATACACACCTATTCCCAGCGCTTTATTACGAATGCTTGCGTCGGTGAATACACGTATAGACATCTCTTATTAAATTTGAGCTTGAATGTAATTCCTTTAAATGCATTGTTAAATTCGATTTATTTTATTTGCAAAAAAATGACTCTAAATCATTACATAGCAAAGTTAAGACGGGATGACAAAGGTTGCTGTTGTAGGAGGAGGTATTGGAGGGATTTTTACGGCTATACAATTAGCAAAGGACCCATGTATTGAGGTGGATGTGTATGAACGTAACGAGGGGATACTCAAGGGGCCTCCTTATTGTCACTTGCACGCAGGAGGGTTTTTGTACCCCGATATTTCCATTATGGATGCACAAGCGTTGTTTCATCACGCGATGCTATTTGCAGAGTACTTTAAGGATGCGTTAATTGAACGTCCTTGTATCATCGCTTATAATGCGGCTGCACCTTACAATACAAATGATCTATTGTACCGTTGTAAAGTCATTGAGTATTTGTACAATTGTCTCAAGTCAATACACAAAACACCTTTTGGTCCTGTTGACCAGTTTTATTGTGTATACACACAAAGAGACGTAGAGTACTACAGGGAGCATGGTAAATTAGCCGTAAACACGGGTAGATCACATGACCCTTATGTAGAGACATTTATCAAGTCTCTTAAGGATCCAGATAGCATCAAGTACCCATTTGTAAGTGTGCTCGAATACGGCATTGACCAAGACATTGTCGAACGTACCTTGTTTGAACAAGTTCGAAAATCGCCTAGAATTAAATTGTACACACGTATCGAGGCAAATATTAAAGAACTTTCACAAAAGTACCTTGTGGTTATCAATGCAACAGGTCCTTACACAGCAGGACCAGAAGACATTCTTGAGTACAAGAGTGCATGGATGATTTGTTCGCCGTCACAAGCAAACGTTCCAGAGACCTCTATTATTGGCACGCGCGGCACAAACAATGGCACTTTGCAAATTACTCCTGTTGGCGACGGACTTTTTCAAGTGCATTGTATGACGTTGAACAGCTCCGTAATCTATCAGTTTAGGGGACAAGTGCCTCCAGTCCCTAAAATGGAACTATGTAAGCGTGCTCAAATCGCCTTGGATACCATGAGGAGATATTACAATTGCTATGAAGACGCCTACATAGCGCCAACAGTAGCACGAGGAGGCACTCAACGCGTTCCCAAATCGCATATTTCTCATCGTGTTTCAAGCGCTACGCTAGCCCAAGGTGACAATGTTATCACACTTTGTTTAGTAAAAGCAATGTCTATTGTACACGTGTACAAGAACATTGTACAAAAGTACGTTTACCAAATTCTAAGACGACACCAGTGCACAGACACAGTCTAAAAAACAGATTTGGACGTGGTAAAACCTACATTACACAATAAGAATGTCAGAATTTAAACATAATCAACTTAGTAAGTTTATATGCGGAAAAAGAAAGGGCAATGCACGAAGCCACTGTATACAAAGGCAACTCAGTCAGAGACCCCTGTTCATAGATCCCGGACAAACCATTCAATTCTTCAACGGCACGAGCGAAAGCTGCAGGAATTTCGCAATAGAAAGGGGCGGCTCAAGGCAATCCATGACCGTATGAATGCATTGAATAAGGAATCGGTCACTGTGTCCAAAGAAAAGTCTTTTATGCAGCTTAATAATGAGGATACATCTGAATTACAATTAAAGTTGAGTAATATTCAATTCCAACTTCAAACGCTGACCGAGCAGCACAAGGTTGTAGAGTCTGGACAAGACGAAATAGAGTATCTACTTGAAAGTTCACAAATCATTCACGACTATACTCTACTTGAGGAATCTGAAACAAAGTTGCTTTCATTAGGTGGGCAAACTGATGAGCTCAACAGTATACGGCAAACAAAGTCAAAGTTGGTAGACACTTATTTGTCCAAGTTCGAGCCCAATTACACAAGTCCGCATACTAACCAATCCCAACTGTGTCCGGAATGTAACGGTCATTTTGATGTTGAAGATGGTTTCCTGGTGTGTTATCAGTGTGGCACATGTGATAACGGGTTTGTTCATGCAGAGGAACTGTCCTTTAAGGAAATGCGGGACTATGAATATCGTCCACAGTTCACCTATGATAAGCAATCACATCTAGATGACTGGTTACGGCGGTTCCAGTCTAAAGAAAACCGTGCAATTCCTCAAGAAATCCTTGACAAAGTTGTGGGAGAGGCGCGGAAAGAACGTCTATCCGATCTCACCGTGCTTACAGAGGATCGTGTCAAACGGTATCTTAAGAAACTTGGGCTCAACGAGTACTATGACAATGTGATTGGCATTATCAACCGTATAAATGGCCGCCCTCCCTTTAAATTAACCCCTGAAATTGAACAGAAAATCAAGACAATGTTTCAACAAATTCAAAAACCATATGAAAAGTATAAACCACCAGGCCGCAAAAACTTTTTAAGTTACAGTTATGTCATTCATAAAATATTCCAAATTCTTGGTCTCCATGAGTTTGCCAAGTACTTTCCTTTGCTTAAAAGCATGGATAAACTAAGACAACAAGACGACATATTCAAAAAAATTGTTGCTGAAATGTCCCAAACAGACAAGACTGTTCGATGGGTGTTTTATCCTAGTATGTAGTTCCGATTACGTAATCGTTACAAATTGTACTATTACGTAATTACTGCAGTCATATGATTACACAAGACTGTTCGATGGGTGTTTTATCCTAGTATGTAGTTCCGATTACGTAATCGTTACAAATTGTACTATTACGTAATTACTGCAATCACACTATTACACAAGACTGTTCGATGGGTGTTTTATCTTAGTATGTAATTCCGATTACGTAATCGTTACAAATTGTACTATTACGTAATTACTGCAATCACACTATTACACAAGACTGTTCGATGGGTGTTTTATCCTAGTATGTAGTTCCGATTACGTAATCGTTACATAATTACTGCAATCACATGATTACACAAGACTGCTCGGTGGGTGTTTTATCATAGTATGTAGTTCCGATTACGTAATCGTTACAAATTGTACTATTACGTAATTACTGCAATCACACGATTACACAAGACTGTTCGATACAGTATGCAAATCTACAATTACTTAATCGTGGTGCAATTACAAAAAAACTGACAATTACACCACAACACACTCGTGTACAACAGTCGAGTATGTTTTTTTGCAACGACATCTTGTACGAGATTGTCAAGCGCGTTGATCCACTTACATTATGTATATTAAAACGGGTGAACAGAGATTTCTATCATTTAATTAATAAGAGCATTGTGGAAACAGTGTTGTCGCGTATTCATGCAGACAGACCAGGTGGCCTTATAAATGTGTGCAAACCAGATTCTTCGCAACTGTCACAGCTTAAATGTGTTTTGTCAAAGGAAATAATATGCACAAAAACGCCAATAACCACAGTTCCTACAAATATGCCTCTTGTGGTTAATTTAGACCTTAGTCATTCCTCGCAGTTGACACATCTTATAGGAGACTTCTCCAAGCTACAGAGATTAAAATTGCACATGTGTACAGCACTTGAATCAGTAAATATAAAGGCAGACTTCTTAAGCGAACTTAATTTATCGGGATGTAGAAAGCTTTGTCTGTTACGTGTCAGCTCGAAACAAGTAAAGACGCTCAATGTTTCTGGGTGCATATTGTTACCACATATCAATGTTGGAAACAAGCTTGAACATTTGATATGCTTTGATTGTCATAGTTTATCAAGCATACCATCACAACTAGACAAATTGATTACTTTGAATATTTCTAATTGCACAAAGATACGAAGTATCCCCCGTGTACTTCCAAAGGTAACTCAATTTGTTTGTGAAAAAAATAGCTTGTACCATCTTCCAAAAATGCCCAATGTGGAAATAATTAATTGCGGAATGAGCAAATACATCCGTTGCATTCCGGATGGCTATGATCGCTTGCGTGAATTGTATTGTGAAAAATCACGCTCCTTGAGACAATTACCAAGACGCTTACCTAGTTTGACAGTCCTTGTATGTAATGACAACATTATTCTTGTAAATTTACCAGAATTCGCAGACCAATTGTATTTCATTAACTGTTCAGGTTGTAGACTCATCAGACACATTCCTAGAAACGTCTCAAGGAAGCTCCTGTATCTCACATGTAACAGATACCAATTCTCAACATTTAATTACCTACGTTTTATACGAGTGAATTACATTGAAAGCGACATTGAAAGCGACATTGAAAGCGACACTGAAAGTGACACGGAAAACGACCTTTAGTATGATCTATCTAATTTTGCAAGTACAGTGTCCAACTTTTCTGAAATAACAACATTCATTTTGTTGTCTTGTTCACATGTTATAGGATTAAATGTTGTGTCAAAGTAGTACAATACGCTTTCTATGTAATCACGAAAAGTTACATCAATTTCTTCTTGGATCTTTTTTGCGCAATATGTACTTTGTAAAGATAACTTGATATCTTCTTGTAGAAATAAAGTCGCTTGCCTAAGTAGAGTTTTGAATTGAATAAAATTGACAAGTGTTTCGCGCGTCCAGTTGCGTATGCTTAACTCACTTTTCAATATGTCTATCTTGTTTTCCAATCTATCTAGTTTGTTAATCAGCTCCAAGTTGGACACCATTTACATTAATGGACATTTTTACCCTGTAAAATACACGCGCGTGCGTTTAAAGGTAACAAAAATTGTCCTACTAAAAGTAATAAATGAGCAAGACAATTGATTACCTCTCTGAGGACCAACCTATTAATGGCCAACGGTATGCGTTGGTAAGCATTGTAGGGCCTCATATGCCACAAAAATGCAAGGTATGGGCTTTAAAGATAAGAGGATTTGCAGATACTATTGAATCAGCTAAGAGTTTGTCTGCGAGAATCATGAAATATGATACAGATTATGACATTTACACAGTGGATGTTGGCAAGTTTTTCCCATTGGATGTCGATCCTTACCAGGTGAGTGACATTGAGTATCAAAATACGCAATTAAATGAGCTAATAAAGAACTACCTTGAGAACAGGCAATCCGCAAACGACTTGTGGGTCAAGCGTAAGAACGAGATGATGCAAGAGGCTATACGTGAGGGCAAGAACCAGGCCGAAATGGCGGCACGTCCTGAGCATCCTGTGAGTGTGCTTGGACGCATTCGAAATTACAAGGACCGGCAAAAGGAGCTCCGTGAGCAACTTGACAACCTCCAGAAGGACGTGTCTCTTGCGGAGGAAAAGTTCCAGAGTTATACTGAGGAAGAGCGTGAGATTGCTATTCGTGAGCTTGACAATGCTGTAAAGGACGCTGCTACAGAAGGTGAGTCAAGTACGCTTAGTATAGAGGAAATCCGAAAGGAGCTCACAACAATCGCACAACCTACAACGGACAAGATCACCGAGACTTTGAATAAGCTTAAATCCGCAGAAGCTGAACTAGGGGAGTACACACGTACGCTTGAAAACACAGACCCTATTAATTCACCTAATGTACACAAGGGTATTTCTGAAAAGATTAGTGTGTTGACTCAACATATTGACAAATTGAAACTAGACCTTACAAACAGCGATATTGTAAATGAATTTGTCAATAGTAATTATACAAACTCCCAATGGGAATCATTAGACCACCATAATACATTTTCACAAGCATCTTTTAATGTGTGATTAATGAAATCGTGTGTATTGCAGACTATCCTTGTGTACAACCATTTCCTTATATTTGAACTTGTTCAGTTCATCGTGAATTTTAATCCACTCTTTATTAGTAATTTTGTTGTAGCATCTTAGATACAACACAGATTGAATAGGCAAACGATCATACTTTTCAATAAAGAAAACTTCATTCTTGTTTTCGTCAAAAGTAACTTTTTTAGACATTCTATTAATTTAGACGAAAATAAATATACATTTCAGTTTTACAAAACCTGGATTCAGGACACATGGGGTTGGGTTAGGACATAAGGGTTGTCTTTAAGTTGATCAAGTACGTTTCCAATTTCTGACAATCGTTCGGAGTACACGTTTCTAGGGGCATCTTTTGCATATACCTCTCCAATTTGGGTTTCTGATGGACTTGTTTGGTACACAGAAGTAGCGGCGGTGTCACGATTGGATTCGGATTCTTTAAAGAGCATACTGGGGGTTACTTTTGATTCGCCTAGAGTACCTGTTCCTGATCCCAATTGGAATCGTTGAGTACCACCAGGGCGATTTCCCGAAAAGCTCTTTTCTTTTGAATCACGAATTTCAGCATTATTGTAGTTTGTGCGTGTGGTTGCAGTTTGTTGAGGTTGTTGAGCGTGTCCAGTGTAATCTGGATGAATTGCGTTTCGTACTTTAACTGGATCGTTATATGTGGATGTAACAATGGATTCTGTTGCGCGGTTGGCTTGTCCGACAAAGTCTGTGTGAATTGCATTGCGCACTTTGACAGGATCTTTGTAAGTGGTATATGTGGTGTGTGTAACGAGATTATTCGCATTTCCAATTTTGCTTGAATGTGTCGTTTCCATGGATGTGACTTTGGCTTCATAATTGGCAACAAGATATCCCATAGCATCGGTACGGGTGCTTGTGTTGCCCAAGTAATTCGTTTCGGACACATATTGTTTCATTGTGGGTTTGGCGGTGACATCTGCTATTCCAGTGTCGTGAGCAATAGCTGCCCCGGTATCAAATGTCGTTTTAAAGTTGCGGTTTGTGTCTCCAAGATGAACGGTCGTTTCTTTGGTCGTTTGTCTAACTTCATCAGAGTATCTTAGTTGCTCGCCTCCGGTCAATTTCAAGTTTGCTGGATCGGGGGCTTCTGTGCCGCGATCTGTACTGAATGGGCGCACACCAGACTTGCCATAGTCACCTGTATTGTAGACAGACCCTTGTGCATTACGGAGATAGTCATTGTCAAAGTTAATTCGCTTGGCTTCTTGAACAATGCCATCAACACCTGTTCCTGTGACTCTTGCTTTTGTTGACAACAATTGTGATTGATCGACAGGTCCCATGTATTCTGCATTGTATTCAGATCGGGAGGTGTCCTTATTCAGGAAGGTTCTGTCGGTTGTCGCACCCACAATTTCACCTGGGCCACGAAATAGGTGATCTTGTCCCTTTTCGTAATATGTATTAGGGCGTCGCTTGTACAATTCGCTTTGAACAGCCCGATTGCTCCCCAACTGACCATGGTTTAGTCTACCTAGATATGTTTCTTTTGGATTGTTTCCAGGACGAAGCTCATTGACATCCTTTGCGTATTGTGCCCTCACAGGATTTTCAAGTGTTCCTGCAATGGGCGCTGGAATACGTTCCGGCTGAAAAGGTTTTTCGCCTTCTTTGAGATTGGATTGAATAAATCTGTCCGTTTCAATTTGAGTCGTAAATGCAGGTGAACCATAAATATTTTCCTGTTGGTTGTTGAAGAATGGTTCTGTTTCACGTTTAGGCGTGTATACGCTAGAGTAGCCTGTGTGCCTATCTAAAAGACCAACATTTGAGAATGTCTCAACTTTTTGCTTTACATTGCCTCCAAAAAATGGCACCATATTATTATGGGACCTATCTAGAGGTTTGCCTGTCAGCAAACTAATTTCCGTGTCAATACTTGTAGTGAAAGGTGTACCCTTACTTTGAGTTTGTTCTAGTGGAGTATTTAGATAGCTATTAAACATTGGTCTTGAAGAGATATCAGGGCGTTTCATAGTCAATTGTGTAGGATCGACTTGTTTATTGTACTCGTCCACCTTTCCTTGAGTGCCAATTTTTACACTATCTATTCCACTTAGAGGGCCCGTCTTGGTGTTTGTATACATATTGTACAATGGTGGAATTACACCCGTAACACCAGGATCTTCTGCAAGAGCGTAATTCTTGAAAGACCGTTCGAGCAACTCAGCATTAGCTTCGTTGACAACGTCGCTTGAATATACAGTTTCTCCATTTGGTTGGTCAAATTTGGACACACTTGTCCTCAACGATTTTGTTTCAGTAGGTTTAGACTTGCTGAGAAAATATCCGGCCAATGCCGTTAATCCAATCAATGGTAGCTCCATGGTTACCTTTGTTTGTATTAAACCAGAAAATAAAAAGAATAGACTTTATGCAATTTAGTTACACACATCCCATTTTTTTAAAAACACCGTTACTTTTTATCTTTTGTTATTTTTTCGTTCAGTTTAGTTTAGTTACACACATCCCAATTTTTTTAAAAACACCGTAGGTACATCTTTTGTAATTTTTTGTGTTCATTTTAGTTACACCCATCCCAAAAACCTTTTAAGAACACTCTTGTCAAGTGAGCATACCTTTGCTTGAACATCATCTAATGTAATTTTTTTGTTGGTTTTCTTGTACTGCGCATGAAGTTGCTTAAGGGTTTTGTAGTACATGTGCTCTTCTGTGACTTTGACTTTTTGTAATATATGTGAATCCTTGTATAATTTGTAAATAGCTTGTATAGTTTTGTTAATGCAATGATCGATGACAGCAAACATGAAAAAGTGCTCGTTATAGTTATTTGCTAACGAGGATAATTCTTTGGGGTTGCGTAGCAGTTCAAGGTATCTATACTTGATATCTCTTATGTTTCCTCTCACAGCTGCAAGTCGAGTATAGTCCTCAAAATCATACTTGTATGTAGTACCATTAGGTACTTTGACAAGAATGCCTCTTTTCACAGGGTAATACAAAAGGTCCAAGTCCATTGGAGACATCTTTTGTATAATCTTTGTTCCACGAATTCCAATAACATTATGAAAAGGATTTTCGGTAGACTCTATAGCTGTTCTATTGTGTATTTTTGACACAAAAACAAGTGTATTCTCTGTGTGCTTGACAACAATGCGATTCTCCGTATGCAGAAGAATAAAAATATAAGTACATTCTGGATCACACATTTCCAAAAGTGATGTATCAAATGTTGACCAGAAGAGATCCGCAAAGCTACGATCGCTTGTCCAATAACTATATTCTGCATCAATACACCTTGCCGTAGAGGTATGCCATTTGCCTTTGTAATTGTACATACGAATAACAGTACCGTCCTCTGTGTATTCTACAATAGAATGTGGGTGGTTTTCTATAACGCAAACGACGTCACTAAATGATTCCAGTTCTGTCATTTTGTTTTGTGCCATGCATACTACTGTATTGGTGTCTTTTTCCAAGATGATTCCGTTTGTTTGTTTCTGCAACTCTGAATACTTATTTTCCAAATTTTGACGAGCGCTAGCCAACAAATACAACGGCCCGGATTCCTTGACAATAATACCCAATGGCTCAGCTTTTTGTAATATATCGGTAAATTCAGTCTCTTGGACGAACTCCTTTACTTGTTGAATATCAATCTTATTTGACATGAATCTTATATAACCTTATGTAACCTATATTATTTCAATTTTTTAAATACCACTTGTTAGCTTATGGTCATGTCGCTTATGAATTTGTCAATTGTGTTTCCTGTCAGTATAGTTGTCTTGTCAATTTGTGATTGAAGTTTCATTTTAGGAGTATTCTTCTGCATCCTCTGGGTCTCGGGATCACCATTAAGAAATACCGATACATTTGCATTCTTGACGTTTTTAATGTCAATTTCCTCAATGTAATCTCTTGAAATAAACATGGGGTATTCAACCATTTTCAGCACCTTATTCTCCTTATGAACATTTCGAAATTCTTCAATTTCTAGTTTTCCGCCAAAACATTTCAAGCTGCATCTTGGAGGAGCTGGACGCAAGGTTGATTCAATTTTCAGTGATCCAGTGATTTGTTTATACAAGCTGAGGATAAGTTGGTCTACTTGGTTACTGTGCTTTTTGTGTTCGTGGGCATGTCTATATGCCACCATACAACTAAAACTGCAAAATACACCTTTAACGCGAAACCTTTTCACCTTTTCATCATAATGTACTGGAAGGCCTATTGGTACTGTGTCAAAAGGGTGGCAACACCACCAGCACCATACATCTGTTTTTCGTAACCATTCAGAGTTAAGGTAAAAATCGCCAAGAACGTTAAAGTATCCTTGAATACGCGAATCTACATTATCCGTCTTGATGTTTTCTTGAACCTCTTGTGTATCAGTATTCAAGTGAAGTTCCTCGAGCTTTGTTACAATGACCTTGTCTTGGTCATTACGTGTTTTGATTTTTTCCTCAAGGAGCAAAGTGACATCTTCGTCAAGAGAAACATCTAAAAAGTCCAATTCCGCATCTACTACGCTATCAGGCAAATTGTCCACTTGAGAGTCCTTGACGTCTAGGTGAAGAATAAAGTTGTCTTTTTCTTGGATAACAGTTGTAAGTGGTATTTGTTTGCGTATACTACTGCTAAAATACTTGACGGCAGCCTTTCTTCCCCGTTTCTTTTTTTGCTTTTCGGGTTCATCGTCCGTTTCCTTTTTTTTGCGACCTTTAACACTAGGTGTTTCCGTTGGCGTATCAGTTTGCGTGTCACTTCCACCTTTCTTTGGACGACCTTTTTTCCGTGAAATCATATTTGTCATTTTTTTAGTATTCTGTGTATTTCATTTTTTTAATTTGCCAAAATACTAATATACTAAATGGACGGAGGTGTTCAACCGGCGTGTCCGAATTTGTTAGATATTCTTGACTTTCTTAAGCTCCCAGATATATCAGGAAACCTAAGTGAACCTTCAATGGTAATACAGTCACCTGGGCCTTCTGTATCGGTCCCTTCGGTGTCGGTGTCAGATGGACCAGAATTTGCTCCCCTTACACCGACTCAAAGTTCATCTTTTACACCTTCCATACCTGTGCAAATGGTCCGACAACCTACACCTACTGGTTCTGTAAGTACACTTTTCACACCCTCATTCTCATCTTCTACGTCAACACCATCCAGTTCTATAACCTCTTCTAGTCCTTCAATCGCAACGTCTATAGCATCAGCTCCATCTGTATCTCCGTATATGGTGGCGTCCCTTACACCACCTATGACAACATCTATAGCGTCACCATCTTCCGTAGCATCTTCAACACCATCCGTAGCCCCATCTATACCATCTATAACACCATCTTCCACACCGTCTGCAACACAGTCCGTAGTACCATATGCAACACCATCTTCCACACCGTCTCCATCTGTAACAGCAACACCATCTGTAACAGCAACACCATCTGAAGGCTCATTCACAACACCATCAGTGTCATCTGCAACACCATCTGTAACAACACCATCTGAAGTGTCATCTACAATACCATCCATAGCACCATCTGTGACACCATCAGTAACATCATCCGTAACACCATCTGAAGTGTCATCTACAACAACATCTACAACACTATCTGGAACACCATCAACACCATCTGTCACACCATCAACACCATCTGCAACACCATCTGTAACACCGTCTATAACACCATCAACACCATCTGTAACACCATCAACACCATCTATAACACCGTCTACAACACCATCAACACCATCTGTAACACCGTCCCTGGCACCATCAGTAACATCATCCGTAACACCATCTGTAACAACACTGTCTGAAGTGTCATCCACAACAACATCTACAAC
>RFTN01000023.1 GCA_009923445.1 bacterium
ACTACCCGAACTCGAAGGTGCTGCAAATGCCGCACCCATACTCGTACCTAGTCCGCCAGTTAATGCGCTAGCAATGTACAATGCGCTAAACGTATTGCTGTTGCCTGCATACCACTGAGGCGCTTGCTTATATATATCTGCAAATTCATTTGCCCATTGCTTTTCAACACCAAACACAATCGCATATGGCAGCAATGATTCAAAAAGCTCAACAGTGCGTACTGGTTGATGCGCATTTGCCGCATACGGAGCATTTGGTGCTTGCATCATTTTGATGCGGTCAGCTTCGGCAGTTTGAATATACAACTTTAATCCAAGAGCGTATTCTTTAACCTCTACTCCCAGAGCTGTGCGTGCTGGCATCGCATATGCAAATGCAGTCACTATTGGCATTGATAGCAATAATCCAATTACCACACCAGGACCAAATATTGCTGCACAGGTAACGAGCATAGCAAAAGAGATACCTACAATAGCCCACAATATTGCGCCTGATTTAGCTGGATCACCTCTAAAATACCCTTCGGTAACTAGTCGGTTTTTAATCTCTTTTTTAGAAGTACTCACCGTTGTATAGTATGTTTTTTCTAAATCTTTTAGTTCAACCGTTCGCTCTGGACCTGTCGTTATATCACCAAATATACCAACCAGTATTGTCGTCTCGTAGTCACTAAGCCCTGATGTACTAAACTTTGTTAGTTTAAACGTGTAGTTAACCGTGTCTTTAAAAATCTTTTTATCTACTTTTGTTTCTATAATTTGAATGTATCCCCTTATGGCTAAATCTATAATCGTCGCTGTTATATCTTTTTGATCTACCTTAAAATCTACGATTGCACCAACTTCTGCAGGCAACAAACCTTTGGGTGGTTCGTATTGTGGAATAATTACCCCACGGCCCTTGGGGTCTCTGCCCTTAGTTCGCCAATGGCTAAACGCTATGCCTCCTAATAGCAGCGGAATGCCAAATGTTTCTGCAAGAATAATAGCAACACCGCTAAGTTTTTCTTTAATAGAAACCGGCGTAAAGTACCCTTTTTCAAATCCTACGATCGCTGTAAGCGACTGGCCTGCTTGCAGCGTACCAAGCGTACGAGAGATAATAGTATTCGTCTCTTTATTGTAGGTAATTTCACAATTTTTTTCGGTGCTGCCAAAAACTCCCGTATAACATAATGACTGGTTTTGCGTCGATAACGAGACACTAGTTGGTAGCGTAAGACTCATACTTACTTTTTCGAATGACTGCAACCACTCCGTGCCATTTATATCCCAATAAAATTCGTCATGCATATCGTAAAACGTTATAACATTACTAACCGTATAGCTAACTGTGTAGTTTTGCTTGCCCGTAACAGTTCTGTTTGGGTCGCCTATTTTAAGAACGGTATTACCGTTTGATGATGATTCAGAAAATTGCGATGGTGCTCCGGTACTACTTGTTACTGTTATATCTGAAATATCTAGACTATTATCTTTATACGTATTTGGTATAGCTCTGAGAATACCGTGATTGTTATCGCTAAACGTAAGATCTATCGATTCTACAACCTTTAGTGTGCCCTGATAATCTGTATTACTAATTACATATTTGGCATCAAAATTATTAATTACAAAATTATTTGTATCGGCGTAAGCTTTACTATTAATGCCCAAAAATACTGATGCACAAAAGAACGAAACAACTAACGCTAACCAGTTGAACGGTTTTATGCTCATTATATCCTTACGGCTGAATGCTCTGTAACGGCATACCGTGAAATTTCAGACATTGCCCTATTAACTTCTTCTGTAGTAAGAGTTCGGTCTGGGTGAGACAAAGTTATTGTGTAGCTAATACGCTGTTTGTCAGTGCCTTCGGGTGCATATATGTCACTGTTTTGTACCGATACAATATAATTATGTTCTTTTTGTATCGATACTATGGCCTTGTTTACTGTCACAGTTAACTGTTTGTGCGAAACTCTTTGTAGAACTTCTAGTGTAATATCTTGTTTGGTTGACGGAAATTTATTTAACGGAATGTACCTATTAGACTTATACTTTAGTATAGTAAGCAGCTCGGTAGTATTAATTTCAAAACCTGCGCAAAAAGTAGGTAGTTTTAGCGCCTTAAGTACCTCAAATCGATACTCGCCAACTACACCAATCACAATAGATGTACCCGCAATCGACACAACTGCGGAGCGTTTAGCATCGAATGGCTTAGTGAGTGGGTTACTGGGCAGAGTATCTACTGGTTCATAATCAAACGCAAGACCAACAGACACTCCTACAAAATCTAAATATTTTTTAGCTGCAAATATAGCTGAACCTGGCTGATTTTTAGCATTCGCTATAACAAACGAGAACGTATTCAATTCAACAGGAACCTCATGTTCTGGAACTTTGTCGGCTTTACTATGAACTCTACCAAATTCATACAACGCAAAAGCATCATAGCCTGCTTTGATATTTTGATGCACCTTATCTAGCAAGCTAGGAGTTATACTCAAACGATAATATTGTAGATCTGGACTCAATGCATTACGAATATGAAAAGCTGCATGCTTATCTTGACCAACAGCCTCGAGTAGTCGCTCATGTACAAAACTATAGGTTACTAACTCGTTCGCACCAGCAGCTTTTAATTCAGCGCGTACTGTTGCCAATAATTCAAAATGTGAGTTTTTGACGCTTGGTGCAACAGTGCGTTTCGGAAGCTGTATTGGTAGCGCGTCAAATCCATGTAGGCGACCAATTTCTTCGACCAAATCCTCTGAAAGCTCAAGGTCACGGCGCCAAAAAGGTGGAGATACTATGATTTTTTTATAATCTAAGTGCTCTACATTTTTTTCAGATATTTTTAAGGGAAGAAGCGGTTTATACCATTTAACTAAACCCAGAACGGCGTCTAAACTTGTAAAGTAGTCGTTGGCAAAAACTCGGCACATTTCAACAATTTCGTGCTCTGTTTCGTTTGTAACGTCGTATCTTGTAACATTTAAACCTCTATCTTTGAACAAAAATGCGCTTTTTGCACCAACGTATTCACACCAATTGCCTGGTTCTAATTCTAGTGCTATCAATTTCTCATATTCTTCTTCCGTACCGGCTGGCAGTACAAGCTTATAGTGGCCCTCGGGCGTTTTTTCGACTATCTTTACACCAATACGCTCAATTTTTTGGTCTAGATCTAAACCAGTTTTTAAGTAACTGCGCGTTTCTTGTAATTGTGTAGCAGCAAAACTACACTCTACGTTTTCTAAAAGTTTTATCGCTTCTTTAGTACTGAGCGAACTCCCAAGGCGCGTGTTCACAAACTCGATGTTTGCTTCAACAACCGGTAATGGCATTACGGTTTTTGACTTATGATCGTACACGTCACTGGCTTGTGTAGCGCCAGCGATTTCTTGCATCATAAGTATCGCTTTATGCAACACTCGGTCATTTTGGAGAGGACTTTGCCCTTTTGTAAAACGAGTTACAGCGTCTGTAAATAAACCGTGTCGCATACTTGTACGTCTTATTGAGAACATATCAAAAGTAGCAACTTCTAAAACAATAGATTTTGTATTGCTATCTACCTCTGTAGAGGCACCACCCATAACTCCCGCAAGCGCCACTGATTGTTTATCTGTAGCAATTACAATTGTGTTTTTTTGTATCGGGATCGTGTTTCCGTTTAGAAGAGTAATAGTTTCATTGTCGTGAACCATTCGTGCATCGAGCGTAGGAATTTCGCCACTTAGATTAGCAAGCTTGTCATAATCATAGGCATGCAATGGTTGACCGGTAAGATGCATCAGCCAATTGGTTATATCTACAATGTTATTAATTGGCCTAATACCAACCCTTGTAAGAGCGGCCTGCATATGAAGTGGACTGGGCTCCACGCGCACATTATCGAGTACCACCGCCATAAAACGCGGTACGAGTTTAGAAGCCACATTGACACGCAATGGCAAATCGGAGGCAGTCTTAAATACAGGTTCTTTTAAGTACCAATCTGGACTCGTGAATTTTTGCCCTGTAATACCCGCTATTTCTCGAGCGACTCCCAAAATACCAAAGCAATCAGGACGATGCGTAAACATCTTGTTTTCACAATCAATTACAATATCATCCATGCCATATAACTTTTTGAACGATGTGCCTGGCCGGGCTAATTCTTCGCCAACCTCAGCTACAGTTACCTCTAGTATTCCGTCGTGATTATCGCTTATGCCAAGTTCTGCGGGGCTTGCAAGCATTCCATTGCTCATTACCCCTCGTAAATCTCGAACTCCAAGAACAAACGGGTCTTTATTAAGCGTTGAGGGTACGGTGGTATTTGGCGGAAGCCAGACTGCCAACATATCAGTGTGAACATTTGGTGCCCCGCACACAACCTGCACATAACCATCATTATTTCGCTCAACACTCTCTGTAACACGACCGTCATCAATAAGACACACGTGTAGAGTATCTGCATTAGGATGAGGTTCGCATTTTACCACCTTAACAACAACAATACCGTTATAGCGCGGCCCCCACTCTATGACTTCTTCAATAGCGCCTAATTGCGCGCCCATTTTTTTTAACAAATCTTCTTTAGGTATCGTAGTAATATCTACATTACTTACGCTCTGTGCCCATTGTAGTGAAACTTTCATTAAAACTGCCTCAAAAAATCTAGTTTAGCGCTTTCGAAGTGACGAATATCTTCGATTCCGTATTTCATTAGTATAAGACGTTCAATGCCACAGCCAAATGCAAAGCCAGTATACTGCTCACTGTCGATACCAGCTTCTTTTAGTACGTTCGGGTGTATCATGCCACAGCCCATCAGCTCGAGCCAATAATCTGCTTCTGTATCGCCTTTGCGTAATGCTTCGGGTCGTTCTATTGCAAATTCAAAACTAGGTTCGGTAAATGGAAAATAAAATGGTTGTATTTTAGCCTTTAATTCTTGGCCATAATACTCGCTTAAAAAAGTCTTTAGAATAGCTACAAGATTACCAACATTCACACCAATATCTACATATACTCCCTCGAGTTGATAAAACGTATGCTCGTGTGTGACGTCTATATCTTCATTTCGAAACACTCGCCCTGGTATAACAACGGCTATAGGCTCTCCCTTGGAGAGATTTTCTTTGTATTGTTTTAGGACTCTGTTTTGCATAGTACTCGTGTGCGCAGGTGCTATATAGCCTTCGTCAGTCATGAATGTATCATAATCATCGCGTGCAGGGTGATCATCCGGAAAATTAAGTGACGTAAACATATGATAATCATCATCAATTTGTCTAGATTCAACTGCAGCAAAGCCCATTCGATAGTAAATATCTAATATGTTATCTATTTCGTTCATAATTGGATGAGTACTGCCTTGAGTTGTACTAAATAATGCAGGACGTTGAGCCTCTGATACATTGCGATCCCACGGTGCAGTTACATCAATAGGGTGACGATCATCAACTAATACGCGCTTTGTATCGATAGCTTTTTGTAATTTGTTGCGAAGCTGGTTTAATTGCTGACCAAATTCTGATCGCTGCTCATTAGGAAGAGTTTTTAGCTGGTCAAATAGTGACTTAAGCTCAACCGAACGAAGTACCGAAGCATCGCCTTGGTTTGCTTTTGGAAGAAGTATATTCGCAATCTGCTCAATCTGTTCGTTTTTGTAACTCATATAGTAAAATTGTACGCTAATGAGCGCATTTTTGGTAACAGAATATTCCTGATACACTTATCTTATGGCAGATACATATTCGTTCGATGTAGTTAGTGATTTTGACAAAGCAGAAATGAACAATGCTTTTGATCAATCGGTCCGTGAAATAGACAATAGGTACGATTTTAAGGGCACTCCCGCTAAAATCGACTGGCTTGCAGATAAAACTGGTATAAAAATTATTGGTAATAGCGATATGCAGCTTGAGAGTATTTTAGATATTATTCGTAAAAAGCTAGCTGCGCGTGGCATCAGTCAAAAAGTTTTAGATGTCTCAAAAGAGTCGCACACGAACAATTTTCAAATAACAAAAGAAGTGCCGTTTTTACAGGGTCTTGACCAGACAAAGGCAAAAAAAATTACTACACTACTGCGTGAGCAGTTACCTAAAATAAAAACCCAAATTCAAGGGCAAGAAGTGCGCGTAAGCAGCACTAAAAAAGATGAGTTACAGACCGCAATGCATGTACTACAAGCTGCAGATTTTGAATTTGCTCTTAACTTTACAAATTTTAGATAGCTTAAAATCGTTACTTGCTATACTTAAGCTTAATGGATGACAAGTACGCGACATTATTAGAAACCTGCAAACAAGTACTTGCCGACAATCAACGCGGTAATTATACAGTGCCAGCTGAGGGTCTTTACCCTCATCAATGGTTATGGGACAGTTGTTTTATTGCTATTGGACTCGCACATTACGATATAGAACGAGCTAAAAAAGAGATTTTAAGCTTGCTGCGCGGGCAGTGGGCAAATGGCATGCTGCCCAATATGATATTTGCCGATGGTGATCAAAACAAACAAGATCGCAACATGTGGCAAAGTAAGCGCAGCGCTTTTGCACCAGATAGTTTTTATACGAGCGGTATTACGCAGCCGCCCATGTTGGCAGAGGCAATTGTGAGCATAGGTAAAAAACTACCAAAAGAAGAACGAAGGCAGTGGTACCAAACGGTGTACCCAGCCCTTATTGCGTACCATGAATGGCTCTATATTGAGCGTGACCCCCACGAAGAAGGACTTGTACTGCTTATACACCCCTGGGAATGTGGACTTGATAATACCCCACCCTGGATACATCAGCTGCGCCAGCACCACACTCCTTGGTGGGTTGGTATCGTTGAAAAAACGCATTTAGACATTGTCGCAAACATCTTTAGACGCGACACTGCGCGCATACCGCCAGGACAACGAATCAGTAACATAGAAGCACTACTTTACTACGATGTTATTCGACGTTTACGACGTAAACGCTGGGACATAGATTCAATTTTAAGTAGGAGTCATTTTGCCATACAAGACCTTACATTTAACTGCATTTTACTCAGGGCCCATGATCATGTACGTACCATAGCCCGGTCAATTGGTCATGAAGTACCTGAGCTTTTAAACGAACGAGCTCGGCTGGGCCGCCATGCAATTACCGAAAAATTATGGGATGCATTTAGTGGGCAGTTTTACAGTCGTAATTTTGTAACACACAAACTCATAAAAGAACCTAGCATTGCAACACTAATGCCTCTTTATGCCGGTGTTTCTAACGAGGCCCAAACCGCCAGCTTACTGGGCCTCATAAAAAGCCATGATAATTTTGCAACAGCGTTTCCCTTGCCTACGGTTCCTGTTAGCTATAGCTGGTATAGCGAACTTAAATACTGGCAAGGTCCAACATGGATAAATACGAATTGGCTCATTGCCAATGGTCTTGAACGTCAAGGGCTAAGTGAACAATCAGCCGCCATATATGAATCGAGTATAAAGCTCGTCGCTACATCGGGATGTTTTGAATATTTTTCTGCTAAAACGGGTGAACCTGCAGGAGCTAAAAACTTTAGCTGGTCAGCTGCGCTCATTATAGACATGTTGAATAAAAGCTAATCCTCAATGTGGGGCTTGTCTAAAAGCGTTACATTCACGGACGTCTCGCCACCTGCAATTTTAACTATGTCTTTATCTATCTTGCCTAGCTCTTTATAGGCGCTATTATAGTGGCCAACCGTAGCACCCAAACTCGTACCAACTTTTTTGAAGTATACGTCGTAAGCACCTAAATGCTTTGTTAGCTGCTCGACGTTTTTACGAATAACTTCAGTATCTTTTTGAATTTCGAGACTTCGCAGCCCTTGAACAATAACCTGCAACATAGCACTAAGCGTACTTGGCCCAACAATTGTGACGCGCTTATCTACGGCAGCATACTGCATTAAATCACGACCAGAAACGCCCCCAAGGCCAACCTTGTTAGCCAGTAAATCATAATAAATTGCTTCACTTGGTATAAACATGAGCGCTTGGTCGAGTGTACCTTTTTTTGGTTGTATGTATTTAGCTGTCTCATCGATACGCCTTTTTAAATCTTCTTTAAATGCTTTTTCAAGCGCTGGTTTATCTTCGTTTTGCGCCTCAATGATGCGGTTATAATTTTCTAGACTAAATTTACTGTCTATTGGTAGTAATTTTCCATCGAGTTTTATGACTGCATCAACAATTGTTCCATCGGCTAATTTGTATTGCAACTCGTATGATCCTGCCGGCAATAGGTTTTGCAGTATTTGTTCTAAGTAAAATTCACCTAAAACGCCGCGCTGTTTGGGATTTTGCAGCACGTTTTGTAAACTTTTAAGCTCATCAGCCACATCAACAACCCTTTTATTTGTTTCATCTAGCTTAGTAAGTCGCTCTGTTACGTCACTAACAAGCTTAGCGCTTGCCGCCAGCTGCTTACTCATACTCTCTTGGTTTTTATCAAGCTTAATGTCTAACTGGCCAGACAGTTTTTCTTGCAGTTTTTCTACTTGCGCACTCATGGCAGCAATATCTGCTTTTAGCATGAGCTGCGACTGATTGTCTTCGACGGGTTTTTTAGCGCGTAAAAAATAAAGTAGTATAGCTACGTTTAGGACTAGCAATACAATAATAACTATTTGCATATGCTTATTGTACCTTATGCTAAGGTATTAGTGTTTAGTTTCACTATGGGCATCTTCTGATGCGTGATCTTCGATATGTTCGCTGCTATGAGATTCTTTGGCATGGTTGTGACCAGCATCTATGTACGAATGTGCTATTTGAATTGCCGTGGCTACAACCGCAATACCTAGTAAAAATAGTAACGGGCGCCAATCAAATAACTTTTTATGCGGAGATTCTTCGTGAATACTAGGAATTAAGTCACTCATGGCTATGTATAACAAAAAGCCAGCACTGACACCAATCAAAACCCCAAGAGGTAATTTATCTGCCGAACCTAATGCAAAAGTAATTACCGCCAACACGACTGTCGATAATGCACTCATAACGTTGACTAGCAACACTTTTTTACGGCTTAAACCACGCGATAATAATAATCCAAAATCTCCAATTTCTTGTGGTATTTCGTGTGCGGCAACTGCAATAGTAGTAACTATGCCGGTAGGTACACTAATCAAAAAACTTGCTGCTATTGCAACACCGTCTAATGCATTATGCAGCGTATCGCCAATAATTATCATGCCGGTGCGGTGGTCTTTTTGCTCATTTTCGTGTTCGTGGTGATGATGAAACCAGCGCAAAAATCGTTCTAAAAAAAAGAACAGTGCAATACCTAACAACACCGACCACATAACGACGTCGGTTGCCGACTCCTTAATGCCGTCTGTCAATAAATCTAAAAACACAGCAGCAAGCAATGCACCAGCTGCAAAAGGTGTTGCGTACTTTGCTAAAGCCCTTGCTGAAGATTGCTTACTGAGTAGTAGCGCTCCTCCGATTAAAGAGAATACTCCACCAATTAACGAAAAAAATATCACGTGCCAATATGTTGCCATAAATTGTCCTTTCTTAGATTAATCTTACTCTAGGAACTTATATAATTGCAATTTTGTCGCAATTTTATTATAATTTGCAACATGGATACAAGCCAAAAACTACTTATAGAAACTTTGAAAAAACATGGCTTTAGCGCAAGTAAGTCACGAATAGCAGTATTTAGTGCGCTACTTCATCAAGAACCGCTCACGATGTCTGAAATAGTTCATAAACTTAGCGGAAAAGTTGATAGAGCAACGGTGTATAGAACAATCGAGCTTTTTGAAAAAGTTAATGTAGTACAACGACTACATATTGGTTGGAAGTATAAAATCGAACTTACTGACCAATTCCACGAACACCATCACCATATAATTTGTCAGAGCTGCGCTAAGCTAATTGCAATTGATGGAGATTCGCATATAGAAAAAGATATAGCAGACTTGGCTAAAAAATACAGCTTTAGCATAACGTCTCATCAGCTAGAAATAAAAGGTATTTGTAAAACATGCCAATTATTAGACGTATAATACTGGTATGAGTTTAGTGCCACTAGCCGAAAAAATGCGTCCAAAATCATTCAACGAAATGATTGGACACGAGTCATTGCTTAAAAATGATGGTTTATTGGCAAGTTTGTTAACAAAAAAACAAATAGTATCGCTTATACTCTGGGGTCCAGCGGGTACGGGCAAAACGACAATCGCCAGAATACTAGCCGAAAACTCTGGTGCAGATTTTATTGAACTTTCAGCTGTTACTTCTGGCCTGGCAGATGTGCGTAAAGTAATTGAACACGCTAAACAAAACCACCGACTTGCGCAAGTAACGGTACTTTTTGTAGACGAAATACACCGGTTCAATAAAGCTCAACAAGATGCCTTTTTACCCTATGTCGAAAACGGCGTTTTAACGCTAATAGGTGCGACAACCGAAAATCCTAGTTTTGAAGTTATAGGACCGCTGCTTTCACGCATGAGAATTGTAGTATTGCAAAAACTTACCTACAACGATGTTGAGCAAGTCGTAGTTCGGGCCCGTAAAAAGCTAGGTATTAGTGCTGCGCGACTTCCGCTAGGTAGTATTAAAACTATTGCCAAACTAGCCGATGGCGATGCTCGGCGTGCGCTTGGTATTTTAGAACTAGCTAGTGAACTTACCAAGGGTAAAATCGACAGTAAAATTATTGCCAACGCAGCACAAAAGCCGTTAATTGGGTACGACAAAAATGGCGAACAGCATTACAACCTGATAAGTGCATTCATTAAGAGCCTACGTGGTAGTGACACAAATGCAGCACTGTATTACATGGCACGTATTTTGGCGGGTGGCGAAGACCCAAAGTTTTTAGCACGCCGCATGGTCGTATTTGCAAGTGAAGACATAGGTATTGCCGCCAGCCCAGCGCTTAACATTGCCGTAAGTTCCTTTTTAGCTGTTGAGCGTGTTGGTATGCCGGAGTGTGAGTACAACCTGTACCACTGCGCAACTGTGTTGGCAGGCGCCCAAAAGTCTCGCGCTGTTACAAATGCTATGGCTAAGGCTAAACAAGCTGCTACCGAATATGGCAACCTGCCAGTGCCGATTCATTTACGTAATGCTCCGACAAAAATGATGAAAGACCTTGGTTACGGTAAGGGCTACGATTGGCAGGCTGACTTTAAGCACGCTGAGGGATTTTTGCCACCCGAAATTAGCGATTTAGATCTTTTTTAGATTTGTTTTCTAGCTCGTGAATACGGTCATGGCCAAGACCGTAGTAATGCGCAATTTCATGCCATAATGTTCGTTTAATGTGCTCTTGTAGTTCTGCTACGCTACCACTTGCCTGTTCGAGCGGCCCTTTAAATAGGGTTATTTTATCTGGTAGCACTAGGTTATAACCATTGCCACGCTGGGTAAGTGGTATACCCTCGTACAAACCAAAAAGCGTTTGCCAAGCCTGCAGGTTTTGTCTACGACGCTGTTCGGCTGTTGGTTTATCTTCGTAAACTATAACCACATTTTTTAAGCCTGCTATGTACTGCTGGGGCAGCTCATCCATAGCCCTACTTATCATTGCATCAAATTGTATTTCATCTACAGTAATCACTATATAAAGTATAGCACCGCTCTATGGTCGTCTTAATCCATATCTCTAATACCTCCAAAGGCAATGCGGTCTAACACTATTTTGTTCATAGTCATCATGCTAGCCGGCGTTACTACAAACTCACCGTAGCGGTTATTAACCACGTCAAGCGCATCACTAATACGCCGTGCCGCTAAGTATCCCCGCTCGCTACCAAATAGGTCGAGCTGTTCTGGGTCCCAGTCGTGCAAATCAAAAACGCTCATTGCTATAATACGCACCGGCTCGGTCACTTGTGCCTGTTGCAGCAGCCGCTTGGCATGAGCATATATATCATGTGTGGCATACAAACGGGCATAGACCTTTTCACCGTGGTGCCAGCCTAATCGATCATCTTCATTGCCGTCGCTACCCGGGTTCCATGGGCCGTAGCGACGTGCAAAACCCAACCACAGACTAATGCCCCCGGCATACAAATTGTTTTTGCGGAGTCGCCTGCCCGTTTTTTCGCATAGCTTCATTAATATCTTTTGTAGTTCTTCGGGGTTGGCAGTTTTGTTACTTATGGCGTGCTGGTGGCCAATGGTTTTACGCCCAAATTCGCGGCGGTCAGGTTCGTAGCCGCGCAGGCGTAAATACCAGTGTTGGCCAACAATACTCGCAAACACGCGTTTACGTAAAAACTGTTCGTCGGCATCTAAAAATTGCAGCGGAGTCATAATGCCAAAAGATTGCAAGCGCTGCTTATAGCGCGTGTTAATTCCGGGTAAATCAAGCAAATCAAGCTCGCCGTACACTGCACGTAAATTTTCATGCGTGATTACGTCGAGCCCATTTGGCTTATGCAGCCCTGCTGCTAGTTTTGCTAAAAAACGGTTAGGGCCAATGCCTACATTAACCGTTACCGCCTCACCTAGGCTATTGTAAATTTTTTCTTTAATTTCGTAGCCAATGGCCTCGGGGCTTGTTCCTTTTTTGTACAAAGGAGAATTTTCTAAATGCACCACAAACTCATCAATTGACTTTGGTGTAACGTCGTCTGTGTAGTCAAGCAACACTTGCTTAAAGCGCTTGTGAGCTTCGCGATATTTACTAGGATCGGGCGTCATAATAATAATGTCTGGACATAGCTCGCGGGCCTGGGCTACGTTTACACCCAGCCTTACCCCCTTGGCCTTAGCCTGGTAGCTAGATGCCACCAAAAAACCGCGCGGCGTGTCGTAGGCGGCCACGCCCACTGGTCTGCCCCTCAGCAGCCTATTGGCCTGCTGTTCAATAATCGCAAAACAGCTATTGAGGTCGATGTGCATGACATCTGGCTTTGCCGTGTTTACGTCAAGCTTCATAAACGACCCTCACTTCTAGATATTGTACGGCCAGAAAGAGCAGCGAGCTTGGCCAGCTTGCTGGCTGGGCTTTACCCACGAGCGATGAGAAAACCGCTTGCGGTTGTCTCATAAGCCTAAGCTTCATGCCGCTCGTATACCACTTCTAGTTGGTCGGCTGTCATATACTCTTCTAGTGTCCAGTGCAATGTAGCAGTATCTAGTGCTAGCTTAAAATAGGCCGTGCCGTCAACGTCACCCATGCTAAAATGGTGAATTAGCACATCACCCGACCTTGTTTTATGCCAAAAATCCACCTTACCTAGTTTGTAGGTTTGCCCCTGCCAATGCAGTTGGTACGGCTGCACATGCCTTTTACTTGCATTGTAGTACATCACTACCGATACCGGTTCATCTAAGCTCTCGCGCATATCAAAAAATCCTTCTTAATGTATATATGCGGTGCGACCATCTTGCAGGGGTACCTTTGCTAAAAAAGTGGTTTCTGCGAACTGAGGTTTTGTATCTACAAACTTTATAAAAAATGCCCTGCTACACGCCTGTAGTTGTGGTATTGATTCAAGAAATGCTGCTACACCTTGTGTAGTCATTCCCTTCACCTTTGCGCTACTCATTACCGATGAACTTGTAATCGTAACTTCTTCGTCTTTAACATCACCGTTATCAAAAGTAGATGCAGCTGAGTATGAGTAAAGAGCGGACGAAGATGTCTCAGTACGAGGCATATATATTTTTGCTTCAGGCACATAAGAATCACCGGTAGCAAAGTTCACAGGAGCTGGTTTACGCACAGCATCAACCGAACTAAAAACCATTGAACGAATAACAAGAGGGTCTGTATCTTTTCTTATTATATATACTTCTGTGAACAAGTATGCAGTAACCAAAATATGAAAAATACTAATAATCGCTAATGAGGCTAGGCCTATTACTTTCAACTTATTTCTACTGTGTTTATAAGTGGGTTTCTTTTTTGTTTGCTTCATTTATGCTTAGCATACGTAATCCATTACGCTAAAGCAAGAGGCTACATAACCGGGAGTGTTACTGTGAAGGTACTGCCTTTTCCGGCGTGGCTAGAAACAGTAATATCACCACCATGCAGGGTGGCGATTTTTTTGGCAAGTGGCAAACCTAAGCCATAGCCATGTTCTTCGTTAACCGTACGCGAACTATCGGCCCGGTAAAATCTATCAAAAATATGCGGTAAGTCTTCTTTTGCTATTCCTCTACCTTTATCTATAACCTGCACAACAACACAGTCACCTTTTTGCACGGCTGTGAGTGTAATTTCGGCACCATTGTCTGAGTATTTAGAGGCGTTATCTATAAGCAATACAAATAGCTCGGCCAGTGACGGTAGGTCAGCAGTAATATTAGTAATTTGTTTTTTGTCAGGAGTGTAGTGCAATATCTGTTTTTTAAGTTCTAAACGTTGCTGCGTTGTTTGTATAGAACTTTGCAGTACCGTATCTAGGGTTGTAGTGGTCATAGGCAACTCTGTCTCATCTAGACGTGCTAACAACAATAAACGCTCAGCTAAATGAGTAAGCCTATCGACTTCCTCTAAATTACTACCAAGTAGCTGCTTGGCCTCTTTTATAGTTATTTTATCGTTCATAAGTGCCACCTCTATTTCGGTGCGCATAGTAGTGAGCGGCGTACGTAGTTCGTGGCTAGCATCAGACGTAAAGCGCTGTAAGGCATCGTGCGCTTCCTCTATGGGCTGCAATGTGCGGCGAGCCAGTAAATAACAAAGTCCACCGCCAAACACTAAAATAGCCAGGTTTATCAAAAGTAATTCGTTCACTAAACGACTCATACTGTCTTGCTTGGTGTCTAGTCGCTCTTGTTCATACATCATTCGCTGGCGATTATCTGGACGCATACCAAAAGTACTAAATCGATCAATTACATTTACAGACTGTCTGTATGACCGCTCAATATCTCGTGATAACACTCTGTACAGTGTCAAACTAAATACAAAACTCACGGCCATGACAACTGCTAAATAAGTAGCCGCGAGTCTAGTTGAAGCACTTTTAAATAAATGAGTTTTGCTTGTCATTATTTAATCCTTCTCGCCAAATATATATCCAAACCCACGTTTTGTATGTAGTAATGCTGGAGATTTTTTAAATGGTTTATCTAGCTTATTACGAACGTACCCGACATATACTTCAACCGTGTTTGGGAGTATATCGGAATCATAATTCCACACGTGCTGCATGAGTATTTCTTTGCTTACGACCATGTCTGGGTGGCGCATAAAATACTCCAATAAGGAAAATTCTTTTTGAGTAAGTTCAATTACTAGACCTGCGCGCGTAACAATATAGTTTTGTGTATCTAGTTCTACATCGGCGTACCTAAGCACCGATTCTAGCGCCTGTTTAGGGCGACGCATTAATGCACGCACACGAGCAATAAGTTCAACAAAAGCAAATGGTTTTACTAAATAGTCATCCGCACCTGTGTTCAGGCCAAAGGCTCGGTCTAACACCTTGTCTTTTGCTGTGAGTAGTAATATTGGCACATGATTAGACTGTTCACGCAAATTACGCACAATACCAATACCGTCAACTGACCCTGGCATCATTACATCTAAAATAAGCAGGTCGTATGGCTCGGTAGTTGCCATAGCTAGTCCGTCGTCGCCATTAAAACAAACATCAACCGCGTAGTTATGCTGCCGAAGCCCTGCCGCTATAGCATTGGCTATTTTATGTTCGTCTTCGACAACCAATATTCTCATTACTGTTTAGTATACAAGCGTTATGCTGAATTTTAGCTGATAATAAAATACCACCCAGATCGGATGGTATTTTATTTTATTGGTTACGTAATTACATCATTCCCGGACCACCGTGACCTCGGCCGCCCATTTTGCCACCCATTAGGTAGCTTACGTCAATACCGTTGTCTTTAGCCCATTGTTCCAATGCGGTGCGCTCAGCTGTTCGCTGTGATTCTAGTTCACTCTGCTTTGCCGTTATTTTGGCTTTTTGATCTGCAGTTATAGTGCCTTTATCTACCAACGCCTGAAGGTCGCTTGCAAGGTCATTGCCCATACGGCCGTGACCACGTCCGCCCATGAGGTATTTTGCGTTAATACCATTGTCGCTCGCCCATTTTTCAATTTCAGTCCGCTTAGATTCACGCGTAGTTTGCATTTCTTTCTGCTTTGCCTCGATTTTGGCTTTTTGATCTGCAGTTATAGTGCCCTTGTCTACGAGTGATTGTAGCCTTGAAGATACTTCGGCAGTTTTTTCGGCTTCGTGCGCTGCACGATTTTCGTCGAATACTGCTTTAACATCTGACTTATTCAAATTAAATTTGGTTGCGATTTTATCTATTAAGCTTGTATTGGTTGAGGTCGATTGTGCAGATGCCATACTGGCTAGTCCGACAAGACTCAACGTTACGGCTGTCGTAGACAAACCTATAAGCAATGATTTTTTCATGTAATAACCTCTTACTTTAATATGTGTTACAGCGTGCATGCGTCCGCTACAACAATACAAACTATACAACCGCAATATGAGAATTGGCTGATAGACATGTTACGTCTTTAAAATTCGCTGAGAGTATCGTATACTGACATCTGTTATTAGGGATTAGCCAAGTGGTAAGGCACCAGGTTCTGGTCCTGGCATCGGGGGTTCGAATCCCTCATCCCTAGCCAAACTAAGAGGCCCACGAAAGTGGGTCTTTTTGTTTGGCTCATGTTGCTGGGATTCGAACGGGTTAGTCCAG
>RFTN01000024.1 GCA_009923445.1 bacterium
CACTTTTTCCATTTTGTGTACTTTGTGTACTAGGTCCATTTTGTGTTGTAAAGAAGCTTGCTACACTAGCTGACAAACATAATAAAGAAGTGCATATGATTGCCAAAATCAAAAACAAAACAGGTGATGGTCCTTCATTTGACATCTTATACTATAGTACTTTAATAAAAACATTTACAATTTTTTTTTAAAAAGACACATTTGCATAATTGGCACTTTCTGCATATCCAACGATATTTTGTTCTTGTTCACTGTTGACCATTTTACGACACTTTTGTTTAATAATATATCGGGCTACCGTTTCGATTGCGAGTGTTAGCACATTTAATACGATAACCATTGTTTGAGCTACAAGGCAACTGATGACTAGCATACACAAAAGGAGATGAAAAAGTCTTTCCCCGCTAACCTCCATTTTACAATTAACAAACAAAAATGGAATTCAGAATATTATATTTTCAGTTTAAAAGTATATGGCTGTAGTGGGTATTCTTATGATACCTAAGGCGGTGACACGTGAGATGTTGATGAACGAGTTGGGTAATGTTTTAAAGTTGCGTTATACAGCGTTATCTGAATTTCAATCGTGTGATGGCAGTTCTTTTTGTCATGTATTTTTTGACGACGAATTGCAAGCTCGTGATTTGTACAGCATTTACCCTGTGGCATCTAAGAAAAATGGTATCATATACGTATATTATGAGTATCCAGGCTCACTCAATAATAAGTAATAGCGTATATTATTATTATGGAATAGCGTGTGTTTAAATTTAAATACGGAAACATGTGCGTTTAAATTGAAATAGGGAAACAGGTGCGTTTAAATTGAAATGGTGTTTGTAGATTATTTGAGGAGTTTTTTTTGTGTGTAAGTATTATACACATGTCATATAGTACGTCGCCGTATTATTTTAATCAGGCGATCATTGTTCTTGACACGACTGCTTCGACATCACCTTCAACGGGATCGTTAAAGCTTTTTGGTGGACTGGGAATACAAGGAGACGTTTATGGAAAGGATGCCTATTTCAACAAGATTACGATGAACGACATTAGCGTTAATACTGCAACTATTGGTGGGCTTCAGGTTACGGGACAGGCCACAGTAGGCTCTTTACGTGTAATAAATGACTTGCACGTTCAGGGAACATTGTACAGTGTGAACATTACAGCTTTGAATGTGGTTGATACAAATGTGACGGCAGGTACATTAAACGTGACGGGAGCAAGTACGTTGAACACGGCGACTGTGCAGTCGGGAACAGTTTCTAATGCGTTCATTGGCTATGCAACGGTGTCATCCGGAAATTTTGGGAATGTAACCATTAGTTCTGCTCAAATCAGTACCGCGTCTATTGCAAATGGCAATTTTACAAATACAACTGTTGCGTCTGCTCTTGTGACTTATAGTACGACGAGCAATGCCTTAATTACAAATGCAGTGGTCTCAAATGAAGTGGTAACTACGAGTTCTATTGGAACTGCGTTCATTTCAAGTTCTACGACGGGCAGTGCATATATTAGTTCAGGCACAATTGTCAATGCAAGTATTGCAAACGGAACGGCTACTTCGTTGGTGATAACAAACAGCTCAACGGGAACTGCTATTGTAACGAATGGGATGATTACGAACGAAACAGTATCGAATACAGTAGTGTTAAATGAAACTGTGGGAAACTCTGTAGTTACAGCGAGCACGATTTCGGGGTTGCAAGTGACATCAAGTACAACGGGAACAGCATATACCCTTAATGCAATTACATCAAATGCATCTACAGCAAATTTGTATGCATCAAGTGCCACGTTGTCTATAGGAAGTGCTGGGACATTGATTGTGACATCAAGTTCTACGGGAAGTGCCTACATTCTTAATGACACCGTTACCAATGCAACTATAAGTTCTGCTGCGATATCTCAAGCGACCATTGGTGGGCTGCAGGTAAGTTCGGCCAATATTTCAACAAGCTCTACGGGCACGGCATTTATTTGGGATGCCACAATTACAAAAGCGACACTTCTGAATTCAAGCACAACCAATGCAACTGTGTCTAGTTTACAGGTGACATCGAGCACTACTGGAAGTGCGTTTATCAACAATGTGACAGTGACTAACGAAACGGTATCAGGTGCGGTTGTTACAACAAGTTCTATAGGAACGGCTATTGTGAGCTCTAGTACAACGGGTAATGCATATACGCTAAATGACACGGTAACAAATGCCACTATTAGTTCTGCTGTAATCGGCTCAGCAGGCATACTAAACGCGAGTGTAAGCAATTTGGCAATTAGTTATAGCACAACTGGCAATGCATTTGTGTCGAATGGAAATATGATTAACGCTACGATAAGTTCTGTAGTTGTATCAGGAGGTACGTTTAGTGTTGCAAGTGCCGGACTTTTGTATGTGACTGCAAGCACGTCTGCTAATGCATACATACTGAATGGCACAATGACAAATTCTACGATGGGTTCCACTGTAATAGATCAAGCAACAGTAGGAGGCCTTAGTGTGTCTTCTGCAAATATCATATTGACTTCTATTGGTACATCTATTATCAATTCGGCAACAATTTCATATTCGTCTGTTACAAACCAAACGGTTGCATCGCTTACAGCGACTTCAAGTACAACAGGATCTGCGCTTACAAATAATGCAGTGGTAACTAACGAAACGGTAACAAATGCTATTGTGACAACGAGTTCGACTGGGACCATGTTGGTTACCGCAAGTTCCATGGGAAGTGCAAATATTACCAATACGATGCTACTTAACGCAACAGTGTCTAGTGCAGTGGTGACGTCAAGTTCAACGGGAACTGCTTTTATGACGGACGCCGTGACTACCAATGCAACCGTGTCAAATGCGGTGATTACATCAAGTTCTACTGGAACAAGTTACATTCAAACGGCAAATGTGACAACAAGTTCTATTGGCACGGCTGTTGTGTCTACTGGTAACATTGCGACAGGGTCGATTGGAACGCTATATGTGACGTATAGTTCAACGGGATCGGCCTTTGTTAGTTCGTTTTTGTCTACAAACACAACGGTGACATCACTTAACGTAAGTAATGCAACAGTGGGTGGTTTGAATGTGTCTAATGCATCTTTAACGGCAACTACTATTGGTGGAGTTGTAATAACTAACAGTACTACTGAAAACGGATACATCAACAACGGTGTATTTACAACGATATCGACGGGTACAGCACGTATAGTAGACAATATTTTGACAAATGCAACAATCGGTTCTCTTACGGGAACAACTGTTTCGGTGGGGACTTTGACAAACACCACGGCTTCTATTGGTACCTTGAGTGTGACAACAAGTTCGACTGGAACTGCAGTTGCAACAAATGCTATTACGACAACAGGGTCAGTGGGTACATTGCTTGCAACAGCGGGTACAATAGGTACCTTATTTGTATCTGATCAGAAGGCGACAGATGTGTCTATAGGGACATTGTCTGTACTTACTAGCAGCAGTGGCACGGCTTACATAACAACGGCTATCGTGACGTCAAGTTCAACGGGGACCGCTGTGGCTACCAATCAAGTTGCAACGAATGCAACAATTAGCAATCTCCAGGTTTCACAATTCAATGCAAGTGCCATTACGACGGGTGGTCTTGTGGTTACTGGAGAGAGTGTGCTGACTTCAAATGTTACGGTTGGGGCATTGTATGTGACGGGTCCTAGTACATTGTTTGGTAATGTTACATTGGGTTCGAGCCTTGTTGTAAATGGACCAGCGTTAATGATACCTGTAGGAGACGTCTCTAAGCGTCCAAGCATTCCACTGCAAGGGTACATTAGATACAATACGGAGTACAATACATTTGAAGGGTATGGTGCAGGCAATGCATGGGGTTCTTTGGGTGGAGTGGAGGACATCGCCAAGACCACAAAGATTCTTGCGAGTGCATCACCGGGTATAACTGATGGCAATTTGTATTTTTACACAACCAATGCACTTCGGGCTATTATCAATTCGTCTGGGAACGTGGGAATCAACACAAGTGTTCCTACGTCGACATTGGACGTCAATGGAACTCTTCGTGTGGCAACGGGTGTGTCTACAGGAACGCTTTCGGTTACAGGGGCAAGTGTGCTTACTGGAAATGTTACTATTGGTTCGGAATTGGTTGTGAATGGACCTGCTTTAAGGATACCAGTAGGAGACGTCTCTACGCGTCCAAGCATTCCATTACAAGGGTACATCCGATACAATACGGAGTACAATACATTTGAGGGGTATGGTGCTGGAAATGCATGGGGGTCTCTTGGTGGAGTGGAGGACATCGCCAAGACCACAAAGATTCTTGCAAGTGCATCACCAGGTATTACAGATGGCAACTTGTACTTTTACACAACAAATGCGCTACGGGCTATTATCAATTCGTCTGGGAATGTTGGAATCAACACAAGCATTCCAACTTCTACATTAGACGTCAATGGAACCCTTAGAGTAGCAACAGGTGTGTCTACGGGTACGCTTGTAGTGACTGGTGGTAGTGTATTGTCTGGTACAACGACAGGTGCGCTAACGGTGAATACTTCTGCGACAGTTGTCGGCGTTGACATTACACCCAGCGCAGGAGATATTGTCAAGGAACGCACTTTTATTGCTTCGAACAATGTCAGTACGCCTAGTGATGTTACTGGTTTTGCTTTTGACAGTTCCATCGTGCGATCTTTTGTAGCTACAGTGTCTATTTATATCAATGCCACTACGAAATTGTACGCAGTGTACAATATCCTTGGCGTTCAAAAGGACGGAATTTGGGTCATAAACTCGTCCTTTGCAGGAGACAAGATCTCAGCAATAACATTTAGCATTACCAATAACGGCCAACTCCAATACACATCCACTGATATACCAGGTTGGGTAATGACCAAAATGAAATTCAAGGCCAACACGACAAGTATCTAATTACACACTAATTCAACACAAATTTAACAACAATTAAATTGGTGTTTATACAGCTTTTACATTTTTTTCTTTACCACTTTGGACTTTGTAACCTTGGCAACACTTTTTACTATATTCTTCTTCGAGTTTGGACGCGGTTTTGAATTGGATATTGGTTTGAGTTTTGAATTAAGTTTGGTATTCATTTTAGGCGTGGATTTGGGATTTGGTTTAGGTTTAGTTGTGCTCGCTTTAGCTTTAGGCGTGGATTTGGGATTTGGTTTAGATTTAGGAGTGGGTTTTGAACTCGCTTTAGCTTTAGGCGTGGATTTGGGATTTGGTTTAGGCGTGGGTTTTGGGCTCGTTTTAGCTTTGGGCGTGGTCGCATTAGGTTTAGGTTTAGTTGTGCTCGCTTTAGCTTTGGGCGTGGATTTGGGATTAGATTTAGGCGTGGGTTTTGGGCTCGTTTTAGCTTTAGGCGTGGTCGCATTAGGTTTAGGTTTAGTTGTGCTCGCTTTAGCTTTGGGCGTGGTCGCATTAGGTTTAGGTTTAGTTGTGCTCGCTTTAGCTTTGGGCGTGGATTTGGGATTATTCGTTTTAGTTTTAGGCTGCTTGGGACTATTTGCTTTAGATGCCTTTGTTTTGAGTTTTGTATTTGGGTTTTGATTAGGTTTTGTACTCGTTTTGGATTTGTTTTTTGTTTTCGTTGCTTTTGTGGTTTGCCTCTCCGTGTCACTAGAATGAGTGGTGTCAGTATCGCCTGTACTTGTGTCACTTGAATGTGTGTCACTTGAAGTATTGCCTGTACTTGTGTCACTTGAATGTGTGTCACTAGAATATGTGGTGTCAGGATCGCTCGTATTAGAACACTCACAAGTTGTGTCTATAGAGGACAAGGATTCTTTGACAATATCTTTGAGAGAGTTAGAAATGGATTGAGATACACTTTCAATAGTGCTTTCAGAAATTTCTCCACCAGTTTGGTAGTAGTATTTCATACTTGAATACTCAAAATAAATAAATTACAAGATAAATTACATATTAAATTACACTAGTCCACCAAACACATATACGTTTCCTACAAAGGCTGTGGGTTGCATATTATTATGTGCTCCGCCACCACCGGTTGCATTGACTGTGATGCCTGTGGTAGAACTTGAAGAGGTGGTGGTAAATGATGTGTTTAAGTCGAATTCATTTGGACTTGCATCTAGTCCACTTGGGGTATCTTGACCAGTTATGCCAACAGTGTTTGCTACAGTGTGGGTGTGACCTGGATCTGTAATACTATGCGTATGTGATGGCAACTCAGATACTGTGAGAGTATGAGTTTCTGATCCAATAAGTGTGCCTGCACTTCTTGCAGTTAATCCTGAACCAGTACCGATTGCACCAAGTACTCGGCCTCTGCAATCTGGTAACTTGAATGTATATGAGTCATCTGCACCATACGTAGTACCAATGACATTGAATAGATCAGCATAGTTTGTTCTAGATAGACTTCTACCATCACATTTTAACCATCCAATGTGATCAGTGGCTCTAATCGAGTACTTGAGGTCTCCTACAACCCAACGTGTGTCTACGTATCTTTTTGTAGACACTTCCAACTCGCTGATTGGATCTCTTTTTACCGACACCATTCCGTATGTTTTTGTTATATTTTCTGACTGAGACATACTATATTATTTACAAATATTTTTTTTGTACAAAATACACACGTCAAAGTGGAACGCTGGAACGCTGGAACGCTGGAACGCTGGAACGCTGGAACGCTGGAACGCTGGAACGCGCGCACAGTGGAATGCTGAAGCGCTGGCACTGCTGGAACGCGGTGTATTTAAAGAAACGCAAGGGGGTGATTTCCAAGATCAACAAGATGATTACGACATTGGGAGCAGCTGAGATCAAGCAATTGTCGAATGCAAGCAAGTCTATGGACCCGGTGATACAGCGTGGCTTTGAATGGTTGAAAAAGGTCACGCGGATTGATTACACACCGCGAGTGTTGGACGTTGTTGATGTTGGACCGTATGGGAGTGGTGTAGGCCATGAAGAGTGGACGACTGATTGTATGCAAGTGTGGTGTCAAGCGTTGATGTACATAGCCACGCGAAGTCAGGTGTACAAGGACAAAATGGGGTTCATTATTAGGGAGTGGTGTACAAAGTGCAAGGAATTTCGGGGATCGAACGCGCCACTTGAGATGGCTTGGGGGGCGACGCTTCTAGTGAGGTCGATGGCATTAACTCCAGATGTCCCTGAAAACGTAAAGGTGCCATTTGATAAATTTCTTATGCGGATAGTCATCCCGGTATTGACCACAAGGTACAATGAAATTGCCAAGTGGCGAAACAATTGGATTTTTTCAATTATCGAGTGTCTTATTCAAATAGAACTTTACAAGCCTGGTAGTACATCACGTAATGTGCGAGATTACGTAACAGACTTTCAAATGAATGTATCAGAGGCTATTGATCTAACGACGGGATTGAATACGGATAGTAAGCGCGGTGATCCATATCACTTTTGCTTTCAGTTGTCGAGTCAAATCGCGGTGCTACAAATGTGTAGACATGTTGGAATAGAGGTTTCAGAAAAGACACGTGATCTAATAAAGAGGTCCTTTGAAGTTCATGCGCGGTTTTTGCTTGGAGAAACGGTGACTGGGCTTTCTGACGCCTGCAAACGATATTGGTTTACACACTGTACATGGGAGTCTGCAAGGGAATACTATGGAGAGACTCTAGTCAACGTTGAAAAGTTGCTAATGTCCAATCGTCCAGAGACATTGTCATTTAATTGGGGTCCGGGGTGGCTATATTACAAAGTTGCTCCTATTACAACTGTTAAATGGTAAGTTTCTTTTATTCTATTACACTAGTAACACAAATGGATCACGAATTTTCTCAACATGGAAATGAAACAGAGTTTTTCGAGATTGATTTTAGTACGACTATTGCTCGTCTTGTAGATGTTTATGATGGAGATACGATAACTGTCGTGATGAAAGTATTTGGTAATTTTTATAAATTTCATGTGCGCTTAGCGGGGATCGATACTTGTGAAATGCGGTCAAAGTGTGAGTGGAATCGTCAACATGCAATCAAAGCGCGTAATAGATTATTCTGTCTTGCAACGGGTGTAGAGGTTGACGGTAGTATTTCGATAAAAAGCTACTTGGATACTCATGTAACGTTTGTGGAATTGACTAAATGTGGTCAAGACAAATATTCTCGATTGCTTTGTCGGGTAAGGGATGTTTCTGGAAGTATAGACTTTGCAGACATACTGGTGGAGGAGCGTCTTGCATATCAGTACAAAGGAGATCGCAAGCTCACGGAAGATGAACAGAAAAGCCTATTAGACGTTTCTCCTTGAGATATTTTTTATGGAATTTATATAATATGAAAAAAGCTGCTGTGTGCTTGGTGGGACGAATTCGAGGATACGAAAACAATATCCGGTCTTTGTCAAAGTTTATTATAGACTTACGAATGAGGGGGTACCAGGTGTATTTTTTTATGTCATTGAACACAGATCGCGACGCATATCACAAGGAGTTTGAGAGGGAAATGTTACAGCACACAGAACACATTGCATTGAATTACGAGAATTATGAAATCCCAGAGTCATTTGGAAGGGACAGATTTGCAAGTAAAAAGAACATGTGCAGTATGTTTTACAATCAGCTCAAGTGCGCTGAACTTATCGCGGCATCAAACATACAATTTGATGTGGTGATCAAGTGGCGTACAGAGGTAAAATCAGACGAAGTCTTTGAAATTGTAGAAACGCTTCAACCAAATACGATATACATTCCTAGTGATTTTGATTACGGAGGTGTAAATGATCAAGTTGCATATGGAGATCAAGTCACCTTTCAAGTTTACTCGGAGGTGTACAAGAATTTAACAAAGTATGCAGACAGCCATGTGTATATCCACCCGGAAACGCTACTAAAATGTCATCTGGATCACACTGGAGTAAACATTGTAAGATTTAGATATCCTTATCACCTTCAAAGATAGGTAAAAATCTTTATTTGAGTTTATTTTTCCGGGTTACTAATAGAATTAATGTCTTTATGGTTGAATGCAGTTGATGTAGGTGAACCAATAAAAAATTTGTTAGTGCACGGGAACAATGTGTTTGTGGTCCTGGACAAGATGATAGTGTGTCTAAATGCGAGCACATTGTCAGAGAACTTTATCATAAAGACTCAGCTAACGGATTATGTATGTGTAAATGATTATGGCGTGTATTCAGTTGGGGGGAATGCGATATATCGTTGGAGGAACACCGATGGAACACCGTTGCCAAAACTTGTTATTACAAGTATAACCATTAACTTAAATATTACAGGTGTATCGAGTATTTCAACGGAGCAAATTGTTATATATACAACAAACAATGTGACACTTTTATACAATTGCAAAACCAACTTGATAAAGAGCAAACGTTCAACGGAAAACATAGTAGCGATGTATACATTTGGTGGTAATAATCCGATACTAGTTACCGAAATGGGAGTATATAAAGGGAAAACAGAAATATACAAAGGAGATGTGTATCCTGGGACGTATTTTGATCATACGACAAACAATCTTTTTTTAAGGATCCGACCGGACAAGTATAGGCGAATGGACTTGAGCTTGGAAACAGTTCAATATTTTGATTACAATGTTCAGATGAATTACAAGGCATTTTATCCTTATGATGGGTATATATTTGTGGGGAGCAGCAAGGTAAGAAAGGTGGATTACAAGGGTGTGGTTATGAATATCTACAGAACACCGGTTATGGAAGAGATAAAAGTAATTTGTGCAAAGGGTAAAGAGGTATTTGCAGCAACAGAGAGCAGGTTGTATAGGTACGATTCTCGTATACAGGAGGAAGATTCAAACGATTACATACAAACTTATTTCAAGCAGCCTAATCTACCTAATGCAGACGTTGCCAATTGCAAAAACAGCAGTCTTTTGACACTTAGTGACTACACAAGGGATGAGAATCCAGTTCAGTTGTACTTGCAGGATTCTAAGGGCAACTTTACAGAGGCGGCTCACTGTTTTACATTGGACGAGTTGAAAGCGCACTTGGAGGCTGATCTAACAAATCCGCATCCACTCAACGTGATGTCCATTTGTACACGTTCTACGGACACGGACACGGACAACAACTCTGGTTTCGGTGCAAAGCCTACACACAAGATTGTAGTAAAACTTCCTGTGCAAAATGTGTATGTCACTTTGGGGTCACTTTTTGACATTATACAATGGGGAGGGGGTCCAGTATATGCATTTAGGCTTTTTGGGGGCAAGAGAAGACGAATTACGAATGTCAAAGGGATATATGGAGTGAGTATGAATCATTGTCAGACGCCAGGGTTGTATGTGTACAAGGTATACAAACGGGACGCAGTTCTTGAAGGTGCGTTCATCGGTGATGACCTCTTTGATTTTCTTCACGAATCTGTCAAGTCTGTTTTTGACGCGAATGGAGGTGTGATGACAGACGAGATGATACGGACACTACTTAGTGAAATTATCAAGATATTCGATGAAATTTAATTGGCTACGTAAATGTAAATAATAGATGATATACTTATTATTTGCAATTTATATTTTGGTATACGTGGTATTGTCTCGTATAACAGACAAGATAGCGGATGACTATTACAGTTCACGAATACGTAGTGGAAAAGTAGTTCCAAAAGTATATGACATATTACACAGACACATGCCAGAGTGGCACGAGTACAACACTGTTCATGATATGATAACTTTTGGGATGGTGCTACCAATGTTTGTGTATCCACGGATATTTCAGAGGTATCTCAGGTTACTATTGATTGTGTTTTTGATACGTACAGTGACGATTAACATGACCATCTTGCCAAAGTACAAAGGGTGTGTTGTCAAGCAATATAGCAGTGTGCTTAGGACTTGCTACGACAAGATTTTTAGTGGGCATTTTGCGTGGGTGTTTTTAGCAGCTTTGTTGTATGTTGAAAATGGTATTGTAAGTATATACACAGCAATATCGATGGTAATGGTGGTAGCAGCTGGGGCCATAGTAACACGGGATCATTACACAATTGACTTGTTTGTGAGTTTACTAGTATGCACATTGGTATATCAGAATTTCAGTTAGCTTCAAGGAATGCAAAAAGGCGTTTGATGTAGAAGAATGGGAAATTGACATCGATGAGGTCTTCTTCAGGCGTAGTTCCAAACCAGACGGCGACGAAAAAGGGATAGTAACACATTGCTGTTTTAAAGTCTATTTCAAATTGTGACCAAGAGTACTCGCAACCGAGTTCGGTTAAAATACAAAAGTAGTACCGTTTAAAAAGCTCTGTGTATTTTTTGGCTACGTGGGGGGTGTAGCTTTCAATTAGCAAAAAGACGAGGTCTTGGACGCCTTTGCCGCAGGTAAGGTATTGCCAATCGATAAAGTGGGGTTCCATATCGGATGTGCGGAAAAAGATGTTGCCAGATTTAATGTCTCCATGAAGCAGAGTGAGATCGCCGGTTGAAAGTTCGCGTTGGATGTCTTTAAAACGGGCTACAATGTTTTCGCCGATTTCAAGTTGTGAGGGTGTCAACACGTTTTGCCAGCGGGTTCGGAAGTCTGTGTATTTGTATTTTACAAATTGACTCCAATTGCTAAATTGCGGGTCATCGTTGCGTTTGATTGACTTGAACGAGCTTGTTCGGTTCCAGAAGGTGGCGTGGAGTTGAGCCATGCGTTTAACGATTTTAAGGGATACTTCGACTGACTGAGTATTCAGGTCGATACCTATGGTATAGTCTGGTGTGTTGAGATTTTCTAGGAGAAGGCCGATGGGTGTGAAGTTGTCATCTCGTACAATTCCATAACATTTAGGGACACGTACATCAGTGGCATTGAGAAGAGGGGCGATGGTGTCATAGAAGAGGTATTCGCGGTTATAGAGGTCTAATTCGATAGCGACGGTGCGCAAGTTGCTTTCACGTGTATTTTCCATTTTAACAACGTAATCACAATCGCCGATGTGCACGGTCATGACGTCTGCGATGTAGCCGCCTTTGAGTTTTGTAGGATTAATGTGGACGTCATCTTTGCATACCTTTTTACCGGTTGCGCAAGTATATGCTTTGGATAAGCCTTCACATAGATTTCGCATTATTCCGGAGTAATTGGAGATGTCACTGACAGTTTGGAAGTCTTTCAAGGTGACGTGTGCGCCACGTGACATCAGCACGTCTCGGTTCTGTCCGATGCCAACGATCAAGCCGATTCCAGCACTTTGAGCGCTGAGGAGGCCTGAACAAGAGTCTTCAAAGACAACGGCACGTTCTGGACTTGCTCCTGTAAGTTCTAGAGCGCGGAGATAGGGGTCAGGGTAGGGTTTTGGTCGAGTGCATTCATTACCGATGACTAAACCGATGCGATTAAAGATGAGTTCTTGAGTGAAACCGATTCCTCGAAGGATCCATTCGGCGGTAGTTCGATTGCAATTGGTAACGATGCAAACTTTAGAGGATTTGGCCAACAGTTTTCTAATGAATTCGACAGCACCGGGTACGACGATGGGTTCATGTGATTTGAACAAGGTATCTTTGCGATCGCTAATTGTTTGTACATCAACGACAGAGTTTAGGAGTGTTTCCACGACCATATAGTCGTCTTTTCCACGGATGTAATTGTCATAGATGTCATCTGTAAGGGAAATATTGTAATATTTAAGGATATCGGTCCAGACGGATTTATAAATGTGATCGGTGAGCACAAGTGTTCCGTCGAGATCAAATAGCCAAACGAGGTTGGGTTGTTGAGAAAGGACGTAGTCGGTTACGTGACTGGGTGTTCCTAAGATGACAAAATCACTTTTCTCGATGACAATAGGTTTAAAGACAAGGCCGTCATTAAGCATTAATTTGATGACGCAAGACAGGTAGAATTCACCATTCATAGTGAAGTTATCTTGGATACATTTATGGATGTACGTTTTAAGGACTTGTGCATTTGCAAAGTAGTAACCGCCGGTGTTGGCGTAAGGGCTGATGATTTCTTTTTCGCGGATGTCGGTGACATTACCAGTGAAGTTCCATTCTATTTGTATGTAGCTAAATGAGTTATCTGGGGGGTCTGGTTTAAATGCTACAATAGCGCCGTCCATGAGGTGTCCAATAGTTTGTAATTTAGTCATTTCGACAATGTCTATGTTGTAGAATGTATCACCATCAAGAACAAGACATGGGTTTGATTGGTCAACGAAATCGAGGACGAGTGCGACTGTTTCTGCAGCGCCTCTTGTGTGCGTGTCGATGTTGATCAAGGTGACATTTTTTTGATTGACGGTTAATCCAATGTTTGTGTGACACGCGATATAGACGCGGACGTCTGAGCTGGTTAAATTGTCCAAGAGATAGTCGATGATTCTTTTACCAAAAACGCGAACAAGGCTTTTATGCTCTGTGTAACCGACGTCACTAAATCTTTTACCGATACCGCACAATGGAACAATGACGTTGAGTCCCATGGAAGTTTAATAGAAATGATTAAAAAATGGGTTTATATTTACCGCAGCTGCTTTTTTGAGATACGGGTGCGTTCAAAATGCGTTCGGGTGCGTTTAAAACATTACATAGAAATCTATGGGAATTTTGAGTAGATTGTTTATGAAGGTTTTTGTCAAGTGTGACGAGAATATGGTCTTGACACACCTTCTAGAGTTTAGTTACAGTTTGGTCGTCACACCTTTACATAACGGAGTGCGTTCAAAATGCGTTTGGGTGCGTTCAAAATGCGTTTGGGTGCGTTCAAAAAATACATAGAAATCTATGGGAATACAGACCTAACTATGCGTCAAATTTTTTATCAAGTGTGACGAGAATCTCGTCTTGATGCACCTTTTGCATTTTAGTTACAGTTTTGTCGTCACACTTTTTCAGAAGAGACACACTATTAGTGAGAAGAAACGAGCTCTTGATTATGCAGGTGAACGTGGATGGATTGCATATTCGCTTTTAAACGCGGATTCAGTGCAACCAGTGCAACCAAAAACACGTAACCATAGGCAATAAAAAAATTGAATTTTATAATTACGTTAGTAAAAGATTGTAATGGACTCCAAAACTCTTATGCAACTTTTTTCCAATATTTGCGAGGATTCATCTGAATCTGAAAAGCAGAATATTGCAAATTTCTTGTCAACTCTGAATGTTAACAAGCGCAATGAAGAGCGAATAAAATCTTTCACTGAAAAAATAATCGAAAAACCAAACCTTAAAAAGACGAGCTATGTAAAATTCCTGGAATCTGCAAGTGTAAATGCCATAATATGGGCGCCTACACAAGTTGGCAAATCAAATGCTTCGCGTGAATTCATCGAGACATGTTTTAGATACAATGTGCCCGTCATTGTCTCAACGGACAACAAGACTGATCAGAATGAACAGTTGTACACTCGAATTAAAAATGACCTTAGTGGGGCTGACGTGAAATTGATGAAAGTTGTCGAAAAATCATTTGATGATGACTTTGAAAAATGTTTAAAATCAAAAAACAATAGGTTTGTTATTTTTTGCTTGGACAATTCTTATCAAATAAAAAAGCTGACAAGGGCTGTCAAGTGCCTTGGATTTGACAAGGACTTTGGTCACATCCAAAAGTTTGCCATATTACATGACGAAGCAGACACGGTCACAAAAGACAATGTTACAGACGCCATTCACGATGACCAAGCAGAATCTCACAAGAAATGGATTGAACTTTTGGACACATTTAACAAGAAAATTGGAGACATCGATCTTAAGCGGGTGTTCGTTACAGCCACACCTGAGAACTGCTGTATGCTATATAAAATTGAAGGGGCCGACTTGATCAAATTGGAAATCCCAGCAACTTATCGAGGTTACAAGGATATCTCCTTCAACATATTAGAAGACGATCTTGATATTAAAAAAGTACTTGAAAAAGAAGTCAAACGCATCAAAGCAGATAAAACAAATGAAGTGATATTGTATTGCATTGATCGAAAGATTGATAATGGCCAGAATGTAGTATTACATAGTCTTTCAAGTTACTTGAGATGTGTTGTAAATACATACAATGGTCATGGTATTACAGCTTTTCTGCACACTATCAAAAAGGGTAACAAATTTGAAACCCAGTTAAAACAACACGATATACATTACACGCGTGAAAAACATTATTTTACCATCAAAGACATAACCATTCGAAAATTCTATACATTATGCAAAAGAATTGGAGAGAACTGTGTGGTAACGATTGGAAAAGATCTAATTTCTCGTGGTATTAGCTATGTCTCAGAAGACGAGCACGAACCACTTACAGCTACAACAATGATTTACAAACCAGGAATGACAATGCACGCAGTGGGTATTACGCAAACGATTGGCCGAATCACAGGATGTGCAATGCCCGAATTACAAAGAAGACTGTATGCACCCCGGGACGTTATTGAAACATATCGCGTTTATAATATAAATCAAGAAGCATACATCAAGCAAATTGAAATGCAACAAGTGCATAAAACTTTGACAAAAGACGTAATATCTGAAATGGAGTTCCAAAAGATAAAAAGACATATTGATAGAGTAAAATTGCAATTGAAAATGAATTACAAAAATTCACATAGTAATGAATCTGAAAGTGACATTGAGCAAATGAAACAGTTGATTGACAAGTGGTGGGGTGCCGATACAATTATTGGAAAAATTCTGAGGTATTTGTATTCCTCAGAAAATGGAGTTGGTGAAAGTGAGTTACGGAATTTTATAAAAGAGAATGGATCAAAAGACTCTTATCAAATGTATATCCATTTAACAAGAGCAGATAAAGAATACAGTAAAGTGTTCGAGAAAATAGAGAACGTAACAAGAATTAAGCCAGAAGCCAGAGTTTACATTGTGCAAACAAAGTAACAAGCGAATTGGAATTTATATAATATCCTGCAAAACAGTGGATTTTATTATTTCATCTATGATAACTTTAAGTACATTGACACTCATACTATTACCGACTTGTTTGTAAAGTTGATTATTACTCACAACCTGTATAAAATTTGATCTAAAGCCCTGTAATAATAAGGCTTCTTGAGGTAGAATTCGTCTATTGACAACATTGACAAAAAACTGAGAACAATGTCTTGTAAGTGTTGGACAACACCCTAAGATAGGAAAATAGAATAGGTCCCCTGTTACAATTGCTAGTTCTGATGTTTTTCTTGATATAGTTTCCAAGTTCCTTAATATATTACTGTTTTTGACGTCTGACTCACTTTTGTTTAAATCGAGAATATAATTTTTTAATTCTGTCATTTCTACAGAGTTTGGTTTTTGGAAATCTCTTATTTGTATACTTTTTGCGATACCAATGATATAAATACGTTCACGGTTTTGTGGTATGCCGTAATCTTTTGTGTTATAAATGTCCGGGTACACATTGTACACACTTTCGCCTTCTGGGTAGAGTATACTTATTAGTTCATTAAGCAGATCCCTATATGGCTTTCCATTTTCGATGAATTTGAAATTCTTGACGTTTTCTAATATAAAGACAGGTGGTCGTTTTGTTTT
>RFTN01000025.1 GCA_009923445.1 bacterium
CGAAGAAAAAAAGCGCCTCAGCCAGTTCCCGGTAGGGCAAGGGTTATTTTTTGCAGGACAAAACCACGTACACATACAAATTTTGGCTAGCCCGACCGAACAGTCGCTCATTACGACCGACCCCGAGCAAGTTAAGCAAATTGAGCAAAACGCGCCTCAAAGCACTGCAAACTCGGTAGATCTACAAACAAACGGTGGATTTAACGGAGCTGTACAAATACAGTAAACAATTATGCCAAACGATTTAAAAGAACGACCATTGGGCAATGAGTACGACGACGATGCTAAATGGTATACAGGCCATGGTAGCGATGATCCTAATGGTGATTTAATGAACACCAATTTGGATGACCTAGACGATTTACCAGAAGCTAGTGATGATGATTTACCTGACGGTCACCCTAGTAAGGCTGGTAAAAAAACTCCCGACGGAGACGAACTTGCAAAAGCCGAGTTAGGTGCTGGCAATAACAATTCATCTGGTTCAACGCTACCAGGTGAAGGCTCGCCGTTTAACTACAACCCCGGTGGTGGTAAAACAAAAGAACTGCAAAAAAAAATTGTAGGGTTTATGCAAAAAAAGTCCACGTTATATGGCGGTGGTGCAATTGCCGCTGGTGGCATATTTGGTATCGCATCGATTATTACGTTGACCGGTCCAAATGTGATCATAAATCATTATTCAGATATAATTACGAATAAAATTTCGCAATTGCAAAATAGTCACAGTTTAAAGTATCGAAAAAAGCATATTGGTGTTAAAAATATGTTTTCTAAAGACAGTCGTATGGGAGGTAGGGTTATCGCAGACCTAGAAAACAAAGGCTATAAGTTCACTTACGATACAGACGGTAAAACAGTAAAAAGTATGAAGACTCCTAGAGGGGCTACGCTGGCAAACGAAGCTATTGGCGATCATATTAGTGATTACATGGAATCCAGGCATCCAATAAAAAGTGCAAGATGGAAGACTGCTCGCACCGAAGCTTTATACAAAAAGTTTGGCATATCAAGATCACCTGTTACAGCAATCACTGGCAGTGTTGACGATGCGGATACAGCAATAAATAAGGCAATGGCTAAAAATATTCTGACTGACGTAGTAGACGAAGACATAGCGCCGGGTAAGGCGCCTCCGGGTGAAACTGAAGCAGAAAAAACAGCGCGCGAGGCTCAAGAAAAAACCATTAAAGAAAGTGTACTAGATACTAATACCGAAGCAAAAGCTGCAAGAAAAGAGCTTATAGAAACTGGTCGTAAAGTGAGTCTGCTGGAATCAGTGAGCGGTGTTTTTAAAAAAGCAGCCCCCGACATAGCAGATGCCAGTACGGCAGAAGTGTTAGAGCTGGCGAAAGAAGGTGCAAAAGGTAGTATAGGGTCGCGTGTTTTTAATGGAGCCAAAGGCATACTAAACCCTACCGATATTTTAGATAAGACATGTACTCTTAAGAACCGGCTTCGTATGTCGGTTATGGTAGCCCGTAATTATAGAGCGGTTAGTATGCTTAAATATGCAGCTGTTATATGGGCCGTCGCGGATGACACGCGGCAAGGAAAAGGCAGTACGGAGGCACGTAACGCTTTTATGCAGCGAATTACTGGTCTTGATAACAAGGGGAATGGCATAGCCGACACACAAGCATATGCGTTTGCTACAAAGGGCACCTATAGCAAATCGCGTAATAAAGCAACAAAAAACAGAATAGGTGTAGACGGAACTTTAAACGGTGTTATGGCGGGCATACAAGACACTACAGATAAAATACCCGGTTTAAGCAAAACAAATTGTGGTGTCATTCAAAATCCAGCCTTCCAAATAGGAAGTACTGTTCTTATTACGTTTGCAAGCATATTTACTGGAGGTGGGGCTGGTGCATCTATTGCGGCGGCGCGTACAGCAATTGAGGCGGGTGTAGGCGCAGCCATTAAGACGGCTATTAGACAAGTAATTACTAAGTCGCTTATTAAACAAATAGCTCTTTCGGCAGTAATTGACTTAAGCTTTGAGGGTATTATGATTTTAACTCAATACTATATTGAGCAAGCTATGGCGCTTAACTTTACTGGTCAAGAAAAGGGTGGTGATTTTTCTAACGCAACTATTGCCGGTGGATCAACGGCTAACAAGCAACGTAGCTTACAGGCGGGTATGGTGCCTGTAACGGGCGAGCAATATGCTGCTATACACAAAACATATTTGGCAGAAAAAAAAGATGAGCTAAAATCAAAGAGTTTTTACGCACGCATTTTTGATACTAAAAATGAAGATTCCTTAGCGTACGGCCTAAAAAACGACATTATTTTTAAAAATACTACGCCAGGTAGGGGTATTGAAAATGCCTCGAGTTTTATAGCTAAAGCCATGAATCCAACACAGTTTGTGGCAACTGCGGCGCAGTCTTTTGATGCAAAAACATATGCGGCCACAGAAGATGAAGTCTCCTACGAAACCTATGCCTTTGAAACTGGCAACTTATCTGGGACAGATGTTGCCGTAGACTTTTCAGGCAACCCAATAGTTGTCTTGCGTGATGATATTGCGGGCATTGATCCGACTACAAACATCGATGATCTGGTCGCGGCTGGAGATATAGATGCGACGACCCTGCAGCCTACGAGCGAACGTTTTAAAAAACATATTGAGAATTGTGTAGAAAATATGGATATACTCTCGCAGGTTGAATTTGAAGACACGTCAATCACAGAGCACGACTGCTTAGCAAAACTAGCAATAACGATCAAATTTAAGGCTCACTTGGCATATTTAGATATGCTTGACGGGGTTAGTGCCGAGTTTGAGCCCTCTGCCATATCTGGCGGCGATTCTTCAAATGTAGTAGTTGGCTACCCTAACAATGGCAGCCTACCTCCCACGTTAGTATCTGGACCTGACACATCGAATATACCATGTACGGCTGGGACTGACGGTGGCGTACAAGACGGCTACTCTGGCGGTACGCCATCTAAAATTAGAGTCTGTAATATATCGGGCTTTGTAGTAAATTCACAAATTTCGTCACAGGTTAATAATATGTTTACTGCGGCTAGTAAAGTGGGTCTATCTTTTGTTGCTAAGGGTTTTAGCGGTGCATTTAGAAATATGGACAGTCAAATCGCCACATATAATAATTGGTGCGATGCGAATAATATTGCTGGTTCTAAACCTCCATTCCCTAAGCCTCCTGGTGCAACAATAAAATGCCCGGGTGGCGGTGCTCCGGGGTATTCTAATCACCAAATGGGACTTGCGCTAGATTTGGGTTGCAATGGCACGCCCATTCCTAAAGCATACGTTCTAGCATCTTTAAACGAATGCTTTAAGTGGCTACAAGCCAATGCTGGTAATTATGGGTTATTTGAGCTAGGTATGGGTAAGTTAACCACACGCGTTGGTGGTGGCTATGAAGGGTGGCATTGGTCTGTAAATGGAAATTAGCAAATCATACTATCTTTGTATATTCATGAAGCGTCTTGTAGCAGCCATAGTACTGTTAATTTCTACACTTACGTTAGCGGCATCTAGTGCAACAGCTGCGCCTAAAACTTGTTCTGAAAAATATCTAAGAGATATTGGTGCAATGGTTATAAATTGTAAACAAGACCCCACAACATGCAGCCCAAGTCAGGCATCGACAGTTTCAATTGGTAAAATATATATGATAGGCGATTCAATAACAGAGATAGCAAAGCCAGAACTAGGAGTAGGTTTTAGTATGCGAGGATTTAGTGAGGTAATTATTGATGGACTGAGTTCACGAAGACTTTCTGAAGGTACAGACCCCAAGGATGGTCAAACGGTTCTTGCTAACAATACAGACAAATATACTAACGCGGCCGTTGTAGTAATTGCCTTGGGAACAAACAGTGGCTTAACCGCTGAATCTATTAAAAAAGCTGTAGATACTGTCAGGGCGGCACCTTCGCCGGCCAAAATATTTATGGTCAATATCGGCGTTAATAATGCAGTTAGAAACAGCAAGTTAGATCCAACCGCCTGGAATAATGCCCTTAATGCAAGCGCAGAATTACTTAACTATACTGTCATAGACTGGTCAAGTGTCGTAGCCCAGCACCCTGAGTATATAGACAAAAATCCTGCTACGGGCCTAGGGGTACACCCAGCCGGTGCAGGTAAAAAAGCCTACGCAGACACTGTTGCTACCGCTGTAAGTGGTATTACGACAAACACATCTAGTGGCGGCTGTGCGCAGTCAACCACACCAACCGGCGGTAATAACGAAGAGATTGCATATAATTTTTTTATAGACAAGGGTCTTACACCCATACAGTCGGCAGCAATTGTTGGGAATATGAGGGGTGAGTCTGGTACTAATCCAAAGCGAATGGAAATGAAATTTTTTAAATCAGGACACCCGTGTCACCAAAAAAAGCTAGGTTGGCCAGGTGAGATGGACAATCCACCGGTAGATAATATTTTTGGCCCAGCAACAGATTGCTCGGGCTATGCAGGTCAGCCAACCACTAATGTACAGCCAGGCTTTGGTCTGGTTCAGTGGTCTGGTGGTAGACGTGCAGGAGTTATTGCCTTTGCTAAAAGCAGGTCGGTTCTGCCAAGTGATTTAATCACGCAATTAGAGTACGTCTGGGAAGAACTCAACACCGGCTATAAGACTAGAGTTTTTATACCCCTACAGGCATCAACAACTATTGAGGTCGCCGTAGACATATGGGTACGAAAATACGAGATTCCGGGTGATCCAGACGGTGCCGTCAGGACTCGCATACCTTTTGCGTTGGATATACTAACTAAGTATGGTTCAAACTAAAATGTACCTGGATTTTATCTCACGTATTTCTCAAAACATTAACAGGCGATCGGTTTTGATAGTAGTGTCAATTTTAGTCGTATTTTTATCTTTAGTTTGGGTTTCGAATTATTCATTTATTACACTATCTTCTGCGAGCGAGACGACTGTTAATGTCTACAAACAGGGCGGTGAGTACGACCGTACTACTAAAATTACAAACGGAAAATTGAAGCTGCTTGTACCAAAAGGCTCCTATGAACTTACGTTTCGTGCGTCGGACTCGAGCCACTATTCGATAGTTAAAACTAAAGGTTTTTTAACTAATGTTTTGTTTACAGCAGAACTTAAGCCCGAGAACTCTAGGTCATTTATAGGTGGCAATGCTGGGCCGTGCGCGTATTACACAGGGGACATACTGCTGTCGTCTAAATGCGAGGGCAATCGCGAACTAAAGCTACACGTTCCAGCAACAGCTAGCACACCAACATATACAACCACTCAGTTACCTACAAAAGATGGGACCGCTCTATTTGGCACCATTGAAGGCGTACACACTACTGAGACAGAAACTTTAGTATTAACTAAAGTTTCTGCTGAGGATGAAGAATTTGGATATCATTCATTATTCAGTATAGACAACGCAAACGGCACTATTCGTCTACGACCAACAAATTCAAAGCCATCTGCAAGTTTTGATGCACATGAACCATCGGCAATTTTTACGGGCTTAGCGTCTGATGCAACTTATAGTATGAGCTCGTATAAAAACGGATTTTTACTATCTGAAAAGTACCCCAAGTCAGTGATATATTACGAAACAAGCACATTAGCTAACCCTAAAACTATCATCCTCAATCCTCCAAAAGAAAAAGTCGACCCAAATAGCGCATACCTAAGTTCATACTCTGATTCGATAGCTGTATATTACTCTGCTAAGAATGGAGGCTCGAAGTCCGAACTTGTTTATGTAAACAATTCGACGAAGCATTTTGTTTTTTCAAGATCATTTGATAAGGCGTATCTGTGTGGCAACTTCACTCTATGCGCTTTTAAAAAAGAAACTCTCTTTTTGTACAATTTAACAGGCAATAAACCAGCCGAACTTGGAGTTTTAGAGCGAGTAAACTACGCCGAAAGACTTGGCAATAGTATACTTGTAATAAACAAAAGTGGCGCAATTTTGTTTGATCCTCAAACTAAAAACGGGCATATAGCGTATTCACTTGATGGATATAGTTTTGATTCGGCTCAGACTTACAAAAATAATTTCATAGTTAGCGTGAGAGGCAACAAGACCGGTAAAATAGCCATGCTTATCGACACTACACTTATCGACGACACTAACAAGGTAGATAAAAAACTACTTGAGTTATCTAAGAGTAACGAAATCGAGAGTATTTCACCTTATGGTAAGTATGTGTATATAGTACCAAGTCTTGGCGAAATTGCTTATAATGAATCAACTAACTCTTTTGATTATAGCAGCGAAAAAAGACTAGCCACCAACACATCAATAAATCAAGCAGTTACAAGTTTAGGGGTTGATAAAAGTAAATTTGTTTTTATAAATACAAATCCTTAGCTACAGAGCTATTACGTCGTATTTGTTGCTAAAGTGGTCAATGACCGCGTCGGCTTCGGTGGTGGTAATAATCGTCTGATAGTCGTTAGTTTTTTCGGCCAGAGCGCGCCTATGGGCTCCGTCTAGCTCGCTAAACACGTCGTCTAGTAGCAGTAGTGGTTTTGTGTTTTTTGCGCTTTTTATAACTTGTAGCTCGAGCAGTTTTATGGCCAGCATTAAGGTGCGTGTCTCGCCCCGTGATGCGGTAGTTTTAGCAGATGAGCCGTTAATAGATACCGCTAAGTCGTCTCGGTGGGGACCAAACGAAGTAAAGCCACGTTCGCTATCTTTTTGTATGTTTTGCTGTAGTTTTGCAAGCAAAGAAGTAGTGTAGTCAGCGCTTGTCTCATCAGAAACGTACCGAATCGTAACAATATCGTTTTTTTTGCTTATATCTACGTATGTTGACTGGAACGTTTTATCAAATTCTTCTAATAATTGTTTTCTGGCTTGGTGTATGACGCCGCCAAGCTCGCTCAACCGAACATCCCACACAAAAACATCGCTGGCTTGTTTGGCGTGCCCCAATTTAAGCAGGGCATTACGCTGTGCAAGGGCTCTGCGATAGTTTTTGATATGCGCTCGGTAATGAGGATTCGTTGTGCTTAGTATTCGATCTAATAGCTCTCGGCGTTGCGATGGTTCGCCAACAATAATATTCATATCTTGCGGTTCAAACAAAACAACCGGTAGCTCGTATGCTTGTAAAAACTGAAGTTTTTCCGCTACCGTTTGGGCCGACAACAATAGTTACCGCGCTTGGGTTAAACTCATACTGCGAATCACGGTGTATTCTATAGTTTTGTAGGCGAAGCGTGCTAAACATATAACGTATTATGCAGTAATTGTGTGCTTGAGGACTAACTTTTTACGGGCATAATAACGTTTACGTAGTCTGCTTGTGCCGGGTCTTTAATAATGACCGGGTCGAGTTTTCCATTTATATTAACAGATACGCTACCGCCCGATATAACCGAAAGCGCGTCGAGTAAATAACGAGAATTAAGCGTCACGTCGCCACTACCGGTTATTTGAGCCTTGGCGCGGGCTGTGTTTTCTCCAAGCTGTGATGCTACCGATCGTATGCTCACATCGCCACTATCGGCGTCTATTTTAATAGTAACGCTACCAGCAACCTCGCGCGCAAACAAACTAGATACTTTAGTAATAGTAGTTAGGTCTGTTTTTTGTATAACAGCAGTAGTTTTAAACGCTTCGGGTATGAGTTTACGATAATCAGGGTAAGCGCCGTCTATAAGGCGTGTAATAAGCTCAACGTCGCCTACAGCGAACCGCGCCTGTAGCTCGTCATATGTAATAGTTATGTCTTTTGCATCGTCTTGCATAATACGCAAAACATCTTGTAGCGAGCTAGCAGGTATTAGTAAACTAACCTCATCTTTGCAGGCTACGAGTGCTTTTTCGGCAAGTCGGTAACTGTCGGTAGCAACCGCATACAATGAGCCGTTATAGGTATGTAGGTAGACTGCCGTTAAAACGGGACGGGCGTCGTCACTACTAGCCGAGCCAACAACCTGTTGCAACCCTTTTTTAAATGTAGTTGCTTCTATAGTAATAGACACTCCCTCTTTAATAGTCGGCATAACAGGGAAGTCGTCTGCGGGTGTTCCGTTAATAACCGACTCGTACCCGTCGCTTGTAACTAATAAACGACTCTCGGCTAACTCAAGCGTAATAACGCCGTCAGGTATAGCCGATATAAGTTCCTGTAGTAGCCGAGCAGGTACGGTTACACTTCCTTCGGCAGACACCTTGGCACCGATTGTTTCGGTAAGTGCCACCTCAAGATTAGTAGCGGCTATTTTTAATCTATTGTCTATGGTACTTAACAGTACATTAGAAAGAATAGGTAGGGTATTACGACCCGATGCTATACGACCTACTGCGCTTAATGCACGAGATAAATTTTCTTGGGTTACTTGAAGCTTCATATAAGTTCTCCACTGTGCTTAGTATTAATTAATATTCTATTTAATGTATTTGAGTTTATATAGGGGGTGTGGATTGTGTGGGTAAGTGGGTTAAGAACAGGTGTAGATTTACATAAATAACTGTGGAAACGACTGGTATAAACTTTTGCATAAAGTGCGTACAAGTCTTTTGTTGTGCACAGGGTAGTTTTTTGCACTAACGCACTCATGTACTTACCCACAGACTTACCAGCAAGTTGTACACACAATGTACTCAGTTTATGCATACAATTTTTCCTTTATTTCAATAATGTGTTGGCGCATTCTTGGGTCTTCGTTCATCTCTTTTTCTATTTTTTCAACAGAGTGAATGGCGGTCGTGTGGTCTTTGCGGCCTAGTTCGTGAGCAATTTTAGGAAAGCTCAGGTGTAGCTCGCTGCGCAGTATGTACATTGCTACTTGGCGAGGAACAACAATATCTTTGTCGCGCTTGGGCCCAATTAAATCCTCAAGCAGTATCTGAAAGTGCTTTGCGGTTTTGTCTACCACCTGGCGAGCGCTTAAGTGCTTGGGGCGTTTTTTATCGTTACTAAACAACGTGCTCGTAACAGCAATATCGGGCAGTAGGTTTCTCATTTCACAGTAGGCTAGTAGCTGGTTTAGTACACCTTCGAGTTCTCGAATGTTTGTGGTGACATAGTTTGCTAAAAACTCTACAACCGGTTGTTCGAGTTCGGTATTGTGTTGGCTTGCTTTTGTCTGAACAATGGCACAGCGCGTTTCAAAGTCTGGTATTTGCATGTCTATGCTCATGCCCCACGCAAAACGGCTCCTAAGGCGTTCCTCTAGGGTAGGAATGTCACTTGGTGGTTTATCGCCACTAATAATAATTTGTTTATTTGCCTGATGAAGTGCGTTAAACGTATGAAAAAACTCCTCTTGGGTTTTTTCTTTACCAGCAATAAACTGAATATCGTCAACTATTAAAACATCTGCACTACGGTAGTAGCCTGCAAAGTCAGTATTTTTTTTGTACCTAATCGCGTCTAAAAATTCTTGTACAAACTGCTCGCTCGACACATATACAACGTGTGCGCTTGGGTTGAGCTTTACGATTTCGTTACCCACAGCCTGAACTAGGTGAGTTTTGCCAATACCAACACCGCCATATATAAAGAGTGGGTTATATTTTGTGCCCGGGTTTTGCGCAATTGCCTGGCAAGCAGCGTAAGCGAGCTCGTTACCAGAGCCAACTATAAAAGTATCGAACGTATACTTTTCGTTTAAACCTTGCCTGTAGGCATGGGTTAGTCCACTTTGCCGAGCACCCGCTGCTTTTTTTTCAGCTGGCTGGTAGCTTACGGGCTCGTCGTCTATACGAGTATTGTTTGCCACGGGGCCGCTACTAATTTTGAACTCTATTCTAGTTGCGGTAACGCCGTTTTTGGCCAAAATTTCTTTTATGGTGTCGGCGTATTTGCGCTCGAGCTGTTGCTTAATAAAAATGTTCGGCACACCTATAATAACAAGCGAACTATCGGCGCGTAGTAATTGTGTATTTTTAAACCAGGTCACAAAACTGCCCCGAGATACGCCTAGTTCTATCTCGCCAAGTACTGCCTGCCAAATGTTTGAATTTTGCACGTAACTTATACCCCTCGACCTTGTTTTGTTTCTACTAAACACTACTATAGAGGTTGGCGAGTTAGTTTTCCACAGTTTTTTGTACAACTACCCAAAATCGCATCAGTTTTGCCCAAAACAGATACAAAGTTATACACACGTTAAGCGCACATCTGTAATAATGTGGATAAGTACACTTCAACAGTGGATAAACGGCGCCAGAACTGTGTGAATGTATTGTCAAAAAACACACATAGCCCATCGGTGGTTGCACCTTTGACCCAGTACAATTTTTGTGTTATTGTTATATATATGCCAAAGCGAACACTTCAACCAAAAAAGCGTAAGCGAGCAAAAATGACAGGTTTTATGAAGCGTATGTCTTCTAAGGCTGGTGTGCGCGTGCTTAAGCGCCGCAGACTCAAGGGTCGCGCTAAAGTAGCTGCCTAAATATATTTGCATTTTACTTCTTATAACATTCTCGTCAGTTGGCGAGATGTGTTTTTAATGTAATTTGTTACCATACATATATGCTTTCACGACTACACCGATTTCATGGCCACAACTCCCTTAGAGCCGTATACCAAAAGGGCAGGCCGCTATATTCGACAAGTTTTAAGCTATTGTATGCACCGGCGCAAAAGCAAACATACCGTGTTGCGGTGGTGGTAAGTAAAAAGGTACATAAATCAGCCATTGTTCGTAACCGCATAAGGCGCCGCACCTACGAATACGTTCGAACCTCCTTGCCTCAGCAAAATAACTTGCCAGATCTTGTCTTTATAGTACAAACACCAGGCGCAGCAACGCTGCCAGCCAATGCGCTATCTAGTGAACTCGACTCCCTATTGAAAAAAGCCTTAAGCAGTATATAGTAAATATTTTAATGCAATCGACCCCTTGTGCTATAGTAGTACGTAAGTAGGAGTTAATCATGTTTGCCTCAATTTTTACGACTGTTATTGTGCAGCCAATATTTAACCTCATGGTGGTGATATATGCTCTGCTGCCGGGGCACAATTTTGGCACGTCTATTATTTTGTTTACGATTGCAGTGCGGTTTGCACTGTACCCGTTATTAAAAAAACAGCTGTACCATACCAAGGCTATGCGCTCATTGCAGCCCGAGCTAAAAAAGATCAAAAAAGAAGCAGCAGGCGACAGGCAAAAAGAATCTACGCTTACTATGGAGCTATATAAAGAGCGCCAAATTAACCCATTTAGCTCGCTTGGTTTAGTAATAGTACAAATACCACTCTTTTTAGCGCTATTCTCGGTGTTAAAGCGCGTTGTGGAAGACCCTAATTCGCTTATAACCTTTAGCTACCCAGCCGTACAAAACATATCGTGGATGCAAACACTCGCAAAAGATATTACGCAATTCGACAATACTCTTTTTGGCCTAGTAGACTTAAACAGGGCAGCAATAAGTAGCGCAGGTGCTATTTATTGGCCGGCAATGTTGTTAGTTGCTGGTAGCGCTGCCATACAGTTTTTTCAGATCAAACAAACCATGCCAAGCGACAAAGATGCGCGCAAGATCCGCGAAATTTTAAAAGAGGCTGGCGAAGGCAAACAAGCAGATCAGTCCGAAATTAATGCTGCGCTTAGCCGTAACATGAGCTATGTGTTCCCGATACTTATATTCTTTTTAACAGTTAGTTTTGCCGCAGCACTGTCGTTGTACTGGTTGGTGGGCGGTATCGTGGCTTACTTGCAGCAAGATTACTTACTTAAAAAAGATAAAGATATTATGATGGCCGGCCTTAGCAAGGGCGAGCAAAAGCACGCCGGTGCTGTAGAGGCCGAACTAGTAGAAGATACAACCAAAAAACCAAAAGCCAAAAAAGTTACCGCCAAAAAATCGCAAGCTAAGCGTAAAAAACGGAGGTAGTATGGAAGAATCTATAATTTTTGCAAAAAAGTATGCCGAAGATTTATTGTCGTTTTTTGGGCTTAACACCGACGTTTATGCCACCAGTAGCGACGGTGAAGTCATAGAGCTACACATACCAAGTACTCACCTAAACGGCTTTTTAATTGGCCAAAATGCCGACACCCTGCGCAGTATTCAGTACATAATAAGCATGGCACTGCGCAACGGTAACTACGAAGTAAGCCGCGTTAATGTTGATGTTGCCGACTATAAAAAACAGCGCGCCCAACGACTAGAAGAAATCGCCGTACACTGGCTAGAGGACGTTAAATCTAGCGGCAAACCAATGCACCTAAAGCCTATGAACGCAGCCGACCGCCGTACTATTCATAAAATGGCCGAAGAATATGGCCTGCAAACCCATAGTGAAGGCGAAGGCCGCGACCGACATATTGTGCTAAGCGTAGAGGGCGAAGCAGCAGAACCTACAGCAGAAGTTGCAGAAGATACTACCGAAGCTGACGCCGAAGAATAATCTAAATGCTATACTAATCGTATGAGCACAACAAAATACAACAAAAAAGAACTTACTCCTAAACAAAAAAAGGAGCTAACTGCGGCTGTCAAAAAAACAGTAAAGCAGTACGGAAAAACACTCGATTTATTAGCTAAAACATGAGTGTACGCAAGCTAACAATAGAAGAGGTGGAATTCATAGCCCACCGTTTAGCTGTTGAGCTTATGAACAATAGCGAAGAACCGATACCTCCTTTTTCAACTGCTAATGTTGCGAAGTTAGAAAGCAGCATACAAGCGCCTTTTCAGACATTTGGCAGCGAAGATTTATACGAAAAGTTTATTGATAAAACGACCATACTTTTTTATTTGATAACAAAAAATCACTGTTTTGCTAATGGTAATAAAAGGATGGCCGTAACAATAACACTAGTTTTTTGTTACATAAATAACTGGTGGCTAGATATTGACTCGCAATCATTGTATGAACTTGCATGCGACGTAGCAAACAGTAAACCAATAGATATGCAGGCTACGTTAAGCTACATACATAAAAGTATTTATCCCTACCTTACAAAAGTAAAAAGTAACTAGGGTTTGCAAAAACAAAAATTTGTTTGCTAATTTATAAATACAGGCGTAAAATATCATTTAATTAAGGGGTGGTATTTTTTATTATGGCAACCAAAAATAGCGCAAGTAAGCCAGGCAAATTTAAGCCTTTGCTAATAGTGGTTGGGGTTTTGGTGGGCGTGTATGTGCTTTTTTTGGCAGTTATGACGGCTAGCGATTGGTACAAAATACAGCCATACAAAAAGCTTGCAACCGAACTAAACCAAACACTGGGCGGCGGTTATAAAATTGGTTATACCTGGAAGTGCGAACTAGAATCGACAAACTGCCCATCGGCCAGGATGCTTAAAGACGCTAACTTTAAAGATAATGAAGAGGCGAAGGCTCTAATTAATGGTTATATAAGTAGCATGAAGTCGGCAGGTTACGACGTAAAGGGCATTTCAATATGTGAGCCTAGAGTAGGATTTTCAGTTTACTGTAGTATGTCGGCCAAGAAAGGTAGTAATACTATCACCATCAATGCAAAACAGAATTTTATTGGCATAGATATTCAGCCATGAAACATAAACTACAATCAATCACAGGGGTGGCGCTTAGCGCCACTTTTTTGTTTGCAACCATGCTTATGGCTATACCCACTAAGGCGCTTAACTGCAAAAACCTAAATGTTATTTTTATGCGTGGGTCGAGCCAAAACTACTCACCCCATAACGGCGAGGATGTAAATTTTCCTACCTGGTATTTTGACAAGACTACAAACGAAGTTACGTTCGATGATTATCGCATAAATACAAAAAACGATGACGAGCCTGCCTTCGTTACCAAAGAAAAAGAGGCGGCAAAATACTTCAAGGCTATTGGCGACCGCGTGCATGCCGACTTTCCGGCACTTACTATGCAGTTTGTGAGCCTGCACGACATAGCAGGCAAGTACAACGGCAATGGTTACCGGGCGGTGTCGGCATTTGGCCCATGGACACAAGGCTTTGTGTCACAAAACGCCATTGGCGCAAAGTTTAGTAGCCTAGAAGTTGGCGAATACAACCAAAGCGTACAAGACGGCGCCGAAGAGCTTGCAGGCTACCTGCAAGACCAAATGACTAGCTGCCCAAGCCAATACAACGTTGTTGGTGGTTTCTCGCAGGGTGCCCATGTAGTTGGCGAAGCCATGCGCCTAATGCACCAGCAAGGTAAAGACAACTTACTTAGCAGGCTCGGGCATGTAGACCTATACGGCGACCCAAAGTTTAATGGCTTTGACCTAGCAACGGGCAAACTCAACCCGCTACAGGTACACACCACCATGCCATGGACTCGTGGTGACGCCAGCCAGCAACACGTAGGTTCGCTTGGTGCACGCAAGCCATATGTGCCAGATGTACTCACCAGCAAAACAACAAGTTGGTGCGGCATGTTCGATATTGTGTGTGGCGGCATAGGCGCATTAAATGCGTTTGATGCAAAAGCACACAGCGATATTTATCAACAAGATGGTGGTTTTATAGAAAAATCAGCCAACGAGATTTATATAGACTTAAAAACACGGCTCGCACTGCTTGCAGGCTTAACAGATACGTCGGCTAACTCACCGCTAGCGTACTGGAACGGCATAAAACATCCTAAAAAAATTGATGTTATGTTTGTTATGGACCGTACAGGCGACGAAACGTTGTCGCTAAGTCCAGAGGCCGATTATTTAGCTCGCAACTTCGAATATTTGGCCGCTAGCGGGCTCTCTTCTATATACACTGGGCTTGTAACCTATACCGAATTTGCCAGGTTTGACGGCACAAAAGATGTTGTAGAATCATACCCAAAAACTATTACTAATCTCACCTCGGATATATACGGCGATTACAGCTATTTTAAATCGAGTTGGGGTCCGGCGCATTCGCAAAACCCACCACGCGGCGGAGAAGACCTACAAGACAGTCCATTTAGCGCAATTAATATGGCGCTCGACCAAAACTATTGGCGCCCAGAAGCGCGCAAGGTTATTGTGCTGTTTAGCAACACGTGGGGCAAAGAATCAGAAGACTCAACCACCCACACTGTAAAAAGCATTACCAGCAAAGCCAGGTCAAAAGATGTCGAGATTCTGCCGATTTTTACTAGCAAAACGTTCCGCGAAAACCCGTCTAGGGTAGAGTTTGTGCCTACCGCCAATGCCTACTGGAACAAGCTAGCCAAAGCAACTGGCGGTCATTACGCCGAAGTCTCGGGCTCTATTTACGAAAAGTTGGTGTACGACGTTATTATGGGTCACGTTAGCGCACCAGACATAGAAATTACGACCGGTAAAATATATAACAAACCCAGCACAGCTACCAAAAAAGTTGCCCAGCCTACCATAACAAAAAACACCAAACCCGTTTTTAAAAAGGGCAAAAACATCACGTTGTCTGCCGCAAAAAGTAATGCTCCAAAAAGTAAGGTCACAACGTACGCGTGGGATGTAAACGGCGACGG
>RFTN01000026.1 GCA_009923445.1 bacterium
TAAGTACCGGCTACAAGCCAATGTAGCTCGCACTTTCCAACAATGGTGGAACAAAAAGTAGAAACATTTTTTGAGGGAGCTTTCATATGAAAGTATTCTTTGAGATTGTTTGTTCTTGTTTCACGTGAAACACCACTGTTAATAAGTGGTATTGCCCTTCTCTTCTTGATATAATCAAAGGGAAGTTTTTTATTTTTTAAGGGGTCAATAAGTGAATCTACCAAAAACCTACGAACCAAGCGCATACGAGAGCGATATTTACGCATTGTGGGAAAAATCTCAAGCATTCACCCCTGTTTTCAAGAAGGGAACACCGACATTCACCTCTGTTATGCCTCCGCCAAATGCTAACGCTAACCTACATATTGGTCATAGCCTTAACTACGCCCTTATAGACATTGCCGCCCGCTACCACCGCTTAAAAGGCGACACCACCTTGGTGCTGCCGGGGGCTGATCACGCTGGGTTCGAAACGCAAGTGGTGTACGAAAAACACCTTGCAGCAGAGGGGAAGAGTCGTTTTGATTTTAATCGCGAAGAGCTATACGACGGCATATACAATTTTGTTCAAAACAACAAAGATAACTTCGAAAATCAGCTGCGTAGCCTTGGGGTAAGTTGCGACTGGAGTCGATTTACGTTTACTTTAGACGAAAAGGTTGTTACAACCTCGTATGCAACGTTCAAAAAAATGTGGGACGATGGCTTAATTTACAGAGGTGAGCGCTTAGTTAACTACTGCACAAATCACCGCACTAGTTTTGCAGATATTGAAGTAGTCTACGAAGAGCGCACAAGCCCACTTTATTATTTAGTGTATGGCCCGTTTACACTTGCTACAACACGCCCCGAAACAAAGTTCGGCGATACGGCCGTAGCAGTACACCCCGACGACGAACGCTATAAAAAGTTTGTAAACCAAGTCATAACGGTAGAGGGGCTTAATGGCCCGTTTGAGCTACGTGTTATTGCCGATACTATGGTAGACCCAAAATTCGGAACAGGGGCAGTAAAAATAACGCCCGCTCACGACTTTAACGACTACGAGGCTGGTCAACGCCATAATTTACCAGCTGTACGCGTTATAAACCACGACGGCACAATGAATCACAGAGCAGGGAAGTACGAAGGCATGAATGTCAGCGAAGCCCGCAAAGCAATCGCTAAAGATCTGAGGGCAAAAGGACTGCTAGAGAAGGTTGATGAGCACTATAAAAACAGGGTAGGGACATGCTATAAGTGCAGCACGGTTATAGAGCCGATGCTCATGGATCAGTGGTTCATAGACATGAAAAAGCTAGCAGCTCCAGCCATAGCTCAGCTAAAAAAAGATGCTATAACTTTTTACCCTGCCGCCAAAAAAGACCAAGTTATTACCTATTTGCAAACGGTACGCGACTGGAACATTAGCCGCCAGATAGCCTGGGGCATTCCGATTCCTGCCTACCAAAACATCGAAGATAGCGATGACTGGATCTTTAATGGAGATACTAGCAGTGAAATTATTGAGCAAAATGGCAAAACGTATAAACGCGACCCTGATGTGTTTGACACTTGGTTTAGTAGCGGGCAGTGGCCATTTGCTACTTTAGGCTACCCAAACAGCACCGATTATAACGACTACTACCCAACCAACTTAATGGAGACTGGTATAGATATTTTGTATCGAACCAAAAACTGCTGCCGATCACTGGGTGTTGAATAAGTTACAACATTCATCACAAATAATTGCGACACATTTAGACAACTATAGATTCAGCGAAGCCTACGAAGCGCTGTACCACACCGTATGGAACGATTTTGCTGACTGGTATATAGAGGCAAGCAAGGGAAGTATGAATGAGTCCGTGTTAGTGCATGCCCTAGAAACAGTCTTAAAACTTGCACACCCGTTTGCGCCATTTACCACCGAAACAGTCTGGCAGGCACTACCCTGGAGTGGTACGAGTATATTGGCCACAGCGTCATGGCCCGAAAAAGTAACATTCGATAAAAAGCTGGTGGCCGAATTTGAAGATATTAGAACAATTGTATCTGAGGCTCGAACTATTATTAGCAACCTGGGCTTACTAAAAAGCACCCTGTACTATACAAATGTACCTTTTTTAGCAAGCAATGCCGACCTACTAAAGCGTCTTGCGGGCTTGTCGGGCGTACGAGAAGTGGCGTCAGGTCACGGACTACACCTAACAACAACCCCTTACACGTGCTGGCTTGATGTAGACAAAGCGACTGCTCGCCAATACATAAACAAGCTCACCGAGCGGCACAATGGCTATCAGGAAAGCATCGATAAGCTTACGGCCCGACTAGCTAACAAATCGTATGTTAAAAACGCACCTAAGGAGCTTGTAGCGCAAACCAAAGAGCAATTAAAAGATCAGCAAGCGTTATTAGCTACGGTTGCCTCAGAAATAAGTCGTTTTAGTACCACTTAAGTTGTCTTAAGCTCTTAGGGCGGAGTGTATGCGCTCTATTGAATTCTCGGGCGAATAATCATCAAACCACAGCACACGCCAGCCCATTTTTTCGGCTGCCATAATATTTGGTCGACTATCGTCAATGAGCAGTATATGCTCGGGGTCGGTGTTAGCAAACTGGGCCGCAATTTCGTACATATGTTGCTCGGGCTTTATAGCTAGCACCTGCGAGCTATCTACAATTGTCACGTACGGCACATCAGGCAATAACCCCTTGTTTATCATGGCGTCAATTTGTCCTGGCATGATATTACTGAGCAATCCTACCTTATAGCGCTTTGCAACCCACTTAACGAGGTCATGCATAGCGGCTATGGGCTGAATTGCCTCTAAGTAGTAGGCTGTCCAATCTATGCTTGCCACTCCAACTGCCTCAGCTAGGGCAATGTTAAAGTCCTCTAGACTCATTTCGCCCTTACACACAATGTCGTTATAGTGCCAAAAGGTCGACTCAATAACATCGCTACTCGCACCGGTATCCTCAGCAATCTTTGTGAATGCGTGGTGAAAAAACCGCACTAAACAACCGTTAATATCAAAATATACAAATCGTATACGCTGTTTATTTTGGCTTTCTTGGGTGACTTTGTGTCCTAATAAATCATCAAGCGACACATCTAACACCTTGGCAATCTGAATAATTGTAAATATCGAATGTGCATGCGGCACACCGAATCCTTCAACAACCACTCCGACGCGCGGCGCTTTTGAAACATCTTTTATACGTGCCTGGAGCAGTTTAGCGACATCCCAAAGGTGGTGGTACAGTTCGTCGGGAATATCCCATAAATGATCAATTTGCTGCTTAGGCACAAGCAGCGTATGGCCTTGGTTTATGGGGTGAATATCTAAAAAAGCTATAACTCTGTCGTCTTCGTATACTTTATGGCAGGGAATATCTCCCTTAATAATTTTTGTAAAAATACTGTCTTGCATACCACTATTGTACTCTAAATAAAAATATGACCACTAGGGTCAACTTATCATTTTGGCGGAGAGAGAGGTGAGAAGCGCCAGTGGCGCTTTGCAAGGCCGGAAACCCTGAGCGAATTGCAATTCGCCAGAGTTGAGGCGGGGTCGCGGAATTTGGATGATACAAAAAATAATTGGCAACAAAACCCTGACTATTACCAGCCAAGTGCTTCGCCCCAGCTAGATCCAATACAATGGACAGCTTCGGAGTTTATATCGCATCAAAAAACACTTAATTGGTATGTTGTACTTGGCAGTACGTCGGCAGCGGTCACACTCTTGGTTTTTGTAGTTTCGCGAAACATATTATCTGCACTAGTTGTGGCAGGGGCGTGTGCTGCACTTGGCGTGGTAGCGGCACGTAAACCACAGATTAAAAGCTACCAAATTTCGACCAACGGCATAACAATTCAAAACACAGAATATTCATACGCACTCTTTAAATCATTTTCAGTTATAGACGAAGGCGCCATAGGCTGTATTTGGCTGCGGCCGCTTAAAAAGCTTTCGCCGACAGTCGCTATGTATTATCCGCCCGATCAAGAAGAAAGCATCATTATGATGTTAGAGAATTTTTTACCCGAAGAAGACCAGCAGCACGATTTAGTAGAACGCTTGTCACGCAGAATGCGTTTTTAAATTTTTTCGATTTTTGTATTAGTTGGGCAGTGAATACATTTTGTTGGCGGAGAGAGAGGTGAGAAGCGCCAGTGGCGCTTTGCAAGGCCGGAAACCCTGAGCGAATTGCAATTCGCCAGAGTTGAGGCGGGGTCGCGGAATTAGTGTTTTGAATAATTTTATAGGTTCTACATATGTACACAATTGTATGGCGTTGAGGTCGGAGGTTTAATCGCGTCAGCGATGCCAAACTAAAAACCCCTCTAAAAGAGGGGGTGTTAGTTTGGTGTACCCGACAGGATTCGAACCTACGACCTTTGGCTCCGCAAGCCAACGCTCTATCCAGCTGAGCTACGGGTACAACAGGGGTAATAATAGCATAATTTATCTGTTGGGTCCAGTGTGGGCGGGTGTTTTTGCTAACACAAGGGCATGAACACTTTTTGCACCGGCCTGTAATAGTACTTTTGCCGCCTCGCTCAATGTTGACCCCGTAGTAATAACATCGTCAATTAATATAACATCCTTGCCGACAAAGATGTGCGGGCGCTTGGCCACAAAAGCACCTTTTACACTACTGTGCCTAGCTGTTTTGCTACTGCCAAGCTGTCGACTATTATTTGTGCGTGCAAGTGTAGTAGTACAGGGCAGGGCAACCCTAGCCGCGTAAGCACGGGCCAACACCTTGGTGTGGTCAAAGCCACGCTGGCGTATATGACGAGCGCTTGTAGGTATGTAGGTAATTACGTGGTCGTCTGTGTTACCGCCAACCTGACCTAGCAGCAGTGCTAGTGACTTAGCGCCGCCTTTTTTTGCTCCAAACTTATAGGCCTGCACTGCTGCCTTAAGCTCTTGATTATACCAACCGACCGACGTAAGTGTTGCAAGCCTGTATCTACTCTGGCATGCCCAACATAGTTCATTATTTATTACTGCTAAACCACAAAAAAAGCAGGTGCTATCATGGCTGATGCACTTTTTACCACAAGCTGCACACAGCAGACACCCTTCGCTACCACAAGCAACACAAACATGGGGTGCAAGTATGTTAAGTAGGCTGTCTATCATATGAATGTTGTGTTAATTGTGTTGTAAATAATAGTGTTAACGGTTGCGCTTGTCTGAATCATAAAGCTATACTGTTAATAAGATAAAAACGCAAATCGCCTTGCATTGCAAGCATAACCAGTAGCTAATATTCCGGAGGGAAGACATAATGGCACGAAAAACTCGTGATGAAGATTTATTAATGGAAGACGAATTAACGGCCGCATTTTTGGGTGAAGATGACGATAATGCGTTACTTGCAGATATGCCCGTAGGCGAATCGGCAGGGCAGTCAAGCGCGCCAGCAGATGACGACTGGGACGAAGAAGAGACAGTACCAGGTCAGCTCGCCGTAGATGTATACGAAACACGCGAACGCCTTGTTGTTAAGGCACGCACAGCCGGTGTTAACAAAAATGACCTAGACGTAAGCATAGCAGACAATACGCTAAGCATTCGCGGAACTCTAAGTGCCGGTAACGAAGAAGACGTAGAGAACTACTTTGTTCAAGAATGTTACTGGGGTGAGTTTAGTCGAAGCATTGCACTGCCTATACCGGTCAAAGAAGACGAAATAGAGGCAGTACTAAAAGACGGCGTGCTCACAATTAGCTTTACTAAGCTAAAGCAAGATACCGTCAAAAAGATTCAAGTACTGTAATTGTAACTATTTTTACAGCTGTTTTAAAACCACCCGATCGTGTGGTTTTTTACTAAGTATGTTTTGTTGGGTAGGGTAGCCCTAACAAAAAATACCCGCACTTAGCTAATTCGCTGCGCGGGTATATTTGTATGCACAAAAAGCTTTGAATTTATATTCCTGATGCTTTGCCGAGTACAAACTTAACAATAAGCTGTGCTAGCGCTACGACAACCAAGCCAATAATGGCGTACAAAATAGTGTTTTTAGCACCAGTAACATTACCGCTATCACCGCCGCTGGTAATGTACTTAAAGCCACCAATAATAATCATAATAACCGATACAACACCAACTGCTATTGAAAAGATGTTAATAACAAGTGTGATTATTTTGTTAACTGCGTCCTCGCCTTGTTGTAAAATTGTATTGCGTGCCGAGGTTGCATTTTGTGCATTACCCTGCGACGTTACAAAGCGTATACCGCCAATAATAATCATAATAACAGATACTACGCCCACCAAAAACGATAACAGGTTAATTACTGTTGAGATGGTGCTATTAACTTGCTCCTCACCCTGGTTAGCACTACAACCCGTGTCGTTTAGGTTTGCACCGGCACATGCCTGGTCTTTCGAACCCTCAAACAGGGCGTGGGTGCTAGTAGTTACAGCAAAAGGTGCTAGTAGACTCATTGCCGACAATATACTTATGAAATACAGTTTTATTTTTTTCATCATATTACCTATTATAACCTTGTTAATACAAATTGCACGATTCCTTGGGCTGCAACTGCTAAAAATATGCCTATGGCGGCATAAATTATAGCATTGCGATTTTTTGTAACTTCTTGGGGGTTGTCGCCGTGTATCGCAAATCGTATACCAGCAATTATTAAAATTATTACTGCTATAACACCCACCAAAAACGACAGCAACGACACCGCGGTTGTGAGTATGCCTTCTTTGCCAAATAACGGGTTGCTGCCGCTTTGACCCGATGTTGCGTCTTTGCATATTGCAGAATCGCTAATATCTTTGCAGGCTTGGGTTGTTATGTCTACCGCATAGGCAGGGAAGCCAAAGGCTAAAGGTGCTAATAAAACGGCAAGGCTTACTAGCAGTTTTTTTATCATGTTACAGTCTACCTACTACAAAATTTACAATAATCTCTGCGCTTACCGCAATGGCAAGGCCGATCGCAGCATATATAACACCTCTTCGTGCATCTGCGGCCTTTTGTGACTCTCCCTGACTCATAATAAATCGAATCGCTTGCACAATAATTATTATTACTGCAACAGCACCAATAACCCCAAAGACTACTGTTAATAAGTTAGATAGAGTGGTTTGATTAGCGGCAACATTGGGCAAATTAGTTAAACAACCACCGTCGGTGCTACCTTGTTCGCAATTATTAATTTGGGCAAAAAGAGTTGAATAGAGCATTAACGCGGTCCATTTTGATTTGTATTAGGTGTAGACGTCGGTGCTGCAGTATTACTAAAGCTACCTGCTACAAAGCTTACTATAGTAGCTGCAATAATTGTAATAACAAGGCCAACAATAGCGCTAATTATAGTGCTAAGTGCTTGCTTGGTTTTATCGGGCGAACCCTGACTCAATATATAACTAGCCAACTTGAGCCTATACCCATAAAAGCAATAAATATAGTCGCTAATATTCGGTTCACCTTTTTCATAAGAACATTCCACCCGGTATCAAAAAGTTAGCTATGGCAAAAATAAACATATAAATAACAAGCGCACTTATTGCACCCGTTATTCTTTTAATGGCCGCCTGCGTAGCCTGAGGGTTACCCCTTGATGCCGAGTACTGAACGCCCGCAAAGATTATTGAACCAATCACCACCATACCAACACCTACACTCAAAAAACGGAAAATTGCAAACGCGATGTCATATATTGGATTAAATGCAGGTCTAGGATAGTCTTCACCCCTACAACCAAAATCAATACCAACTTGCACGGCATCTAGGCCCTTACCACACTGAGCAGCAAAAGCAGTGGGTGAATAGAACATTATTCCGGTAAGCGCGGTCACTACTATGATAACTTTTAATATTTTATTAAAAAAATTATTCTTCACCACTGAAGAATAGCATATTTATGTTTTAGATTGAATGCTACTAAACTAATTGGCAATCTGATATAGTATTTTTGTACCATGTTAAAACGAAAACTAACATTTTTGGCCACTATTGGTTTTACATTTAACCTATTTTTTTCTTTGGGCACCTCGATATTCTTTACAACGTCACCAACTCAAGTCGCATACGCAGCTCCTCAGGGATATGATTTGATTTGTGTGCCGCCAGCTACTTTGGAAAGAGGGGTAGGCTATAGACCAAATGGCTGGCTGTCTTTAGAAATATTAAACAGAGCGCAAATTAAAATCACCATAAATCCTACTGAGAAATGCACCAACCAAAATCGAACAATGGATTCGTTATTGGGCGAGAATCCCGGAAAAACAAAAGCCATGCTAGAAGAAATAGTCATGGACATAGATATAAGTGACGACACTTGGGGGTATCGTAGTTTTGTAGATGGCTTTGGCGGTGATGCTGTTCGCGATCAAACATATCTTGATTATTTTAACGATGGACAGCTGAGTAGCGCTGTTAAGGATAGCTTTGGTGGACAGGATGCATTTGTAGCCAACATAAGCTCTATATTTGCTGGGATATCTGACAAAACACAGCTTGTTTTTGGCTTTGAGCCCACGGCTTTCGCAAACTTAATTGGCTCGAATGAAGCCAAGGCAATTGCAGCAGTTACGGGATTAAATTGCGGCGATGGTGGCAACGTAGCCCTATTTGATAACGATGGCTACATTTGGGACTGCACAAGTCGTACTGCTGACAGAAAAGGACTTATCACGGGTGGCACGTTTAAAAATGTAAGTAACTTTAATATTATTTATAACGCATCTAGTGACGGCACTAACCTGACTCATGTATCTAAAAACCTACAGGCTACCCGGTCGTTTAAATGGTGTGCGTCCGAAAACTTTACGCAGCCAGGAGGACAAAAGGGAAGATTTAGAACAAACTGTACTGACACCAACAAAGGTCTTTACCTAGAAGGTGCCGATGCAAACCCTAAGAGTATTAGCGAAAAATCCAGTTCCAGTGGAATTGAAGTAACCGTGAAAGAAGAGGGCAATAACAACAATGCAGGTTATAAAGTTTTAGTCGCTGGTTCGGCAAGTGATTCTACTAAACAATCAAATGGGGGTGGTGCAGGCAGCGGACTGGGCGGAGTAGACGGCGACGTAGAGCCAACATGCGAAACCAACGGAGGACTTTCGTGGGTTATATGCCCAATTATAAACGGCCTAACTGGAGTATCCCAGGGTATTTTTGAAAACATCATTGAGCCGTTCTTAAAAACAAAGCCGCTATCAACTGAAGATACGACATATAAAATTTGGTCAAGCTTTAGAACGCTTGGCAACATTGTTTTGTTGTTTGCAATACTGTTTGTAGTGTTTGGTCAAGCTATAGGCGGCGGACTAGTAGATGCCTACACTGCCAGAAAGGCAATGCCTCGTATTCTTATCGTAGCGATATTAATAAACATATCTTACTTTTTATCGGCCATTTTGATTGATATTACAAACGTGTTGGGTGCTGGCGTGGGCACGCTCATTACGACGCCACTGAAACTAACTGATGCATATAAATATTCACTAGGCGGAGGAGACGCTGGTAATTTTGCTCTGATAACTCTAGTAAGTGCTCTAGTAATATGGCTACTTACCAAAGTAACCTCGCCGGCAGCCCTCACTACAGGGCAAACTCCCTCTATTGTGGGCACAGCGTTGCCGCCCCCTACAGCAGGGACTGAGGTCGCGGGCCTCCCCATACCAGGCACCACTGCTGCAACTACTGCTGCAGGCGCTAATGCTGGTGGCTTTATGCAATTCTTCTTATTGTTTATACTTTTACCCATAGTTTTAATTACGCTATCTATATTTGCTACGCTTATTATAAGAAACGGACTTATTATATTTTTGATAATAATCGCTCCTGTTGCATTAGCCCTTTATTGTTTACCGCAAACAGAAAAGTGGGCTAAAAAGTGGTTTGATACGTTTGTTAAAACCCTAATGGTTTACCCAATAATAGTAGCTATATTTGCGATTGCTTACGTGTTGTCGCTAACCATTATTCATACGGGAGGAGGATTTGACGACGGCGGATTTACGCAGTTACTTGCAAAAATAATTGGTATAGTTGTACTTTTTGTGCCGTTAGCACTAATACCATTTTCGTTTAAGCTTGCTGGTGGTGCAACCGCGTCGCTATATGGGGCAATAAATGGCTTTGGTAAAAAAGGCAGTGAAATGTTGAAGGGCGACGCCCGTGATCCAGCGAGCTTACGTAATAAAGTTCGTAATAATGCACGAAATTCTGCAATCAACACCGGCTTAACTGGTGCTGCAATTGGTGCAAGGGCAAACGTGTTCAACGGCGGGCTTGGTAGGAACGGTAGAGCTAAACGCAAAAACCGTGCTGGTATGATTACTAACGCACAGCAACAAATGCTTGCTAAAAAAGCTGGCGATAACCCTATGTTTAGTATGTACTCACAAAGTGATGCAGAAATGGGCGTGTTAGCAGAATTTGGTAGTGCTGCTAGCGCAAAACAATATTATGATGGTCAATTAGCAAGCGGCAGCATTACTAGAACTAGACACGGGCAAATGATGCAAGCCATCGAGGCAGCAAGTGTCATAGGCTGGAACAACAGTAATAGGCGAGCTGCTATATTAAACCCTGCCACAATTGGTTACCACTTTGCTAAGGGCGAAAAGGGCTGGAACGATGCACTGGTTGGCATGGCGAGTATTGCAGGCGTGCCTTTAGACGTGCGTGCGTATTCCGAAGCAGAAATAAAAGCTGACAAATCTAGGGCTGGTAAAGTGAAGGTTATAGATGGCGCAAATACTCGCGCAGCAGCATTAAATCCTACATTTAGAGCTCAAATGGATGAATTCCAATACATCGCCAAGGGCGCTGGTAGGGCTGATCTTTCTGGCAACACAAGTGGTAACTTTGAGTACGACGATCACCGTGCATGGTCTAGTGTTGGTATGTACCAACACGCAAATGGTAAACCAAAAGCTATTGCTGCCGCATCAGACTACTACTATGACCTTGCGGGGCGTGCAACATCTGGAGGCGCATTTACAGAATCAGAAACAAAACGATATAACGAAGAAGCTAAAAAAAGAGGTCTTGTCACCTACAATGTTACTACTCGTGAAGCAGACCCTGTTAGCGATAGCGTAATGAGACAAATAGCTTCTGAAGAAGTTGGTGCATTCACCCTAGAAATGGGACAAATTGGTCAATCCGGTTCTGGTGCGGGTCGAGACGAAGCATTCGCACAAAAAGCAAGGATGGAGCAACGACTTGCTTCTGTTGGCATAAATCTAAACCCAACAATTAAAAACAGAGACAGCCCGACATCAGATGAAATTCAGGCGTATAATTTAGCTCAAGGTATTCGTGGTAGGGCGCGAGTTATGGACACGCGCGACCAAGGTAATGGACCTGGTGCTGGGCCAAAATCATAGACACAAGCAACCCGTGTCTTTCCACTTTTTCCCTGGTCGGTTATACTAAAGCTTAACCATGGCAGTATATACAGTACCTCAAGACGTTGAGGCCGACGACAAGTTTGTCGGGCCGCTTAGCTTTAAGCAATTTATATTTATAGGCATAGGTGCTATAGCTGGGTATTTGTCGTTTTTGGCGCTTAAGGGGTTTTGGCCGGCTCTTGTTTTTACGCTACCAATAATTATAGTTTGCGGGTTTTTGGGGTTCCCTTGGGGTCGTGACCAGCCAACCGAAATTTGGCTAGCGGCACGCATACGCTTTTTTATTAAGCCACGGGTGCGCATATGGAACCAGTCAGGCCTAAACGAGCTAGTAACAGTTACCGCTCCTAAAAAAATAGACAAAACATACACCAACGGCCTCACACAAAACGAAGTTCAAAGCCGCCTTAGTGGCCTTGCAACACTTGTAGACAGTCGTGGCTGGGCTATTAAAAATGCTTCGCAAAATAATGCCTACACGAGCCCGTTAACAACCAGCTCAGACGACCGTTTATTAGACGTAGCGACTTTTATGCCCCAAGAAGTATCTGATACGGCTCACGCTACCGATATTTTAGATGAGTCAAACAACAGCACTGCAATGCATTTTGAAAAAATGATACAGGCCTCAGAACAAAAGCACCGCCAAGAAATAATGCAAACCATGCAAACAGCGCTGCACAAACCTGCGTCCGAGCAAACAGCCCCCCAACAGCAAGGTGCAGATTTTTGGTTTTTAAACGGTGCTGACGCTGCGCCCGCAAACCAAACAGCACCAAACCAACAACCTAAAGATGCCACGCAACAAGCGCCAGCCTACGCTACATTTAATCAGGCGGCGACTGTTTTGCCCGCACTACCAGGGTTTAGCCAGCAGCAATCTGCTATGCCTATTTTGCAAGAAAATCTTGCGGCGCAAGTTACCAAAGCAGACGAAGAGGCCTTGTTACAAAAAGTACACGACTCCCAACAGCACCATAACCAACCATATGGTAACCTGCGCACAATAGCGCCGCTTGGCCAGCAGACTGCACACGATTTAAATACAGCTACGGCACCACCACCACAAGCCCAACAACAGCCACAAAATACAGTGACACCCCCTGTAGACCCTGCTATAATAAAGCTCGCTAGTAACGATGACTTAAACATCGACACTATTGCTCGGCAAGCTCATCAGCAAACCGACAATAACAACGGTGAGGTAGTTATATCGCTACACTAACCTGGTGGTAATTTTATGAATCCTCAAAACCAACAAGCAAACACAGCTGTGTCTCCTGCAAATGCACAAGGAGGGTATGCGCAACCCCAACCAGGCGTTGTAGGGCCACAGCATTCACAACCTGCAAACCCTAACAGCACTCAAAACACCCTGCAAATAGCCGAGATACGTGACGGAATAGTTATTATGAACGACGGCAGTTTTAGGGCTGTTGTTATGTGTAGGGCCATAAACTTTGACCTAATGAGCCCGCAAGAGCGTGAAGCCGTAGAATTTAGTTACCAAGGCTTTTTAAACTCGTTATATTTTCCGGTGCAAATTTTTATTCGTAGCCAAAAGGTAGACCTGCGGCCATATATTGAAAAGCTTGACCGCATTAGAGGCGAACACGATAACATGCTACTGGCGCTGTTAATGGAAGATTACATTAACTTTATGAGCGACCTCGCAACGCAAACAAATGTTATGGACAAAAAGTTTTATGTGGTTGTACCGCTGTTTCCTACTGTCGAAATAGGTAAGGTTGTTGGCAAGGCAACGCAGGCGAGTAAAGGCTTTTTTGCAAACGCGTTCGGCAACAAAGAACAAAAAGTCGTAATAAACGAGGCAGATTTAGAGCGTGCTAAGACCGAACTCAGAAACCGCGTACAAGCGACAATAGCCGGGCTTCAGCAAGCAGGCATACAAAGCCTCCCCCTCGACACGCAAGAACTCATAGAACTATACTACGACGCCTATAATCCAGATACAGCTACCCGTCAGCAGTTAAAAAACTTTAATGATTTGCAGGCGCCAATTGTAACAAAGGGTGAGGGCACGGCACCAACACCTCATTTAGATAAGGAGTTGATGTAGTGGGTGTATTTGGTAAAAAACAGCCGCCCATGGACCCTGTGGCGCTAGCAGAAGCCCAGCGCTTGCGTGAGCAGCAAGAGGTGCAGGCTGCTTTTGCTAAGGGCATTACGGCACTTCGAGATTTTATTGCGCCTGCCAGCCTAGAGTTTCAAAGTACGCATTTTCAGATAGGAACTCGTTTTGCACGTACATACTATGTGTATGGATATCCACGTCAACTTTACACCGGCTGGATAAGCAGCATGGTAAATATAGACGAGGTTATTGACCTGTCGTTTTTTGTCTACCCAGTCGAGAGTCAGGTAGTACTAGAAAACCTGCGTAAAAAAGTTGGCCAGCTAGAGGCGGGCATACAAATAGACAACGAAAAGGGCAAGGTACGCGACCCAGGTAAACAAGCCGCCATACAAGACGCCGAAGAACTTCGCGACAAGCTACAGGTGGGTGAGGAGCGGTTCTTTAGGTTTGGTTTTTACTTTACCATTTACGGCAGCAGTATAGATGAACTAGAGTTTGTTAGTCACAAAGTCGAGAGTATTTTAGGGCAACAGCTAGTGTATAGTAAGCCAGCTAGCGCCCAGCAAGAACAAGGCCTTAACAGCACATTGCCGCAATTTACCGACCAGCTACAAATTAGGCGCAACATGAACACGGGCGCTATAAGTACTAGTTTTCCGTTTACTAGTGCCGACTTAAGCCAAGATAACGGTATTTTATACGGCATTAACATGCACAATAGTGGCCTGGTTATTTTTGACAGGTTTAGCCTAGAAAACGGCAACAGTGTGGTATTTGCAAAGTCTGGTGCCGGTAAAAGCTTTACCGTTAAGCTCGAGGCACTGCGCAGTATGATGATGGGTACTGAGGTGTTTATTATTGACCCCGAAAACGAATACCAGCGCATGTGTGACGCTGTTGCGGGCTCGTATGTACGCTTAAGCCTTAGCAGCACAACACGCATTAACCCATTCGACCTACCAAAAGTTGTCGACGCCGAAGAATCTGACAACGCTCTGCGCAGCAACCTTATTACATTGCACGGCCTACTACGTCTTATGATGGGCGGCGCACAAGCCCAAATGGCTAATAGTGGCAATAACGCAGCCCAGCCAGTACTAAACCCCGTTGAAGAAGCAGACTTAGACGCTGCATTAATAGAGACATACGCCAAGGCAGGTATAACTAACGACCCACTAACACACCAAAGTCCGCCGCCAACCATTGCCGATTTGTACGATGTATTATT
>RFTN01000027.1 GCA_009923445.1 bacterium
CCGCCAGCAGCAATCGTGATGGTAGAGCCAGCCGTGCTCACGGTGACATTGTTGCCTGGTGCAATTGTCAGCGTCCCGGTGAGCCCATTGACCGAATAGACGTGCGTCGGGAGCCTGGCCAGGCTGATCGTTCCTGCGGCAATCGCACTGGCATCGTGCGTGTGCGACGCCGCAGTGAATGCGGTCGGCACGCCAGACAGAGCCGTGTATCCGATCGTCGGTATCCGAGCGACGCTGAAGACGCCAGACGTGATATCCGCCGCGTCGTGCGTGTGTCCCGTCTGCACGAATCCGGACGTGATGCCAACAATGTCCGCGGTCGAGTGCGTATGCACTGACGCAGCAGCGGTAAGGTCGAGCCGGCTTAGCGTGATAGCGCCTGTTTTTCCCTGGACGCTCTGCACAGGAGCTGACGCAGCAGCAGCAGCCGTGAACGAGACGACGTCCGTCGTGCTGTGCGTATGGCTCGACGGCGGAAAGGCCTGCGGAACGTCGCTCAACGCCGTATACGAGATCGTCGGGATGCGGCCTATTGCGAATGTCCCGGACGTGATGTCTGCCGCCTGCAGGACTACGTTCCCAGTGCGACCTACCACTGACTGGACTGGTGCATAGCCAGACACAGCAGTGACGTCATAGCTGGCGATGGTGAACTGCCCGCTCGTCGTGCTGATTGTGACGCCCTTGCCGGCGACCAACTGCAGCACGCCATAGAGATTCGCAGACGTTCCTGCGGGCGTCAGCCATCCTGTAGGGCCGATGCCGCCACTGGCCGACACTGAGACACCAGTGCCATCCGGCGTCACAGAAACCGACGCGGCCGTGCTGCCGCCGACAGACACGATGACGCCTGTCTCGCCACTGATCGAGACGTTCGTCGGCATTAGGGTGCCCTCGACGTCACGTCACCAGACAGGATGGTGCGGGTCACGTTGCCCGGCGTGATCGTGCGGAACCACCAGCGGTACTTCCCAGTAGCTGACAGCTGATCTGTCTGGACCTCAGACAGGGACACGTTCACGATCCCGGCAGTCACTGTGACGGGAGTCACGGTGAACGCGACAACGGTATTCCCGGCAGCCACAGAGACGCCGCCACCGAGGCCTCCGCCCGCATTCACGCTTGTCAGGGCGTAGACGCGCGAGTCGAACGAATACCCTGTGAGGTTCGTGTTCTCGACTGTCAACGTCATGCCGAACTCGTCGCCCTTGACGAACGCGAGATCCAGCTCGGCCGGCAGCACTGAGTACGTCGTGTCTGGCATGATTTCACTCTACGTTTCCTGACCGATACTCTTGCAGCGTCAGCCAGGAGGGCTGCCGAAAAGTCCGGTGAAAGAAATCTCTGGTACGACGCGCCGCTCGAGGATCGCTGGATATCCGCCTGTCTGCCCACCGCTGCCATTGAGTCCAACTGGATTGGCGCTGGGAATCCACTCGCCGTTCTGGAAGTCAAACACCATCGCGCGTCGCTTCTGGCCGCCAGCGATGAAGTTCCAGCCAACGTCTGGCAGCTGCAGGTTCCATCCGGTCGGGCGAAACAGAACCTGCGACTCTGCTTTCCAGTACTTCTTCACTACGTTGCCCCACAGCTCATCAACGCGCTCGACAGTTGAGCCCTCGTGCTTGCACTGGTATGGCGCTGTGCCTGCAAACGAGTCGGAGTTCACGTACCCAAACGATCCAATGATGCCATCCGGCCTTTTGGCGAAGTTTTGCTTGATCGTCGCTCGCGTCAGTGACTCTTCAACCGTCAGACCCTCAAAGTAATCGTTGGCACTGTTTACGAGCGGCCTCTTTGTTTCGCCATCGTAGTAGTACAGTGCCGGCACCTGCTCTCCAGATACCACCTCAAACTTCCATTCTGGGGTTCTCAAAAGTGGTTCCAGTTTCTGATTATCTGTGAGAACTGCGTATTCAAGCGTGACTTCTACGTGGTACGGGTTGTCGCCGAATGTCTCGTTCATCACGACCTTGCGAAGGTGCAGAAAATCAAACTCCGGGTGAGCAGCGCCCCAGAGTCCTCCTCCAACCGCCACCACAACCTCCAGATTCGCAGTCGGCGTATCCAAGGCGTCGTCGTCCAGAATGACAACGAAACGTCGCTTCGCCACCGTGGATTCGCCGATAGCTCCCTCGACGGTGCGGCCGAGTTCGCGAAACGAAGAGACTGCCATCAGAAAATCTCCGCTGGCGTGTTGATGTAGCCGGCGACGGCGTGAGGACAAGGGCCGCTCCCTCGGCGGTGCGAATGTCAGCCGTCTTCACCGGCCCCTGCACAGGACGAGCCAGCTCGGCTCGCCGTGCAAGCTCAGCGTTCGCACGTCCAACTGCCGCGATGGCGTTGTTTGCACTCGCATACATCTTCTGCTGCTGCGATGAAAACAGCTGCTGCTGTGCCGATACGTATCCGCCGCCGACCTGGCCGCCGCCGGCCTGCTGCTGCTGCTGGAACTGGAACCGTCCGTTTTGAATGTTCGTCTCGATCTTCTGAGCCTGCCTGAGCTGCGTCAATCGAGTGTTCGCAGCCTTGGCTTCCTTGAGATTGCCGTCCTCACGCGCTTTTTGCAGCGCCTCTTCCTCTTGAATGATCCGCTCCTGCAGAGCCTGGACATTCAGTGCCGCCTGCTTCTTGCGCTCCTCGAGCTGCCCTGCAAACTCAAGTTCTGCACGTTGCCTGTCGTCAAGCTGCCCGCGCAGGAACTCCTCGACTCGCTGGGCTCCATCCAATCGCTGAGCGAAAATGTCTCGCTGACGGGCAACCTCGCGCTCGTAGGTTTCGCGAGTCAGGATGCCGTCGCGGGCCTGCTGCTGTGCCGCACCGATGCCGTCTTGCAAAGCGGCAGCGGCCCTCGCGCCAGCGTTGCCGAACTGCTCGGCCTTCACGATCAAGCCGTCGAGGCTTGCGTTCGTGCTTTCAAACGCCTTCGTGAAGCCGTCGCCAAATCCCTGCTCGGCTGCCTGCTGCTGGTCAGCCAGCTTCGCGGATAGCTGGTCAAGCTGTGCCAGCCTCGCGGCGGCGCTATTCGCAGCCTCACCATCGGAGACGGCACGCGCCGCGGCCAATTGCTCCTGCACACGCAGCTGCTCACGCTGAACGGCAGCCAGGTCTTCAGCCAGCTTCGTCTCGGTATCGTTTGCTCGCGTCAGTGACTCTATTCGCTTGGCGTCTGCGTCTGCCTGCATCGCCGCAGCATCGGCTACCTGCTGCCGCAGCGACTGCTCGCTGGTGATCGCTTGATTGACCGCGTCCTGTGCGGCCTTGATCCTGGCAATCTCGTCTTCATTGAGCTTGAGCGGATCTTCGACGGCAGCTACCGCCGCCTCAAATCCACGCATTGCGTCAGTGACAATGCTCGACTGATCAACAATGCCGCCGAAGAATGTGTCGAACCGCTCCCGCGTCTTCTCGATGTCCGTCTCGATCTGGAATTGAGGAGACCGCTCACGCTCAATCCGATCTCGCAGACCCTGCATAAACTTGACGGCGGCTCCGTCGCCAGCAGCCTCCGGGCTGCCACCTCCAGTAAATGCGTTTTGCACTGCCTGCGCTGCGTTGGTCGCTGCGTTGGTGAGTTGAGCAGTGTTCTTGTCGATCGCCGCCTGGCTGGACGCCGACAAGTCTTTGCCGAACTTCTGCAGGTCGGAGCTGATGAATCGGCCGAGACCTTCAAGCACCTTGCCCAGAGCCAGAGACAGTGCGTTGCCTGCAATCTGAAACGTATTGAACACTGCGCGTACCGTTTCAGTGACTGCCGTGAAGACGTCTGCCACCACCTTGAAAGTCGCCGCAGCAGACTCGACAACGCCAGCAAAGTCGCCGAAGTTCGCAACAAAGTTGTCGAAGACGCCAGCCAAGGCATCTGCACCCTGGAGCAGCACATCGGTGATGGCATTCGCAATGCCAGTGCCGCCATTGCCCTGAGCGCCGGCAAACTCCTCAACGAATCGCAGGAACTCATCCGTCACAGACGTCACTGCAGGCGCGAGGTTGCCGATCACCTGCCCGATGATGCCCTCGACAGTCTTGCGAACAAGATCGAAGCCGTCGTTCATCGATGCGACGTTGTCGATCTGCGTCTGATTCACAATGATTCCGAGACGGTCTGCTTGAGCCTTCAACTCCTCGAGGCTCGCGGCACCATCCCTGAATAGCGGCGCGAGCGCAGCGCCCTGCTTTCCAAACAACTCCACGGACGCTGCTGCACGATCTGCTGCGGTAGGCAGCTGCGAGATCGCCTCGCCAATCACGGAGAACTGTTGCTCTGGGCTGAGTGCTCTCAGCTCTTTGACGGACAGATTGATCCCACGCAGCGACTTGTCCAAAGCGTCGCCAGGAGTCGCCTTGCCAATGTTCACCGATAGCTTTTGAATGGCGGTTCCGAACTGCTCGGTGTCAACGCCAGCCAGCTTCGCTGCCAGCGAATATCCCTGCAGTGCCTCGACGCCGATTCCCGTCCTGGCCGAAAAGTCGTTGAGGGTGTCGAGCGAAGAATTGATCGGGCCGATCAGTGCTGTGACCTGATTCGTGACGCTCGTGAACGCAGCGCCGAGAGCACGAACGCTATCGAAGACCAGGCGTCCAATCTCAATCTTCGCCAGCAGACCGACGTTCTGATTCAGTGACGAAATCGACTTGTCCGTTCGATCTGCCTCGCTGCCCATGCCGTTGAGGTCGGCTTTGGCTTGCGCTGCCGCACGATTGAACTGCTCCTGCGTAAGCCTGCCGGCGTTCAGATGAGTCGTCAGCTGCTGAAGCGTGCTGTCGTACTTCTCCTGCGGAGTGAGGTTGGCGGCGATGATGCGGGCCGCAGAAGCCGCAGCGTCTGCTCGCTGCTTTTCAGCGCCGGTCGCCTTGTCGGACGCACGAACAAACGTCTCCTGCGAGATCGCTCCTTTTTGCAGAAGTTCCTGCAGGCGACCAAGCTCCTCGACCCTCCGCTCTTCCTCTGTACGCAGAGCTGCGGTGATGTTCAGCCCTTCCTCAAACGCTGCCGCAGACGCCTTTGCCTCATCTGAGAGCTTGCCAAACGCGGCTGCGTACTCTTCAGCGCCGATCGTCCCGTCAGCCAGGCGTGCCGCGAGCGCCTCGAACTTGGCCGCAAACTCCTGCTGTGCCGCGCCGGCAGCAGCGGTCTTCTCCGCGAAAGGCTGAAAGACAGCGGTGGCCTTCTCGGCCTGCTTGCCGAGATTGTCGAGTGCTCGCTCGACCGGCGTCAGCGACTTCGCCAGGCCGCTGGCGTCGCCAGTGACCTTCAGCGCGAGTCCGAGGATATTCGCCATCAGCCACCACCTAACGCCGACTGCAGCATTCGGATCTGTGCGAGCATCTGATCCTCGTGCTGTGGCGGTCGCTCAATTGGATTGAAATCATCTGCCGATGGAGCACGGCCCTTTGGCGAGTACGGTGCGAGTATCGCGCTCACCTCGAGCCCTGTCTGTCTCCACGGATCTGGAAGTGCCTGGAAGTACCTCGTGTACGCCATCCACTCTGCAAGCTCGCGGCTGTCCATTCGCCGGCACAGCTCACCGACAGTCATCTTCAAGTGTCCCGCCAGTGCGAAGAGAAACCTCCGCGTCGGCGAGACACTCAGGATTTCCCCAACTGCTCGACGTCCTCCTCGGTCATGTTGTTGTGCTTCAGAGCCTCGTCGAACAGACGGCCCATCACGGCACCGCTCTTGTTCCGCAGTGAGTCGATCTGTTCACGCGAGAACAGCAGCGAGCCGTTTTCGTCGCACAGGACGCGACAGAGGTACTCGGTGCGAAAGTTCTCGACGCCGCTGTCCCGCTTTCCCATCCACAGACGCTCGTAGGAGTCACGCTCGCCCACGCTCATCACGCGGATGTAGACGTCACCTCCCCACTCGCGGACGGTCACCTTTTTCAGACCGAGGTCGTCGCTTGCCAGAATCTGCTCAGCAGTCAGTGCCACAGGTATCTCCTAGCTTGGTGCGAATTTGAGCGTCACGACATACCGCTCAACATCGTTGGTCTTCTTTTCAACGTTCACCTTTTCCCATATGGCCTTATGGGTGAACGCGAAGCCCTGGCCTGCGATTTGGAACGTGCGTCGCTTGCCGTAATTGGCGACGCTGATGTTCGCAGTGCCAAGGCACGAGATATCTATAGAGCCCATGTCAACTGCGAACGGCGTGCCCTCGCGAGAAATGGGCAGACCAGCGCCGTGCGTGAACTTCAGCTCTACGACTTCTCGAAAGGCAACGCTATCCCACGAAACCGTGACGCCAGCCGCCGGAGTAGCCATCGTCGGCCTCCGTCACGGATTAGCGCGCGACCTTGAAGGTGGCGGTTCCCTTGACGGCGTCGTTCGTGGCGAACGTCAGAGACGAACTCATCACAGTCGAGGACTTGCTGAGCAGCTGCACGCCGGCGTGCGTGATGACGAGCGTCGCCGAGGACGCATCCTCGACGATGTTCTTGCCCAGGTACTCGATGACGATCTCGCGACCCGTGTCGGTGGCAGAGCCCTTGAGCGGCCGATCCATCGTCTCGACGGTGTTGCCGGCCGTCAGGCCCAGGTGCGAGACGTCGATCTTGTTGTCGGTCGCAGGGTCTGTGAGGTTGTAGACGATGTTCGTGACGGTGAAGTTCGACCCACCGAACGAGAACACCGTACCCGCACCGTCATGAGGCGTGATCGCCATAATCAACTCTCCTGCCAGAGGATGCCGTAGATTTGCTGAACGGTATAGACCGGCGGAAGGTCGCCGCCGGCCAACTGGGCGAACCCGTCGCTCTCGTTATCGAGCGACACATTCGCCACCTCCGTATTGTCGAAAGTGCCTCCCCAGCCATCCAGAGATTTACGGCACTCGTCGGCAATATCTCTCGCGGATTCGTAGGTCTCTGCGAAGATGTCGAGGGAAAGGCTTACTGTCGGCAGGCCAATTGGACCGGACAGAGCCTGCGTTCGCGTCACGGCGATCCGACGCCACGTCACGAACGGCAGAGCTGCACTAGCCGGTGCGATCACCGGATAGACCCGGCTGCCAATCAGTGCAGACACGCCAGCCGTCGTCACCAGGCGATTGCGAACGGCCGCTTCCGGACTCTTGAGTGCCATGCGTCAGACTCCAGACAGGGTTCCCTCGGCACGATACGTGAGCGTGCTCAGCGCTCGCTCGAGGCTGATCCGCAGCTCCTGCTGCAGGATGAACGCCACCTGGCTCTGCGACTGTGAAAACGCCGTGCGGACAGGAGGTGTGCCAGCACGACCACCTGCCGGCGAGGGCGCTATCACGATCGGCGTTTTTGACTTGCGGAAGAACGCACCCGGATACGGCGGGTCTGTCTGAACTTGACCGCCTTTCTGACGAATCACGTCGAATGGCCCGAGGCTTTTGTAGCTCGACGCTATGTAGGCGTTCTGCCCTCGCACCGTATGCACCACGCCATTGCCACGGACTGTCTCCTGCCTGCCAAGGCGGGTTCGCACGAACGGCACCGTCGGGCTCTTACGCTGATAGGGCCGGTTGGAGAACTTGCCAACGGTACGCTGACGAGTCCCATACTCGACGAGCCACTGGTGATAGGCACGGTCTCCTGCCGATGCACGCGACGAGCGGACCTTGCCGCCAGCGACGCTGCTTGAATCGACACGGCCGGCACGGCGATATCCGATCAGGCCGACTGCCGTGCCATCGCGCGGGTACGCCTTCGCCAGATACGACGCAGCAGCCTTGAGATTGCCGGTCGGTCCAACTGGCGACAGCTCGCGGAGCCTCGTGTATGCAGGAAAAATCGCCTTCTCAAGCGCGTCTTTCAGTGCCTGAGCTGTGAAGTTCTTGTCGCCCAGACCGCGGATGGCGTCGCCGACCTTTTTCAGGTCTGGAAATTCAGCCGAGATAACGATGCCGGCTGTGGCCATCTACGTGTTCTCCTGGCAGATGGCCTCGTGCTCCTGCCTGTTGCCGTGCTCGAGCAGGCTGATGATCTCAAGCGTCCGAGAACGCCACGAAAAGCGGTGCGACTGCGTGAGCCCTGGAAGATACCGCAGCCGCACGCGGTGGCTGATGGCTACCTGGCTCTGACCTGCCGTGATCTGCTCGCGTGCCGACACTCCCTCAACGCTCGCCCACACTGCAGATGAGTCCGACCACGTCAGCACAGTCTCGCCCAGCGCATTGGTCGTGCCGCTGGAGACTTGCACCGTGACACGCTCGCGGAGGCTGCCTGGGTCGATCATGTGTACGAGCCCCATCGCTGAGCGTCGAGGAGTGCTCTGACGCCAAATGGCACCTCGTTGATCGAACCGGCGTCGGCGGCAAGGCGACGCTCGTACCAGAATCCCACGAGCATCAGGATCGCGTTGCGGACGCCCTGCGGAACGCTTGCTCCAGAGTCGCCGCGGCCAGCCCACCACGTCACGCTGATGGAGTTGTAGTCCATGATGTGTCCCGGCCACGCTCCGCCATAGTTCGTGCGGATCACGCCGGGCGTACTGTCTCTATCGACGCGATACTGTGACGACGGGAGCGTCGTAGTCGCTCCAGTCTCGTCGAGCGTGTAGGTCACCGAGACGGCCGTGTAAGCCTGTGCAGACGCCATCGGTGGACGCGGCAGCTCGATCTCCACTGGGAAGCCGTCAAGCCGCATAACAAGCTGCTGATGGACGAGCGCCTCGTCCATGTACGACTCCACCCATTCGCGAGCCGCCGTGATCAGCGACGCAATGTAGGAGTCGTCGTCGTTTGAGTCGACGCGGCAGTGACCCTTGGCGTCTGCCAGCGATACCGGCTCAACGACCGGAGGAGTCAGCGTCTTCAGACTGCGGTATCTCAAGGTGCTTTTCCTTCGGAGGTCGTCCGCGGCGGCGCGGAGTGATGTTGGTCGACTCGCCAGCAGGTTCGATGGACGCCATCTCGACCAGCTGTCCTTGACGCTCTGGAACTGCCCGGCCGTCCGCAATCAGCCTGTGGGCAACCTCGTCATCACACTCCACCACGTCGCCTGGACGGTAGGTCGAGTACTGCTTCTGAAATTTGATTTTCACGACTTCGGGAGACTCCATGCAGTTTCGGGTGCTCGGTGCTTGGATGTGAACTCCGTCGTCCACTGAAACACCGGCGAGGTCAGATCCTTGCCTGGCCATGTCACCACGTACTCGCCGTGGCCCAAGATGACGCGAGGCGTCACGTACACGCGGTTGCCGCTCTCTCTCCAGTTCTTCCACCAGTAGATATCCGGGTCGAGGCGGCCCTCTCCCCACGTGCCATCAGCAGCCGGCTTGCTCCAGAACCAGGGCTTCTTGCATCGCTTCAGTGCCGCCGTCGAAATAACAGTGAGCCCGAAGTGCGCGCTGTCGACCTCCTGCACAGGCTCGGCAAACCAGCTTGCCGGCACGGTCGTGACCTTGTCCTCCGGAGGATTGTCGAGCATACCCTTGAGCGTCAGCATCGGACGGCCATCCTCACGCTTCGTCTGCAGACCCGTGAGAGCGTCGCACTGGAAAGTCAGGGCCATCGCAAACAGATGCTCGACGTCCTCGCGGGTGAAGAACGTGTCGTAGTCGATCGTCAGCAGATACTCGCACTTGTCGATGAACTGGTCGAAGATCCGCGAGTTCACCTGGTCCCAGAACGCACCAGTGCCCATTGTGGGGCGAATGCCGAGCGGCATGAGTGCCTGAGCCCAGGCGAAGTGGTTGGCCGTAAAGCTCAACCTGGGCATCGACAGCACCGCCTCGACGCGGATATCTGCCTCTGTGTTCCCGACCTTGACAATCATTCTGTGCTCCTAAAACGGCGGCGGCTGGCGGGGATAGCTCCCTGCCAGCCGCCCAGAATGACTGCTGTGTCAAGCGATCAGGACTCGACCGAGACCTTCACGCCCTTGCCCGTGGCATCGACCTGGCCAGCCTCACCGCGGCCGAGGCGAGCCGAGACCACGATAACCGTGTCGGTGTTGGGGCTGGCCTTCACCTGCAGGTATCGCTTCTTGCCACGGAGGTCGACGTCCAGCCGCGAGACGGTCATCGTGTCCGTCACGGTCTGACCGGCGTAGGCAGCCGGCTTGAGGTCGCCAGCGAAGCCAGAAACGGTCGAGTAGGTGCCCGTGCTGACGTCCGACTCGGTCAGCGTCAGCGTCTGAAAAACGCTCGAGGTCGACGCCGCAGGGCCGGCGATCACGTCGATCGAGGCGTAGTCGTAGCCGACCGTGTCGAGCGTCAGGGTCGCGGTCTGCGAGGACGTGTAGACAGCGCCCTTGCCGGCCGCCGCGGACTTGGTAGCAGCGAGATGGATCATGGACAGAATCTCCTAGGAGGGTTGTTCTCAGCCGAACTTGAGGGCGACCACCGGGCCGGCCTTGCTGGTGGAGCCGAGGTCGTGGGCGACGATCGCCACGCGAGCGGTCGCGAAGGTCAGCGTCTGGTCGTACTCGATGAACCGGCTCGCGTCGGTCTTGATCGTGACCGCACGCCGTTCGCCGTAGGTCGCCGCCTGGCTCATGTCGCCGAACAGGCAGGCCACCGTGCCGGTCGTGCCGGTGAGTTCTCGCCGATCGGGCGGGCCGACAGGCCGCCGGTGCGACGAGCCACCAGGACGCTGTCCGTGTTCATAGAGACCCGGCGGAACTCGGACGGCACAACGCCGTACTCTTCCACGAGACGGATGATCTCGCTCGACAGCTCCTCGCTCACGAGAACGCCGCCGAGCGAGTTGATCCCGCCGGCCTGGGCGCGGCTCTCGACGCCGTGATCACGGCACCACCGACGAGCCTCCTCGTCGCCGAGCACGAAGCCCTTGAGGTGCATTCCGGCCCGGTAGGCACGCTCTTCGGCGTTGGGGCCGACGAAGGCCTTCAGCTTGCCGATCGCACGGGGAACGGCGTAGGTTGGGGTCCGTGGACATCTGAGAGTCCATCTCCGCCTGGATCTGAGCCGTGATGCTCGCCAGCTGATCGAGCAGTGCCTTGATCGTGTCCACGTGCGTATCTCCTGTATTCGGGGCGTGGCGGCGAACGCCGCCCACACAGTCGAGGCTAGAAGTCAAGCCCCCGACCCTTGCAGTGGAGCGGCGGCAACAGTAAACGAATCAACTCGATTTCAGCCGGCGAACCTCGACAGCGTGCAGCACGTGCTTGTCCGTGCAGCCGCAGGCGCGGCACCGCAGATACCGCACCTGATAGTCGCCGTGACGCTGGCTGCTGGCGATTTCCAGCCGGCCGCGTCGGCAACCGCATGGGTCGTTCGTTTTAGCGGCCATGCCTGCGGAGATACTCGCGGAGTTCTGCGGCTCGTGCCTTCATGGCAATGATCCTGGACGAGTCGGCGTCACACTGGCTGCGAAACGCGACGAACGACCTCTTGGCGACGCTCACGTCTGCGTCCGGGTACGCCGGAAACGTCACCGGGCCGACGTCGATCAGCGTGTCGATCTTGGTGACCGTGCGGATGCTGCGTCCGTCCTCGACGCTCCAGGCTTCGCCGCCCGGAGCAATCTGGAAAGAGAACGAAGATCCACGCACGATCCCAGCCTCGATGTTGCTGGCGAGATCGCGACCGTAGCTCGTGTCTGGCACCTGGAACTCGTACCGCAGACCAATGTCGTCGACATTCATCCGCAGCGTGCCTGGGTAGCGTGCGAGCGGGAAGTTTGCGTCGTGGTTCCACAGCGCCCGCGTCTCGAGCGGCCTCTTGCGACCGCGACGCTCTGACACGATGCCAAATGCATCAGGCGCGATCCGCTCAGTGAACTCGCCAAGGTCGAGCGAGTTGACGCCGAACTTCGCGGCGTATCCCACGATCCACCGCGACTCAGGAGCGTCTCCTTCGGCGCGAGACTCAACGCGCAGAAGAGGCAGGTCCGTCGATTCTTCTTCGTAGAGGCTGCGTCGCTCAATCATGCTCCTGCCCTCCTGATCTGCGGCGTTCATTCGGTCTACCAGTTTGCCTGCCCACGCTTGTCCCGGATCTCCGCCCCAAAGCTAAAGCGCCCAGGCGATACGGCCGGCTGATGGATAGCCGTCCTCGCCTGGGCGATAGCCCTTTCCTTGCTTGTCGATCTCGTGTCGGTCGAAATACGCCTTCATGCGGCGGGCTGTCTCGGGCGAGATGTTCACGCCGTTCGACAGGTCGCGTGCTCGAGCGACACCCACTTCTGTGCCTCCACGCCCGTACTCGCTTCGCCACGCAAGGCCGCGAGCAGCCTCATCGCGAACGCCTTGCGGCGGCATGAAGTCGATGTTGTCATACTTCGCCATCGTTCGCCTTCTTCTTTCGGCCGCGTTTTGCTGCCTGCGGAGCAGCTGCGTCGGTGATCGTCTGCGGGCTGTCGTCAACCCACACGTCCACGTTGATTCCAGCCGCGTCAGCCGCGTCTGCCTTCAGCGTGTCGCCGCCCACGAGCAGCACCTGCGAGAAAGCATCGGCGTAGTCGCCGAGCGTGCTCATCACCTGCTCGCGGTCGGACTCCGGACGTCGCGAGATCATCACGACAGTGTTTCCATCTGCGACAGCCTTGCGGGCGAACTCGCCCCACAACTGAGGATCAGCCGCGAACGTGCGATCGAAGTCCATGCTGATCGTGAGCGCACGAAACTCTGGCAACGATCTGGCCGCAGGAGGAGCTGGAGTCTGTGGCTGCGTAGCCGGAGCTGGTGCCTGCTGATCCGGCACGCCCGCGAGAATGGCGTCGATTTGCGGCTGCGAAATGGATGGGAAGGCTGCCGCGATCGCTGCACCGGCACCGGCCCTGGTGAGGACACCTGTGGCTACGGATTGCAGGATCGCGAGCAGCCCCGTGATTTGACCACCGTTCAGCGAGACGTCTGCAACCTGCGGAGTGCTTGCTGCAGCAGCGGTCGCGTCAACGCCTCCAGCGACAGCCTGGCCGTCGATGCCGCTGCCGGGCTGCTGCTGAGCCATCACGTCTGCCTGACTCGGCTGCTGGCCGAGGGTGCCCATGTTCAGCGGGCGATACCGCTCTTTCTTCAAGCTGATAACGCCTCAGCTCGAGAAACTGCGAGTCTGTGTTGCTCGCGTAGGGAATCTCAAACGGCTTGAGCCCGCCCGTGAGCACGGCCGTCTCAAATGCGTTGTGCGGCCCGCGGTGCTTGCGATTCCAATTGTCTGCCAGTTCTCGCCTGGCATCGGGATTCAGCTGATTGTCTGTTGACAAAATGAACCCAGGGCGAGCACCGCCGCCGAAGAACCTCGCGCCGTGAATCTCGCACGCACGAGCCAGAGCAATCGCCTCGCGGCACTCCTCCACGATGCTCATGCCATGCACGCCGTCGTCGCTCGGGCCGCGAATGTGCAGGATCTGCTCGTCTGAATAGATCGTCTGCCGACCTTTCGCCTCGCGATATGTGTACCGCAGGCGTCCGTTCTCCAGAGTCTCCACCTTCATCCGCGACGGGTGAAGCGGGACGATCTGATCGACAGCGCCAGACGGCCCAGGAATAAGCTCGCTGTAGGCGTCGCCCCATAGACCGACGTGGAGGACAGCCTGCTCTCGCCACTCAAACGACGTCTGCCAGTTATTCGGCTGACTGTGCAGCTTGCGATACAGCGGCAGCTCGCGTGCCTGTCGCTTTCCGCCGCCGTCGATCCGCTCGAGCACGTGGAGAGGCAGGCTGGCAACTGTCTCGCCCAAGATCCGAAGGCACGAAAACACAGCAGCTACGGAAGTGGCGTTCTCGGCAGTGATTCGCACGCCCGCTGGCGAGCGCATCGAGACGTCGTCGTCCCACGAACGCTCTTCGCCTGGCAGCCAGAGGATACGGTGCTGGGAAGCGATCATATGAAGAAGATTTCCGGGGCGGCGTTAGCGTTGCTCTGCTCCGACCTCATCCACATTCCGAGCCCTTGGCACAGCGCGACGATGCCGTCGATTCGCTCTGTGCTGGCTTGCTTGCTCGGGAAGATGTTTCCCCGCCTGTCCTCGTGAATGGCCGCGTTGCCTGCGTTCCAGGTCAGCACCGGGTGGCCAGCGTGCCGTAGTCGTCCCTGCAGGATCATGTTCTCAAGCGTGCGGGACGGTGCCGACATACCGGGACCGCCCTGCGGCCATCCTGCCACGGCGAGCCCGTCCCCTTGCAGCAAGTTAGCGAGCATCTGGGCGTTGAACTTCATGTCGACCGCCACGCCGCGGACGTTGTACTGCCGGCAGATTTCGGTGATATCGCGGTGGAGCACCGTGTAGTCGGTGACGTTGCCATCTGTCACGCGGATATGCCCGTCACGAATCCAGCCGAGGTAGTCAACCTTGTCACGATGCGCCCGCTCGACGGCGTTCGCCTCTGGTATCCAGAAGAACGGCAGCACGTCGCACGAGTTGTCCGCGGGGTCGGGACAGACGAGCACGAGTGCCGACA
>RFTN01000028.1 GCA_009923445.1 bacterium
ATTGAAAGAAATAACATCCGATAAGTTTCGTAATGATCTGCCGGGGTATAACAATGCCCTGTCTGATCTCAACGCTTACAAGAAAATACTCCGAAAAATGCAAGTAGCTGCAAGTCCTGTTCGCAAGGCTAAATTGCAGGAAAGACTTGACAATGGAGAATGACGTAGAGATACGTTTAGCCCAACAGAGATGTGAGCGTTATGAAAAAGGTAGAGCCAAACACCTAGAACGCACATATGGAATAACTCTTGAGCAGTACGACGAACTTTTAGAATCACAGGGTGGAGTCTGTGCCATCTGTAGAGAAATGTGTGTATCTGGAAGACGCTTATGTGTAGACCACGATCATGACACAGGCAAGGTTAGAGGACTACTCTGTGGACGCTGTAACTTCGGTATAGGATCACTCCGTACCATAAAAAATCTAGCTATGTCAATAGCGTATCTAGAGAACTATAAAGAAAGTGCTTGACATTATGGAAGAACTAGGCTATAATAGTACCCAGAATGATGAAAATGTAGAGGTCGTTAAGATGGACGAACAAAAGCCCATCAACGATACGGAATGTAGGCACGAGACGCTTATACCTGACCCCAAAGATACTATAGGAGACGCAATTTATCACGGGTGTGCTAATCATAAGTGTGGCGTAGGATTCTACATTACCCCTCAAAAATAAAAACGCAACGAAAGCGTACCCGATGGTCTTTTGGAAGCGGTAGCAAGTGCTAACCACGAAGTATTCCAGAAACAAGGACGATCGGATCGGAACGCCACCGACCCTGCACAAAACGCAGAAATAAAAGGCGAACAAAACACAAAAACACCAAAACAAACAAAAGCCAAGTCGGAAGACACCTCGGAAGAGGATGATAGTGACAATGCGGAAGGTCTGGACACACAAGATTTTTCTCACCAGATCGTACCAAGCACTACTCAAGTCGAAAAACCCGAAACTGGCGAACCTTCACAAACAGAAACACAAACCGAAGCAGAAAACCCCTCTGACTACGACTGGATGGCTGAATTGCCTCAGGCACCTGAAACGGTGGAGATTAAACCCCCACAACCTGACGAGTACGGACAAATTGATCCTGTCGCATATGCAGATTACGTAGAAGCAAGAGTTGACCAGAAGAACAAACTTGATAGCTATAATAAAGAAGTTATCACTAAATCCTTCGAAGCTGTAGAAAAGATCCTTCCAGAGGTTAAGAACGATCCGTCGCTCCAAACCGCTATCCGAAGTGTCTATCTTGCGAACCGTAACCCTGTGGAAGTAGTTGATCTTGCACGATCATTCCGGAAAGCTTTCGACGCTAACCGTCAAACCGGTAAGACCGAAGGTATAAAGAGTGCTAAAGCTTCAATTACTGTACAGAAGAATGCTGCTGTTGAAACAAAAAGCCCAACTCAGAAAACTCAATCTTCTTCACCGAAGAACGACAATCTGACAAAGCGGCTTGCTAGAGGTGACACGAGTGCCTTTGAGGAACTCATGAACGACTGGCAAGAAAACCAAAAGATTTAACATTTAGTTTAAAATAGTTAAAAACAAAAACTAAGAAAAGGAAATAAAAATTATGGCTGTAGGTGGTTATGTATATACCTATCCCGATGTAGCACGACGTGAGTCGCTGTTGGACATCATGAACATGCTTGAGCCAACTGATAACCAGTTGCTTAACGGAATCATGCAAGGTCCTGCAAACAACACTCTTCACGAGTGGACAATTGATACGCTTGAGGCTGTTGGTGACAACGCTCAACCTGAAGGCGCTGACGCTCCTTTGGATGTAAGCAACGACCCAACCCGTCCGCAAAACATCACGCAGATTATCTCTAAGACTGCAAAAATCACTGGCTCCGAGACTAGCTCTAACCTTAAGAGGGTTAGCGGCAATCGTATGTCTCGTGAGTTAGTAAAGAAAATGAAGGCTCTTAAGAACGATACCGAGCTTGCATTAGTTCGTGGAACTATCGCTTCTGGTGTCGCCTCGACTTCGGCTGCTAGCGCACGTCGTCTTCGTGGAGTTAAAAGTTGGATTACAACTAACGCAAGTAACTACTCTGGCGTTTCGCTTACTGAAACTATCCTTAATGATATGTTCGAAGCACAGTGGAACCAAGGTGCGAGTGCTGACTCTGTCTACACAAGCATGAAGGGTAAACGACGTATCTCTAGCTTTACGGCTGGTGCTACTAAGGAAGTTGACATCAACGACCGACGTTTGATCCTTGCTATTGACGTGTACCAGTCTGACGCCGCAAAGATGGTTAAACTGTTCCCACACCGTCACGTTACTCGTACTGGTGACTATGGTACAACTGCAACTCCCGGCTTTGACCTGCTATCGCTTGTTGAAGACACGTGGGGTACTGCATGGTATCGCCGTCCGTTCACCAAAGACCTTGCTGAAACGGGTGACTTTACTGCAAAGCAGATCATCCAAGAAGTTACTCTCGAAGCTCGCAATCAACTTGCGAACGCAGAGGCATTCGTACTCTTCTAGAGTTCCGTATGCGGGGGATTGCGGATGCGGTCCCCCTAACGGAGAACTAGAAAACATGGATTTAACACCCGAACAACGACAAAAACACCTTAAAGCAATAGAAAAAATAGAGACCACACCTCGACCCGAGAAGTGGAAACTTATTCGAAAACTAACCCTCGAACTAAAGCCTTGGCTTGTGCCCTTTGAGGCCGAACACGCAGAAGCATGCAAGGAACTACGCATTAAAAACCAAAACAAATATGCGTCTAGCAAATCTGGAACTATGCGTAACACGATGAAGCTATTTGGACCTGTACTTACAGGAATGATGAAGTTAGACCCTGAACTCAAAGTTGAAATGAGTGGCAAAAATAAGGGCTTAGAAGAAAAAATTGGCAAGGATCTTTATGACGCCTTCCCTGAATATAGAATCGCAAGGTTATACTAGCATGGCTTACAAAGACAAAAACAAGGAAAAAGAAAACTGGAAGAGAAACTCTCTCAGTAAAATCCTTGCACGTTATGGCTTGAGTGAAGATGAGTATATCTCAACTTATGAAAAGCAAAATGGTCTTTGTGCAATATGCAAGCAACCAGAACGCACAGATTACAAAAGACGATTATCTGTTGATCACGATCACGTTACAGGTAAATTTAGAGGCTTTCTGTGCCACATGTGCAATACGGGTATTGGTAAATTTGGTGACAACCCAGAGTTACTAGTAGCTGCTGCTAACTACCTAAAGGAACAGAACTAATGTCTTACTCGCAAACTACAATACTAACTACACTCGCATATCTGCTTGGAGAACGCTCTGTCAACTCTACGACAAGTGCACCCCGTGCAGATTTTATTCAAGAAACCCTCAGTGAGGCTTATTCTGCATACCCTTGGAGATTCGCTCGAACAAACGCAACGCTTACAATATCTAATGGTATTGCAACATTACCGACTAACTATGACGACAACCAAGTTGCACAAGCGTGGTTTGATAATGGTAATAAAGTAAAGCTTGATCCTGTAGACCCTGACGACCAAGACCAACTTGCAAATGGTGATCGTGCTGTATGGATTGAGTCAATAGATGGTGATAGGTACAAACTTATTACTAAGGATTCTGACGTTAATACAGTTGTATTTAGGTACCAACAAGTAGCTCCAACCCTAGATTCTGCTGGTACAATCACGACCCCTTACCCTAGTAAAATGACTATCGCTCTTGGTGCCCGACGATACGTTAAGTTAGGTCAAAACCCTGACGCTGATATTTCGCAAGACGAAAAGATATTCCAAAACAGACTAGCTTCTGATATAGCTGGACATCAAGTCCCTGCTCCTAGAAAGCGTCGTAAAACGGCACACACCCAATCAGGACGTGCCACCGGAGACTTCTAAATGGTCTGCCGTCGATGTGAAGTAAATAAACCAGAAAGTGATTTTTGGAGGTTAAGAACCAAACCAAAAGCAGTATGCAAAGAGTGTGAAACAAATGCAACAATGTTTAGGTTGTATGGAATAACTCTTGAAGATTATGAACGAATGTTCGTTGAACAGTCTGGTGTATGTGCTGTATGCGGTTTTGAACCATCGAACGCAAGGTTGCACATCGACCATGATCACACAAGTGGCGTTGTACGTGGTCTACTTTGTTTCAATTGTAATTCAATATTAGGAAAAGTAAACGACGATACTGAACACTTACATGCACTCGTTGCCTATTTGGAGGACTTCTAATGTCTCGTAGGTCCAATGGCGATATACCATCTAAAAAAGTACGCCCACCACAAAGGCTAGTAATTGTCAACCCATCTAAAGGATTGAACAACCTAGTATCTCCATCACTCATTGACGATAAAGAATTCTCTGATCTTCAAAATGTTGAATACGATGAAGGTGGTGTACTTCGAAAACGTAACGGCTATATAACTGCCGGTAATGCTTTAGTTGCTGCTCGTGGACTTGGTATATATCGTACTGAAAGTCTAAATCAGATGGTAACTATTGATGGTACTGGACTTAAATACCGATCTACTGGTAACTGGTCTTCTGCAACTGGCGATACGTTTACTGCTGGTAATGATGTGTCATTTACTCAAGCACGTCTTAAATTGTACGTCTGGAACGGCGTAGATGGTGGTGCATACTTTGATGGTTCTGCTGTTACACGTCCCGGTACAATGCCAAAGGCTAAGTTCTCTGTCTATTACCAGAATAAGCATATTGCTTCTGGCGTACCCGGACAACCTAGCCGATTATACATTTCGAACTTGACAAATGCCTCAGACTTTACCGTTACTACTGGTGGTACTCAACCACAACCTGACTCAACGACTGACGCAGAAAACAGTAACGCTAACGTACCGGGTGCTACTGTATTTGCCGGTACTCCTGCTCTTACAGAGGCTAACGTTATTGACATTCGTAAAAATGATGGCGATAAGATCACAGCCCTTGGTGTATTCCAAGATGTGTTAATTGTCTTCAAAGAACGTGCAATTTACCAAGTAACATTTGATAGTTCTGGGAACCCAACAGTTACCCCTATTACTTATGCTACTGGTTGTATATCTCATAAGAGTGTCGTAAACGTAGAAAATGATATTAGCTTTATGTCAAGAGAAGGACACCGTGTATTAGGTAATGAACCACAGTTCTTTACAGCTATTCGTACTCAAGTACTAAGCATACGCATAAACCCTAACATTGACACAATAGCAAAAACATATTATAACAGGTGTAACGGTATCTACTTTGATAACAAATATATCTTAGCTCACCCTACCGGCACTTCTTCTGGTATCACTCGTACATTTACGTATGATCGTCGATTCCAAGCCTACACTATTTGGACCAACTTCAATGCTATGGATATGATTAAGTACATTGGTAGTGACAATGACGAAAATCTCTATTTCCTAGATAACGCTGGTACTCAGGTATACATGCGTCAAAGTGGTACATATAACGACAATGGATCTGCTATTGAGGCTTACATTGTATCTAAGGCTCAAGATCTTAAGAACCCTGATGTCACTAAATTTTGGGTTGATCTTCGCCTTCTGTTCCGTCGTCTAAGTGGTACGGTTGATCTGACTGTCTATTCTGATGATAACTTATCCGTTGGTAGTACACAGATTGGATCTGGTGCTGCTCGTGGTATGGGTATGAATATACTTGGTACCTACGCACTTGGTAAGGACGGTGAGACTACAAGCTCAGATAACATTTCAACTTTCGTTGATAACCCTGTTTCTGTAGGTCTTAATCTTGACAGTAGGACAATTAAATTCAAAATTTATAACAACCGTGTAAACGAAAACTTCGTGTTCCTCGGTATGATTTACGCTTACTATCCTAAATCGCACTATGTATTTGACTCTAGTCGAAAGATTTACCTATAGACTTTTTGTCAATTTTGTGCTACAATATATGAAAATACATGTGTCTCCTATGAAGATAAAAACAAATAAAATTAAGGAAAACTAATATTATGATGCCAAGCTGGATGTTGCAAGGTGGATCTGCCAACTTACAGGGTAGTTCTGGTACATCTCTACAAGGCGGTAGCGGTGCTGCTATTCAACCTGCCGGTGGTTCAAACCTACAGGTAACTGCTAACCCTATGAACGGCGGAACGCTTAATACTGGCAATACTGCCGTGTTAGGTGCCACTACTCAAGTTGCCCCTGCTGTAGACCCTGCTGTTGCTGCTGCACAAGCGAAAGCTGCTGCTGACGCTGCTCGTGCTACTGCACTACGTGGTGAGATTACTAACATTGCAAACACAATTAAAGATTTATTCAACAGTCGTTACGGACAAGTTGACGCAAGTGCCGGTGAACAAACTGGTAAACTAAATGACCGATTCGCTACTGAAAGTGGTGATATTACTAAACAAGTAGAAAACGAAAACCAAAAACTCGGTGCTGCACATGCTGCCGGTGGTAGCTTTGATAGTTCATATCGTGGCAATAACGTTGATACTGTTACGCAAAGTGGTAATAACCAGATCCGTGATCTCGGTACAGAATTACAAGATAACATTGCTAAGATTGCTGCATGGATTACACAGCAAAAAGCTGGCTTTGACGCTCAAAAGGGTGGAATTGATACGATTCTTTCACATCTTGGTGAAGAGACTAACCCTGATAATCTTGCACAAATTCGTGCTGGTCTTGACCAACGCATTGCCGATCTTAAGGCTGGTTCTGCTGACAATAACACTATGGCTCAGAATGCTAGTGCACTTAACGCAGTTGCACCTACAAGCACTCGTGCTCAAGCACTTAAGACAACTCTTTCACAGATTGTTGCCGGTAACGCTGACACTAGCCAAAAAGCTAGTATTGGTGCCCGACTTATTCAGTCTGCTGGACTTACCCCACAGGAACAACAACAACTGGCTACTGAATTTCAGTCTCAGTTAAGCGGTCCTGAAAAACAAACACCACAAGCCTAAGGAGGCTAATACATGGACCTGAACGACCCACGACGCCGATTACAGGTGTTGAACAATTCAAACCCTTCTCTACGTGTTGCAACGGCTCCACAGCAACAGCAAACAATTAGCATTGCACAGCCGAAGCCTCTACCACAGATAACGGTTCCTCAGGCTCCCCAACAACAAGTCCAACAACAGCCCGTTAACAACAACCTTAAGGGCTTTACAATGGATCAGGGTAAGAACAAAACTATCTTCGGATGGAATGCCGCTGCCCTGCTTCCAAAGTCTCTTGAGAAAACATATGGTATCAAAGCTGATCGTGAGATTAACCTAGACCATAATACTTTCCTTACTCAGTATGACAAACTTGATGATCAATTCAAGAATGTTTATACAAACCAGATAATGGAACAGGCAAAAACTGGTGACGCTGCTGCTATAAACACCCTTAAACTTTTGACCAATACAGGTCGTACTAAGGGTGACGCTAACGACTTTATGACAGGGGCTAATGATAAACTCTACGGCGGTATAAGTCGTGGTCTTCTTCGTGGTGCAGATTTTCTATTACCCGGTCATAACACATTTGGTCTTGAACAACTCGCTAACGAACAAGATCCTTCTAAGACTGGCACAGCTCAGTTTACTACTGCTGGTAAAGTTGGTGAGAAGTTTGGTTCTGTAGAAAAGGGTATCGTTGACCTTGCAACTTTGGCGGCTGGTGGGTCTGCTGCTGAAACTGCTGCAAGTAAAGTACCTCAATTCTCTAGCTTACTAGAAAAACTACAAGCTGGTGGTAAAGTATCACAATTAGCTGCAAAGATGGTTGGTGCTCTTCCGGGTTCATTCGCTGGATCTGGTATTAGCTCCGTACAGACTGCTGGTAAGGGTGATAAACAAAACTTCGGTAAAGACCTTGCTATCGGTACAGCCGTTGACTTGGGTCTACCTATTCTCGGTTCCGGATTTAAGGGACTAAAAAATCTATTTAAGGGCGGTGCTGACGACGCTATATCTCATGGTATTATCCAAGATCTTATTGATGAAGTTGATCCTGTAAAGATTGAAAAAGCTCTTGGTGTAGATAAAGAAGTAGCTTCCTATCTTGCTAATGAAACTGATCCACAAGCTGTAAAAGAAGTTCTTGCTAGTTTAGCAATGGACCCTAACCTTAACCTGTCGGAAGATGTAATTAAGCGTCTACAGGATGAGGGTGTAACTGCTGTTAAACAAGACGCCAATGCTGCATACCCTGCTGAATATAACAGTGGTGTTATAACTGCTCAAAACCAAGCTGCCCTTGACGCTAACGTTAATCACGAACTTGGACATGCTATTTGGGAAAACAAATTAACCGCAGAAGAAAAAGCACTATTTGATGGTAGTGGTGAAGCAAGTAAACAAGCAGTTGGACGTGCTGGCTATACCCAAACTGATGTTAATAGTGAAGACTTCTCTGATTATATAAACAAAGCCCTTAGTGGCAAGATAAGCGAAGTACCTGAAAACGTTCGTGCTGTTATTGCAAAGTATGCCGGTGTTGCTGTAGATCAAGCTGCTCCTAAATTACTGTCTGCTGTTACTAAGAGTGCACAAGACCTACCAAACAACGTAGGTGATGGGTTCGTTATGGCTGATAAAGGTGCTAAAGGTCTTAAGGGTCTAGTTGATGAAATGACAAAAGTAGATAACCGGCTGCATGATATTGCACAAGGAAAAGTATCTGCTACTCGTGAAGAGATAGACACACTCAAATCACAACGTGAAGCTTTAATCAAAAAGGCTCAAGAACCATTCAGTGAACAACTAGCTGCTGTTGATAAAGCAAATGGTGTAGAATCACAAGTTACAAAACAAGCTGATGAGGTTGGCAAGGTGCAAACTGGAGTTTCAGACGGTCAAGTAACTGGCTCTGGACAAACGACCTCACAGGAAGCCACAGGAGACGTTCTAGGTGCTGGACTTAAAGGAAATACCGAATTAGGACAAAGTGCCGTCAAAACTGCTGAAAATGGCTCTAGTAACGTATTACCTCAAACAGCCGATGAATTGGTCCCAGAAGGTACTGACCCTGCAATAAAGAAGTCTGTACAGGACTTTTTGGACAATATAAATCGTGAAGGTGGCACACTGGACCGTGCTCAAACTACTTTCAATGAAGCACAAGCTGTACGTGGTACTGAAAAAGGTGCACGTATTGGCAAAGCTGGATCACTCTATGACGAAGCTGGTGGCGGTGAACAAGGATTCCGTGCAAAACTAGGTGCATTAAAGGGCAAGCTCTCTGACTCTAAATATTCACCTATTAGTGTTGAACCTGAAACTGAAAAAGCTTTACTTGATAGTATTGAAAAATCTAAACTTCGTCCATTTGAAAAACTGAACACACAAAATGCTCTTCGTAAAGTGTGGGGTGCTAACCCAGAGAAACCAACTGGTGCTGATGTTAACTACATTCGTACATTCTTTAATAAGAATTATGGTGAAGGTACCGGTGACGCATTTGCTGATGGTATTCAAAAAGCACTTGAAGAAGGTCGTGACTGGAAAGACGTTGCTGCCGAAGTAGCCGGTCTACCTCGTGCATTGATGGCTACTGGTGACTTATCTGGTGGGTTCCGCCAAGCACTCCCATTAGGAACCCGATACCCGAAGTTGTGGGCTAACGCTAATAAGATGTCCGTTGAATGGGCTATGAACCCATCTAAGTATGACGCTGCAATGAAGGAAATTGCTGATAGTCCTGCTTACCAACTTATCGCTGATAAGATGGGTGTTGACCTAACGGGTGTCGGGGCTGTCCAAGACGAAGCGTTTATTGCTGCTGGATTAGCTGAAAAGATTCCTGTTGCAAATATACCTATTAAAGCTGCTGATCGTGCCTATACTGGCGTCTTGACAAAACTACGATGGGATGTTGCAAATAACATTGTTGAAAAGGCTGGCGGTATTGATCAGTTCATGAAGAACGTTGATGAAATTGCTGGTGATAAAGGCAAAGACTACATGAGGGCGTGGGGTGAAGTTATTAACACCTTTACTGGACGTGGTGGTAAAAAAGGTGGACTACTTGACCAACACATGAAAACATTGTCTACTGGTCTTTTTGCACCTCGCTTATGGGCTGCTAACATCCAACGACTTAACCCTGTATGGTATGCTCGACTTGCTAAGACTAACCCAGAAGCCGCTAAATTGGCTATACAGTCACAAGGTACATTCCTTGCAATGGCTGGTACGGTCCTCGGTCTAGCAAGTGCCGCCGGTGCTCAAGTAGGTACGGACCCACGATCTGCTGACTTCGGTAAGATTAGGGTAGGCAACACACGCTATGACATTCTCGGTGGTCAACAACAGAACATTGTACAGATTATGCGACAAGCAACCGGTGAAAAGGTTAACTCCGAAACTGGTGAAGTACAGACGCTAGGTGATGGCTATGGTGCCAAGAACCGCTTTGATCTAGCTCTAGATATGCTTCAAAACAAATCTAACCCACTACTCGGATTCGGTATTAAACTAATGAACACTACCGATAACCCAGATAGTTCTAATCCACTTATGCGTACTGACCAGTATGGTAAAGATTTTAACGTCGCAACAGAAGGGTCTAAGCTAGTAATTCCTCTTGGTATTCAAGGATCATACGAAACGTCTAAAGATGTTGGTAGTGCCCCTAAGGGTATTGCAATGAATGCTCCGGCATTCTTCGGTGTAGGTGTACAGACATATGGTACAACTCCTACTAAGGATCAAGGTACTGATACTAGCGGTAATAAAGTATTCAAGGGCAAAGTTACGCCGGACATGGTAACTGATACAAACGGACAACCAATGCTAGACGATAAAGGTAAAGTCATTAAAGTTAAGTTCCCTAAGGACGCTACCGACTTGGAGAAGCAAGCAATGCTTAAGGCTAAACAGAATGAAGCCTATACCTCTCTAGCAAAACGAAACATGTCCGCTGATGATCGTGCAATCTATAAGATGGGTGAGGCTGATAAGAGTGCCCTGTCTAGCGATCAAAAGAAGAAGTATGAACAGCTCAAGAAATACGTTGAAACATACGGTAAGTCACCAGAGGTCCCAGAGGGTGTATCTGCTGACACTTCAAAAGCCTTCTACCAAAAGTGGAATTCAATGGCTAAAGACGATCAAGAAGCATGGCTTAAAGAGTCACCTGACGACAACGCCAAAACTATTGCTGATCAGATCAATAAGGAACGCTCAAAGGGTCTAGATGAAATTAAACCATCTAACGAACTGTCTAAGCTTTACTCAGAGTTTGACAAAGACATGTCTACACACCCTGAATACACCGAAGTTGACAAACGTAATAAAGCAAAGAAATTCCAAGCTGACGCATACAAATTGAACTTCAACACCGACCAACGTGACATATATGCCGAAGGTGGTAGTGCTGATCTTAAGACTTTAATTGATGAAAAACAAATTAGCAAAGAAGACTTAGACGCTGCAATCAAGCTTGATAATGACCTCTATAATAGTGGTCTTACCGGCTCACTTAAGTTCACCAAAACGTTCCGTAAAACATACGGGTACGGTGTGCCTGATGGTGGTGGTGTGAACAAAAACCTATCATTCAGTGATGGTAGCGGTGGATCAAACGATTCAGTAAACCAACACTTACTAAGTTACTTACCAAGTAAGAGTACTGGCTCTAGCCCTGCTCCACAGTTCTCAAGCAAACGCCGAACCAGTGGTATAAGTTTCAAGAGTGTTAATGCACCAACTAAGTCTAATAATAAGAAAGTTACTATCAATCTTTAACAAAATATGTTATAATAGTAGTAACAAAACCCATAAATCAAAAACAAACAAGGATAAAATAAAATGGCTGCAACTCCCGATACAAACCTCGGTTTCCAGAACTTCTTTCAAGCCACTCTAACGGGTGACATTACATCAAGTTCTACCGATATTTTAATGGATAATATACCAAACTCTGCTCAAGGGTTCTTGGTAATTGAACCAGATAGCACAACTAACCGTGAAGTAATTTTCTATACATCAAAGACTGCATTAAAGGTGGTCTGTCCATCCGCAGCCGATGGTCGTGGTCAAGACGATACTACAGCGGTTGCTCACAGTACTGGTGCCACTGTAATTATGGCTCCTGTAGCTGCATTCTATGAAGCACTACAAAATGGTAGGGCATTAAACAATGTCTTCGGTGGTGCACAGCTAGGTGCTGTTAACTACTACACTACTCCCGGTGCTAACACTTGGACTAAACCAACTGGACTAAAATTCGTCATTGTTGAGGTAGTCGGTGGCGGTGGTGGAGGCGGTGGTAACGCTGCAACTTCTGGTGTACAAATCTCTGTAGGTTCTGGTGGAGGTGGTGGAGGGTATTCTCGTAAGAAGATCGCTGCTGCTTCATTGGGTGCAACCGAAACGGCTACCGTTGGTGCTGCTGGAACAAATGCTTCTGGTGCAAGTGGTGGTAATGGTGGAACATCATCTTTCGGTGCTCACTGTAGTGCTACTGGTGGGTTAGGTGGTGTACTTAACACAGGTAATACAAGTGGTGGTACATATCAACCGGGCAATACAGGTGGTAGTGGCAGTAGTGGAGACTTAAATATATCTGGCGGTCCCGGCTTTATGGCTGGTACTTTCACAGTATCTAATAACGTTGCATATGGCGGTCAAGGTGGTAACTCACCACTAGGCTACGGCTTTGGCGGTAGAGGCATGAATGCTAATAACGCTGGTGGTGCTGCAAGTGGCTATGGCGGTGGTGGAGGCGGTGCTGCTGCTTCTACAAGCGTCGGTGCACAAACCGGTGGTGCTGCAACGGCTGGAATAGTGGTTGTTTATGAATATTACTAGGATTTCAAAATGGATTTCGTAACAATAGCAATATCATCAATATTCCTCATCATTAGCTCTGCTTTAGCTATTGTCTCACGCCTACCAAAACAAACAATAGAAAACCAAAAAGCTCTTATTGAGACATACGAAAAGAGACTTAAAGCCTTGGAAGATCAAAAAGAAGAAGATAGAAAACAACATATAGAAAATGTCAAGGCTATAGCCGAACTACAAGGTCAAATCAACGTGTATAAAGAATTACCCTTACAACAAATGGCTGATTCTATGCGTGAAATTGCTGACACAAACAAGAAAATTTTAACTTTAATTAAAGAAGATAAAACATGACACTAAGTGAATTCGTAAATAAATATAATGGTGTTCATATAGATGAAGATGGTTACTACGGTGCTCAGTGTTGGGACGTATCCGCACGTTACGCTCGTGAAGTTGTTGGCTGTCCATCATTCCCTACTGGTAGTGGTGGTGCAGAAGGATTATTTAGATTATTTGCTAACCCTATTCCACAATATTTTGATAGAATTGCAAATAACAAAAGCGACCCTAACCAACTTCCCTTGCCGGGTGATGTAATCGTATGGGACGCAAGCTTTAGCCCACCTTGGGGACATACCGCAGTCTGTATTAGTGCAGACGCAAGTGGCGTTAATGTTATAGAACAAAATGGCAATAACCCCGGCGGTGTTGCATATATTAAAAAGCGTGGCTGGACCGGTGTATCTGGCTGGCTACGACCAAAGAAAGGAACGACTATGGCTGTAATACCAGACGCAGACAACTATTATTGGAGATATGGTCAAAAACTCGCTGAACAGCTTAGAGGAAGACAACTTAGCCGTGATGAGTTTAGACAACATATTGTAGGTCAAACAGATCTTCGTGCAGTAGAAATACTAGCTGATGATCCAGAGGCAGATCAAGCCCAAAACTGGCAAAACGTCGGTAGGGTTGCTGTCACTGATAAGTGGGATCAACAAATATATAATCTTCAAGATCAGTTAAAGAATCAAGCTACGGCGTATGATGGAAAAATAGCTGAACTGAACACTAGCATTACTACACTTAATACTAAGGTAGATGAGTTAGTAAAAGTGCTTAGTATCAAAGACGGTGAGATAGATCGTCTATCAAAAGAAAACGCTGAATTAAATGCAAAACTTGGCGACAATAATCTCACTGTAAAACAAGCAATTAACATTCTGTGGAAGACAATCACAGACGCAATAAAAGGAAAATAAAATGAGTCCTATTACAAAAGCACAATTTCTTAAAATCGTAAAGGCTGCTGCATATGTGGGTGCTTCTGCACTTATATCAGGCTTAATCGCTGCAATTGCCGCTAACCCTGTACTATTTGGCGTATTGACACCAATCATAAACGTTATATTAGTTACCGTTAAGCAAGCCTTCACAACTCCTACGCAATTACCTTAACCATTGACATTTAAGCACAAGTGTGATAAGGTGTACAGAGAGATACCAAAATCACAAATGTAAAATGGAAAAAATAACTCCCAATGAGCAAAAAAACAAGAG
>RFTN01000029.1 GCA_009923445.1 bacterium
GCCGTGGTCACCACAGGCTGGGCACTTGCTGCGTGCATGTAGCCAGTCACGATAAGTGTCTAGGCAGTCTTGTATATGGTTATCGTCAATTAGAATGTTATAATTTTTGGCAATTTCTTGCGCATTTGCCCAGGCGGCAACCTCTAGCCGTAGTAGCATTATGTCGGTTTTGTAATTTGTATGGCCAAGTATACCGTGAGATAGCTCATGCAGTAGTGCCCATTCTGCAGTTTTGTCACCCTTACTGCTGGCCATGTAGTAGACTGTTTTATCTTGAGGCGACCAGTAAAACTTGTCTGATTGTACAAACTGCAGGTCAGGGTAGTCGGTGGTAAGGGTTTTTAGTAGCTGTTTCACTTAAACTAGTATGGCTGTCGCAGCCATCACTTTGCAACCTTAAGCTTATTCATAACTTGTTTTGGCAAAGTATGAATATGCTTATTGATTAGCTAAAATATAACAGCCATATATAACAGCTTCTTCAGCGCGCTTGGCGCCAAACACTGGCGGTACGTGCAACAAATTATCTTCGTATAGTTTAAGTTCTGCTGTAAGCTTTTCGCCAAACTTTCCAAAGTTACTACCTACGCCGCCACCAATCACAATGACGTCGGGTGTGGTTGCAGCAATTACGTCAATTAAACCAATGGCAATATTACGAGAAATTGCGTACCACGTGCCTTGGTCGGTAATATCGCTGGCACGCAGACCATACTTTTCAACAATCGCTTTTCCGCTTGCAAAATGCTCCCAGCGCTGCAGCTTGCCTTCGTGTTCTAGCAACATATGTCCGTATTCGGCTTCTAGGCTATTGGGGTCTAGTTTGCCATTTATAACCAGCCCACCACCTATGCCGGTACTAACAGTTACATATAAAACTTTTCGGTAGTTAGGCAGCAGGTGTGCTTCAGACAGTCCCGCAAGTTTAGCATCGTTTTCTACGCGCACAGGAATGTCCAGTATTGCTTGTAGGTCAGAAACAATTGGAATATCGTGCCACGGTAAATTGCCAAATTCTAGCGCTATACCAGCTTTGCGGTCGATGGTTCCGGGCATGGCTATGACGCGCTATTAGCTGGTTCAGATATTGGAACGCTCAAAGTGGGCGACGTCGTAGAAGGCGTTGTTACATCTGTTAAAAAACACGAGGTCTGGATTGACCTTGGCGCCCAAGGTACCGGTGTTGTTATGCGCCGCGAAGTTGGTCACGGCGCAAACCTAGAGGTTGGTACTGCTGTAACTGTAAGTGTTGTTGACCCTGAAATGGACGAAGGCCACGCGTTATTAAGCATGAAGCGTGCTGCTAAAGACCGCGGCTGGGATCAATTAATCGCAGTACAAGAATCAGGCGAGACTATTGAAATTCAAGCTTACGACGCAAACCGCGGTGGTTTGTTGGTAGAGCTAGAAGGCATCAGGGGCTTTTTGCCAGTCAGCCAACTTGCTCCAGAACACTACCCGCGCGTTAGTGGCGCCGACAAAGACGAGATTTTGCAAAAGCTTAATGCATTGATTAAGCTTACTCTTCGCGTACGCATCTTAGATGTCAGTCGCAAAGAAAACAAACTCATCTTTAGCGAAAAAGAAGCAATGAAAGATGATATGCACGAGCGATTTACAAAGCTTACTGTTGGCAGTGTCGTCAAAGGTGTTATCACTGGCGTTATAGACTTTGGTGCATTTGTTAACGTCGATGGCATCGAAGGCCTTATTCACATTAGTGAAATTAGCTGGGAACGCGTAGAAGACCCACGTAAATATGTAAAAGTAGGTGACAACGTAGAGGCAAAAATTATTGCTATCGACAAAGACCGCCTAAGCCTAAGCCTAAAGCAAATGCAAGAAGACCCATGGATGAACGAAGTGAAGACCTTTAAAAAAGGTGACACTGTTGAAGGTCGCGTGACCCGCATTACACCGTTTGGTGCATTTGTTCAGCTAAGTTCTAGTGTTGAAGCTCTTGTACACGTTTCAGAAATGAGCGATGACGAAGGCACTGACCCAGAAAAAGTATTTAAAGTTGGCGAAACCAAGCAATTTAAAGTAATCGATATAGACACGGCTGCTCGCAAAATAGCTTTAAGTTTGAAGAAATAGTAACGGAGCTTACGTAACATGGCATATTTTGAACGAATTTTCTCCGAAACGCACAAGACGCACCTTGTAGTGCGTCTTGCTTGCGGTTCTCGAAACATTCGCCAAACTATGCTCATGTACGTAACCTCTACCCAGGCGGAGGCGTAAAGTGGCAGATACAAGTTCGCTTGAAATTAATGGTCTCATTACCGTCGGTGAACTAGCCGAACGACTTCGCTTACCTCCTGCACAGCTAATTGGTGAGTTATTTAAAAATGGTATGATGGTTACCGTCAATGAAAAAATTGACTTTGATACTGCCCAAATTATAGTTAGTGAACTTGGTATGGACGTAGAGTTAACTCAGCGTAAAGCCGAAGAACCAATTATTAAAAAAGAGCGCAACAAGGCTGTTGGCGGCACGACTCGTCCACCAGTTATTGCGGTTATGGGCCACGTAGATCATGGTAAAACCAGCTTGCTAGACGCTATTCGTGGTGCGCAGGTTGCTAAGGGTGAGGCTGGCGGCATTACCCAGCACATTAGCGCTTATCAGGTTGAAAAAAACGGGCGTTTACTCACTTTATTAGATACCCCAGGCCACGAGGCATTTGCGGCCTTGCGTGAGCATGGTGCGCGCCTAACCGACCTAGTTGTTATTGTAGTTGCTGCCGACGACGGTATAAAGCCGCAAACGCTCGAGGCGATTCGTTTTGCTCGTAAAGCCGGTGTTAAAATGCTAGTCGCCGCCAACAAGATCGACAAAGAAGGCGCCGATATTAATCGCCTTAAGCAGCAGTTAAGTGAAAACGATTTAATGCCAGAAGATTGGGGTGGTGATACTGTTATTATGCCGGTGAGTGCAAAAACTGGGCAGGGAATTCCCGAACTGCTTGATATGATTTTGCTTATTGCCGATGTCGAAGAACTAACCGCCCGCGCCGACGGCCCCGCCGAAGGTTTAGTCATTGAATCTCATATGGAAACTGGCCGTGGCCCAGTGGCAATTGCTTTGGTTGAATCAGGTACACTGCACGCTGGAGATTTTATTGTTGCAGGTAGTGCGCTTGGTAAGGTACGCAACCTAGAGGGTACTGACGGCAAGCCTAAAGCCGCCGCAGGCCCATCTACCCCGGTTATTATTACTGGACTAAAATCCATGCCTGAGTTTGGCGATATCTTCACTGTTTTTGAAAACGAAAAAGAAGCTCGACTTGCTTCTCAAAAAGCTGCATCTGCCAAAGGTACCTCAGGTAAACTAGACATGGGTAGTACCGATTTATTACGCATCATTTCGCAAAGTAACCAACAGCAACAGTTTAATATTATTGTTAAAGCTGACGTTGCTGGTTCATTAACATCTGTAATCGACAGTTTAAAAACGCTCGAAACCAGCGAAGTATCAGTTAAAATAGTGGGCAGCGGTGTTGGTAATATTACCGAAAACGACATTCACCTCGCAGCAACCAGCAACGCTGTGTTGTACGGGTTTCATGTAGATTTTCCGACAGGTGTGCGTCAACTTGCCAACCGCGACAAGGTGCCCGTTAGGCTATATAAAGTTATTTATGAACTTATCGATGATGTTAAATCTGAGCTTACCTCGCGGCTAAGCCCCGAAATTGTTGAAAAAGATCTTGGTCGTTTGTTGGTAAAAGGTATATTTAAAATTACTAAAAATGACATTATTTGTGGTGGCGAGGTAACAAAAGGTAAACTCGTTGTGCCATCAATAGTTAAGATTTTTAGAGATAAAGAATTACTTTCTGAAGCCGAAGCAGTGCTACTAAAACGCGGTCCTGTCGAAACCTCAGAGGTTCAAGTCGGTGAAATGTGTGGCGTTAGCCTTAAAACTTTAAGTCGAATTGACCTGCAAGAAGGCGACCGCATTGAGTTCTTTACACGCGAAACTGTTGCAAGGACATTGTAGGAGATAAAGGTATGCCAGAAGGTTTACCCCGTACACCTAATCAGTCTGAAGTATCTGATAAGCCCGCAGCTAAAACACCCGAATCGGGTCGTTTTAAATTGTTTTTGCAAGAGTTGTTTAGCGATAAGTCAGACAACAAAGAATCAGACGACGAAGAAGAAAAGAAAAAAGATAAAAAAGGACGTTTTACAAGGGCTTGGCAAAAACTATTCCCGAGTGTAGCTCAAAAAGAGACAATCGAAGGCGTGGCGGCACGTTCTGGTAGCGGATTATTTTTTGAACGCAGCGACGTAGTCGAACCACCTGTTGCAGGGTCTGTCCTTGCAAACAAAGCACCGCATACTAATGACCAGCATCCAGCTGACACCAACGAAAGTGTTGTTGCAAGGACAGACCCTGCAACAGAGCAAGCACCAGACCAACAGCGGGCAATTACCGAGGAACCTGCTTCAACGTACGAAAGTGCAAATCGCTCACCTGAGCCAACGTCTTCAGGAGACGAAGAGCTGACTACGGTAGTACCAGAAATCGCACCAACATCAACCGAGCAATCCAGAACGGTTATATTTGATCGTGTTCCCGATGAAGCTGTAGCTGCTGGTAGTATTGAGGCTGCGCCAACACCGCAACCGCAAGTTATTGAACGAAGCGCCGCTCCCGAGCGAGTTGTTGCTAGCTTAAACACGACTGAGCGCATGCGCCAATCGCGCATAGAACGCCGCCAAAAAGATATTGAGCATGAAGTAAAACGAACTAATAAAGAACTTAAGCACCAAGAACCCGATGTTGTGTACCAGCTAGAAAAGGCACCACAAAACACCCCTGTAGAGCGTACGCCAGTGCCAAAACCAAACTCTATTGAAACCGTTAAAACTGTCGAAAAACCAGTAGTTAAAACAGAGATTATTGAGCGTACGGTAGATATAAAACCCGAATCTCAACCAAAGCCTGAGCAAAAGCGAGTTGCCGAAGAGTTGTTGCGTGCTGAAATTAAAGAGGTCACAGAAGACAGCAAAGAGATTGCTTACGAGCTGAGCCACGAGCATAAAGATATGGACAAGCAGGCTGCAGGCGCATGGGCTGCGTTGCAAGCGAGCGCAGACGCTCAAGCTAAAATAAATGCTGCCGCAATCGCTGCAGCACAAGCGGCATCAAAGCAAGCAGCTCAAGACATAGGCTCTACGCCAGTCTCATCAAGTCAAAACTCTGTTTATAAACAAGCCATAACAGGGGGTTTCATAACAGCATTAGTAATAATTGCGTTAATAATCGTCTTTATTCTGATACAATCTAGGTAGGTAAATAATATGTTTAAACTCGATAATAATTTTTTGATAGAACTAGGGCTTGGTGCCTTGCCGGCTGATGAAAAAAATAAGATGTTGGCGCATATATACGAGACGCTCGAAATGCGTGTTGGTATGAAGCTTGCCGAACAAATGACAGATGCCCAATTAGATGAATTTGAGGCCTACATTAATCGCAACGACGAGGCTGGTGCGCTTACTTGGCTTGAATCAAACTTCCCGAATTACAAAGATGTTGTTGCCCAAGAACTCGAGCGACTTAAAAACGAAATTAAAGCTGTTGCACCAAGTATTGTTACCCAAAGCATGAACACTGCTAACGCAGCCAGTGCTGCGCCTCAGCAAGTGTCTGCACCACAAGCACCTGCAGCAGACCAGTACGCAGCACCGGCTCCGATGCAACAACCTATGCCTCAACAACCCGTGCAACCACAGCCCCAGTATCAACAGCCAGCTCAACCATATCAGCCACAACCACAACCTCAAATGCCGCCACAGCAACCTCAACCTGGTATGGGTGTTCCGCAACAGCCGCAGCCGTACCAACCACCAGTGTCACCACAACAGCCCCAGCAGCCTCAACCATATCAATACCCGCAACCCCCAGTCCCACCCCAACAATAGCCGTAAGCCCAAAAAAGTACTAGTTATATGAATCTGGCGTAGCCGTTTATAAAACTAGCCGCATCCATGACGGATTTGCCGGCTGGTTTTAGTTTATCTATCGCCAGCGCATCTTGGCCGCAGTAGATTATTAGTTCTTTATTAACAACTGCGCGGGTTCCCGCACTACCTTTTTGTTCAGTTACACGGGCAGCAATTATAACAATATCTAAATCATTAAATTTTGTGTAGCTTTTTGGCCAGCTGCTATAGGCGCGAATTTCGCGTTCGATTTGTTCGGCTGGTTTGGTCCAATCAATGTGGCCGTCTGCTTTGGTGAGCTTACGACTAAATGTTGGCGTTGGGCTAAAGTTCATGGTAGTGGCAATAATGTCTTGTGGGTTTGGCTTAAATTCTCCCGACACATATTTGGGCAACATGTCGCTCAGTAGCGCGTCGCTTAAATGAATTAGCTGTTCAGTCAACGATTCGTTAGTATCGGTCGGCTTAATATCATACACGCCCCAACCAAAAACTGGACCTTCGTCTAGGCCGGCAGTAATAAGCATTAAGCTCACACCGGTTTGCGTTTGACCACTAAGCAAACTAAAAGTAATTGGGTCGGCGCCGCGCCACTGCGGCAATAAACTAAAGTGGCTGTTAACAATTCCAAGCTCAAAATAATCTATAACGTCTTGCGCAATAATAATGCCGTAATCAATCACCACGCCAATTGTGCTGGTAAATGGTTTGTTTGCAATAAGTGCAGATAGTTCTTTTTTGTTTGTTGGCGTGTACACTGGCAAACCTAAAGATTGTGCGACATGCAATGTTGGCACGTCACCCCGATGATTTGTCGCCTTGGGTTTAGTAACGACTGCTTCAATTTCGAAGTTTTTTGCCAAAAGTTCAAGTGACTGTGCTGCAACTGGCCCCGCACCAAAAAATACTAATTTAATCTTCGTCTTGTTGCTCATGCCACAAATCCTTATTGTCTTTTACATGAGCCTCGTAATCAAGTGGAGTAAGCTTACCGTCTTTGGCTAATTTGTAAAATGCTTCGGAATTATCTTTAATATGGTCAATGTATACAACGCCGTTAGTGTGGTCAATCTCGTGTTGGAATATACGAGCTAAAAAGCCTTCGGCCGTTATACGAAAATTGCGACCTTCTTCGTTCATGGCGTCTACCTTAACTTTGGTATAGCGCGGCACCTTACCATACACATCTTTAATGCTAAGACAGCCTTCGAAGTCTTGTTCTATTTTACCGTAGTACTTAGCGATAGTTGGGTTAATAAACACTGCAAAATCACGATTAGTTTTGTCGTCAAAATCGTCGCGTACGACCACTATGCGCCATAGTTTATCTACTTGTACAGCGGCCAAGGCAACGCCAACTTCGTGGTCTCGATGGTCTTCCCAATCAAGGGTGGCTGCTTTCATATCGGCAATTAGTTGCAAAATTTCAGGGGTAATTACAGCAACTTTTTTAGATCGCTGCCTTAAGTGCGAGTTGGGTAGGGTGATTATATTGTTTCGGTTCATTTATACTAGTGTATCTGTAAATGGTCGTTCGCTCAAGTGGGTCATACAAAACCAAGGCAACACCTACAATAGGTTTATTGGTTCTAGGTCATACTGCCAGCCGCTGGGTAGGCTTTTTGCTATGGTAGCGAGGTCTTGACGGTGTGTTGTTTTTACAACAATCTGCACCGTGACCATGCCTCGCTTTTTTGGGTGAAACGTTTGAACGGGACCTAAGAACAAACAATTTGTACAGTTTTTACTGAGGTTTTGCAGTACTTGCTGCGCGCTTACCATGACGGCACTAGCCGATTTTTTACTAATCCACAGCGTAGCTATATGACATATAGGTGGAAAATAAAAGGATTTTTTTTGCTCAATCTGTGTTGTATAAAAAGCATCGTAATTTTTAGATATTGCTTGTTTTATGACATCGTTTTCGGGCTGATATGTCTGAATAAACACGTTGCCACTGCGGTGACCTCGACCAACGCGCCCTATGGCTTGGGCAAGAAGCTGGTAGGTACGTTCTTCGGCAGTTACATCTGGTATATTCAGGCTTAAGTCAGCGGCTACAATACCAACTACAGATAATTTAGGTAAATCAAACCCCTTAACTAACATTTGTGTGCCGACCAGTATGTCGACCTCGCCTTTTTGTAGTGCGCTATGGTTTTCGCTCAATGATTCGGCCTTAGTATTGTCGGTGTCAAACCGCGATATGCGGGCGCTTTTAAAGTGTTTTTGCAGCCATTCTGCCAAGGCTTTTGTGCCGGCGCTTTTATACAAAATGTCTGGGCTGGCACAGGTAGGGCACGCTGATGGCAGCGCCTGTTTAAAGCCGCAGGTGTGACACAACAAGCTATGCGTATCATGATGGTAGGTTAGGCCTATATCGCAGGTAGGGCACATAGCTTGCCACCCACAACTACTACATAGCACTATCTTGGCAGTGCCTCGGCGGTTTAAGTAAATGAGTATTTGCTCGCGGCGTTGCAGTGCTTGTTCGCAGGCCTGCAAGAGGGGTGTGCTGAGCATGGGATGCTGACTAAAGTTGGCTTTATCGGTCATGTCTATGACGTGTATAGTGTTACCGCTGTCTGTTTGCACAGCGGTTTGCGTCATACGTATGATGGTTTTAGCTCTTTGGTGCGCTAAGTACATGTCGCTAACTTGCGGAGTAGCACTAGCAAGTATAAGTTGCGCCCCTTGTTGTGACGCAATAATACTGGCCACACGACTTGCATGGTAGCGAATGCCTTCTTCTTGCTTGTAAGCGGGCTCGTGTGATTCGTCTAAAACCATTAGGCCAATATTTTTAAACGGTAAAAACAGGGCAGAGCGTGTGCCTATTAACACTTGAGGCAGAGCATCGTAAGCGCTACGCCACGCAGCGGCACGTTCGGTCGGAGTAAGGGCGGAGTGGTAAATATGTGTTGGCACACCGGCTGTTTTAAAGGCGGCTTGCATTTGCGGTATAAGGCCAATTTCGGGCACGAGTATAACGGCGGTTTTGCCAGATGTAAGCACCGATTTTGCTTGTTCTATATACACACGAGTTTTGCCGCTACCCGTGTCGCCGTGTAGTACAACCGTATCGCTTGCGACCGATTGTAGTTGCATAATGGCCGCGTTCTGGTCGGGGGTAAGCGGCGGCAGGGCTGCCTCGGCTATGGCCTGTTTGGGTACCTTAACGGTAAGGGTCTTTTGTAAAAAACTCGGCATAAACAATTGCAGAGCCTGGGCCTCGGTGGCAACATAATAATCACATAAAAATCGTATAATCTGCTTTTGCAATGTACCCAGAACATACGGAAAAACAGTCGTAATTGGCTTGGTCACAAAGCTTGGTTTCGGTGCTTTTTTGACAATAATACCCACAACAGACTTTTTTTGTAGAGGCACAATTACAAATGTAAACGGCGTAATTTCACCTTCAAAACTATAGGTAAAAACACTGGTCGCAGCCGTATATTCTTGCGTGACTAATACCTCATAATAATTCATGCCTGTTATCAGTATATAACTAGTGGCAATAAAAAAATTGTTGCATCATACAAAAAAGCTGTTTATACTACGTTGTAGGAAGAACAATAATTAAGCTTATGTTAGACGTATTTATCACCAGCCGAGTTAGACGCAAGATAGTAGTTATCTATGCAAAATACCCAGACTTTAAAACACATGTCAGGGGCCTTGCTAAGTTAATTAAAGAAGATGCCGGTAACATTCAGCGCGAACTAAAGCGCCTTGAAAAGGTTGGCTTTTTAATCGCCGAAAAACAGGGAAACACTAAGGTGTACCAAACCAACAAGCACTTTATTATTTTTAAAGAGTTGCAAAGCATTGTGCTAAAGTCGCAAAGAGCGACACAAAAGAGAAATCAACAATAAAAGAGGCCGCAAGGTCTCTTTTTAAATGTTGTCACGATAACACTTTAGTTACGTCGTATTTTGGGCTACACTAGCTGCAATATGGCTACATCTCACGAACTACAAACACTGCGATCTTTAGCTCTTGACGAGCAATATAGCGCTGCAATTGAACAGCGACTACCAAACAGAGACTTATTAGATAGCCTAGGCAGACTTGTATTGCCAGACTATGCACTTGTGGTTTGCGAAGCTGACTATGCATACAGGCAAGATTATGACAATGAACAAGGCTACTTCATAACTAAAATAGAAGAGCCAGTATCTATAGTGGGTAGATTTGGCGGCTTTTTTAGCCGAGCGGTTGAGGTACTACACGACGACAAAATAGTCTCTGTAGAAAAAGTCTCCTACCACATAATGAATGATCGCTATATGGATACGGGATTTTTGTTTCCTGTCGAAATAACTCATATTGAAGATATGTTTGATAAATTTGGTAATGACCCTATATTTCAAGAGCTCACCCACGAACTTGGTCAAAGTAAGATAGATATTAAAAAAATAGCTTCAATAATTGAAACCAAAGTATATGGCTCAAAAGCTCCGCTGTATCACGCCGTATATGTGCAACAAATGGTAACGCCAGCAGATCTTTTTAGTTGGATTCAGTCAGAGGTTGTTCTTCCTATTGGTTTTGATGATGAATACAAAGATCAGATAGTAGTCGATAATGTTGGCATACATATGTCGCCTGATCATTGCTTTGGCCTTGTGCAATTAGACGAAAAATCAGTACGACTTATAATTATGCAAAATAGTGTTCCGTCGCTGGTTGCCCCGGTGACATTTATAAACGGATGGACACCGACAGATTTGCTACAAAGCGATCAAGCGCAGTAAGGTGTTGCAGTTTTTCATCTGTTAGTGTAAAATTAATCAAATATGATACAAGTTACTAAAAAAGATCCTAAAGAATCTACCGAGAGTTTGATTCGCCGGTTCACGCGTAAAGTACAGCAGTCTGGTCTTATTATTGAAGCAAAAACGCATCAATACCACGAGAAGCCACTCAGTAAGCGTGATCGCCGCCGCAAGGCTATTGTGCGCCGAGCTCGTAAAGATGTTAAGGTTCAAAAAATCAAACTCGGCCAGAAGTAACCCTTCTACAGCCAGCAAGAGCCGCACGAAATGTGCGGTTTTTTGTTTGTAGCAATAATCTCTGTTAAAATTAAGGTATATGAGTTTAAAAGACAACCTACAAGCAGACCTCAAAACAAGTATGCTGGCGCGAGACAATTTTACGACAGATGTTATTAAAGGCTTAAAATCGGCAATTTTGTATGCCGAAGTTGCCGCCGGTAAGCGCGACGAAGGTTTAAGCGACGACGAAATTTTAGCCGTGTTTAAAAAAGAATCTAAAAAACGCCAAGAATCGGCCGATATGTACACGCAGGGCAACAGCCTCGACAAAGCAGACAAAGAGCTCCGTGAAAAAGCCATAATAGATGCCTATTTGCCAGCCCAGCTAGACGAAGCAACTGTTAACACTATGATAGATACTGCTTTAGCAGATCTGGGCATTTCAGCGCCAACCCGCCAAGATATGGGTAAAATTATAGGCGCCGTAAAAGCCAAGGGTGGCGCTGAGCTTGACGGCAGCATGCTAGCAAAGTTAGTAAACAGCAGGATTGTTTAAATGATATTGCTAATGGGCGTAGCGGGTGCGGGCAAAAGTCTCGAGGGTCGTCGTTTAGCTGACGAGCTTGGCTTGCCGTGGCTTTCTACTGGTGAGTTTTTGCGTATGCTGGTTAGTGGTAAGCGCCGCAAAGAAATGTTAGCCGGTAAGCTGTTAAGCGACACTGAAATTATTGAGCTTGCTGACAAGATATTTCGTATTACAGACACGCATGAAGAGTTTATACTCGACGGTTTTCCGCGTAGTTTAGGGCAAGCTGATTGGCTGTTTGCTCAGCATAAAGCAGGACTTATGACTATAACATGTGTTTTGTATTTAGAAGCAAGCGAAAAGGTTGTGAAGCAGCGCTTGTTAAGTCGTGGTCGACAAGATGATACCGAAGAATCTATAGCGAAGCGATTTGCTGAGTACGAAGCGGTAACAGTGCCAATTTTGAATGATTTAGAAACTAAGGGTATTGCAGTGCACCATATAAATGCTGAACAGGCACCCGATCAAGTTCATCAAGACATTTTGAAAGTACTTAAAAAATAATGTATACGCGCGTTAAAACCGAGGCAGAAATAAAGGCCATGCGCGAATCTGGCCGTATGTTGGGCACAGTATTAAACGTGCTAGTACAGCAGACTGTTGTTGGTATAACAACAAAAGAGGTTGCCCAAATAGCTGCAAAAGAACTAAAAGCATTAGGTGGTAAGCCGGCCTTTTTAGGCTACGAAGGGTTTAGAGATGTTATATGTATTTCGGTAAATGATGCAGTAGTGCACGGTATACCCAGCGAGCATTTTGTATTAAAAGACGGCGACATAGTTGGACTAGACTTCGGTGTAATTTACCGCGGAATGATAACTGACGCAGCACGCAGTATTATACTTGGCAGTGCAAAACTAGCTGACCAAAAGCTTGTACAAACAACCAAGGGGGCACTCGATGCTGGTATATTTGCAGTCAAAGACGGTTGTAAAACTGGCGACATTGCGGCTGCCGTGCAGGCAGTGCTTGACCACGGAAAATACGGTATAGTACGCGACCTTGTTGGCCACGGTGTTGGCCACCATGTGCACGAAGAACCCAATGTACCAAACTATGGCCGTGCTGGCACGGGCGACAAACTAGAAGCAGGCATGACAATTGCCATTGAGCCAATGGCTACATTGGGTGACTGGCGCGTGCGCCAACACCGTGATGGCTGGACCATACTGACCGCCGACGGCAGCCGCAGCGCCCACTTTGAAGACACGGTGTTAGTTACCCAAGACGGCGCCGATATACTTACCCGCGCTTAACGCCAGTGTCGTTCAAGAAGTAATATTGGAATATCTGATTTGTTGGTAATTTCAGGGTACTGACTTAGTGCATCAAGAGCTTTTTTGCCTGGTTCTCCACCCATAACAACGGATCTATTTGCATTTGGATTTAATCTTACTTTGGGAGATCGTACGCCATAAGCTTCGTGTACTACAACAGAGCCGTCATTATACTGTTGGCAATATAAAACTGTATCAGATATAAAGTTTTTCCAATCTATAAAATGAAGATGTGATGGGTTTTGGGCTTTGTTTTCAACAAAATTGGTACTGTTAAAAAAACCATCAATAGTTATTACAGAAAAGTTGGTTTCTATACTGTGAGCTAGTAAAAAGTTTGATGCATGTAGACTTGAGCGGTGATCTTTTCCATTGTTACTAGACTTATTCCGCTTAAGTCAAGTATACTACGACCATGTCAGATAATAAAAATGACCTTCCGCACTTTGTTGGCATAGACGTTGGTACCACCGCTGTTAGGTGTGTTGTTGGTGCTGTTAACCAAGCGGGTGAGCCCGAAATTATTGGCTACGGCATTAGCGAAAACCAAGGTATGCGCAAAGGAGTGGTCACACACCCCGACGAAGTTACAAACGCAATTATTGCTGCTATTAACGAGGCCGAGCGCCACAGTGGCCGCCGCGTGAACGCTGCGACGGTAAACATTAATGGCGCACACGTCAGTGGCGTGAACAGTAAGGGTGTTATTGCTATTAGTGCTGCCAACCGCGAAATTACCAACGACGACCGCTACAGGGTTGAAGAAGCCGCTGCGGTTATGCAGCTACCTGCCAACCGCGAAATTATTCAGGTGTTCCCTAAAAGTTACCGCCTAGACGGCCAAGACAATATTAAAAACCCGGTTGGCATGCAAGGGGTAAGACTCGAGGTTGATACGCATATAGTAACGGCAAGTACGCCAAGCGTAAAAAGCCTCGACAACGCACTTGCAAAGGCCGAGGTGGCTATTAAACACCGTACCGTTGGCAGTTTAGCTTCGGCTGAAGCCGTACTTAACCGCCAGCAAAAAGAAGCGGGTGTGGTTGTTATAGATATTGGTGCTGGTACCACGAACTTGGTTGTTATAGAAGACGGCGAAGTACAGCACGTCGCTGTTATACCTATGGGCGGTACACACATTACAAACGACCTAGCTATTGGTCTAAAAACAGATTTAGACATTGCCGA
>RFTN01000030.1 GCA_009923445.1 bacterium
TATTAGTTCATTAAGCAGATCCCTATATGGCTTTCCATTTTCGATGAATTTGAAATTCTTGACGTTTTCTAATATAAAGACAGGTGGTCGTTTTGTTTTAATAACGTCAATACAATGAAGCATAATGTTACTTCTCTGATCACGTGTCCCCCTCTTTTTCCCCATGAGACTAAAACTTTGACACGGAAACCCACAAACGTAAATGTCAACAACTGGGAGCTGTGTGTGGTCGCGCTTAGTAATGTCCTCGTACATGATCTCAGGATGGTAATTGGCAAGAATGCTTTTACGGGCAAATTTATCAATTTCACACGACCATTTGTGTCTAAATGGTATACCGAGTTGTTTAAGAGCTTCAATAGGAGCTTCAATACCCGAACAATCAGTACCAATTGTAATCATCTTTAAGAGTACACATCAATTAATTTTGTTGAAATGAGTTTTGCGCGTATTTTTTATTCACCACGCAATCGAACATTGTGCATCCTCCATGATTAAGTCAGTGTAATCTTTGACAAATGGAACTGTATTTTGAAGTTGGGAGTCATTCGCAAATGACGTAACATGGACATTTTTTGAAAGCAACTACTACACCACCATTCGGTTTGTAAAGATTTGTTTACACAAGTCTGCGTTTAAAATGCACACAAGTGCGTTTAAAAAGTATTTTAGCAGTTCCAGTTACACACTACTATTGATGTGTTGTCTGTTACAAAATGACACCCGATTGTGACGAAATGTGCGTTTAATTAATACTATTTTTAAAATACAAGATTGTCTCAAGTATGCCTTTTCGCAAATTTGTAAATTCGCGAGATCCAAGTACCAGTTTGTTAAGTTGAAGACACGGTCTTCTTTGTTTTGGATCATCCCGTTCTAGTTCTGTAAATCGAATATCAAGTTTTACACGAGTATTAAAATGGCACGAATAGGTGTCCATTACAATGTCTACCAACTCGTTTATGGTTATTTCTTGATCGTTGCCTACATTTATTGGTAAAGAGTAATCAGATTTCATGAGGTCAACGAGCATATCCACTGTGTCCTCTACATAACACATACTTCGAGTTTGACTTCCATCTCCGTAAATTACAAGAGCGCTTTTATTTAATATCGCCTTGATTATTTCTGTCACAATCCTTCCATCATACAGGCTCATATGCGGCCCATATGTATTGAATACTCTTGCAATACGCGCATCTACGTCATACAACTTGCGATAATTGTAAATCAATGTCTCACCAATTCTTTTGGATTCGTCATAGTTGCTTCTTTCACCATACGGATTGACATTTCCATAATAGGATTCTTTTTGAGGATGTTCCAAAGCATCCCCATACACCTCACTAGTACTTGTGTATAGTAATCTACACTTGTAATGCACACACAATTCCAACACGTTTTTTGTTCCCATGTACCCCACATCAAGTGTTTCAAGAACGTAATTCTTGTATGCAGCAGGGGATGCCAAGCTAGCCAAATGATAAATTTCGTCAATACTTTTGTAATGGGTGTACATGTGATCAACAAATGACATCTCACATATATCCATGTCTATTACAACAGTCTTGGGTAAACGATTCTTTGGCTTGCTTGTAATGTAATTGTCCACCACAATCACTTGAGATACATCTGCCAAGCTGACAAGATGTCTCACCAAATTATACCCAATAAATCCTTCTCCCCCTGTAACCAAAACTATTTTCCCTTCAGTGTCACTTTGGCCTACCACCTGACAAAGTACTATCTTTGTTTGAAGGACTTGCAAAGGGATCTTTTAATACAAAAGTTCCTTTTTAACAAGTTTAAGAGTAGGCGCTGAAACGTGGTGGATCGGAAAGAAGCTTGAATTATTTTGCAATCACATTGCAAATGCGATTGTACAAAGCACTTTTTGCGTGTGGGCTTATGGCATTAAGCTCCATAAATTATTGCAAAGACACATATGTTTATTGCGGAGACTCTTCTATACAACGCGTACCAATGTGCTTTGCAAACAAACGTTGTAATGTTTGTGGTGACACCATTGCAGAATTAAATCGATGCAAGTACACGACATCAACAATTGGAGCTGGATGCAATAGACAAGCTATTTTACGTGACTTTTTTCATGCGTCGTGTGTGCAACATGACATATGCTATGAGTTATTGGATAAACAATCACAATGTGACAGTGCATTCTTTCTTAATATGATGACACAATGTGATAATAAAGGCATTGGGTGCAAAGCAGCTGCTTTACTCAATTATCTTGGAGTAGTCAACAGTGGACAGATACACTTTCAACTTGCAAAAGTCACAGCGGACAAATAACTTACCCTACAGATACATCACGCTACAGTAAAAAACGGGACGTCAAATCCGTGGCGAATGCACTTATAGATGAAATTTTACGGAAATCATTAGATTTAAAGATAACGTACGTTATTAAATAATGGAATTCATTAACATCATTGGTTACGGCTACGTTGGAGGTGCAATGGGATACTTGTGTGATCAAAGTGGTGTAAACTTTTGTACGTGTGACGTTGTCTCCAAGAATATCGAGAATGCACAACGCAATTTTAATAACATAGCTGATTTGGTCAAATACTCTGAGTCAAATAATGACAGTAATGTTTATTTTGTATGTGTTCCAACTCCAAGCAAGGCATCTGGTGAGTGTGATACATCCATTGTGGAATCTGTGTTGCAGCAATTGCATACGTCAACAGGTAAATCGAGTATCGTGTACATCAAGTCAACAGTTGAACCTGGCACAAGTAGACGCCTTTCGGAACTGTACGGCGCCAGATTCAAAGTTGTGTTCTGTCCAGAGTTTTTAAGAGAACTTACACATCTTCATGACATGTACAATGCGAATTTTGTTCTTCTTGGTACGCCTGCGGGAGAAGAAGACAAAGAAATAAGTTGTGTATTTAAACAGTTATACAAACACAAAAAAGACTTTGAGATAGTATTCACAACATTTGAAGAGTCCGAAATGTTCAAGAATACAATAAACGTGTTTCTTGCGGTAAAGGTGTGGTATTTTAATAAGATTCATCAAATGTCAAGTAAAATAGGATTTTCTTATGAAAATTTAAAACGGTTGTTTAGGTTGGAACCTAGAATTGGTGAGTCTCATACAAGTGTTCCGGGACATGACGGTCTATATGGTTTTGGAGGATCGTGTCTTCCAAAAGAGACACGGTCACTGTGTTATATGCAGAATAAGTTGGGATTAAGTAATAAAGTGTTAAGTGAAATCCTATATGAAAATGACCTAATGAGATTGAATTAATATTGACTCATGTATTTTTTTGTAATTGGCGACATACGTTTGTATATAAATTGGGATCCTACTTTTGTATCGATATTGTATAATATTTGTTTCCACCACTGTTGGATGCGTTTAGTGCTTCCCCATTCCTTTATTTGTGATAAAACCATGTATTTTGATGTTGTATCACAATCGTATACATTTGTAATAAGACAATCGTAACAAGTACTTATGATATTGTAACAAGATGGGTTTATAACCAAGTTGTAAGGTGAACTAGGATATTTTCGGGACTTGGCATACGTGGAGTCGTCAAAAACGATGGTAGCATTATCAGACCCGCAAATTTCACAAAAACCCATTAATCTTGCTGTTTAAAGACAAAACTTGTAGGTAATATACCAGTAGTGTATTCTAAAGTTGATGTCCATTGTATTAACGGATCCTGATATTCTTCATTTTTTTAGGGAACATCCACAACTTGACCCTAATAAAACTGTAAAGTTGTGTGTAAATTTTCTTGCGAGTGCGATCCCGGTGTCAGATGTGGAGACATCGCCCGCGGCTGTGATGCAGTTGTCACAAAAAATAGATACATTGCAACACAATTTGCAAGCGTACCTTTCACAACATTTAAACAATAGTTCTTTGCAAACACGTGGGCTTTTGGAGGTATTCTCAAAGGACACACTTCAGCACATTGCCAAGACAACTGTTTTATCTACAAATTCGGCATTTCAGGGGGCGGTATCAGCCGTGGTTGTACCAAGTGAGCAACGTATTACACATTCTTTGCAGCAACTAGGCGAAACAATACACACAAATGCGGTGAATACAAAGTCAACACTTGATCAATTGACGCAATTGACAGCAAAATTTAATAACAGCTCGCAGAAAGGGCGGTTGTCAGAGAATTTGTTACAATCAGTTTTGACACAAGTGTTTAGCTCAGCGGAAATTATCAATACAACTGGGGAATCCCATTCGTGTGATTTTCTTATTCGGCGAATGGGACATGCGGATGTGCTTGTGGAAAACAAAGTATACACACGCAACGTGGATACACAGGAAATAAACAAATTCCTTGCGGACATTAAACGCCACGGTTGCTCGGGGATTTTGCTTTCGCAAGATTCCGGCATTGCAAATAAAAGTCATTTTCAGATCGACATTTCGGGACAGTCTGTAATTGTATACTTACATCACGTAGGATACAATCCAGAGACTATCGAACTTGCTGTAAATGTTATCGATCACATTACACAAGCGTTACAACTGTACTTGGATGAAAACACAGGCACGGGTATTGCACTGACCGATGCTCAAGTAGATGCCATTAACAAGGAGTTGTCACAATTTCTTATACAAAAAGAAACTCTTGTAAAAACCTTAAAAGAAACGCACAAGGACATAATAGGAAAGGTGAATGCAATGAAGTTCCCAAAGATTACAGCCCTTTTAAAAAGAACCTAAACCCTAGGTAAGAGCCACAAGGTTTTTTCATTTCAATACTAGAAATTGTGAGTAATCAAACTCGCCTTTTCGACGTTTACTATGTGTACTTTCACCTTTTTGTTGAAGGATGTCATGTCCGTATTTTTTAAAGCAATCAGAAAGGTAAGTAAAAGCATGGATAAGCTCATCACCAGACACAAACGCATTAACGAGCACATTTCCATTTTGAAATACAATGATACTGCTAGTGTGTAATTCGGGTCCATAATTTACTTTGATTCTTAAACCAGCGTGTGTGTCACTATTCAACACACAAAAGTACTTGCTGTCCCTTAGCAAACATTTGTAAAAATTGTGTAGACTCACAATTTTATCTTCAAGGGCATATCTAAAGCAGCAATTGATCAACATGATTTGATAATCAATTACTTTGTGATTTTTGCCAAGTATTTCACAGACCTGTTCGGCAGTTTCCAATGCACACTTGACCGAACTTACTCCCGTCATATGCAAATTACCATTGGAAAAAACTTTGATCGCGACTTTATTTTTTCGTATCAACACAGAATTGTAAAACCCGCAATAATGACCTTTGTCGCAAATTGTAGCCAAGTTTACTAAACTGTCTAACATGACACACACTGTCATAGTAGTAATTTTAAAGTCTTTTACATCTTCGTGATTGCTTATGGTTTCTTTTGCACGCACAAGGTCGAGATCTGCTTCCATTGTGGTATACTGTTCCACATACCATGGACTGCACGTCTTTAAATATCCAATGCACATAATTTCTGCGAATTCACAGTGCTCGCCAAGTCACAGTGCTCGCCAAGTCACAGTGCTCGCCAAGTCACAGTGCTCGCCAAGTCACAGTGTAAATTACATGAATACATAAATAGACTCACAACAACAGATTGTTCAGTTACCCATTACAATGTTTTGCAAAGATTGCAAGTCGGCACAGGTTGTGGAAATTCATGGAGAGCTTACTTGCACGGAATGTGGTTTGGTTTTGGAATCTGGGTGTGTATCTCTAGAAGTGCCTATTGGTGGTGCGGGACCCATAGTGAAGCGGAAAACGGCAATGTCATTTTTAAAACGCGTTCTTGATGCGTATTTTCTCGAAGATACTCAATTACATGACACGGTGTATTCGATATTAGAAGTATTTAATCCAAGGCCTAAAACGTTAGCTATACAAGCTGCGGGGGTTTATTGTGCGTGTGTATTGCACAAGAGAGGACTTCATTTAGAACAAATAGCGGATATATTTAATGTGCAAGTGAAGTCCCTTCGTGAGCTTTTGGAATGCGAGCCCATTGTATCCCAAAAGTGGTATGGAGAAATAGTAAAAAATGACATAACAACAATTCTTAGAAGAATGGTGTATGAATGTGAGTGTATTCCACGCAAAAGTTTATATCGTGTTATATCGGTTGCGTGCAATGTGTACAAGGTTGTGTACAAGGAGATTCCTCAACTCAAATCCAGAAGTACAATAGCTTGTTGTGTATATGTTGCATGTAAAGCTACTAGGACAAAAGTACCTCTAGAAGCATTTTTAAAGGAATTTGGAATATCCAAGGCCAACTTAAATACAACAGAGAAACTTTTACAAGAAGCTGTATCTCGAAACAACAAAAAGTGTAATTGACAAAAAGTGAATTTCCAGGCAAAACGGAATTTCCAAAACATGAAATTGATATTTTTAATATTTTTGTTGACTACTGTGTCCAGTTCGTTTAATGACACTTTGTTTAATGACACTTTGTTTAATGACACTTTGTTTAATGACACTTGTATTTCTAGCTTGACAGAAGTCGCAGATATTTTTGACAAATGCAATATTACAAACAATTTTAATTGCTGTGGTGTTGATACACGTAGTAAAATACGACAGTTTGTTGCGGACGTTAAATCCAAATGTGACATAAATGGAACCATTGCTTCAGGACTGGAATTGGGTGTAGACACATTGGATTTGGTGTGCGGACAATCAAAACCTACAAGTGGAGACAACAATATTGTGTCAAGTGTGCTCTTGACTATAGTGTCAAGTGTATTGGTGTGTTACTTGTACGTTTAAAAATGAAAAAAACGAAAAAATATGCATTGTAATAACATGACAATATGAAACTTCCAATGGAAGTGATTGAACACATAGAGGGCTTCCTTGATCCGATGTCCAAAGTGACATTACTGTATCTTTGCAAGTCTATATACAGATTTCTTTTACCTAAATACTTAGGCATTGTATTGTATTCCAATTCAAGCAATTTAGTATATGATTCATACAAAATGACGATTCACAAGTCGGAAAAGGACTTGCGGACGTACATAAATAATACTCCAAATGAACTTCCTGTCATCTACAAAAGAGTTCAATTTACACCATTTGGTAGGCACGTAGCAAACATGTTCAAATCTAGACGGATACACGATCTTAACATTTATGTCAATAAATTACAATAAAGACTATGGTTTATTATTGTCTTAGCCAATTAATCCATAAATTCGTGTTAGCGCCGGATGTAACACCTGCAGGTAATCTGGAAAGGACGTATTTTACCTTTGTCACGGGGTTCTCAATAGTCAAATTGTTACTAGAATCTTGATAGAGTCTCCATTGATCACCAATAACCAGTGTATTATTGGGAATCGTAATGTCGCCATTGACAGCAGCTAATCGAAGATCGCCATCATCATTTCTGACAGTCATTGTCTTTGCACCACCGTCAATGGTGCGTAAAGAACCATTTTTGAAAATGAATCCTGTAGACGTTCCATTTCGAACACCAATTGCAGCATACCCGGTTTGATCATAATTTTCATTCAATAGATTTCCAGTTGTTCTTTCAACTAGAATTGGGTGCTTATTGCTCCATGTCCCCCCATCGTCCCATGTGGCTACTTGAAACACACTGTCATTGTTTTCTACTGAAAAGCGTAATTTTCCGTCAGCGGACTTGACATCAATAAGATGTTGCAATCCAGTGCCAGCCATACCGAATTGAACTGGTTTTCCCGAAGGCACAGCACAAAATGATCCGTCAGCACACCACAAAGTGGATGATTTGAGATCTTGGTTAGCTGTTTTAATGATAGTATTGATTGCAGGGGCATTATCGTTAACTGCTTTTGAAACAAATGTGGCTTGATCAGCTGCACTTAGAGTACCAAAGGATGGTCCTGCTGGACCGGATGGACCTACAGTACCAGGTGTTCCAGGTGTTCCAGGAGTTCCTGGTGAACCGGGCGGCCCTCTAAAGGCATCAAGTGAAGCAATGTTACCCATTGTATATAATATTATTAGAGTATTTAAGTTTACTTTAATAAAATGTAAGCTAAATTAATTTTCAATGAGAAATACATTTTTTTAGATTTGTAGATTGTAATTGTGTAAACGTTTCTGTAGATTGTTGTAATTGTGATTGTGTCAGTAATTGTGTAGGTGTCGTTTGTTGTGATTGCATAACATACTGTGTAACCGACAATGGAACCGACAATGGAACCGACAATGGAACCGACAATGGAACCGATTGTGGAATAACTGTGAAACAGACAATGGAACAGGTGGAACAGACTGTGTGACAGACATTGAAACAGACGGTGTAACAGACATTGAAACAGACTGTGGAACAGGTGGAACAGACATTGAAACGGACTGTGTAAGAGACTGTGTAAGAGACTGTGTAAGAGACTGTGTAAGAGACTGTGTAAGAGACTGTGTAACAGACTGTGTAAGAGACTGTGTAACAGACATTGAAACAGACTGTGGAACAGACTGTGGAACAGACTGTGGAACAGACTGTGAAATCGATTGTGGTTGTGATTGTAGAGCAAAATCGTATACGAGTTCGTCGATGATTTCAAAGGAAACACCTGGAACTTTTCCAAGGGTACATGCGTTTTGGTCAATTTGCTTTAGTCCACTGACAGAAAAATCTATATGACCATCAAGGCTACAGGCTTCACAAGCATCGCCAACAAAAAAGTCGCCAGTGCTAGGTGGGGTAATGGGTGTACCGTTATGATATACTAGGACCTTTTTACCACAATACTTATTACGCAGTTCAAATCCGCTACCAAAAAAAGTTCTTGCGATGGCTATAACGTTGTTTGTGTTAAGAGATCTAAGTGTTTGTGGGTTTGTGAAGTCTGCACAAAAGGGATATCCATCTGTTTCAGGATATCCATTTGGCTCGCTTGGACACTTGAGATACAAATCATAATAATATGTACCGAATGTCTGTGAACTTTGAAAAAGAACTTGTGCTTTGACAAAGCTCACAAAAAGAACCCATAAAAGTGTCATTAAGATGATAATGTAGTTACCTTTAAATTAACGAACCTAACCACATTCATATGTAATTGCAAACAGATTTAGGTGGTTGGTGCGTTCAAATTGCGTTGTGATGCGTTCAAATATTGCTTGCCAAATCTATAGGAAATCCTAGTTCACTTTGTATAGTTTATACCGAATTTGTGACGAGAACTCGGTCACGTGCCTTTCTGAAAGTTGTCGAAATTGTTTATCGTCACGCTTTTTAGGATTCTCCAAAAGGACTAAGATTTAACACTTAAATATCCATATGGAATTGAAAACTGGTGCGTTCAAATTGCGTTGTGGTGCGTTCAAAAATTGCTTGAAAATCTATAGGAAATCCTAGTTCACTTTGTACAATTTATGCCGAAATCGTGTCGAGAACTCGGTCACGTGCATTTCTAAAAGTGGTCGAAATTGTTTATCGTCACGCTTTTTAGGATTCTCCAAGAGGACTAAGATTTAACACTTAAATATTCATAATTTGGTGGTTGGTGCGTTCAAATTGCGTTGTGGTGCGTTCAAAAATTGCTTGAAAATCTATAGGAAATCCGAGTTTACTTTGTACAATTTATGCCGAATTTGTGACGAGAACTCGGTCACGTACCTTTCTAAAAGTTGTCGACACGCTTCACTATCGTCAAGCTTTTTAGGATTCTCCAAGAGGACTAAGATTTAACGAGCCAATCAACTAAGTTTTAATGTAATTTTGCGCAGTTTTGGGTGTATTTATTATACTAGTCACCAAGTAACTGACCAGGTATGTTATCAATAAAGAATCCCGTGTTCAGGTACATACGTGACAATCACACTGTGTATTACATATCGAAAAAGAACAATTGTTTTGGTAAGTGCGAGTACTTTACAGTGCCAGTAACATTACAACAACAACACGTCAACTGTTTAGTCGGATACACAAATAAAACGAGTGCAGAGACCACGTTATCAAAATTGACTGAGAAAAACGCTGAAGTTCTTGATACAAGTTGTAAAGATCTAGCATATATTTCAGGAATTTTAAAAGTCCCACTCGTAGTACTAATGGACACGGAAACAGACACTATATTTCTCAAAAATGTAAATTAACATTAAAAAAACCTATTGCATTGAAATTAATTTGCATATAATAAATAAGCCGGAGTTATTGATGACGAGTTATCAATGTGATCCCATTGAAATACTAGACACAACAAATTCAAAAGGTGTTGGTTCGGGTGGGAGTTTTACAGTTGGTGGAGGTGTTTCAATAGGAAAGGATACATATGTAGGTGGGAATTTATCTATTTCTGGTACAACAACAAGTTTTGCAGACAACATCATTGCGTTAAATACGAATCCCACGAGCTCTGTTGACACGGGTTTTATTTTTCAGAGGTACAGTGGAGATATAACAAACAATAATAATTATAGTGCATTCATTTACAGTGAAACTAACAAGGAATTCGGCATAGGATTTGCTCGTGACGATACGCGCGGAAACATTACTCTGAATACTTATCTTCCCATTCGAGTAAGCGGAGTCAATATCACGGGAGGGGCTTTATCTGCTACTTTTAATAGTAACACGGTCGGGCCCATTTACACAACAGGCGGAAACGTAGGCATAGGGACAACTTCTCCTCAATGTACTTTGGACATTGTTGGAAATGTCAAAGTAAGCAATGGGTTTACGGTTGCAAATGCAAACTTTACTAATTTGACAGCACAAAACGCATTGGTAAGCAATTTGACCGTAGGGGCACTGATTGCAAATGGCACTGTAAATACTGTAGGTTCGATCTACACTACAGGTGGTAACGTCGGTATAGGGACAACACAACCAGGGTATATCATGGATGTAAATGGAATACTAAATGTAGCCAATAATCAAAAAATTGGGAGTGGGGCGGATATAAACCTGTCAGGGCAGGCGGGATTATTTGTAAGCGCCTTAAATGGTCAAAATGCTGTGGTGGCATTTGATGTATTCAACAAGACAGGTGTTACATTGGGAATCGACCGATCAGATTCAACTTTCAAGATTTCCATGGGTGCTGGAAAAGGAAATGGAACTTTTACTTCACCCGTATTTGTATTGTCTGGGGCTGGGGGAGTTTCAACAGGTTCATTGAATGCCACAAGAGGTACTTTTGCAACACTAGGTTCAAGTTGGCTATCAGCAACAACGATAACAGGAGCTAACCTTAGTTTGTCAGGTAACTTGAACGTGGCAGGTACACTTACTGTAGTAAATGTCACAACGACAAATATATCCGATACAAACATTACAGCGGGTACAGCAACTATTACTAGCAATTTAGTAGCGATTGGCAATGCACATACCATTGGTAACATTTTTACAACCGGTGGAAATGTAGGGATTGGCACGACGACTCCTGGATACAATCTAGATGTCACTGGTACAGCCAGATTTACAACATCGATTACGACCGGAACTCTCCTTGCTACAACTGTGAACGCAGCAAATTGTACAATCAGCAATGCTGTACTCACGGCATTGTCTACAGGCACAGTTAATGCAACAGCAACTACAACGGGGACACTTACTGCTACGACAAGTGTAAACTCACCGAACGCGATTGTCACAAATGGAACTTTTACAAATGTCCTAGGTACTGCCATTACAACAGGAACACTTACTGCCACGACAAGTGTAAACTCACCGAACGCGATTGTCACAAATGGAACTTTTACAAATGTCCTAGGTACTGCCATTACAACGGGAACACTCAATGCAAATACAGGTACGTTTTTGACAGTAGGCACGAGTTGGTTATCTGCAACAACAGTCACAGGAGCAAATGTGAGTTTATCAGGGAATTTGAATGCGATCAACGCAAGTACCTCAAACATTACAGCGGGTACAGCAACTGTCACTAGCAATTTAGTAGCAACTGGTAATGCTAATACCGTTGGTAACATTTTCACAACAGGTGGCAATGTAGTGGTTAAGAAATCAGGTCAAACTCCTTTCTTTTGCACAGCAATCAACAACAGTTATAGGTGGATGGTGGATACGCTTGGAGACGTCAGTAACATGGGCAACACTTATAGTAACTTAATGACACTTACAACTAACGGTCGATTAGGAATTGGAAATAGTAATCCAAGTTACAATCTGGATGTAGGTGGTGGACAAGTTCGCTTTGGAAATGGTGGTGCAGGTGTAGCCCTTTTACTCCAAGACATTTCCGGTGCTGCATGGACAATACAAACTCTTGGATACGTGTTGTCCTTTACAAGTGATACGTTTGGAACGGTCATGTCTTTATCCAACAATGGAACTATGACTCACAACGGCGCTCTGTTTGTTGGGAACAGTGCTCGATTCAACGGAACGGTTACAGCCGCTAATTTTGTATTCTCAGGAGGACTATCGGGAACAAATGTGACATTTAGTAATTTATTAGTGACGGGTGGCGGCTTACGTGCTACTTTTAATAGCAATACCGTAGGTAATATATTCACAACTGGCGGCAATGTGGGTATTGGCACAACAAGTCCAGGTTTTAATTTAGATGTCACGGGTACGGCTCGTTTTACTACAGGAATCACAACCGGAACACTAGTTGCTACGACAAATGTCAGTTCAGCTAATGCAACCTTTACTAACAGTACCCTGACTAACATTGTAGGTACAGCCATGACAACGGGCACACTCGTTGCAACAACAAACGTAAGTGCACCAAATGCAATCTTTACTAACAGTACCCTGACTAACATTGTAGGTACATCCATTACAACGGCCACACTTGTTGCTACGACAAGCTTAAGTACACCAAACGCAGTTGTTACTAACAGTACCCTGACTAACATTGTAGGTACAGCCATGACAACAGGTACACTCGTTGCTACGACAAATGTCAGTTCAGCTAATGCAACCTTTACTAACAGTACCCTGACAAATGTGCTAGGTACATCCATTACAACGGGAACACTCGTTGCTAATACAAGTGTCAGTTCCGCTAACGCAACCTTTACTAACAGTACCCTGACAAATGTGCTAGGTACATCCATTACAACGGGTTCACTTAATGCAAACACTGGTACGTTTTTGACGGTAGGTACAAGTTGGTACAGGTGGAAATGTGAGTTTGTCAGGTAATTTGAATGCGGTTAACGCAAATGCTACAAACGTAACAACTGGCATTTCAATCGTTACAACTAGTTTGTCTGCAATCGGTAATGCAAATACAATTGGAAGTATATTTACAACGGGTGGTAATGTAGGTATTTCTACAACGAGTCCAGGATTTAATTTAGACGTAACAGGGACGGCTCGTTTTACAAATGGAATTACAACGGGAACACTGGTTGCTAATACAAGCATAAGTTCAGCTAATGCAACCTTTACTAACAGTACCCTGACAAATGTGCTAGGTACATCCATTACAACGGCCACACTCATTGCAACAACGAACGTAAGTGCACCAAATGCAACCTTTACTAACAGTACCCTGACTAACATTGTAGGTACAGCCATCACAACGGGCACACTTGTTGCAACAACGAGCGTAAGTACACCAAACGCAATTGTTACTAACAGTACCCTGACAAATGTGCTAGGTACATCCATTACAACGGGTTCACTTAATGCAAACACTGGTACGTTTTTGACGGTAGGTACAAGTTGGT
>RFTN01000004.1 GCA_009923445.1 bacterium
GAAAGCACACGTCTCTAGGTTACTTGTCTATAGCAATGCCAAGCACGGGCGTGTTACGCTTTAATAAATGCAACATATTTATCGTATTCTTAAGACTGGCCGCGAATTATGGCGTAGCTATGTAGTAATAGCATTGTTAACGACACTGTTGTCGGTGACTACTATTATTGTTCCCCTGCTTAGTGGTTGGGCAATAGATGAAATACGCAAGGGAGCCAGTGCTAATGTCAAATACGCAGCTTTGTTAGCGCTCGGTATTTTTTTACTTGATCTTACGCAGACAATTATCAGCAATATAAATGGTTATTATGGTGATCAAGTTTCAGCAAAACTACAAAATATATTAAGCAAAAAATATTATCAACATTTACTTTCTCTACCACAGTCATATTTCGATAATGAACTATCTGGCAAAATTATTAATCGCCTAAACCGGTCAATTGTGCAAATTACTAGTTTTATACAAATGATGAGCAATAACTTTTTGCAATTTATTTTCAGCACAGTTTTAAGTTTGGTGATTGTTGCTATTTATAGTTGGCAAGTTGCGCTTATGTTGTTTGCGCTCTACCCAATTTTTACATTAATGACTATTAAAAGCAGTAGTAAATGGCACGTGTGGCAAAAAACTAAAAACGAGCAATTAGATATTGCTAGTGGTCGTTTTGCTGAATCAATTAGCCAAGTAAAAGTGGTAAAGAGTTTTGGTCAAGAAACCCATGAAATTAGTTTTTTTAATAAACACATGGGGAATGTTTTAAAGGTTAACAAGCCACAGTCTTCATACTGGCATAAACAAGATGTGCGTCGCAGACTAATACTTAACGTTATATTTTTTGCAGTGTATTTATACATATTTACACAAGGAGCAAAAGGGGTGTTTAGTCCCGGACAAGCAGTCGCACTTATTTTATACGCCATGAATATACGTATACCTATATTTACTATTAGTTATTTGGTAGAAAATACTCAGCGTGCTGTATCGGATAGCCGAGATTATTTTGAAATAATGAGCATAAAACCAGAAATAGTTGATGCACTAGGCGCTAAAAAACTACGTGTAGGTAAAGGAGCAATTACATTTAATGACGTAGTTTTTGGGTATGATAAAAATCGGCCAGTTATAAAGAACGTATCGTTTGCTATTATGCCTAACACGAAGGTTGCGCTTGTGGGTGAATCTGGTGAGGGCAAGACAACACTCACCAACTTGTTGCTGCGGTTTTATGAACCTCAACAGGGATCTATTACTATTGATGACCAAGATATTAATAGTGTCACCCAAGAAAGTCTACGGCAGGCGGTGGGTGTTGTGTTTCAAGAACCAGCCTTGTTCAGTGGTACAATCCGCGAAAACATTGCGTACTCAATTAAAAACGCGACCGATACGCAAGTTCGCGCTGCGGCAACGTCGGCAAATGCGCACGAGTTTATAGAAAAACTAGAACATGGCTACGACACGCAAATTGGAGAACGAGGATTAAAACTAAGTGGCGGACAAAAGCAGCGAATTGCAATCGCAAGGGCGCTACTAAAAGATGCGCCAATCTTAATATTAGACGAGGCCACGAGTAGCTTAGATAGTAAAAGTGAGGCTATGGTGCAAGAGGCGTTAGTACGACTCATGAATAACCGTACGACAATTATAATAGCTCACCGTTTAAGTACAATCGCAAACGTTGATCTTATCGTTACCTTGAGTAGTGGTAGTATTGGTGAAATAGGTTCGCCTAAAGTGCTCGAAAAATCTGGTGGTATTTATTCGCAGTTACTTAGTTTGCAGCGCAATAAATCTGACACAAACGAGAAGAAACTAGAAAAGTTCGACATTGCCTCATAGTTTTATATTTTTGTTGTGAGTTTTATTTTTTGATCATTTTTACTTGGCGTAAATAGCTACTGCAAGATATACTAAATACACAATAAAGAGAAGGTAGAATTAAGTCGTATGGCAGAACGAACCAGTCAACGTATCGCAGCTTTATTGCTGGCAGGGGTATTTTTTATAAGTTCAGTAGCATTAACCGGATTTGTTATTTGGCAGATTCGTAAAGATAGTAAGGTAACCTCGTCGCAGGTATTACCAGATCAAACACCAACTAATAGCAATAAAAAGGAGACAACAAAATTGGAAGGCACTAAACTTGCGAACTTTACACCATTAACCGCAGTAGTTACCGATCTGCAAAAAACTGACTTAGTACCAGGAACCGGGAAAGAAGCAACCGCTGGTGCAAATATTACGGTTCATTACACAGGAGCCCTTGCAGCGACTGGTACAATATTTGAAAGCTCTAAAGACTCTGGTAAACCAGCTACATTTGGCCTTAATGGACTTATTAAGGGTTGGCAAGATGGTATTCCGGGTATGAAAGAAGGTGGCACCCGTCGCTTGGTTATACCTTATGCACAAGCCTACGGCGAAGCTGGTAGTCCGCCAAAGATTCCTGCAAAGTCTGATTTAGTCTTCGATATCGAACTCATTTCTGTTAATTAAATAAAAAAACACAACATGTAGTGTATTGAAATAAGCATAAGCACTATATATACTGACTATACATTCAATAAAAAAGTAAAAGGACAGCACCATGGCATTTAAAAAAATCACCGTTTTTACTACTAATACATGTGCGTATTGTGTCATGGTTAAACGCTATTTAGATAGTAAGGGTTTTAACTACGACGTCGTTAATCTAGACGAGCAACCAGAGCGTCAATCAGAAGTACTGGCAAAAAGCGGTGCGCTAACGGTTCCCGTTACTATTGTCGAAAAAGATGATAGTACCGAAGATGTTGTTATAGGATATAACCTAAGCAGGCTAGCACCCTTGCTAGTTTAGCCATAATGAAAAAAGTTTTAGTATACGGGGCGCATTGGTGCGCAGAATGCGTGGCAGTTAAGTCGTGGTTAACGAAACATGATATTGCATTTGACTATCATGATGTTGATGTCGAGGGTCGCGACGGCATGCATCAATATGACAAAACAAACGAAACAATTCCACTGTTAGTAATAGATGATGAGGTTTTGATTAATCCATCTTACGATATACTAAGTTCAAGACTATTATCTAGTAAGGGGAAACAAGTGGAGAAGGATACAAAAATACACGATGTAGTTATGGTTGGTGCGGGCCCGGCTGCACTAGCAGCAGCCGTATACACTGCGCGCGAGGATATACAGACAACTATTTTCGAAAAGGGCGTTATAGGTGGCCTTGCAGCTATTACCGACAAGGTAGATAACTATCCCGGGTTCCAAGACGGTATTGAGGGCTTAAAATTAGCAGACAATTTACGTCTACAGGCAGAGCGTTTCGGGGCTGTAATTGAACTAGGCGAGGTTAATGCGGTCAAAAAAGTTGGTGATGTTTTTAAGCTAGACACTACTAGTGGTGAAATGACAGCCAAAACCGTACTTGTAGCAACAGGAAGCGAATGGGTTAAACTTGGTATTCCTGGCGAAGTTGAATTTTATGGTCGTGGTGTTCATAACTGCGCAACTTGTGATGGGGCTTTTTACCGCGACAAGCGTTTGGTCGTGGTGGGGGGCGGTAACTCGGCAGCCCAAGAAGCTTTATTTTTAACTCGTTTTGCATCACACATAGATATATTGATAAGGGGCGAAGGTTGGAAGGCGAGTGATGTATTAGTACACGAAGTAGAGGCAAACAAAAAGTTGCATGTACATTTTAATACAACAACCCAAGAGATTGTTGGCGTAGACGGTAAGGTCACAAAAGTTGTTGGTAAAAATACAAAAACTGGCAAACTGCACGATTTTGAAACCGACGGCGTATTTGTTTTTGTAGGCCTTAAGCCTGTTACTTACTTCTTAAAAAACACTGGTGTAGAATTTGACGATGGCGGTTTTATAAAAACAGATCTTAAACTGCAAACTAAAGTGCCGGGTTTGTTTGTGGCTGGTGACGTACGTAGTGGTGCAACAATGCAAATAGCTAGCGCAGTTGGCGAAGGTGCCACAGCAGCACTCAGTATTCGCGAATATATCGAGGCAAAATAGATTTAATTAAGGCTGCCAATCTTTAAGTTCGCAAGCTCCATATTAGCGCGACTATTGTGCTTTGGGTTGCTCGTAAATAGACTTGTGCCGTCTTTACCGCATGCTCGTGTGATTTCAGCAACTCCACCCGGATGAATAGGTACATAACTAGTTATGTCGTACACAGAGCCGTTAATTATTGTCCAGCAATCAGTTTTATTGTTGTGAGTAGCTACATCAGCCTTTGAGTATGTTGATTTTGGTGGTGTTGATTCTGTCGACGAACTGTTAGTGGGTGTGCTAGCTTGGTTGTTTGTGGTGATTTCTGTCGGTCCACTGGCGCTATTGTTCTTTAGAAAAAATAATCCCGCAACTATAACTACCGCTATTACAGTGATGATTGTTAAAATTTTCTTCATATTTATTCTTATATTTTGACATTAGTTTTACTATATATTCTCTTATCATCCTGAGAATAAACTGAGCGGTAAATATCTGGATAATTAGTACACAACATAATGTTTGGATAAAGTTTTTGGGCAAAACGCATCCATAGTTTGTGATTGATTGTATACACCATTATCTGTTTTTTATAAAATTTACACATCAGGTAAGGCAGTGGGCCAAGCCACCATTTGTTTAAGCTTATACCGCTAAAACCCCTGTCTCTAGCAAGTTCTATAGCACGTATTGGCCCGGCTTGGTATTTTTGTGAAATTAGTGTTATTGAATCAGGAAATGCTTTTTTTAGTGCATCGAGGGACGACTCGTGTGGCGTAGTAAAGCCACTCCCCTTAGGTAGTGAATGAATCCGTAAGAATGTAATTAAATCGTAAACAGAATCCGCACATTTAATATCAAACATAAAAGGTACGCCCTGATCATCTTTGGTTAGTAACTCCTCTAGTGTGAGTAGGCTAGGAATTTCTTTTTTAAGTTGATCATACGTCTCGGGCCGATCATTTCCGTTATACGTCTGTTTTATATCGCCGTGGTACATAACAAACACACCATCAGACGTACGGTGTACGTCGACTTCAATAAAGATGGGATTGTATTTTTTGGCTAAAGAAATAGCTTTCCAGCTATTTTCATGGGCTAATCCGGCCGCGCCTCTATGTGAAACGAGTGACATATTGCTATTATAGAGTAAGAAGAAATAAAAGGAGTACTTAAATGGTAGATGTCAGCTACGGTAAAGATGCACCAGATACAATTAATGTGATTATTGAGATTAGAAAAGGCGAGAAAAATAAGTACGAATTCGATAAAGAATCGGGTCGATTAGTACTCGATAGAGTAAATGGTACGCTACTTGGCTACCCGTCAGACTATGGGTATGTACCTGACACGCTCTGTGAAGATGGCGACCCACTTGATGCGCTACTTATAATTGATGAGTCAGTTCCACACGGCGTTGTTGTGCCGAGTCGCCCAATTGGTGTTTTGTATTTTGAAGACGACGGCGAAATGGACGAAAAATTAATTGTTGTTCCTACAGATGATGTAAGTAAAGATCATATTAAAGATTTAGCTGACTTGGGTGATAACTTTAAAAAAGTTATCGAGCATTTTTATAGTCATTACAAAGATTGGAAGAAAAACTGGACTGGTGTAGATGGCAAATTACATGGCTGGGGCGATGCCGAGGCTGCAAAAGAAGTCATTAAAAAATCTATTAAAGACGCAGCAAAATAAAACCCTAGAAACGCTCAATAGGTTGCGTACACCACTGTATTTATGTATGCTTATGCTTAGATGTATATAAGTATAAAAAGTGGGAGTAGTTCATGAAAACACGTGTAGCAATAAATGGCTTTGGGCGTATAGGTCGCATGGCATTCAGAATAATTTCTAGTCGTAGCGATCTTGAAGTAGTTGGCATTAATGACCTGACTGACACCAAAACGTTAGCGCATTTGCTAAAACATGACACTAACTACGGGTTGTTCAGTCACGAAGTTTCTAGTGATGAGACTTCTATAATTGTTGACGGCGTTCATGTACCTGTTAGTGCTGAAAAAGATCCAACTGCATTGCCATGGGCAAATCTACAGGTCGACGTTGTTATTGAATCTACAGGCCGATTTACTACGACCGAAACAGCAAGCGCACATTTGCAAGCAGGCGCTAAAAAAGTAGTGATTAGTGCTCCTGCCAAAGATGACGCAACTGCAACGCTAGTTATTGGCGCTAACGAAGACGAGCTAAAAAACGCTGGTGATGTTATAAGTAATGCAAGCTGTACTACAAACAGCATTGCTGCCGTCATGGATATTATGACTCGTGAATTTGGTATTGAAAAAGCCATGCTAACCACAGTACATAGCTATACCGCAAGCCAAGACTTGCAAGACGGTCCAGGCAAAGATCTGCGCGAAGCTCGCGCCGCAGCCGAAAACCTCGTGCCGACTACGACGGGTGCTGCAAAAGCAGTGGCACTAGCCATTCCAGAGCTTAAGGGTAAGTTTGACGGCTTGAGTGTACGCGTACCAACAAGTGTTGTAAGTCTTAGTGATGTTACGATGCTATTAAAAAAGAACACTACCAAAGACGACATAAACGCAGTATTTAAAAAAGCAGCAAGCGAACCATATTACCAAGGAATATTGGCCGTATCAGATGAGCCGCTCGTGAGTCGTGACTATGTTGGCAATAGCTATTCGGGTACAGTTGATTTGCTTTTAACAAACGTAGTCGATGGAAACTTAGCAAAAGTTGTCGTTTGGTACGATAACGAATGGGGCTATAGCAACAGATTAGTTGAAATGGTTGCAGACGTTGGTAAGATCATTCACGCGTAGAAAGATTTAAAATGAATCATTTTAAAAACGCATTAAAAGGAAGTATGTAGTGATAGTTTTTGTAGGGTCTGACCACAACGGCTTTGCTATGAAAAAGCAGGTTTTGGCGTACCTAAAAAAACGAAACATCGAAGCAGTTGATTGCGGAGATGAAGTACTAAATCCAGATGATGATTTTCCAATTTTTGCAGCTAAAGCGGTCGCCGCAATTAAGACTACTCACGATAAAGACCCTAGAGCGTTATTGCTATGTGGGAGCGGTCAAGGTATGGTTATGGCCTCAAATAGGTTTAAGGGCATTAGAGCAGGTTTGGGCTGGAGTGTAGAGGCTGCCAAGGGTATTCGTAACGATGAAGACGCTAACATTATGGCTCTGCCGTCTGAAATGTTAAAAAACGACACAATCTTAGCTCACGCAATAATAGATGCATTTATAAATACACCTTTTGCAGGTGCGAACCGTTACATAAGAAGAAACCGAGAACTTGATGAGTTATAATATTTGCCCTACGGTAACAGCTTATTCGCCCGAGGAATATAAACAGCAAATAGAGCTAGTTAGTTCGTTATCTAAAAGGATTCATATAGATTATATGGATGGTATGTTTGCGCCAACCGTTTCTCAAACCATACACGAATCTTGGTGGCCCAAGCATGTTAAAGCAGACCTACACATTATGTATAAGTATCCGATGAAAGTTATCGACGATGTGCTTGACCATCATCCGCATTTAGTAATAGTACACGCAGAGTCTGATCATGTAAGTAGTTTTGTGCACGATTTGCACGAACATCGAATAAAAGTAGGCATTGCTTTATTGCCCGATACGCCCGCCGAGGTTGCGCATCATTTCATAAAGGTTATTGACCATGTGCTCATATTTTCGGGAAACCTTGGTCATCATGGCGGTCACGCAGACTTAGCACTTTTAGAAAAAGTTGCATTGATAAAACAAATGAGACCAGATATAGAAATTGGCTGGGACGGCGGAATTGACGAGCAAAACATCATAGCCCTAAAAGAGGCAGGAGTGAGCGTGTTTAATGTGGGTAGCGCTATTCATAACGCAGATAACCCACATGACACTTATCAACGTATGCAAGAACTGATACAATCATAAGCAATATGGGTAAAAACGCTACAGCCAATAAACGACCTATTAAAGAGTTGGAACTTATTGCCACTAAAATACGTGAAGATATAATAATAAGTTTAGAAAAAGCCGGCTCGGGACACAGTGCTGGTCCGCTAGGTCTAGCAGATATATTTACAGCACTTTATTTTGATGTTATGAAGCATGACCCGTCAAAGCCCCTATGGGACGAACGAGATATATTGTTACTTAGCAATGGTCACTGCGCACCAGTACTCTACACAACACTCGCACATAGCGGCTATTTTGAAAAAGCCGAACTATCAACACTCCGAAAATTCGGAAGTCGTCTGCAGGGACATCCCGAACGAGAAAGGTTGCCGGGTATTGAAACTACGAGCGGACCCTTGGGCTGCGGATTGTCGCAAGCAGCTGGTATGGCTTTGGCGATGAAGATAAATAAAAATCACCACCGATGGATCTATTGTATTTTGGGCGATGGCGAACAAAACGAAGGTAATATTTGGGAAGCTGCAATGCTCATTAACAAGTATAATTTGCATAATATTATTGCTATCACCGACCGTAACAATATTCAAATCGATGGTACAACAGAATATGTCATGCCACTTGAGGACTTAGGGGCTAAATGGGAAGCATTCGGTTGGCACGTTATAGACATTGATGGAAACAACATAGATGCAATTATTGATGCTTGTGCAATGGCGCGCAGTATTGTCGAAAAACCGGTCATGATTCTTGCCCATACTATTCCTGGTAAGGGAGTTGATTTTATGGAAGGTGACTATCATTGGCATGGCATGCCTGTCGGTATTGCAGATATCGCTGGCGCGCCACCTAAAAACGAGCAAGCAAAAGTAGCCCTACACGAACTCCGTACGCTCGAGGGTAAGATTCGGAGCGAGCATCAATGAGAGATTTACATATAGTCGATATAAGTTCAAACGATATTGTGTACGAACCAATACGTAAGGGATTCGGAAGGGGTCTAGTAGAAGCGGGAAGGCAAAACGATCAAGTTGTTGCCCTTTGTGCGGACCTTACTGAATCTACTCAGATACATTTGTTCGCAAAAGAATTTCCTGAGCGATATATCGAAGTGGGTATAGCAGAGCAAAATCTTGTTACTGTAGCAGCTGGTCTTGCTGCAATGGGCAAGATTCCTTTTACGAGTAGTTATGCAGCTTTTAGCCCTGGCCGAAACTGGGAACAATATAAGACGACTGCTTGTATAAATAATCAACCAGTTAAAATAGTTGGGTCTCACGCAGGCTTATATACGGGTCCGGACGGTGCCACACACCAAATGCTTGAAGATATTGCCCTTATGCGTGTCTTACCTAATAACGTTGTAATTGTGCCCTGTGACAGTATTGAGGCCTACAAAGCAACGCTTGCGCTATCCCAGGATAAGCGACCGGGCTATATAAGACTCGCACGAGATAATTCAGCTGTTATGACGACAGATGATACGCCGTTTCAAATAGGTAAGGCGCAAGTGTTTAGCCCCGGACAAGATGTCACGATTATTGCTTGTGGCACCATGGTTTATCAGGCATTACTCGCAGCCGAAATGCTTTATCACGACGGCATTGATGCTGAAGTTATTAACGTAGCCACAATAAAACCACTCGATACAGACACCATTCTTGCAAGTGCAAAAAAAACCGGCTGTGTTATAACGGTCGAAGAGGCACAAATTAATGGCGGTCTTGGTAGTGCTGTAGCAGAAGTCCTGAGTGAAAACTATCCGCTTCCTCTTGTGCGTATGGGGGTCAGGGACCGCTTTGGTGAGTCTGGTACACCCGCAGAACTGCTCGAACATTTTGGGTTAACTGCAAAGCATATAGCCCTTCAGGCACACAGTATTGTAAAGAAAAGTGTTGATAGCTAATACATAAGCGGGTACACTAGAGTTTATAAGGGTGGTATTAAATTTTGAGTATATCGTTACGACAAATAAGAGAAAATTGTTACAAAGCGCGAGAACTTATGGCTCGTGCAAGAACTGAAAAGTTTGCGGTTGGAGCATTCAATTTAGACAACCAAGAAACTTTAATAGCAGTTGTACGAGCCGCTAAAGCCAAACAGGCGCCCGTAATGGTCGAAGTTTCTAAAGGCGAAGTAGACGCCCTTGGTCTAGATAATGTGCGTGACATGGTCGATAATTATAAAGAGCAATTTGGCGTAGAGATATACATTAACCTCGATCATAGCCCTACGGTTGCAGATGCAATTGCGGGCATAGAGGCTGGATTTGAGTTCATACATATAGACGTCAGTCAGGCTAATCATGATGCAACCGAGCAAGATATAATTGATGCTACAAAGCAAGTTGTTGAATGGGCAAAACTAACGGGAGCGTTGGTCGAAAGTGAGCCGCATTATTTTGGTGGTAGTAGCAATGTGCACACTGAAGCATTTGACTTTAATGAAATTAAAAAGACGTTTTCAACACCCGAGGGCAGTAAATCTTTTGTAGAAGCAACCGGTATCGATACGTACGCTGCCGCAATTGGTAACTTGCATGGTACGTACCCAGTACCTAAAACCTTAGATATTGAACTGTTGGCACAAATTCGTGAAGCAATAGATTGTAATATAAGTCTCCACGGAGGTAGCGGCACCCCAGGCCACTATTTTGTAGAAGCTATAAAAGTTGGCGTACAAAAAATTAACATTAATAGTGATATGCGCCGTGCGTATCGAGACACACTAGAAAAAGTCCTTGCCGAAAATAAATCAGAATACGCGGTGGTTAAGTTAATGGGTGCGGTCGAAGACGCAGTTCAAGAAGTAGTCGAAAGTAAAATAGATCTATTCAATAGTTCAGGAAAGGCAAAAATATGACAGACAATCGCCCCGATGTGCTAGCTATTGGTGATGTCGTCACCGATGCGTTCATTAAGTTATTAGACGACCAAGCGACCACATATGCAGATGAGAATGGAAACAAAATACTTGCTATGCCATATGGTATGAAAATACCCTTTCACCACGCTGAGGTGATTGAAGCTGTTGGTAACGCGGCTAATGCAGCTGTAAGTTTCGCCAAACTCGGGTTACACGCCGGTCTTGTGTCTAACGTAGGCTCTGACGCATGGGGACGCGATATTATACATGCACTTCAAGAGCGCAAAGTTGATACTCGTTTTGTACATATCAACCAGCATAAAGTGAGTAATTATCATTATATATTGTGGTACAAAGACGAACGCACTATTTTAATTAAACATGAAGAATATGACTATAACTGGCCTCGATTCAGAAAAAGTGACATACCGAAGTGGGTGTATTTTAGTAGTATAAGTAAAAACGCATTAGATTATCACGACGAGGTAGTAGAGTGGCTAAACGATAATCCAGATGTAAAGCTCGCATTCCAACCGGGCACTTTCCAGATTGAGGCTGGCACAGAACGTCTTAAAGAGCTGTATCAACGAACAGAAGTAGTGGTGCTAAACCGTGAAGAGGCAGTTATTGTAACAGGTGGCAACTATGACGACTTGCATGATTTAATGAACCGCATGCATAGCTACGGTCCAAAAATAGTTGTTATAACCGATGGTCCAGATGGTGCATATGCGAGCGATGGAGAGAATAGGTTTAAAATGCCTAATTATCCAGATCCTGCTCCTCCTGTTGAACGTACGGGAGCAGGTGATAGCTTTGCGAGCGCGCTTGTGGCGGCGTTAGCTAAAGGCGCTACACTAGAAGCAGCACTGCTATGGGCACCAATAAATTCTATGAATGTAGTGCAGCACGTTGGTGCTCAAGAAGGACTACTTACTGTAGACGAAATTGAATATTATATGCGTAACGCTCCAGAGTGGTATCACCCAGAGCGTTTTTAGACTTACAGTTTCTGCTCTTGTTTGTGTATATACGACCTATATTTTTGTAGATCAAGCAAGCCTACTACAGTACCTGTACTTATTAAATTAGTGCCTATCATATGACCTGCTTTATTATCTAGAGTTGGAGTTAATAACGCAGCAATACCAAGTCCGTGTAAAAATGTCTTCAATTTACCTAATGCTTTTGCATTCGTAGACCAGCCGTGTTGTTCTGCGTAATCTCTAAGCTCAGACTTAGTATCATCGCGAATTTTAGATACTGCTATATTTGTAGCAATTTGCTCGGCTGATCTAGCATCATGATTACGTGCCATACGAACAACAAGTGCACCAGTGAGCGAATAATAATAGCGTTTATCGGTTTGCTCATCGCCCCTAGGATTATCATAAATACCATAATGATGTAATATAGCCCACTGCTCAGAATTGGGTTTAGTATCTCTGTTATTTAATTTGACTCCCTTAAAAAGTGCCTTTGATGCAGAACGAACGGCAAGATCTTTTGCAAATCCATCTACCCAGTCAAGCGCAGAAGCTACGGCGTGGGTACCAAGTTCGGTCCATTTTGCATTTTTAGTTAGTGCTACTTCTGTTGCGAGTGCGTAACCAAGACCTTCGTGTACGTTAGTAGCAAGCTCAGAAATTCTCGAAAAAAAATCAGCATCATCTAACTGTCGTCTTTGGGTAATCGTAGGGGTATCTGACCTCATATATATAAGCAGCTTAACAGTGCTTGAGTTACCTGTGCAAGCATAAGCTTTACAGAGGAGGTAATTATAGGCTACTATGATTACAGAAAAGAGTGGAATGACTAAGTTTTTAAGTGATGTATTATCTGTTGAACGATCTGTCTTTACTGATAGAATCGCTAAACTAGAACAGGCTACTCGAGCGCAGGGTATCGATATAGCGTTAACCATGCAAATTAAGCAGGAAACGAATGAAAAACTGCTATCTCTGGGGCTTGATCCTAGCGATACAACAGCCGCAGAGTTGTATAGTGCATTACAAGTAAAGGCGCTTGCAGATAACAAACGCCTTCTTAAAACGATAGGCTTGACTGTTAACGCGAGCTCGGTTGATATTATGCAGGCTTTAGTTGTATACGCTAATAAACGGCTAAAAGTGAATTGTACTATAGCCATAAAGAGTAGGGCGCTAAAAAAAATTCTTACCGATGCCGTGCCGCTGCGAACAATGAAAGTCCTTCGCTATAGATCTGCGGCATCAATGTTAAAACGCGAGCATCCAAACGAACTTTACGTTTTAGCACAGTTACTCGAAAGTGACAGTTATAAAAAAAGGTTACAAAATGCATTACGACAATTAAAACCTTCAGATTACGAAGAGACTTCAATCCAGCTTTATTACCTAGATAAAACAAGATGGGAACATGTACGAACAGTAATCAAAAAAAATGTTGTGCCAATTTTTGCAGTACCTGAAGTTGGTACAATAGTGGTATTGCCAATTCTAACAAGTAAAACTCCTTGCCTAGCTTTAATGAGTCTAGCACTACTATTTAAAGAACTGCGTCTTATAAAGCAAGCTTCAATGTATGTCAAGCTACGCATGCTCGACCCTTCATTTCATCAGCACCTCGAGATGTTGCATCTTGCTAATAACTTAGAGATTTTCAAATTAGTAGATATTCAAGTTTATTGGCATCATATACATACCCTTATTGGTGATGGTAGGGCGCACTACGAGTTTAGTCCACATATTACAAAGTCAGATACACAATGGTCGCATATCGAGTCAGAAATGTCATCGCTAGATAAAGAATTGAAGTTCTGGGAAGGTACACATAGACTGGCCTTTATGCAGGGCGATCAACTTGTTTCGCTCCATGTTATAGATGTGTGTTTTAGCGTCATGTACAAAACACCTATACATGCTGCACCAAAGCGTTTCGTACAAAATAATATTTCTGACGAATTGATTTATGCGTATCTTTCGGCGCCTCCCTATAGCTCTATAGTTCAGGATGAACTTATCAAAATTGCAGACGCACAAGATAATTTCGTGTATTATGAAGCATAAGGATTATTAAAAAAATGAATTATTCTATTTGTGTTTCAGGGGCAGCAGCTGGCAGTACGGTAGAGGGTGCGCACGATTCTGCGCACCAGCTTGGTAAGGCAATTGCAGAGGCGGGGCATATAATAACTACCGGCGCAACTGTAGGCTTGCCTATGTTTGCCGCTCGTGCTGCAAAAGACGCCGGTGGTCGTAGTATAGGGTTTAGCCCAGCCAGCTCATTACGCGAACACGTTAACAAGTACCGACTACCAATTGGTTTTTTTGACTATGTAGTATATACGGGTATGAATTATGTTGGTCGAGATGTATTTTTAGTACAAAGTAGTGATGCCGTGATAACCGTTGGAGGCCGCTTTGGTAGTTTGCATGAATTTACGACTGCGCTAGAAAGTCGTATGGTGTGTGGTGTTTTACTTGGCTCTGGAGGAGCGGCTGATGTAATTCCCGAGCTCATGAAACAATTGCCCGCACCTAACGAAAAACTTGTAGTATTTGATAGCGATCCGGTTCGTTTAGTGCAAAAAATAATTTCAATACTCGACAGTGATATGCGAGATATAAATACGAAAGCTATCGAGCAAGAGTGGTTTGTTAAGTCGAGTAGCGGTACGCACGCAGGTTAGAGACTCAATCTGTTACAATAGTGAACAGATGAATCAGCTTTTTGAGCTTACAAGCGAATACAAACCAACCGGAGACCAGCCTACGGCTATCAAGGCATTGACGGACGGACTTAATAGTGGCGCTAAAGAACAAGTCTTGCTTGGTGTAACTGGCAGCGGCAAAACATTTACAATGGCGAATGTCATTGCGAACGTACAGCGGCCAACGCTCGTAATTAGCCACAATAAAACATTAGCCGCACAGCTTTATGAAGAGTTTAAGCGGTTTTTTCCTAACAATGCAGTACACTATTTTGTTAGTTACTTTGATTATTATCAGCCTGAGGCATATGTGCCTCGTAGTGATACCTACATTGAAAAAGATAGCGATATAAACGAAGAAATTGATCGGCTTAGGCACGCCGCTACAGATGCACTTTTAAGTCGACGCGACACAATAATTATTGCAAGCGTAAGTTGTATTTATGGTATTGGTAGCCCGAGTGATTATGCTGACCTGTCGCAAACGGTTAGTGTAGGGGAGCGCCGTATTCGCGATAAATTTATACGCCAACTTACTGATATTCAATATCAGCGTAATGATATTGATTTTCACCGAAGTACATTCCGTGTAAGAGGCGAGACTATTGATGTCTTTCCGACAAGTGAAGAAGTAGCATATCGGATAGAATTTCAAGATGAAATCGTGGATCGTATTTTACAAATTCAACCTCTCACTGGTGAAATTTTAGACAAACCTTCGCACGTAACTATTTATCCAAGTAGTCACTACGTAACACCATTTGAAAAGCTAAAAGATGCTCTAGCCAAAATTCAGTTTGAACTAGACGACCGCATTAAACTTTTTAACAAAGAAAACAAACTGCTAGAAGCGCAACGCCTGCAGCAGCGAACTCGTTTTGACCTTGAAATGTTAGAACAAACAGGTTTTGTTAAAGGAATCGAAAACTATAGTCGCTACTTAACGGACCGCGAAGAAGGCGAACAGCCAGCCACATTACTTGATTATTTTCCAGATGATTTTTTGATGCTTATAGACGAAAGCCATATGACCATGCCGCAAATAAGAGGCATGTTTAATGGTGACCGTGCTCGTAAAGAGGTTTTGGTTGATTATGGGTTTAGGCTGCCAAGCGCACTCGACAACCGCCCATTAAAATTTACCGAATTTGAAAAGCATGTTAACCAAGCAATTTATGTTAGTGCCACACCTGCCGAGTATGAGCTTAGCCGTGGCGGTACACCTGTAGAGCAAGTTATTAGGCCAACAGGCCTGCTAGACCCACCAATCACAATCAGGCCAACTGCAAACCAAGTAGACGATTTGTTGGCCGAAATCCGTGATACGGTCGTAAAGGGACAGCGGGTGCTTGTAACTACGCTTACAAAGCGCATGAGCGAAGACCTAACTGAATATTTGCATGAGCTAGGTATTAAAGTAGCTTATCTACATAGCGATGTTGAAACCTTAGACCGTACCGATATTTTGCGTGACTTGCGCCTAGGTATTTACGATGTACTAATTGGTATTAACCTGCTGCGCGAAGGCTTAGATTTGCCCGAGGTATCACTGGTGGCTATTTTAGATGCCGATAAAGAAGGTTTTTTACGTAGCGGCCCAGCACTTATACAAACTATTGGTCGTGCAGCGCGGCACGAGACTGGCCGGGTGATAATGTATGGTGATCATATTACTAAGAGTATGCAGCACGCTATAGACGAAACGACCCGCCGTCGTACTGTACAAGAGGCTTACAATAAAAAACATGGCATTACCCCGCAGGGCGTTAAAAAGCAGATTGCCGAACGCCTAAAGCGCGAAGAATCGGCGACTGATAAAAAGAAGCACATTGACCTACGTAAAATCCCTAAAGAAGAATATCAGCACCTTATACGTGACTTAACTAGCCAAATGGACCTGGCAGCCGCTAACCTCGACTTCGAGAAAGCCGCAGACCTACGCGACACGATTGCCGAAATAAAAGCCAAATTATAGTTCCTATAGCTAGCGTCTCTGTAAAATTCTTTGTATACTTACTACACATGTCACAACTTTCAAAACAAGACATATTAAAATTGGCTCGCCTGGCACGACTTCGTTTAAGTGATGTCGAAGTTGAAAAATACCAAAAAGAACTTAGTGCAATACTGGGTTATGTCGAACATTTAGATAGCGTAGACACCTCTGGTCTTACGCCCACTTATCAGGTATCGGGGCTTACTAACGTTGTACGTGAAGATGAAATAATTGACTACGGTACGTCACAAGAAGATCTATTGAAAAACGTTCCAATACGTGACGGCGCTTACGTTAAAGTTAAGAGGATGCTTTAGTGGCGAACTGGAAAACAATAGCAGAAGAAGCCGCGGATGTTGCGAGTGGTACTAACAGCGCTATAAAAAATGTTGAAAAAGCACTAAAACTTATCGAAGATAATTCCGAATACCAAGCAATTATTAACGTCATTAAAGACCGAGCGCTATATCGTGCAAAAGAAATCGATGCCAAAGTAGCTAAAGGTGAAAAAGTAGGCAGACTAGTGGGCGTGCCATTTATAGCTAAAGATAACTTTTTAACGTATGGTAGTGAAACAACTGCAGCTAGTAATATTTTAAAAGGTTTCGAAGCGCCATATCAGTCAACTGCCATAAACAAGCTCGAAGCAGAGGGCGCAATTTGCGTAGCAAAAGCCAACCTTGACGCGTTTGCGCACGGTGGCAGTACCGAAAATAGTGATTTTTTTGTAACTAAAAATCCACTTGATAAGACTCGAGTTGCAGGCGGTAGTAGTGGTGGCTCAGCTGCCGCTGTTGCTCTCGGCTTAGCGCCTTTTGCTCTCGGGAGTGATACGGGTGGCAGTATACGCCAACCATCTAGCTTTTGTGGTGTTGTAGGCCTTAAGCCAACGTATGGATTAGTAAGTCGAAGTGGTGTTGTTGCCATGGCAAGTAGCACTGATGTTATTGGACCAATTACAACAAGCGTACAAGATGCCGCGCTTGTACTTGACGTTATGAGCGGTACTGACCCTCTAGATAGCACGACCATTGTCAGGAACAACCAACCATACACCGTGTATAAACAACCAAATACTCCCAAAATTGGTGTCATTAAAGAGTATATGGACGAAGGAGTTGACCCCGAGGTTAAAAAAGTTATAGAAGAAGCAATACAGCGGCTTAAAAACGCAGGCGCCAAAATCGAATATGTGAGTTTACCCAGTTTACCGCTTGCTCTCGCCGTGTACTACATTGTTGTGCCCGCAGAGGTTAGTAGCAATTTAAGTCGCTATGACGGACAACGATTCGGCTTCAGTGATGGTACGGCTGTTAACCTAGATGACAGTTATGAGCTTAGTCGCAGTCGCGGTTTTGGTGCAGAAGCAAAACGCCGTATTATGATCGGTACCCACGTGCTGAGTAGTGGTTACTACGATGCGTATTATAAAAAAGCACAAACTGTACGTACAAAGTTATGCCAAGAATTTACTTCCGTTTTCGAAAAAGTTGATTACTTATTGGGCCCTGTTGTGCCTGAAGTAGCGTTTAAAATTGGCGCAAACAGCGAAGATCCGCTAAAAATGTATTTGGTAGATATTATGACAGTTGCTAGTAACCTTGTCGGCGTACCAGCAATAAGTGTACCTGCAGGAACCGCGCAGGGCATGCCTGTCGGTATTCAGTTAATAGCTCCGCAACAGCATGATCTGGACCTGTTGCAACTCGCAAAATGGTACGAGGAAACAAGATGATAGAGCTACTTCTTACCATAGCGCTAATAGGTTCAATTGTTTTGGTGGTACTAATATTTGCAAGCAAACGAATACCTAAGCAGCTTAACAAAAGTTATTTTACTAAAGAATGGCGTTACCTACAGGTAATGTGTGGCAGTAAAGATACGTGGCCGCTAGCAATAATTAATGCCGATAAACTACTCGACACTGCCTTAAAAAAACGACGATTCAGTGGTAAAACAATGGGGGAACGCTTGGTTTCGGCGCAAAAAAAGTTCACTAACAATGATAGCGTCTGGTTTGCACACAAATTACGCAACCGTCTAGTGCACGAGCAAGATGTTAGCTTGCGCGAAAAAGATGTTAAAGAAGCTTTAATAGGATTTAGGCAGGCTCTGAAAGATTTAGGTGCATTATGATAGAAGATGCATATCTTGTAGACGGTTATTACCCAACTATTGGCATAGAGTGTCATGTTCAACTAAAAACTAAAACTAAACTTTTTGCTGGAGTTGATAATGATGCGCGCCAGGCAGAGCCCAATACGCTTATTAGTCATATATGTTTGGGTATGCCAGGTGCGCTACCCGTGTTAAATAAACACGCTATCGAACTTGCAGCAAAAGCCGCCTTTGCGCTAAGCACCCAACCCCAAAGTAGCAGTAAATTTGATCGCAAACATTATTTTTACCCAGATTTACCAATGGGATACCAAATAACGCAGTACGATGAACCTATTATTCTGGGCGGCAGTGTTACGGCGATTGTAGATGGTGTCGAAAAGTCATTTGATGTTACTAGAGCACACCTAGAGGCAGATGCAGGTAAAAGCACGCATCCTGCTAACCAAGATTATTCGTTAGTAGATTTAAACAGGGCAGGTACACCACTACTTGAGATTGTCAGCGAACCTTGTATTCATAACGCTAGCGAGGCAAAAGCATACGCGCACGAGCTATATTTGTTAATGAAATATGCTGATGTGTCTGACGTTAACTTGTTTTATGGCAACATGCGCTTTGACGTTAATGTTAGTGTAAGCAAAGACCCTAAAATCATGGGGACTCGTACAGAAACCAAAAACTTAAATAGTTTTAGAAGTGTATTTGACGCAGTAAATTCAGAGATTAAACGTCAAATTAGTTTACTTGAAAATGGCGAGCAAATAATACAAGAAACTCGTGGATGGAACGACGATAGTGGCACTAGTTTTAGCCAACGCAGTAAAGAAGACGCCCACGATTATCGCTATTTTCCGGACCCAGATATTCCGCCCATATCATTAAGCGACGAATTTGTGGAAATGATTAAACAAAGTATGCCCACCATGCCTCATCAATTGCGCGTACGATATACAGCTGCAGGTATTGATAGCTCGATGATCGAGACACTTTTAGACGAAGTAAGCGCCTCGCAACTAGTTAATGAGATTATTGACGCGCACGGCAATAAAACCGCTAAAACAGTTGCTAACTGGCTAGGTGGCCCAGTTATTAAAGCTATAGCCGACAATATTTACACATGGCAGGACATATACAAAACTCGCGTACACATTATTAAGCTTGCTAGCATGGTAGACAGTGGTCTGCTAAGCAGTTCCGGTGCCAAAGAGGTGTTGCAAGCAATAGTAAAAAATAATGTAGACCCGCAAACTATTGCCGAGCAAAAAAACCTATTACAAGAATCAGATAGCGGTGCTCTAGAAGAAATTGTCGCTAATGTTATAAAAGCTAATGAAAAAGCAGCGCAAGACGTAGCCAATGGAGAAATGAAAGCTATCGGATTTTTAGTCGGGCAAGTTATGAAGTCTAGTGGTGGTAAGGCTAACCCAGCCATGGTACAGCAAATTATAAAAACACAATTAGGAGTTTAAAAATGCAAACCGTTCGTAAAGCAGTTATAGCAGCGGCAGGATTTGGTACACGTTTTTTGCCGCAAACAAAAGCGATACCAAAAGAAATGCTACCAATAATTGATAAGCCAGTTATTCAGCTCGTAGTTGAGGGAGTTGTGGCGGCTGGTGTAACAGATGTAATTATTGTAACCGGTCAAGGTAAACGGGCAATCGAAGACCATTTTGATAGAGCGCTCGGCCTCGAGCAAGAACTACGCGCTAAAGGTAAAACAGATCAAGCTGATGAAATTCAGCGCATAGCTGAGCTCGCTAATATTGTGTATGTTCGCCAAAAGGGTGAGCCAAAAGGTAATGCACGCCCCGTGCTCAACGCTGCTCACTTAATTGACAACGAACCGTTCTTTTACTTTTTTGCTGACGACTTTTTTACAGGTAGCGGTCCGTCATGTGCGGCTCAAATGCTAGAGTCTTATAAAAAAACCGGTAAAACAATTGCAGCACTTCGCAAAGTAAAACGTGAAGATGCAAGTAAATATGGCATGGTAGAACTTGGCGAGCAAATTGACCAAAAAACATTCCGCATAAATAAATTAGTCGAAAAACCTGGACCCGAAAAAACTCCAAGTGAATACGCGGTTGTATGTGGCTATTTGCTAACACCAGATATCATTCCTATGCTAGCGCAAGAAAAAGTAGCACCTGACGGCGAGATTCGTGTACCAGATACCGTTAACGAGTTGGCTCAGATTGACAAAGTGTATGGCTGCTTAGTAGATGGCGACTATCATGATACTGGAAGTCCCGAGCTATATCTTGAAACGCTTATAGACATCGCCTTAAAAGACCCACAATTATCTGATAGATTACGTGACTACATAAAAGACCGTTTATAGACAATACTACTTTGTGGGGGTACACTTAACGTATGAGTAGTTTTGATATATTAGTAATCATTTTATCAGTTACGTTATTTATTTTTTTAGTGACAGCAATTATTGCAACCGTAGCATTCATAAAATTAGTAAAAAAATTGCAAGTTGCTGGAGATAGCGCTATGCAAGCAGTAGAAAATGTAGAGTCTATAACAGGCAGCCTTAAAAATATGGCCAATGGATCAGTAGTCGCTGCAGCGGCAGCAAGAATCTGGGACAAATTTAGTAGTAAAAGTACTAAAAAAAGGAGTAAGTAATGGGTAAAGACAACGGTAAAAAAGTAGCCGTCGGTGCAGCGCTTGGATTGGCTGCAGGATTTTTAGCTGGTATTCTCTCGGCTCCAAAAAGTGGTAAAGAAACACGCGAAGACTTAAAAACAGGCGCTAAAAACGCCGCTAAAGCCGCAGACAAAAAACTGCAAGCTTTACACGAAGATTTAACTAAACAAGTTAGAAAAGTTGAAGAATCTGTTAAAAATCTTTCAGATGCAGCAAAAAAAGAAGCTAAAGAAGCAATAGATGCAGCAAAAAAAGCTCGCGATCAGCTCGCTTCTGTTATTGCGGCTGTGCGAAGTGGAAATAGTGTTGATGAAGATTTGGACATAGCTATTAAAAATGCAAGCAATGCCCTAGATAATCTAAAAAAGTATCTAAAAAAATAGCGCAAAAACTCCTATAAAACGCTATACTAGTAGTAATGGGTACTGGTAAAAAATCGTCGCTTGTTGCGAGCGATTATGTTCATTTGCATAATCACACGCATTATAGTTTGTTAGATGGGTTGCAAAAAGTAGACCCAATGCTTGACGCCGTAGTAGATATGGGAATGGAAGCTATTGCCATTACCGATCATGGTACGCTGTCTGGTGCTATTGAGTTTTATAACGCAGCGCGTAGTCGAGGTGTAAAGCCTATTATTGGCATGGAAACATATGTAGCTTCACGTACACACAAAGATAAAGATGCTGGCAAAGATAAAAATAATTATCACTTAATTTTGCTTGCCATGAATAATCAAGGCTATCAAAACTTAATGCGCCTTAGTACTATTGCTAATTTAGAGGGATTTTATTATCGCCCCAGGGTTGACCATGATTTACTTGAAAAATACAGCGAAGGTATCATTGTTCTGAGTGGTTGTATAGGTGGTGAGGTAGGCGATAACATTCGTCAGGGCCAGTACGATAAAGCTAAAGATATTGCGCAGTGGTATAAATCAGTTTTTGGCGACCGATACTATTTAGAAATACAAGATCATGGTCACCCAAAACATCCGGCAGTTTGGAGCGAACAAACCACGGTTAACCAACAAGTAATTAAACTAGGCAAAGAATTAGACATAAAAGTCGTCGTAACCTGTGACTCGCATTATTTACAGCATGAGGATCAAGAAGCGCACGAAGTTCTGCTTTGCGTACAAACGGGTTCATTCTTAGGTGATGAAAAGCGCATGTCGCTAAAAGATTTTGAGCTACATCTTACAAATCCTAATGAAATTAAAAAGAGATGGGAAGGAGATTATCCTGACTTTATAGCAAACACAAAACAGATTGCAGATAGATGCGATGTTACCATTGATTTGGGTAAGATATTAATTCCAAAGTTTACAGTGCCGGGTGGCGAAACCGAAAAATCTTATTTACATACACTTGCTTGGCAAGGTTTGGCATGGCGCTATGGTGGCCAATCTTTATCTGCTAGTAGTAAGTTAAGTCAAGCAGCTGCTCAAAAAACTCTCACAAAAGAAATAGTAGAACGGGCAAAATATGAACTTGAAATAATGGATTCAATGGGCTTTAACGGCTACTTTTTGATTGTGCAAGATTTTATTACTTGGGGCAAAGATAAAGGAATAATTTTTGGCCCAGGCAGAGGTTCGGCGGCAGGATCTATAATTGCTTATGCGCTTAGAATAACCGAAATTGAACCGCTTAAGTACAATTTAATGTTTGAGAGATTTTTAAATCCAAGCAGAATCAGCATGCCAGATATCGATATCGATATACAAGATTCGCGGCGTAATGAAGTAATTGAATATTGTGTTAATAAATACGGGATTGACCGAGTGGCAAATATAGTTACTTTTGGTCGTATGGCGGCACGTAATGCTGTTAGGGACGTTGCCAGAGTGCTTCAGGTTCCCTATATTGAAGCCGATAGATTAGCCAAAATGATTCCACCCCCTATACAGGGGAGACATATTCCGCTCTCTACCTCTATTTTAGAAAACCAAGATTTAAAGCGAGAGTATGAATCAAGTGAAATGAATAAGCGAGTGTTTGATCTTGCGATTAAACTTGAAGGTACAATAAGGTCACACGGTGTGCATGCTGCGGGGGTTGTAATTGCGCCAGACGATATAGTAAAATTTGCTCCGCTTGAAATGGCCCAAAAAGGCGTTATTTCTACCCAGTATTCAATGGGCCCCATTGAGGAGCTGGGGTTACTTAAAATGGACTTTTTAGGGCTTTCGAACCTAACTATCATAAAAAACGCTCTAAGAATTATCAAAAAAGTTTATAAAAAAGATATTGAACTTAGCGAAATACCAATTGATGACGAAGAAACGTTTAAATTACTTCAACGGGCCGACACAACAGGAGTTTTTCAGCTAGAATCAGCTGGCATGAAGCGTTATTTGAAAGACTTAAAGCCAACACTCTTTGAAGATATTATTGCGATGGGCGCGCTATATAGGCCGGGGCCAATGTCAGAAATTCCGCGCTTTATTGAAGGAAAGAATAATCCAAAATCAATTAGTTATTTACACGAATCACTCGAACCGATTTTAAAGGATACCTATGGGGTTATGGTATACCAGGAGCAGATTATTAAACTACTGCAATTGGTAGCGGGCTATACGCCTGGTGAGGCCGATTTGGTGCGTAAGGCCATTGGTAAGAAAAAACGAGACATAATGGAGGCCGAGGAGCCGAAGTTTATAGAAGGTTGTATAAAACAAGGCTTAAGTCGTGCTGATGCTAGTAAGTTATGGTCACAAATTCAGCCTTTTGCTGATTATTCGTTTAATAAGGCACACGCTACTTGCTATGCTCAAATATCATATTGGACAGCGTACTTAAAGGCACATTATCCTACTGCTTTTATGGCTGCGTTAATGACAAGTGATTATGATGATATTGACAGGTTAGCAATAGAAATAGCCGAATGTAGGTCTATGGGCATTACTGTCGTGCCGCCAGACATTAACGAATCGTTTATGGAGTTTGCAGTTGTACCAGACGAAAAGAAGATACGTTTTGGCATGCAGGCAATCAAAAATGTTGGCGCAGGCGCAGTTGACGAAGTACTACGTGCAAGAAGCGAGGTTGGCGCTTTCCCAACTTTAGAATCTTTTTTTACATCAGTGCACCCCCGTATCGTAAACAGAAAATCAATTGAAAGTTTTATTAAAACAGGCGCGTTCGATAGGTACGAAAATCGTGGAGTTTTGCTAGAGAATATAGACGTATTACTTGCATTTGCAGCAAAAAAACAAAAGGAAGCAGCGAGCGGTCAGACTGATTTATTTGGTAACAAGCTCGAAAGTACACCAATGCATGCTCCTCAGCTTGTATTGACACACACCACCAGCCAATACGAAATGCGACATTTTTTGGCGTGGGAACGGGAGCTTTTAGGTTTGTTTCTCTCAGAGCATCCCCTACAAAATTACAAAATATTGTTCGAAGAGCAGACGATACCAATAGAAAGTCTTCAGCCCACAATGGACGGTAAAAAAGTTGTAATAGGTGGAATTGTTGAATCAATACGCACTATACAAACAAAAAACTCACAATCTATGGCTTTTGTTAAAGTTACCAGTCTTACTGGCGATATAGAGGTGATTTTATTCCCAAGCATTCTTCAACAAACAATAGATATGTGGGTACAAGATTCTGTTGTTATTATTAGAGGCAAGTTGAGTACTAGAGATAGAGAAGGAAACATCGTTAGTGAGCTAAAGGTTATAGCTGATGAAGCTAGGTTAGTTACGCTCGAGCAAGCAAAAGCTTATCAAGCTACGGGCAAGAAAAAATCTATTTCTAATCAACAAACCAAAAAGAAAAATTTAGAAAAAATTAATCCAGTAATTAAGCTGGACCGAATTTATATACGACTCAGCAGTACGCAAGACACAGCCGTACTAAAAAAATTAAAAGATGCTATCGATCAGCAGCCGCAGGGTCAGGGTGAGGTGGTGCTTATTGTTGGCCAGGGCGAACAAAAGCAGGCGATTCGACTACCCAACAAGGTCGATACAAATCACGAACTAATAAATTCTCTAGAAGAAATTTTTGGTGCCGAAAATGTTAAAAGATAGCTACTTTATTACGCCGCTACTTTGACTAAGTAAAATAGCAACACCCACAAGCAGTAGTACTCCAACATCAATAAATGGGTGATGAAGTAAGAATTTTTCACCATTTATAAGGACGCGTTTTACAGCGTAAGCATGCTTGGCCAACCAGACAAATACCACGAGCAGTAGTAGTCCTGACAATAATGATGCACTCCAAGGGGCGACCCCCGCTGTTATTGTTTGTAGCTTTGTTATTCGCTTAGCAGGTAGTGCGGCCGGAATTGTAGACTCCGAAGTTACGGGTTGTTTATTAGTAGAATCGGAATTTTTTTGCGGTGTAATTTTATCGGTTCCTGCTATAACAGTATCTTGTTTGGTTGGTTGTTCGGTGGGGGCAGAACGGGCAATTATTTTTGATTGTTGAACTTGCGGTTGAGCCGTAGTTTGCGTAGAGTTTTCTGCATCACCGGTAGGATTTGCATACATCGCAACGACGATTGTTTCTTCGCCGGTACCAACGAATGATGATGCGTTCGCAAAGCCAAAACCAACTTCTCTAAAGCTTGAGTCTAGCATATTTGTACGATGGCTTGGGCTGTTCATCCATCCAACAACGGTATCTTTGCTCGAGTCAAAGCCATACGCCAAATTTTCGCCAGCCTTTTGGTAGCTGTAATTAACAGCATCAATAAATACCCAAGGATCTTTGCCGTCTGGAGTGGTATGAGACCAATAGTTACGCGCTACCATGTCATTTGCTTTTGCTTGAGCTGCACTTGCTAATTTGGCGTTAAGTGTAAGCGCAGGTGCATTGTTTTGTTGGCGCTGAGTATTTGTTGCACTAAGTAGACCGCTTGTACTCATTTCTGTAGCGTATGCTAGTACGCCGCTACCACCATACTTGTTTACTCCTGGAGTGAGTCGCCAATCGTATCCAAAAATCAAACCTAAAAATACAAGACCAATTATGGGTATATACGGCCAGTAAACTTTAATGAATTTCTGGGAGTGTTTTTTATGTGTAACTTTTTTTTGTTTTGTTACTTTTTTTGCAGTTTTTTTCATTGTTAAACTACTCTTAGTAAATCATAAAACGTTATAAATGTCGATACGCTTAAGCTTGGAGTAGTGTGTAACATGCTATAGCAGCAGCCTGAACCACATTTAATGATTCTTTATTGCCGTGCATGGGTATTTCGACTATTGTATCTACTTGGTCTAGTACGTTTGTAGATATGCCCGTAACTTCAGTACCAAGCAGTAATACGGTGCGATCTAATGGTTTGTATTCTGCGAGTTGTACAGAGTGTTTGTCTTGTTCAAGCGCTACCGTGTGCCAACCGTCCGCTTTCAGCTGTGCAACTAAATCATAAACTGAAGTGTGATACGACCACGACTGGGATTCTTCGGCGCCAAGGGCTGTTTTATGAATTTGGGCATGCAACTTGTCTTTAATGTGGGGCAAGCGGTCGTCATTTGATTTACTATTTGGGTAGGGTGTTGTGCCGCACAAATACACATGATCAACGCCTAAGCAATCTGCTGTACGCAGTAATGCACCAACGTTATGGGTGCTGCGCATATCTATAGCAATAATTCGTAGCGTAATCATGTATATAGCCTATCAAACACTAGTTAAAAACGTACGCTTATGCTTAAATTGTAGGGTATATGTCACAAAACGCTCGATTTGACGAAGAGCAGTCTACTGCAAGGCGTGCCAGAATTTTAGGCATGAGCTATATTGATGTTACTCAAATAGAGCCCAAAACACTCTATAATGAACTTTTAACACTCGAGGATTTAACAGCATATAGGGTCATACCTATTACAGCAGCCGCGCACGCCATTACTTTTGGTGTTACTACCAGTACATCTCAACAAACTATGCAAATGTTAAAAAACCGTTTTCTAGATCAGCAAATTAGTTATTCTATAATCTCAGATACCGGTTACCGAGAGTACATGAAATTGTACAACCCTCCTAAAAAAGTTGAATACGCATCGATAGAAATTACTGGCACAAACGATGAAGAGCTTGTGCAAAATGTATCCGCAACACTCGACCAAGTAAATGCCGAGGACATGTTGGCTTATTTAGTGCAGCAGGCGCACAAACTTGGTGCTTCAGATATACACCTCGAAACCCAGGTCGACAATACGCGCATTCGGTTCCGTATAGACGGCGTATTGCATATTATCGCCACGTTATCACCAGATAAGTACCGCATGCTTGTATCTGCAGTTGCCAGTGCAGGAAACGTATCTACAGCCTCACAAGAAGCTCAGCAGGGTCATATTATGCAGCAGGTTACTATGCAAGACGGATCGTCTGTTGCAGTAAACTTGCGTCTAGAGACAGCACCTACAGTAAACGGCATGGATGTAGTGATGCGCCTTTTTAATATGGACCAAGCTATGTATAACTTAGACAGGCTTGGATTATCGCCAGCTGAACGGCAGGTTATTGATGCAATTATTGCCAAGCCGAGTGGCCTTGTGTTGGTGGTGGGCCCGACTGGCTCAGGTAAAACTACCACGCTGTACTCGATGTTAAATACGCTTAACAATAGCGAGCGAAAAATTGTAACCATCGAAGATCCTGTTGAGTACAGGTTTGCGGGTATGTCACAGCTATCAGTAACGTCACAAAATAGTGGGCAAACAAACTTTGCCGAACGATTACGTGCAACACTCAGACTGGACCCTGACGTTATAATGGTTGGCGAAATTAGAGATAACGATACTGCCAAAACCGCACTGCAAGCCGCACTAACTGGCCATTTAGTACTATCTACATTCCACGCAAGTAGTGCTGCGGCTGCTATGACTCGCTTGGTTGATGTGATCGGCCAAAACCCTTTGTTCACATCGGCTATAAGGCTTGTAATGGCTCAGCGTTTAGTGCGTAGGCTTGACCCGCAAACTAAGCAACCCTACAATCCAGATGCTAATGAAATAGCCACGATAAAAAATGTTATAGATACGCTGCCAAATACTCTACAAAAACCGTCATTAGACAACTTAACGCTGTACAAGCCGGTTCCTGCTCAAAACAACCCATACGGATTTAAGGGGCAAATTGCACTTCGGGAACAGTTTATGATGACAGATAATTTACGTAGTCTACTCACCAGCGACACAATGCTTTCAAGCCAGCACATAGAACAAACAGCAGTCAACGATGGTATGACCACTATGCTACATAACGGCATATTGTTGGTTCTAGCAGGCGAAACAACACTAGACGAAGTATTCCGAGTCGTCGGCTAAATTATAATTAGCCATCTATCGGATGACATTAGCAACGGCTGTTACTACACCCTCGTCAAATGGACCGGGTATAATTTTATCAACCGTTGGTTCTTGTACGAGTGCGGCAAGCGCTTCTGCTGCAGCAATTTTGTGTTGATCGGAAATTTTTGTAACGCCGTTATCTAATGCGCCTCTAAAAATACCAGGAAACCCTAACGAGTTGTTAACTTGGTTAGGGAAGTCGCTACGACCGGTCGCCACAATAAACGCGCCAGCTTCTTTTGCGACATCTGGCATAATTTCTGGCTCGGGGTTGGCTAGCGCAAAAATTACAGGCTTCGGTTGCATAGTTTTTATCATTGTTGGTGTTAATAGTCCAGCTTTTGATACGCCAACAAACACGTGTGAACCTGCAACTGCGTCCTCGAGACTGCCGTCTCGCCCAAGTGTGTTGAATTTAAGTAACTTCTTTTTTTCGTCGTTAAGATCTGTTCGTTTCGGGCCAATTATACCTTTACTATCTACCATAACAATGTCGGAGGCTCCATAAAGTGCTAGTAAGTTAGCAATTGCCGTGCCAGCAGCGCCAGAACCGACAATTGTAATGCGAAGCTCTTGAATACTGTAATTACCAAGTAGTTTAAGTGAGTTTATTAGACCTGCCAGTACTACAATTGCGGTACCATGCTGGTCGTCGTGCATAATCGGTATGTCCAGCTCTGCTTTTAAGCGTTCTTCTATTTCAAAACACTTTGGTGCGGCAATGTCTTCGAGATTAATGCCGCCAAAACTAGGGGCAATCGCCCTAACGGCTGCTACTATTTCGTCTACGCTATGTACATTTAGTACTATCGGTACCGCGTCTATGTTGGCAAAATGCTTAAAAAGCATAGCCTTTCCTTCCATTACGGGCATTGCCCCTAGTGGACCAATATCGCCTAAGCCTAAAACTGCAGAGCCGTCACTAATAATTGCAACAAGGTTGTTTGTCCAGGACACTTCCTTGAGCTTAGCGGCATCATCTTTTGCGTACAAGGCAACGCCGCCGACGCCTGGCGAGTAATAAAGTTTTAGAGTATCTTTAGTGACTTCACCCCTGAGACCAGTATAAATTTTACCTTTTGATTGTTTGTGTGCAGCAAGTGCTTGTTCGTAAATATCCATACACTATAGTGTAGCGCACAAAACTAAACGTTCTGCTATTTTCATATCAGATAATTTGTGTTACAATTGTGTCAACGATTAATAATAACGTAGTGAGATAATCATGCAGTCAGTTGTTCAAAAAATCGAACAGAAGTATAAAAAACACGCCGTCGTAGATGTACGTTCAGGTGATACTGTTCGCGTAAGCCAAAAAATTAAAGAAGGTAACAAAGAGCGTGTGCAGATGTTTGAAGGTCTTGTTATTCGTACTGACCGCCCAAACAGCCACACAAGCAGCATTACAGTGCGTCGTATTGCAAGTGGTGTCGGAGTTGAAAAAACCTATTTACTACACAGTCCCTTATTAGTTAAGGTTGAAGTTGTTAAGCGTAGTAACGTACGTCGAAACTACTTAGGTTACATGCGTTCACTGCGCGGTAAATCTGCTCGTTTGTCTGGCGTAGACTTTGATAAAACCGCCGTTAACACTGTTGAAGAACAGCCAGAGCTACAAACTGCTACCAAAGATGCAACTGAGGTAGAGGCGCCAACAGAGGCATAAGTGACCACATCTAAAGATATAGGCAATAGAGGCGAAGAAATCGCCTCTATTTATTTAAAGCAGCAAGGCTATACAATTATAGACAGAAATTGGCTTACGCGCTGGTGCGAAATTGACATAATCGCCCTTAAAGACAACACGGCATTTCTTGTCGAAGTTAAGTATAGATCTAACACCGCACACGGCACTGGCTTTGACTACATTACCCCTAAAAAGATACGTCAAATGCAGTTTGCTGCAGAGCTTTGGGCTACCCGTCAAAAAAACGATATAGATATTGTGCTTGCTGCAATGAGTGTTGATGGCAACACTGAAAGTGTTGAGTTTATTGAAATTGTCTAAAGTAGGCGAGAATATCGTCGTAGTCACGGTTGCGCCACGCACTGTGCCACTCAAGCATCTCGAGGCCTTGTTTGTATGACCTGTCTAGTGCAGGGCTTAAGCGGGGTTCGAAAAACTCTTGATATTGTTTTGTAAATACCGAATCACTATGTACGCGAGCGGCATAGATTGGTGTGCGGTAAAAACTAAGGTCAGTCCCCAAGTTTTTGGCAAGCCAGTCCCAGTGTTTTTTAAGCCATACCCACGTTTGCTCGCGGGCACTATGGTTTAAAAAGCTGTATGCAATCCAGTAACCGACATCTTGCAATCTAACGGCATCGCTTGTTATTAAATCGAGGGCTCTTTTAATACTTTCTTGGTCTTGAAAATCGGTTAGTGCAGCGGCGTATGTTAGTTTTTCTTCACTTAACGACGTTCGATTGTATAAATCTAGTAATTTATCAAATGTTTTGCTATTTCCGTGGCGTGCTACCGTGCCAAAAACAACACCGCGCGTATCGGGATCTATGTCGATATCTCGTTTTACCTCCACACTACTTGCGGCCTCGCGCAGCTGTGGTTCTATATCATTCGTATTAGTAGCTTTATCGAATAGTGCATGGCAATTGTCTACTAGCTCTTTGTAGTCGACGCTGGCGAGTAGACTTAGTATAGTGGGTCTCAGAAGTTGGTCAAAATAGCTATCTGATTTCTTTTTGTGCCAGCCAAGTCGTTTATATTCTGGTTCTGCCAGACTAATAATAAAAGGCTTTATTGCTTCGCGTAGTTCGTCGCTGCCATGAACAAGACGAATGCCACCAATAACACTTGAAATTGTCGTCCAAACGACAGCGTTATGCTCATTTTTGTAGTGTTGCAAAAACTTTACTGTCGATACAGTGCTAATATCGCCAGACTTACTCGCCTCAAATAAGTCGGCGAGTAAGCCAAGTCGGTCTAATGGCCCGAGTTTTTCGTTGTCTATGAGTGGCACAAGCTGCTCTAGTAGTGATTCTTCATAAGATACGCGGTAAAAGCCACTTCTATGACTGTTAAGCAGTAGTGGTTGCTTACCTTCGAGTACTAGTGCCATGTGCTGACTAGCCATGACTGCTGCTTCGCCCAACCTATTGTCTAGTAGGGGTATATGCCATGCGTGCGTGTGCAACATTGCTTCTGGTTGTCGCATATAAAAACGTTTTTGCGACAGCGTAATGTTTGAGTCGCTATCTTTTTTAACCTGCACAATAGGATAACCTGGTACCGATGTCCATACGTGCATAAACTGCTTAATGTCTTTTTTGCTCGCTTCGCTTAAAGCTTGCCATAAGTCCTGAGTATCAGTATTGCTGTAGGCATGACGCCCAAGATATATATGCATTCCTTTTTTAAATGCTTCTGGACCAATGTATGCGTGTAACTGATGTATGACGCTCGCCCCTTTAGCGTAGCTAATAGCGTCGAATATTGTTCTGATCTCGTCAGGGTGATGAACGGGTACCTCTATCGCATGTGTGTTATCAAGTGAGTCAAGTTTCATAGCTTGTTGTTGCTCATCAACAATAAATTGGGTCCACATTTGCCACTCAGGGAACAAAGCATCAACTGCCAGGTATTCTATCCAGCTCGCAAAGCCTTCGTTTAACCATAAATCAGTCCACCAGCGCATAGTAACAAGGTTACCGAACCACATATGTGCGAGTTCGTGCGCCACAACCATGGCGACATATTGTTTTGTTGGTAGGCTCGTGTTTTTTGGGTCTACAACCATACATTGCTCTCTGAAGGTAATGCAGCCCCAGTTTTCCATTGCACCGCTTGCAAAGTCGGGCAGAGCAATAAGATCACACTTTTTTAACGGGTAGTTAATACCAAAATAATCTTCATAAAAATCTATACAACGAACAGCAGTTTGCAGGGCAAAGTCGGTGAAGGGTGTGTTATCTGGCGTTGCATAGGTTCTGACAGTGACGCCGCGAGACGTCTTTGCTTCTCTGTATTGCATATCGCCAACAACAAAAGCTAGCAAATATGTACTCATTTTGGGGGTTGGCTCAAAAATGGTCACCATTATATTGTCTTTTGTTTCTTGGCTTACTACTGGAGTATTGCTTAAAACTGTTGTATTGCCCCTGGTAGTAAGTGAAAGTGTGAATACAGCCTTTGCCTCTGGTTCATCAATGCAGGGTACTACTTCACGGGCATGATGACTTTCGAACTGCGTGGCAATAAACTGTTTTTTGACGCCATTTTCTTCATAAAAACAAGGATACATACCATTCATGGGTCGTGTAATTGAACCGTTAAATTCTATGACAATCTCGTATTCGCCGGCATACATTTGCTTATGAGTATGTAGTCGCACCTCATCAAAGCCGGCATGCTTATTTATGCGGGCAATGTCATGCACTGCTGTGCCGTTTTTAGTCTTGTGACACACCTCGGCACTAGTTATATTCAATGCTTTTTGATGAAATGTGATCCGATTGCTGGGCCTTCCAACTTTTTTACCACTTATTTTGACTCGTCCGGTAAAAGTCATAGTTACTTCATCTATGACTATAGAAAGATCGTAGCTAGCGGGTATAAACTGCTGGTAGAGTCGTTTTACTTGAGTACTCACGTGTTGGTTGGCTCCTTTTTTACATTTGTGCAATATGTATTACCTATAGTATACTAATAGTGTTCTGATTCGGCCAAACGGTCGAATTTTTTCATTCCAACCATCAATAATAGGAGAAGCAAATGGATTTTGATTTAAAGAGTTTAGCTGCAGCTATAAAAGTAATTGCAGAAGAAAAAAACCTACCAGAAGATGCTGTGCAAGAAATTGTAGAACAAGCATTGGCAGCTGCGTATCGACGTGATTACGGTGACCGCGAGCAAGAGGTGCGCGTTAGCATTAATATGAATACTGGCGCCATAGACGCGTACATTAGCAAAGATGTCGTTGAGGTTGTTGGTGATGAACGCTTTGAAATTAGCGTCGAAGACGCCAAAAAATTAAAAAAAGATGCTGCCAAGGGAGACATAGTTGAACTTTATCAGTCAGTTGAGAGCTTTGGCCGTGTTGCTGCACAAACAGCAAAGCAAGTTGTATTGCAGCGCTTACGCGAGGCCGAGCGTGAAATTATGCTTGCCGAATACGAGGGTAAAATTGGTACCGTAATTAATGGTATCGTAGCTCGAGTCGAAGCTCGTTTGGTACGCATTGACCTTGGAAAGGCTCAAGCCATTATGCCAATGAGCGAGCAAATTCAGGGCGAGCGCTACTACCCAGGTCAGCGTGTTAAAGTTTACTTAAAAGATATTGAAAAAGGTTTTAGGGGTCCGCAAATGATCGTAAGTCGTGGTGCGGCAGCATTTGTAGACTTTTTGTTTCGAGCTGAAGTACCAGAAATGGAAAGCGGGGCAGTTGTTATAAAAAACATTGCCCGCGAAGCAGGTGTGCGCACTAAAATAGCTGTTGCAAGCACTGTGCAAGGTGTAGACCCGGTCGGTACGTTTGTTGGTGGACACGGTACTCGTGTTAATGCTGTCATGAGCGAAATTGGTGACCAAGAAAAAATTGATATTGTAGTGTGGGATGAAAATCCGGTTACTTATATAAGTAACGCCTTAAGCCCAACTAAAGTAAACAATGTTGTTATAACTGACGGTAAAGCCAAGGTGTACGTAGCCGACGACCAACTAAGTATTGCAATTGGCAAGGGCGGCCAAAACGTACGCCTTGCAAGCAAGCTTACTGCTCACGAAATCGATATTGAGCCCGACAAGGGTACTATAGTAGACGCTAAAGCCGAAGAACAAGTGACGGTTCTACCAGATAAACCAAAGCTAAAGCGCAAGAGTGACCTTGAAAACTCACTTCTAAACGCAATCGAAGAACACGGCGAATAGACCATGGTGCAGGCTCCTGAAATATGGGGTGGGGAAATAACAGACGTCATTCGTGATGTTACATTATCGAGGGGAGTAGTGTCTCCTAGAGTAGCTTGGCAGGCATCACGCACAGCGATGCGTTATGCGTTCGAGGCTGATTTCTTGCCTTTTGCCGAGACAATACAACTTCTAAATGATTCATCCAGATTGGTGCGTATAGGTACGTACTCTCCTTTAGAATACTCAGATACCCAAGGCACCATAATCGGTAACCCAAGAGAAATTTCACGAAGCCTGTCTTTTGTAACAGCTTTAAAGGCATTGCATAGAAGCGTAGGTAGTGATTTTTCAGAAGCTACATTTGCAGGAGTTATGGTTGATCTAGAAAATGCGAGCAGAGACTTGCATTCGGATTTTGGTGATTATTCGCGCTCGTTTATTCAATTGGCAGGGCAGAGACGCATTGGGTTTATTGACACGACTGTCACTGGTTTTAGAAATGCTTTCGCAACTATTGTATTGAATCCTGGCGATGTATATTCGATGCGTTTCCGTGAAGATGAATCTACGATCTATCATGCTATCGATTATATTGGTGAACCTTACTCAGTGGGTGTATACATTAACCACGACGCAGAGTAAATTAGCACTCTATATTGACGAGTGCTAATTTGGCGTAGTATTATGTTTGTATTGGAACAAAAACAGCGTCCAATCTAAGACAGGAAAAAGAGCAACCGGAGCAAAAATCATATTTTTTGCACCGCGCGCTGAGGAAAACCGTAGGTTGTCCTCAGAAAACGAAGCGATAACATGCAAGATGCACAAGACTTTCAGGACTTTTTAAACCATCTAACCGACAACGCGTTGGCTAGCTTAAAACATGCCGATGGCATTGCTCGGGCTGCTGGCAGTGCTTATGTGGGTACTGAGCATTTGTTAATGGGTGTTTTGGCACAAGAAACCTCTCAAGGGGCCAAGCTCTTAAAACAATCTGGCGTTACTTTAGATAAAACTCGCTTAGCAATGAACCTAGGCCCTAAAAACATGACACTAAACATGGGCGCTAAAGGCTTAAGCGAGGCTGCTAAATTAACTCTTAAAATGAGTTGGGAAATCGCTCAAGAATATGCCCAAGAATTTTGTGGTACCGAGCATATTTTATACAGTATTTTAAGTCAAAAAAACGCAAGTGCTACCGTGCTTTTGCGTAGCATGAGCGTGAACATTGATGGTATTACTGCCGAACTCGAACAAAAGCTTAACCGTCAAAGCTACGAAGATGATCAATCAGGTTCTGTTAGCACTAAAACCAAGCGCAAAGTTAAAAAAAGTACAGTAGATCAATACGGTATAGATTTAACCGAGCAAGCCAGAGCAGGTAAGTTAGACCCAGTTGTCGGCCGCGAGGCGCAAATACGCCGTACTATCACCATTTTAAACCGCCGCACCAAAAATAACCCAGTATTAATTGGCGAACCAGGTGTTGGTAAAACCGCCATTGTCGAAGGCTTAGCCCAGCGCATAGCTGCCGAAGACGTGCCAGATGCCATGTTAGACAAGCGAATAGTAATGCTTGATTTGGCAAGTATGATAGCCGGTACAAAATACCGCGGCGAGTTCGAAGAACGTCTTAAAAAGGTGATGCAAGAGCTAGAAGAAGATACTAAAACCATTGTATTTATAGACGAAATTCACTTACTTGTTGGGGCAGGTGCAGCCGAGGGCGCCATGGACGCTGGCAATATACTAAAGCCAGCATTAGCGCGCGGAAAAATTCAGGTGATTGGCGCTACTACAACTAGTGAATACACAAAGCATATCGAAAAAGATGCTGCACTCGAGCGCCGCTTTCAGCCTATTCAGGTTCCAGAGACAAACCAGGCCGAAACGCTCGCCATATTGCGTGGCCTAAAAAAGCATTACGAAGATTTTCATTCGGTTATTATAAGTGATGAAGTGTTGCAAGATACCGTACAGCTAGCATCGCGCTACATTCAAGATAGATTTATGCCCGATAAGGCCATAGACTTACTAGACGAAACAGCCGCACATTTGCGTGTAGATAAAGGTAAAACTCCGCCACAATTAAGAGCGTTGCAAAAAGATCTCAAAAACGTTCAAATAGCCATTGAGGATGCTGTCGATGCCGAAGATTACGAAAAAGCTGCCCGCGAAAAGCAAAAGGCAAGCCAGATTCAAGAAGACCTTGACGCACTTACTAAAAACAACAAAGCTGCAAAGCGCATTGAGGTAAGTAGCGAAGATATCGCTGCTGTCGTATCGCGCATGACTGGCGTTCCTGTAAATAAGGTTATACATAGTGAAGCAAAATACTTACTTAATCTTGAAAAAAACATCTCTAAGCACGTTATTGGCCAAGACGAGGCCGTAACGGCTGTAGCTAGGGCTGTAAGGCGAAGCCGAAGCGGTATTAGCAGTGCAAAACGCCCTATTGGGTCATTTATTTTTATGGGTCCTACGGGCGTAGGTAAAACCGAACTCGCCCGCGTACTTGCGCGAGAGTTTTTTGGCAGCGAAAAAAGCCTATTGAAGATCGATATGAGTGAATTTAGCGAGCGACATACTGCAAGCCGTTTAGTGGGTGCGCCGGCTGGCTATATTGGCTACGAAGAAGGTGGTCAATTGACCGATAAAGTGCGCCGCCAGCCATATAGTGTCGTATTATTTGACGAAATTGAAAAAGCTCATCCAGACGTGTTTAACATGTTGTTACAAATTTTAGAAGACGGCGTTTTAACAGATGCAAAAGGTCGTAGGGTAGACTTTAGTAATACAATTATTATTATGACTAGCAACGTTGGTGCCGAAAAGCTTCAAAAAGAAGTAAAACTTGGTTTTGAAGCAACGAGCGATATTGATTTAGGTAACCTTGACGCCTTGCACGAAGCCAACAAAAGTAAAGTGCACGACGAACTTAAAAAACTCATGCGCCCTGAGCTTATAAATCGCATAGATAAAGTGGTGGTATTTAGGGCGCTTACTAAAAAAGACGCACTGCGCATTTTAGATGTACAGCTCGATGATTTACGTAACCGACTAGTTAAGCAGGGCTTAATCTTAGAACTTACCCAAAAAGCCAAAGAATGGCTAGTTGAAAAAGGCTATGATTCGCAATACGGCGTTAGGCCTTTGCGTCGTTTACTTCAAGATGAACTTGAAGATCACTTGGCTGGTGGCTTGCTTGAAGACACGTACCACAAGGGCGACCGCATACATGTTAAAGCTAACAAAACAGGTTTAAGTTTTAACACAGCTAACGAACGACATAAACTTATATAAATCGGGTATACTTAGTCTTAGTACTATATGCGCAAATTTTTAAGTAACTTTTTAATCGTACTGTTGTTTGTTGTCCCGGGGCTCATTTTTTGGCAACGCCAAAATTTGTATGACTGGTGGACGCTTCGATCATATACTCCCCCTGCTGAGGTAGTGAGTTTAGCTGATAAAACTACTATGACCGACAATGCGCGTAAAATTTTTTACGTTGCAAAGCCGCAAGTGCAATCGCAAAAAGATAACTTTAGGCAAGCTTGCCAATCTGCCGAAAAGACCATAGTACTCGGGTGCTATAAAACCATAGGAGGCATTTATGTTTATGCTGTTGACGATCAACGCCTTAATGGCATACAAGAAGTAACAGCTGCTCACGAAATGCTGCATGCGGCGTACGACAGGCTTAGCAAAAAAGAGCGCGTACGTATTGACGACTTGACTGCAAAAGCGTTTTCAACTGTTACAGATGAACGCATACGTAAAAACATCGACAGCTACCGCGAACGCGATGCTACGGTAGTACCAAATGAGCTTCATTCAATATTAGGAACCGAAGTTGCAGTACTTTCACCCGAGCTAGAGACATACTACGCACAATATTTTGCGTCTCGGGCGAGTGTTGTTAAGCTTTCTCAGCAATATGAAGCCGAGTTTAGCAAGCGTGAAGCCAAGGTAGAACAATACGATAACCAGATTAAAGCGTTAAAAGTAGAAATAGATAACCTTAAAAATACACTCGATAGTCAAGATGCTAAAATTAGCGCTCAAAAAGCTACCATGGACAGCTATTTATCTAACAAATCGTTTGCAGAGTACAATGCATTAGTCCCAAGTTTTAATGTGCTAGTAAAGTCGTTTAACGCAAATGTATCTTCGCTAAAGGCAAAAATTGAACAATACAATTCAATAGTGCAGGCCAGAAACGCGATTGTCACAGAAGAGCAAGAGCTTTTGCAGGCCATAGATACACGTATACCAAACACAAAGTAAGGGTTATAATACCTGCAAAGGAGTCATTAGTGGCAAAAAAAGCATCTGTTAAATTCGTGTGTAGTAGTTGTGGAGCTGCTTTTGGGTCGTGGACTGGTCGCTGCAACACGTGCGGCGAATGGAACACTATACAAGAAAAAATTGATACGACGCTGTCGCTACGTGGCCATAAAGGCATGCTTGATCCTAGGCCACTCAGCCAAGTACTAGTGCAAGATACCGTAGCACGTATTCCAACTGCAATGCCAGACTTAGATACAGTATTGGGCGGCGGTTTGGTGCCTGGTGGGGTTGTATTGCTAGCAGGAGAGCCTGGTATAGGTAAGAGTACGCTGTTACTGCAGGTTGCTGCTGCCGTACAAAAGCACGGCAAAGTGTTGTATGTTAGCGGTGAGGAATCAGCTCACCAAGTTGCAATGAGAGCTACACGGCTTGGTGTAGTCGCAGACCACATAGACATCGCTTCAACAGCTGCAACTAATGACATTGCTGCAACAATTCAAAAAGGTGGATACCAGCTAGCAATTGTCGACTCAATTCAAACAGTAGGAGTCGAAGAAATAAGTTCATCTCTTGGTTCGGTTAGTCAAATTACAAACAGTACGCAGCTGTTAAGTGCCGCTGCAAAGGCGTCAAACACGGCCTTAATACTAGTAGGCCATGTTACCAAAGAAGGTTCAATTGCCGGCCCAAAGGTGCTTGAACACACCGTAGATGCCGTATTACAGCTAGAAGGCGACCGCTACGGAGGCTTTAAGTTACTGCGTTCAATTAAAAACCGCTTTGGTGCCACGGGCGAAACTGGCATTTTCGAAATGACAGAAAAAGGTCTCGCATCAGTGGCTAACCCATCTGCAGCGCTGCTTGCAGAGCGTCAAATAGCAGACGGATCGGTCGTACATGCCACTATAGAGGGCAGCAGGGCGCTTTTAGTAGAAATTCAGGCGCTTGTTAACCCCACGAGCTATGGCTACCCCAAACGGGCTGCTAGTGGCTTTGACAGTAACAGGCTTAACCTACTTATTGCCATGCTGGAACGTCGTACTAAACTAAAATTAGGCGACAAAGATATTTATATAAACGTTGTTGGCGGCATTCGCCTAAACGAACCCGCAGCAGACTTAGCGGTCGTTATGGCTATTGCTTCTGCCGCTAAAGGTATGCAATTAAAAAAACATGCAGTCGTATTTGGCGAACTAGGACTAAGTGGCGAGCTAAGGCACGTACCAATGACCGAAAAACGTGTACAAGAAGCTAAAAAACTTGGTTTTGACGGCGCAATTGGACCTCAAGTTTCAAAAAAAATAACTGGGCTTGTTTCTGTTAAAACAGTGCGCGAAGCCCTTAATACATTCTTAGAAAAAGAGTAATATGAACGAATCAATTCAAACATTCATTATCACCGTAAATACACTATTAGTGCTAAGCCTATTTATGAAAAGCAAACCGCAAAGTAGTGGTAAAAAAAAGGCCAGCCTAGTACTAGACACCTGCGCTCTTATAGACGGTCGTATCAAAGACATATATTCAACTGGCATAGTAAACACAGAAGTTGTGGTACCGCAGTTTATTTTGCGCGAACTACAAATGCTCGCCGATGGTAGCGATAATCATAAACGCTCACGCGCCCGCTACGGGTTAGACATTGCCGAGTCGCTACGCGAACAGCTTGGTAGTTTGTATATTGTTGATGACTATCAGCCGGGCGCTGCAACAACTGATGATAAATTACTATTATTGGCTAAAAAGCGCGGTGCCATTTTATGCACAACAGACTATAACCTAAATAAGGTAGCAGCTAACGAGGGAGTTATTGTTTTTAATGTAAACGAACTTGCACACGCTATGCGACCAAATTTTTTACCTGGCGAGGAGCAAGAAGTAAAGCTGCTCCAAAAGGGTGAATCTCGTGGTCAAGCAGTTGGCTACCTAGAAGACGGCACTATGGTGGTCGTAGATAATGCAGCTCACTTACTACAAACAAAACAAGTTGTTGTAATAGAACGTAGTTTGCAAACGTTGGCGGGTAAAATGAGCTTTGCTCATCTTAAAAACAAGTCTAAAAGAATCAAATAATAACGTACAGGCTTCAAAGTTTATAAATCTAAAGGGCTAACTTATAAACCCTAAGGAGCTTTAACGAACAGCTCCGACTTTGCATCGCTGCCACTGTAGAGTAGGCTGTCGGATACCTCTGCTGTAATTGTTTTTGTATCGTTAAAAGTTGACTTATAGGTAACCGAATATGGTCCTGAACTGTCAATACTTACCGACCCACCTTCTATTACTTGCCCATCAATCTTAAAAGTTAATGCACCCTTAAATTTATCACCACTTAGTGGGGCTGTACCTTGTGTAATTGTTGCAGTAAGCTTGTACGTACCAATTGTTGGTGTAGTGCTAATTGTAAGACTTACTGTCGGGCTAATATCTTCACATTTATGAACATCATCTTTTTCTTGACCGGTATCGCTACTGCCTGTTACGAATTTATCACCAGAATACAGCGCTGCTTCTGCAAAGCTACGTTCTTCTTTTGCAAGTGCAGGGGTACAGTCAGTTGCGATTTTACCAGATACTTTGTCGTATATTTGTTTTTCGCCTGGCTTAATCGTTGGCTTGACAAACCACGAAGGGTACAGGTCGGTACTGCGACTAGGCTCGCGTGATCCAAGTCCAACGTGCGAGGTTATAACATATGCTGGTAATGTTTGTAGGCCGGCAGGAACTGCGCGTTTTTCTGGTTTAAGTTCGTCGTGAACACGGCGCATCCAGTTGCCCCAAATGGGCTCTGTCATGGTCTCCATAAAGGCGCGAGACGCTTTTTGTCTGCTATGATAACCAACCCACACACCAGCAGCATATTGTGTAGAAAAGCCCATAAGCCAACCATCTTTACCGTCATTAGTGGTGCCGGTTTTTAGTGAAAACTCGTGCCCCTTGTAACGATGGGGTTTATTACTAAAATAGCTAGCGTCAGGATCTGCCATCATGTCAGCAACAATATACGCAGATTCTGGTCGTACGACCTGCTCTCCAACTGGTTGTGTCCATTCATATACTTTTTTGTTAGAAGAATCTTCGATTTTAAGTATGTATGTCTGGTCAATACGGTTACCGTTTCGTGAAATTGTTGTGTATGCATTTACATGCTTATCTAGGCTTAAAAAGGCACCGTCGCCAATTGCTGAGCTCGCATAACACTGAGTTTCTTCTGTTAGCTTCTCATCGGCATAACACTTGTAGCCGCCGCTGCCGTCTTTGTCTTGTAAGCCAAGCTTATTTGCTAGACCAATAGTCTTGTCAACTCCTGCAATCAACATTGCTTTAATGGCCGGTACGTTACGCGACCCACCCAGTGCATACCGAAGTGTTACTGGCCCAGGGTAGCGCAAATCGTAATCGTACAAACAGTTACCACCAGCTTTTGGTACTGCCTTATTTGTACACGGGTAGCCGTCAATAGGCCCTTGTATGTCATACAACACGGTTCCAGCCCCAAAAGTATTTGTGTTTTCAATAAGAGATAAGTAGTCATAAGGCTTAAAACTTGATCCTGGGGGTAGCGGCTGCTGAGCAAAGTTTATTTCACCTGCTCGTGAACTATCTGCAAAATCAGCACCTCCCACTAAGGCAACAACCTGACCCGTCTTAACATCCTCGGCAACAAATGCGGCAGTATCAAAAGCATAAAAACTAGGACTCGCGAGCATAATTTTAAGCTCTTTTGCGACTTCTTCTTCGGCAATTTTTTGCTTCGGCATATCTAGTGTTGTGGTAACCTTCCAGCCGCCTCGTTTGTAGTTTTTCTCCGTATACTTAGCTTCAAGCTGATTTTTTGCTGCTAGTACAAAGTAAGGTGCTTGTATACCTGTATATTTAGGCTGACGTGGCTTTATCTTTGCCAGTACATCAACTTTTTTTGCTTCATCACGTTGCTCTGGTTTAATTTTGCCCATATCGGTCATAACGTCAAGAACGTAATTTGAACGAGCCAGTAATTGATCTTTTTTAAATGATTGGCTATAGGGTGAATAGTAGGTTGGTGACTTGGGTATAGATGCTAAAAAGGCTGCTTCATCTAAGGTAAGGTCTTTAGCATTCTTTTGAAAATAGGTTCGTGCCGCCACTTCAACTCCGTATTCAATGCCACCATATGGAGCGACTTGTTGTACGCCGCCCTAATAATGCCCTTTGTATCAAATCCGCCGTGTTTAAAGAAATCTCTATCTTCAACAGCAATAGTGGCATCTTTCATATAATCAGAAATATTATCATATGGAACCGGAACACGTTTTACGGCGTCATAATCTTCCCACAATAGGGTTTGGCCGGTGCGATCGTAATAACGCACACTGCCGCCTTTGTTACTACCAGAAATATCACGCAAATCAGGTAAGTCTTTTCTAAAGTAGGCAAATATAGCCATAAGACTAAAAAAGCCTACGACTAGCGCAACACCAGCAAATTTTAAGGCTAGTGTCAGTCCGTCTCGGCTAAACCAAAAAGCAAATACTCGTTTTGGGTGTAAACGCCAAAAAAAGCGCTTCACACGTGACTTAGGCAGGCCTTTTAGGCGTGCTGCTTTGCGAGCAAGCTTGGCTTCGCGCCGAGCAATACTCTTTTCGGTCATAGTGCGGTGAATTTTAACTGTCGAACCAGATTTTGTTACAAACTTATTACCCTTTACTCGTCGTTTTCTGATAGGGGTGATAGGCTCTTTAGATTGTGGTTTGTCTGCCATAATTGTTGTCGCTTGTACTCCAAATTGTTACCTAAACAGTATAGCAAGTTTGCCTGCACATTAGCTACTTTGTATACTAAGGTATATGACATTATCAGAAGAACTCATTTGGCGTGGTTTTGTAAACCAAACTACGTTTAAAGACATTAAAGAGCTAGACAGTAAAAAATGGACGTTTTATCATGGTTTTGACGCTAGCGCAGACAGTCAGACAATTGGTAACTTGGCCGCCATGATGTTCGACAAGGCTTTTATACGCCATGGCCATAAAGCTATTTTACTTGCCGGTGGTGCCACAAGCCTTATTGGCGACCCGGGCGGTAAAGATAAAGAACGTGTCTTGCAAACCGAAGAAACGATTGCGCAAAACGTAGCTGCGGCTGAAAGTGAGCTAAAGCGTATCTTTGGAGATAGCCAGTTTACTCTTGTGAATAACCTTGACTGGACAAAAGAATTAAAAGTATTAGACTTTTTGCGTGACATTGGCAAGCACTTTAGTATGACGCCGCTAGTTCAGCGAGATTATATTGCGCAGAGAATTGGTGAAGGCGGAGCCGGTATTAGTTATACAGAGTTTAGCTATACCTTATTACAGGGAATGGACTTTTTACATTTATATGATAAATACGGCGTTAACTTGCAACTTGGTGGTGCCGATCAATGGGGTAACTGCTTAAGTGGCGTAGATCTTATTCGTAAAGCCCGAGGTGCAGAAGTGCACACACTAACAATACAACTAGTCATAAACAAAACGACTGGTAAAAAATTTGGCAAAAGCGAAGACGGAGCCGTATGGTTAGACGCAGATAAAACCAGCCCATACGCGTTTTATCAATTTTGGATAAATGTCGATGACCAAGGGGTTGAAGATTACTTGAAGATCTATACAGAGCTAGATAAAGACGCCGTTGACGATATTATGAACGCCCACAAAGAGGCAAGCAGTAATCGCTTTGCGCAGAAGCGGCTCGCCTACGAGGTAACTGCGCTTGTACATGGTAAGCACATTGCCGAATCGGTGCAGCGAGCGAGCGAAGTATTGTTTGGTGGTAACAGTTACTCTGAATTAAGTGCAGCAGATTTTGTGGTTCTAAAGGGCGAACTCACTTACGCCGAGGGCCCAGAAGTACCAATCATAGATGTTTTAGTGGCCAATGACCTTGCAAAGTCTAAAACCGAAGCACGTCAATTTTTGGCATCTAACGCAATATATGTGAACGGCCAACAAATACCACTCAACAAAACTACCATCGAAACCTCTGATACCATACATGGCTATGTTATTATTAGGCGCGGTAAAAACCAGCAAATGCTCTATAAATTAATTCATTCATAAACAAAAGGACCCTATGCCAAAGCAAAAAGCCGATCAATACAATGACCCAACACACAATTATTTACGCTATTGGGATGGTCGCGACTACGAGCACGCAGCCGAAGAAGTCGCTATAAGACGCCTACTAAAAAATCGAACCTTTAAGCACGCTGTTGATGTTGGCGGTGGTTATGGGCGTATCTGTCCAATACTTAAAGACTATTCAGATCAAGTCACTTTGGCTGAGCCTTCTCAACAACAGCTCGACATTGGTAAAGACTTTTTAAAGGGTAAAAAAGGTATAGATATGGTGTTGGCGCAAGCTGCCGAACTGCCATTTAAAGATGCTAGCATAGACCTTGTAACTGTTTTTAGGGTCATACATCACATACCCGACCCAGCCGAAGAATTTGCCGAAATCGCACGTATACTTGAGCCAAACGGTTATTTACTTATAGAGTTTGCTAATTATTCTAATGCCAAAAACCGTGTAAAACATGCCGTTAAATTTAAGCGCATGCCACACGAACCAGTAGACATACGCACCAAAGACAGCGACATTCCATTCGTAAACCATAACCCACACACAGTACGCAAACAACTTGCTCACGCTGGGCTACAGGTTGAAAAAGTATTGTCTGTAAGTAACCTTAGGTCGCCTCGTATTAAAAAATTACTTAGCAAAAAAAGTCTTGTTAACCTTGAGAAGGCTATGCAGGTTCCGCTTGCACATGCCTATTTTGGGCCGAGTACGGTATATCTACTTCGCAAGCGCGTGTAGTACACTGCATAAGTGAGCACGTCACTAAGATACATAAAAGGGGTGGGTCAAGCGCAAGAGCGCTTATTTGCTGTGCTTGGCGTCACTACTGTAGAAGAGCTTATTGCCTATGTGCCTAGGGCGTATAACGATTATTCAGACGTACAAAAAATCGCTCAACTAAAACCTGGTATTGTTACATTGCAGGTAACATTTAGTAACATTACAGCGCGTTATGTCAGGCGTGGTCTGCACATTACCGAAGCTCTCGCAAGCGACGAATCGGGTAGTGTAAAAATTGTATGGTTTAATCAGCCGTTCCGCAAAACACAGCTAGTCGCAAATACACAGTACTTTTTAAGTGGCGAATTTGGCTTAAGTCGTCAGCGTATGAGTATTGTTAGTCCTGTAGTTGAGCGTGCCGATAATCTTCCTATTCACACCGCCCGTATTGTGCCAATTTACCGCGAAACTAAAGGTTTAAATTCTGCGTCAATACGCAAGGCGGTTAATGCGGCATTTTTACAGGCCGACCGTGTAAGCGAAACATTACCACAGTGCGATTCAGTCGTATTGTTGACGGGTTCGCTTAAACCTGCCCAAAAGCGCCAAGCGCACGAAGCATTACAGCAGGGTAGTGCAAAACTCGCAGTTGGTACACACGCCTTGATTACAGATAAAGTTGCAATACATAACTTGGGCCTTGTTATTGTCGACGAGCAACATCGTTTTGGCGTAGATCAGCGCAAAAAATTACAAAGCAAAGCCAAAAGCATGCCGCACGTGCTACATATGACAGCAACGCCTATTCCACGCACACTCGCGCTTACGTTATATGGTGAGCTAGATATATCTATTATTGGCGTTATGCCCCTTGGTCGTTTGCCAATAAAAACTACTATAGTGTCGCCAAATTCTAGAGCTAACATGTATAAACATGTGTTGCAGCGCCTACTGTTGGGCGAGCAAGTATTTGTTGTGTGTCCGCTTATTACCGAAAGCGACATGCTACAGGCGCCATCTGCCGAGAATGTGTACAAACTAATGGCAAAACAGTTTAAAGACCACAGCGTAGGGTTATTGCACGGCAAGCTAAAAGCTGACCAAAAAGAAGCTATTATGCAGCAGTTTATAGACGGCAAATTAGATATTTTAGTCGCTACTACTGTCATAGAAGTGGGCGTTAACGTACCCAACGCAACAATTATGATCATAGAAGGTGCAGACAGGTTTGGTTTGGCACAGATGCATCAGTTACGCGGGCGAGTGGGCAGGTCAAATCAACAGGGACACTGTTATGTTATACCAAGCGACTCTAAGGCTCCTAGTGCGCGGTTGCGGGCATTTGCTAGCACCAATAACGGCTTTACACTGTCCGAACTCGATCTAAAACTACGTGGACCCGGAGCGTTATACGGCACAATGCAGTCGGGCGCTTTAGACTTACGAGTAGCCACGTTATCTGACACAAAACTAATAGCCGCTGCAAGGGCAGGGGCCGAAGAATTTATCTCTAAAGATGAAAATCTGCTACACTACCCAGTAGTAGCAGAACACGTATCACGCATACGCACAATTACAAACTTAAATTAAAACTTCGTGTATTCAGGAACAACATTTACCAATGCATCTGGTGCTATACTTGGTGCGCATCAAAAAATTGATCGCGTCGCCTATAAACATTTGCAAAAAATTACATCATCAATGCACGGGTTCCCAACTTTAAAACAAGTATTATATTTTGAGGGTAAAAATGGTCCCGATGGCATTAAACGCAAAAGCCCCGCGCGTGACGAACCATGGCATTTTTATAATCCTTTTGATGACGATGATACCGAGTTAATAGGTTATATTACTCGCCATTACGACGAACTTGTGGCTGAGCTTAAAAAGGGCAACATGGAACGTGCAGCGTTTAATGCAGCCTGGCTCGCACATTCAATAGTCGATGGCCTTACGCCAGCACACCATTTTCCGTACGAAGAAAAAATCAGCGAACTGCGTGGTGAAGGAATCGAAAGTCGCACTACCATTAAAGACAAGTTACTAATACCTGGCGATACAATTGCAGAAACAATTAAAAAAAACTGGGCAATATGGGGAAGTGGTGGTGTTATGAGTATGCACGTCATGTTTGAAATGGGCGTAGCGATTATGTTGGCGCCACTATCGTTTCCTAAAGCGGTGCCATCTGAAGCAAACATTCAAAAAGTGACCGAAATCGGCTACGTGGAATGGTTCGAGCGGAGTGCTCGTGAAATAGCCTTACTAGATATGTATGACGGTTTTTACGACAAAGGTTGGAACGTTAAAATGGCACGCCAAGTACGTAACCATTTAGGTCCGGTCATGATTAAAACGGTTTGCCTAGCTTGGTTTTGTGCTGCACGCGACGCCGGCCTATTAAAGGGCAAAAAGTAATGCGCATTGTTGCTGGCGATTTAAAAGGTCGTGTTTTAGCTGACCCAAAAAGCCATCGTACTCACCCAATGAGCGAGAAAATACGAGGCGCATTATTTAATGTGCTGGGCGAGCTTAGTGGCCTAACAGTTCTAGACGCCTTTACAGGAAGCGGTGCCATAGCCATAGAGGCTATCAGCAGGGGTGCGGCACATGTAATGGCCATAGACTTAGATATTGATGCTTACAAATGCGCTGCAGCCAATGTAGCAAGCTTAAAACTTAACGACAAAATTACAGTGTTACGCACAAATGCCAAGTCGTGGAGCAACGGCCATCTAGATAAACTGTACGATATTGTTATTGCCGACCCACCCTTTGACGTCGTAAATGATGCGCTGCTCGAGAAGATTGCTCGACACACAAAACAAGAAGGACTGTTTGTTATATCTATACCAAGTAACTACATAGCGCGTAAAAATCCTCATTTTAATGAACTTCTAAAAAAAGAGTACGGCGACGCCACTCTTGTATTTTATAAACGAATATGTTAATAATGTGGTATAATGGGGTGTGGATAACTTTTTACCAGATCATACTATAGATCAAATCATCACAAGTCAGCTGCATGAGAAGGATGTTGAATTTGATAGTAGGCGGCAAGCAAATAATCATTTAGATTTAGGTTACCAAGAGACTGAGTCACAGTTACGCGCACCTATTTTAAATGCCTTCAGTAAATTGTTGTTTTCAAAAAATATCGAAGTAGATTTTATAATACCCATGCCAGGTAGTGCCGTAGGCTGGATAGAAGCATTTAACAAGCTACGAGTATATTCACCCGAGATTATTTCATTGCGTAAGGTAACCCGGAGAAAATTTGAATTAATAGATGATATAGATGAGAGTAAGTATGCTAATAAGCAAGGAATAGTGTTTGATGATACAACTATTGATGGTGGCTCGGGCGAAGCTGCGGCAGACTATTTAACTGATAGTAAATTTGCGATCACCGCCATAGTTTCATTATTTGTCAGGGGCGAACAGCTAGCAAAAAGTAGCTATCCAAGATTTTGTATAGCGCATCGTCTTATACCCTCAAATCTAGACTGGAAAAAATTTAGACAACAGGGTAAAATAGAGCAGTTAAGATCCTAGTTAGCGCGAGTGGTGGAATGGTAGACACGCATGCCTTAGGAGCATGTGCCGCAAGGTGTGAAGGTTCAAGTCCTTTCTCGCGCACCAAAACAATATGCCGACCTTTTTGGTCGGCTTGTTGTTTTGTCGCAAAAAGACTTGAACCGTAGGGGAGTAGTGCCAGTGGCACTACGAGTAGGAGCGTCACTTGAAAACTTGTTTTCAAAGCAAGCGACGATTCTCAAGTCCTTTCTCGCGCACCAATTTGACCTAGGTTTGATTAGTTTGTAATTTGGGCAAAAATTAGAACCATTGTTACTACAAAGCCCGTAAACAAGTTTAGCCAAATAAAACGCCTCCAGGCACGGTTTGTTTTAAACGACTCTTTTTCAGAAACAAATAAGAATTTTTGTATGTTTATTGCATACAGTAAACCGCATAGTGCTATAACTAAGCCGCCAGTGTTTTGCGCCGCAATTATTACGGCCGCTACTATATACAACACAAAAGCAAACCGCACAGTAGTGGCTGCACCAAGCACAGTTGCTATAGATGCTATGTTGGCCTTTTTGTCAGGAATAATATCTTGTACGGCACCAAATGCATGACTGGCCATTCCCCAAAGAAAAAACGCAGCCACAAAAGGCCATGCCGACGATGGCCAATGCAGTAGCGAAATCGCATAAACAAGCGGACCCACAAAATGTATGCTACTGGTTATAGAGTCTAGCACGGGCCGTTCTTTAAAACGCAAATATGCAACAGAGTAAGCCAACACAAAAAAAGTAAGAGCCAGCAGCACCAAGGCGGGCACAAGCCCCTGTGTAGCTAACAGTATCGCCAAAATAGGCACGTTAGTTATAACACAGGCCTTAATAATAGTAGGGTGAAACTGCTTTTGTTCGCGCATGCCCTCTATGCCGCCCTTGCGCGGGTTGCGTATATCTGACTCGTAATCAAACACGTCGTTAACGCCGTACATTAGCAAGTTATAGGGGAACAAAAAATACAAAGTAGCTAGCAGCCACACGGCCGAATTGCTACCGCCGCACACTACATAACCAGCCGCAAAAGGGTAGGCTGTGTTTGGCCAAGAAATCGGCCGAGATACAAGAACTAATTTACGTAGAGTGTTTATCATGATCGCTTGTCTTTGCTGGCAAATTTATTCCAAAGCGATGGCACTAGTATAGCCGCTATTACCGCATAAAAGAAATCTTCAATAGGGGCCTTACCTACATAAATACCTAGTATTTTAGAAGTGTCGTAGTCGCAGATTTTTAATGCAACAATTAGTGAGTCGAATATAGTAGTTAGTACCAGCAAACTTATAAACGTATATAGCCACGCTTTTGAGGGCTTTTTAACACGTATGCTAAACAGTAAAACAACTAGTAGCACAACGATTATGTTAAATACTAGGTACGTTTGCATACACGACTCCAGCCCGTATAAAGCACCAACGACACATAGCACAACAAAAATAAGAAGAACAATTCTTCAATAGGGAACTCGGGGGCGATTCTAATCGGCAGCGTATATTTGCTGCCACCATGAAAAAATATTCCAAGTGCTATACCCAGTACATCCCAAACTATAAAAACTAGCATGGTAATACCTAGTGTTTTGTAAGTTCTTTTTTTATCAAACCAAAAAGCAAGCTTATATTTTTTATCTAGCACTAACATGCCAGAAATACTTACCAGCAGCGCCAAAAGGTAGTAGAACTGTTCAATCATGGCTGTCTACTAACCTTTCAATACTAGCAACTTGACCACCTTTTTTATTGCCCGCAATGCGCTTGTATACAAGCTCGGCACCTATGAGGCACATTGGCAGGCCAACACCTGGTACTGTGTTGCCGCCGACATAATAGAGGTTAGAGAGTTTACGACTTTTGTTGGGGGTTCTAAAAAATGCACTTTGTTTTAAAAGATGCGACTGACCAAGCATTGAATTTTGCCATGAGTTAAACGCGCTGCCAAAATCGTTGGGGCCAAATAGGCGCTTTGTTTTAAGTCTATTTACTAAATCAACTCCTGTCATAACAGCTATTTGCTCAATATAGTGGTTGCTAAGCGACTCAAGATCGGCATCGTTAATGTCAATACTAGCCGGCAGGGGGACAAGTACAAAAACGTTTTCGCAGCCTTTGGGTGCAACTGCAGGATCTGTTTTGCTTGGCGTCGATATATAAATAGAGGCTTTTTTAGGAATAGTTTTAGTCGTGTAAATTGCATCAAAGTTATGTTGCCATTCGTCAACAAACAATAAATTGTGATGTTCGAATTCAGGAATTTTTCCGCTTACGCCTAAGTACATTAGCAGTGCGCTTGGCCCGGGTTGCTTTTTCTTCCAATAGCTTGCATCAAAACTACGATCTTGTTTTTTAAGTAGCTTTGTTTCTGTATAATGCATATCTGCATTCGAAACTACAATATCCGCCTTAACAATACTGTCATTTTCAAGTTGCACGGCCGTAGCCTTACCCTCGCTTGATTGTATTGCGCTTACAGGGCTATTGTAGTGGTAGGTTACCGATAGTTTTTTACTCATTGCAACTAAACTTTGTATTATTGTGTAAATTCCGCCTTTGGGGTAAAAAACACCTTCTTTAAAATCAAGCGCACTCATTAGGCTGTATAGAGCCGGCGCACTAAAAGGCGATGTTCCTAAAAACACCATAGGGTATTCTAAAATTTGCTTTAATCGTTGGTCGCTAACATAAGACGACACATAAGAGTCTATAGAGCGAGTCGTCATGCGCAGCAGGCTTGGAGCATTTTTTAGTATGTCGGTGTGAGTTAAGTCGCTAAGCGTTTCGAAATTTGTGTATAAAAAGTGCTTTAGTGACATGCGGTACATATGTTCGGACTTTTTAACATATGACTCTAGGGCGGCACCGGCACCTTTTTCTATGTGCTCAAAGGTTGCTGAGTCAGTTGCTAGGTCGCTTGTAATTGTTATGGGAGCCTTAGCTTCAAAAAATACTTTATAGGCTGGGTCTAAACGCTTTAGGCTTAACCAGTCGTCGATATTTTCGTTAAGTAAACTAAAGTAGTGTGCAAATACTTCGGGCATTAAATACCACGACGGCCCACTATCAAAAATAAACCCGTCAAGTTCAATCAGGCCGGCTCGTCCTCCAGCAGTGGGGCCTTGCTCGTACACATGTACGTCGTAGCCAGCTTTTGCAAGCAAATTTGCTGTTGCTATGCCACCAATACCTGCGCCTATTACAATAACTTTACTCACCTTATAAATACTCCGCTTATTAGTATCTTTGCAAGTAGCCAAAGTTTATAAAAACTATTCAGACGCACGCGTTCGGACTTAATAGTTGATAGTGTTGCAGCGTCTAGTTTTTTAAGTAGCTTGCTGTAATAAGCATAGCTTAAGCTCACCGCTTTTTTAGACGAACGGGGCAACGTATGCAGGGCTTTAGTGGCCGTTTTAAAGTCGCTGTATATGTCTGCCGCAACGGCCTGTTTAGCGGTATCGTCAAACGTGTCATAGCTATAACCCGGAAAATAAAAGCGTTTACGCACCGTGTAGTCATTTTGAATATCTCGCAAAAAATTAACTTTTTGAAACGCTGAACCCAATGCCCGTGCACCATGCTCAAGGTTGTTGTACATAGTTTTGTCATTTAAGGTAAATACTTTTAAGCACAACAAGCCCACAACTTCGGCTGAGCCGTAAATGTACTTGTCGTAATCTTTTTTTGAATACGTCATGGGCTGCAGATCCATACGCATACTGTCAAAAAAGGGCGTTATTAACGACCAGCTTATATCAAATTCTTTTACAGTTACTACAAAGCTTTGAATAATTGGGTTCGTGCTGTAGTTTCTTTTAACGGCGGTGCATAGTTCGGTCTCTAACTCGTCAAGCGCATCTTTTGCGGCTACACCTTGGTAGGTGTCTACAATTTCATCGGCTATTCGTACTAAGCCATAAATTGCATATATATGCTTGCGAACGGGTTTTGCAAACAGCTTTGAGCTTAAGCCAAACGAACTACTATAACGCAGGGTCAGTAGCCGGCTTATTTGGTACGAAACATCATTGTATAGGTCCATAATTTAAAATTCGCGCACGGTAGATTTATTAATAAGTTCTGTAAATGCAGCTTGAGCCGATTTGTTTATGTGTAGCTGGGCTAGTGCTTGACTAGCGTTGTTTGAGTATTCTAAAACCTTGTCTTTTGCTTTTTTGTAAGCACCGCTTGCCACCAATAGGTCGCGTATAATGTCTGCCTCTTTTTCGCTACAGCTGCTATTACCAAAAATTGAATTAAATGTTGCTAAATCTTTGGCATTTGAGTTCTGGTTAAAATATTCTACTAAAATAGTCATTTTACCCTCACGTATATCGCTTGTAGTTGATTTACCTGTTACGGCTTTGTCGCCAAATGTGCCAATAATGTCGTCGGTAAACTGAAAAGCTATGCCTAAGTTTTCGGCATACACCCGCAAAAGATCTTGCTCGCTAGTTGGAGCACCCGCCAATACGGCGCCAGTTAACAGTGGCCCTATAAAGCTATAGCTAGCAGTTTTGTATCGGGCAACTGTTGCGGTTTGAATTTCCCCAGTTGGTTTAAAAGAAATCTCGTTATCGAGTAGTTCGCCGGCGGTCACCTCAAAAATACTCGTCGACAACAACTGTTGGCACGCGCTCAGTGTATCTTTAGAAACATGTGCCGCAAGCATCGTTTTATATGCTGCAGATATAAGCAGGTCACCACCAAGCAGTGCAGCACTCAGTGCAAAATGTTGGCGACTTTTTTCATTGGCAACAAATTGGCTATAGGTTTGGCGATAGGCGCCGTCAATGTTTGGTACACCGTAGCGCAATGTATCGTTGTCTATAATATCGTCATGAATAAGCATACTTTGATGAATAAGCTCCTGAGAAAGCGCCAGCGGCATAACAGCGGCTATGTCGCTACCACCATATGCCCTATATGCTAAAAGCGTCATTTTGGGGCGTAAGCGTTTGCCACCCGAATTAACAAGCCTTTGAATTTGTAACCAAAGCAGTTCGTAGTTTGGGTGTATGGTTTTAGCACTCGCTAGCTGCTCTTCAAAAAAAAGGGCGAGTGATTCTTCGATTTTATCTTTGTGGTCATGTAAATGCATATTATTCTTTAGTATATTTTATACTAAATCAACTAAGTAAGTTCTTTATTGTTAGTTAAAAGCGCTATATAACTATGGGTTAAGTAAAAAACGTACAGGATACCCTGAAGTAGGACACTTAAGCTTGTATTGTTATCCTACTTAAGTATACCTCGTTGGCTGTTTTGTAGCCCAAGACTTGTCTTGGGCGATCGTTTAGGTACGTCAGTACCTGAGCGATCTTTCATTTGTAACTGTTTGCAAATCTGTATTCTTCGGTATGAAGTGGCGTATCCATTTGTTGGTATTCTCAACCAGTCCTTTCTCCTAGCTATGGTATGGATGCGTAAAGTAGAATGGAGCTCCAGGCAACTGTTCATAGTATCTCCAGTGGGTAAAAGCTATGTCGTTGTCGGTCAGGATAGTCTTGACTCTAACTCCATCAAACAGCTTACGTAGGGCTCGCGAGAGCTACGGTTTTGTTCGATTGGGCATTAGCTCTATCATAGTTTGTTTGCTTAGAGTGTCGACTTCCACAAGTAACACAGCCTTGCCACCGCTCTTTGTCGGGCTGACGATGAAGTCGAGTTCGTAGTGACCAAGCTCATCACGCAGGATGCGTTCTTCAATCCATCTACGTTCACCAATGATTCCCCGGCGGTACATAGCTTACCGTCGTTTAGGCTTACCTTTGAAGTACAGCTTATGTTGCAGAATCCGGGAGCTTGACAAAAGTAAAAGTATTATTACTTTACACGGATCTCCTCGTACAGAAGTATACATATTCATCTAGCAACTTAAGTGATATACTAACGTTCATGAACGATGATACTATTCAAGATTTAAAGCAATTCATATCTGCAACCGTACATCAAGAAATTGCTGGTTTAGAAGAAAGGCTAGAAAACAAGATAGATAGTAGATCCGATGAAATTCTTTCTGCAATCGGCGATACTACAAGCGATAGGTTTGATTCAGTTGAAGAAGATGTAAAGAATCTCGACACAAGAGTCACAAGACTCGAATCTAACCCAGCGTAATACTTTTTTCATGATAAGTTTTAATTATAGCTTTTTTTATTATGTAGCTAAACCAGCACAAAGACTAAATACCGATGAACAGTAAGCATTTCTGTAGCTGCGGGGTGAGAAAGTCCAGTGGACTTTAGCAAGGCCGGAAACTGATTTCAAGCTTGCTTGGAGTAGGCTTGAGGCGGGGTCGCGAGTAATCGTGACTTTGCATACTTTTGCACCTGCAAAATAAAAGTATGTCGAATAGGCTAGCGAAGCAGGCCATCGAAAAGTGACTTCCTGATGATACTGTTGAAGCACAGCAAATTATTGAAGAACTAGTTAGCGGGGTCATTGAATTCTATATTACAATTGAAAAAATTATGAAAGTGTTGTATTATATTATTCCTAATGTTTGGTAGAAAAGATAAGACAATTGAACAAGCACATGAATCGGTTGCGCCGATTAAGCTACCTGAAGCTCCAGAAGAACTTACACTTGCCCCTGCGAGTATAGTAACTTATGAAAATTTGGACATATCTGATGTTTATGAACAAGTACTTTCTGTAAACGGCAGCGTTAAGCTGATCAACACAAGACTGCCTCTTCCAGCAGATGACGTAACGCTTAATGTTGAGACTGACGGAGATACTTTTGACGTATATGGAACAATAAGCTTGCTAGATAAAAAACGTGCTGCAGGGGTTGTTAAAAAAGTTGCTAAGCTTATAGAGAAGTCTAGTGAAGATACGGGCGGCACTATAACTACATACAGGGATGGTTTAGACGTAAAGGATCAAAACGGAACGCGCCTCCTTATCGCTCAAGGTGCCTATTACTCGGAAAACGAAAGCATCATCGTGAGCACTGGTAAACTTAAGGATGGATACGACTCGACATTGGATGTATTTGAGTCTCCTGAGCTAACTAAGGAGCTATTTAAAGCGACAGTAGAACAGACGCTTGGGGCAATGGCGATGGTGTTGAATGTTGCATACGCAATGGAAGAAAACCAAACTGGGCGCGAAGTTACTTTGCGCGTTGTCCAGAAAAATTCTCAAAAATTGCAAGATACAAAATCACAAGAAGAAGTTGAGCAATTGGTAAATGATGGGGCACATCCAAAGCTAACACTTGATGATATTGGTGGCCAAGCTGAAGCAAAAGAAGAGATCAAGAGTTTGGCGTACGCATTATCACACCCAGAATCATACCGAAGGTGGGGTGCACAGCCTCCTAAAGGCATACTTTTTGAAGGTCCGCCCGGCACAGGCAAGACATTATTGGCTCGTGTAGTGGCGTCAGAGGCAGATGCTTCGTTCTTCCCAGTATCGGTAGCAGATGTTACTTCTAAGTGGTATGGCGACTCTGAAAAAAAGATCAAACGAATATTCGAACAAGCAGCCCGAGCAGAGAAGGCTATTATATATTTTGACGAACTTGATGCTTTATCGCCATCGCGCAACAGCTCTCACGAGGCAACGAGTCGCGTAGTCAGCATAATCTTGCAGTGTATGGACGGGTTCCTAGCTAAAGGAAATGTGTTTGTTATTGCATCGACAAATAATGCAGATAAGATAGATGAAGCATTACTTCGTACTGGCCGCTTTGATAGGAAAATATACATAGGTTTGCCGGATAGTGAAGCACGCAAATCTATCTTTAACATACATATGAAAAAAGCATGCGAAACAGCAGATAGACAACTATTCGATGAGATTGATCTTGACGAACTTGCTGAGGCCGCAGAAGGAATAAGTGGTGCGGATATTAAGGAAATGGTAAGAAGAACGCTCGAACAAAAAGTGCGTACAGAAATGATTTCTAAACAGGCGAATGACAACCCTGTCACTACACAGGATATATTGAATCAGCTATCTGCTTACAAAAAGATAAATTGACCTTTAACATAGGGTTAAATTACGGTTTTGTATCGTGCATCAGATAAGAATAATCTTAAACTTGTTACTCCTGAACCTACGCTAAGTAATAACGTACTGATAGGTAATAATGTATTTGCTACTTCACAAAGCCCGAAAACAAGTTTAGCCAAATAAAACGCCTCCAGGCAGGGTTTGTTTTAAGCGACTCTTTTTCATAAACAAGTAAGTTCTTTGAATGTATGTTAGTTGCGTTATAAAACTATGGGTTAAGCGGAAAATACGTAACGTTTGCATCATGAAAAGGGAAGGCGTTCCAGCTTGGGCAGCTTTGGTGTACTAAATGGTCAAAAACATCCTCTGGTGTTTGGGGCCCCTGCATATGTTTAGGCAGCCAAGAGCTTGTCAGGGTAAATAAATCGCCGTGTTGGTTAAGTGGTACCAGTCCTACACCGTGCGGCTCGCTGTCAGGGCTGTATATGATATTTTGTTCTAGATCGTGCTCTTCGGTTGCGTCTATATCTAGTATTACGCCGTACCCATTTTTAACCATATGACGTAGTAGCTTACAAAAACTTTTCTCGCTTGATTCGTTGGCAAAGCCAAGGTCACGCCAAGAATCTAGCCCAATATCTGTCGCTATCATGTTCATTGCAACGGTCATAAGGCTATTTTTACGATGTTTAGTAAGGTGTGCAGACTCGTCAATTGCACAAAACCCAACGTATGCAAGATACGACTCTGTGCTAACTTCGTTAGTACTAAGCCTATCGAAGGCCGTTGGGTAACACACCGGCAAGGGAGCGTCCGGTCCGGTTAACCCCTTGCGCACTTTGTCTTGGTAGCTTTGCTCACTCATATAGAATGAGACAGATTATCTGTTAGTTTACGTTTTTATGCAAGGTATTAACCGGTTTGTTAGGCAAAAAACTGTATAAACAACCAGGTGGAAGGGCACCGGGTTCTGGTCTCATCGTTCGTAGGTTTAAATTCCTTATCCTCAGCCAAATTGATTATTCAGCTAATACAACCAAACCTCATATCTGGAAGTTGAAAAGTTCGAATACCCTTATCTCCTAGGAAAAGTTACTCATTCCTGACTCAAAACCAAAAAACCCGTTGACATAAAGTTAATCTTTAGTTAAACTTAGTGCATGAGTACAAATAAATCTGTTAGCCTTAAAGAACTACGCGAACAGTTCCCTAAGTATATTGAAGCTATTTCTAAGGGACAAAGCTTTACGGTAGTTAAACGATCAAAACCTATTTTTCAGTTAAACCCAATCAGTGACGAAGGCGATTGGCAAACTATTGCTGATTTTACTACCATCGAAGATAATGGCGTTAAAGCTGAAGATGTACTGGCAGTACTAGAGGCATAATTTATTATGGCTGATAAGATAAAAAAGCTTTTAGCCAAACTTAAATCTCAAGAGCGTGAATTAGTTAAGTTGTTGATATTGCGAGTCAAATTAGACGATACCCTAGGGCTAGATATTAAGCAACTAAAAGGTCATTCTGATCTTTTTAGAGTACGAAAGGGAAGGTTAAGAATTGTATTTAGAAAAGATGCAAACAGCTTTTTAATTGTAAGAATAGACCGCCGGAACGAAAAAACTTACAAAGATCTTTAAAACAAGTTCAGCCAGGATTTATATATATATATATATATATATATATATTATCTACAAAAGTTAGAATCCATCATCCCCAGCCAAATTTGTTTTATAGTATTTTCATCTGTTATTTCGGTTTTGATTTTTCGGTTATTGTGAAATAATTCAATCATTTGTAAAATCCTTATCTTTTAATTAAGTTCGAATCCTTTATGCCCTTTTACGGCTACCCATATATATGCTTAAGTAAAAATCTGCTAATATAATCCTATGAAGAAATATGATTTTTTAATTCTATTAGTAGTTTCAGCGTTTTTCGGATTTTTTATAGCAACAGCAAAAGACAGGGCTAGGTATGTTATTTCGATCTTACCCGTAATCGCTGTAATCATTTTAGCTTTTAGACAGAGAAAGAGTTAAGGTAAGTTCTTCTAGAGATCCATTCCTTTAGTATTGCTGTCGGACTAGCGTGTCTTAACTAGAAAGCACCGTTCCATCGGGATACTTTCTTATTAATAGTCATCACAGTCCGTCATTATGGTTTCCTTTTTCAAACATTGTGAAGAAGTTCATGAACTTGTAAATCCTCATCTGTAAAAGTTCCATTAACGTCCTGCCTCCCCGGCCAAATTGAATTTCAACTAGTCCACCAAACTTTCTTATATGCTGATGTTTTGTTGTTTTTTAATTATGATCAGTGAGCTACCTATATAGGTAATGCCTTATATTGAAACTTTGTATAGTTACTGATATACTTATAAAGTTATGAACTACCAAGAATATCTAAAATCAATCATTAAAGCGTCAGGCTGGTCTCAGGAGCAACTTGCATCGCAATTGGGCGTAACTTTCGTAACTGTAAATTCCTGGATAAATAGTAGATCTAAACCCAGAGCAAAAGCACTGGTACGTATAGAAAAACTCTATTTCGACACTGTTGGTACCGAAACGGTAGATACTAATATACTCGCTAAGCTAAAAGCTCAGGCCCTAAAGAGCAAAATTACCCCTCAGCAGCTAGTAAGCAACAAAGAATTACTTGATAAACTAACACTTTACTTAACCTATCATACGAATACTATCGAAGGTAGTACTATGACATTATCTGATGTCGGGGATGTTATCTTTGATCGCAAAGTATTGTCTAACCGCACGGCAATTGAACAGGCAGAGGCACGCAACCACCAGGCAACACTCCATTGGTTAATAGATTTACTAAATCAAGATAAAAAATTAGTAATAAGCGAAGGACTTATATTAGATACCCATTTGCGACTTATGAATGGAATTATTAGTGATGCCGGTAAATACCGTAACCATGCAGTTAGGATTCTAGGCTCGAGGGTGGTATTGGCAAACCATTTAAAAGTTCCTGAACTTGTTAAGGAACTTAGTGGGGACGATTCGCTAAAGTACGATCTGATCTCCAAACTAGCTCGAACACATGCACAATTTGAGCAGATTCACCCTTTTAGCGATGGCAACGGTCGAACGGGTAGATTGATCATGCTTATTCAGGCCCTAATTGACAGTAAGGTTCCGCCCCTAGTGCGTAAAGAACGCAAGTTTGCATACTATAAGGTCCTTGAAATTGCTCAAACAAAAGGTATTTATGAGCCTCTAGAATTATTTATTGCTGAATCTATGTTATTTAGTAACGAGCTCCTCAGTAGTTAAAGAGCCGTCTTCCGTAGAGTCATCGAGCAGTTTCTGGATTTCTTCTATATCATCAACGTTCAGAAGATCCTCATCTGTAAAAGTTCCATTTACGTTCTGCCTCCCCAGCCAAGCATAAGCATTATACACACAACGAAATTTATGCTAGTCTAAAACACATGAAAGAAAACATCCCTACTCCAGATTCTAATGCTACGTCAGAAAATATTACTGATTCCATCGAAGCTCAAAGTTTACCGCTAATAAGACTTATCCCTTTACCTAGGACATTGGCGCTTGGTGAGCAGATGGAGCCTGGAGTTGCTTATACTCCTCGCATTACTATTCCAAGATAAAGTTGCGAAGTACGTCTACTAAGGGCAGCCAAATTAAAAACCGTCCGTTTGGGCGGTTTTTAATTTGCTTGAGTTGGAGGATTCGAATTCCGAGTGAGCATTCGGGGTGAAAACTGCCAGTGGCAGTTTGCAAGGCAATCTTCACTTGCAAACTAGTTTGCAAAGCAGAAGTTGCGGGCCTGCAGGATGCAGGTCGAATCCCTCATCCCCGGCCAGATGCAACAGCAGAATCTCAGACCCAAGACCCTTAGCTGGTGCGCATAGAACTGTCATGACATTCTTGAGCAACTAGATAAGCTAATTGTTAGCGGTTCAACCACCATAAACTTATCTGTAAGACACTAGCTATACCAACCCATAAAAGATAGGGGACGTAGGCGAGTGTAATCCATTTTGAATAAGGAAATATTGCGACCATACACCATATAATGGTAAAAAATACGAGCAAGATAACAATACTCGACATAAACTGGTTGCGAAATCCAAATTGAATTGGCGTGTATACAAGGTTAAAGAAAAGATTAAGCCAAAACGGCAGCGCAATAATCCAGGTGATTTTATTGTTGTTTAATAACACAAGTACATATATGTTTACTGCAAAAATTATTGGATATATTACTGACCATACTCGCCCAAACACATCTGGTTGTGGTGCCCAGCTCGGTTTTGTAAGTGATTCATACCATTGTCGTGTATCCATAGCTCGATAGTATCAGTAATGATGGGTAGGTTCCAAGTATTGTTGTAAATGCTAAGCAGCTACTACTAGCGGTGCTAGTAGTGCACCTGAAGGCGCAACACATACCGGTACGCACGATCGCAGGGATTAGATACCAAGAAGCCACTATCGACATTGCCGATACGTATAGCCAATCCCAACTATTAAGTCTAAAGCGATTAATATTTTTCATGACAGTCATCGCAACAATGTCATTACTGTTGCCATAGCATATACCCAACAAAAAAGTAGCCTAGTTTAGTAGGCCCTGGCCTTAGGCAAAAAACTTAATAAACAACCAAGTGGCAAGGCTACATACACCAGCTGTTAGCACTGTGCCCCATAGCAAATCAACCACGGTTACTTTTATTGGCCAGTCTTTATATACGGCTTGCGAATTATTTTTGATTACATTAATGATCACGTAGATATACGGATGTGAGTTACTGACTTGTATTCTAATTTAAAGGTGCTACTATCAAAGTATTAACAAGGAGAAACTCATGAGCGAATTATTATTAAATAGTAATGAAAATTTAGTTCTAGATACAGGCCTTGAAACTGAGATATTAAAAACAGAAAATAGTATAAGAACATTAGGAAAAGTAACGGTGTTAGAATTGCTTGCAGAACCAATGAATGCAATAACTCCAGAAATGACATATCAGAGCGCTTGGACGAACAGGGAAGATAGGTAATTACTACTTCTGCACTGGGAAGCTAAGTGAAATACGCATACCCCAGACATAGGAGCCTTATTCTTAAATGGCTAAAAGAAGATCAGGCTCGGCTGACAGCACTTGGTAAAAAACTAAACGGGTTGTATGATTTGGACTCAAAGATCCAAGCCATTAAACCCGTTGCAAAAGCCTGCCAGTTAAGAGCTGTAGAAGTCCTTGATTTGCTTAATGAAATACATGAGCCAATCAAGACCAACATTGGATTAGACGGATCGGAGGCCATTATTATACTTACACTCCACTCAAACGTTACTTATATGGAGAAGGTTCTACACATATATGAGGAATGTATAGAAAAAGACCCATCTAGTATTGCATCCGATTCTGTCGCATCGCTTGTTGATAGGGTGGGATTAGTAAAAACGGGCTCACAGAAACTAGGTACGATATGGCTTGAGGACGAAAATGGCAGTAGTTTCATACCGCCAATACAGGAAATAGAGTCAGTAAATAAGAGAAGAATCAGATACAGGCTGGGACCTATTGTGAACCGTGTGACAGGTGATAATACAATAGAAGCCATAAAAAAATTACAAAAACCCGTCCCTCAAGATATTTACGATTTGAATTTTGTTTTCATGAATATGGAGCTGTAGGACTATGAGTACGAAGGGTAATATTTTAATAGCTTCTTCAGATCATTCAAAAGAAGAGTATGTACCCGTTGCGCAGCAACTTAGCAGTGCTGGCTATAATCCTGTTATATACAAAGTGGACAAAGTTCTTGACTCAGATGAGTCCTTTACGTTGAATATTACTAATAATGGTGAATTATCAATATTCTACGAAGGCGTAGATATATCTCCAAAAAATATTCTTGCAAGCTGGTATAGAAAAGTTTCAGACTTTAATATTAGAGATAAAGCATCAGATAAGGCGGCTCTATTATTGCTTCAAGATGAAGTAGACTCTTTACATCAATCAATATGGCCCCTGTACGATGAGAGTATATGGCTGAATGCCCCAGAAAACATATATAAGGCCGCTCGCAAATTAGGTCAATTGCTTGTGGCTAAAAAGGCAGGATTTAACATACCCGAAACAATCGTAACTAGCGATTGGGGAGCTATAAAAACACGCTTTTTTGAAGATTTATCTTATAAAAACATAATAGTAAAGATGATGCGTGGGGTCATTGTTAAAGATAATACAGAAATGGCCCTACCGACAACAATTCTAGACAGTAATAAGGTAAATTTAATATCAGAAAGAGCGGTGTCATTCCCCGGCCTATACCAGGAATATATTAACAAGTATCGTGAATGGAGAGTGACAGTGGTGGGGGAGGAGGTATTCCCGGTGTCTATTTATACAGACAAAGACGCCAAGGATGATTGGCGCAAACACCAAATGACCTCAAGCGTTACATTTAAAAGTGAGCGCATAGATTGCGATATATCAGAAAAATGTATTAAGTTCCTTGATGATATAAATTTGAAATTTGGTGCATTTGATTTTGTAGAAAAAACTAGCGGTGAATTTGTTTTTTTAGAATGTAACGCAAATGGCCAGTACTATGCACTAGAAGAAAGATTCAATCTTCCAATATCTAGTGCCATAACTAGTGAGCTAATAAAAATAGCCAAAGCTTAGAAGATTGCTACTATTCAGTCAAAAACCACAGGATTATTTTTTACGCCGGTATAGTTAAAGTTTTTTAACGGCACTGAGATTAATCCATCGTCAACTTTTTAAGACATAAAGAAGTTGCGTTAGTATATTGCCCTGGCCTTAGGCAAAGAACTTAATAAACAACCAGGTGGCAAGGCTACATACACCGGCCGTTAGCACTGTGCCCCACAGCAAATCAACCGCGGTTACTTTTATGGGCCAATCTTTAAACACTGCTTGCGATGTTAAATCAAAGGTACTGTAGGCAACTAGGCCAAATAGCGCCCCGCGTGTGGCAGCATACATAACCGACTTGTCGGCAACAGCTGGCTGCACCACAAACACCACCAACCCCACAATATATATGACATAAAACAGCCCAGCGGCCAGTAAGTTAGGCTTGTCTGTCATGAGGTGGCCAATGTTACTTTTATAAAACTTTGGCGCAACCTTAACCAACCAAACACTATCTAGTGCCAATAAACTTGCAAAACTTAAGCCAAATAATTTTATAAATTCCATACGTATAAGTGTAGGGTAGTGTTTATGCTTCAGCAAGTCACATATTACGAAGCGGTTAAGGATAGCTAGTTCAAGCTTGTTTGATAGTAGGAGTTGTTTTTTTAGCTTTAGGCTTTAGTAGTTTTGCAAGGTCATAAACATCTTGTGGTTTTATCTGAAACTCATCTATGTTGTATGATCTAACCAACTCTATAAACTTGTTTTCTGCTTTTACTTGACTTCTTTGTTGGCAACAGGTTCTAATGATAGACGTGGTAGTGAAGTCATTTTCAGAACTACCAATTCGCTTACCTGCTATGAGATGTGTCCTAAAATTTCCAGTCGGCACATCTTCAATTGAAGGCAACCCCACCACCTCTAATAATCTATCGTAATTTCTCTGGACTTTATCGCTATCACTAACATATAATACGCCCGCAAATTCACTATCCTCGGCATGGGTAAAAGCTATCTCTCCGATACGTCTACCAACGTCTCCTAATTGAAATAGTGGCGATAGGGACTGATATTCGCGTGGAACGGCATCTAAATTACGTCCGAAATATCCGACAACATTATCGTACTGGCGACCTGCAAGGGTTATATTTGCTTCAAAAGTATGTAAAGCCATAGTAATCAATATTATAGCATATATTAATGTTAATGTCTAGTACCTCGTACTCATTCACAACCTTAGCGTAATAGATATGTTTGTTGATGGCGATCCTGCAAAGCGCAAAATCGTTAACGCATTGCCTCTACAACAATTGTAAAATGTATAAAAACTCAGCTGGGTTTAACTACATAGCAAGGTCGGCGTAAATGACTGTGTTTTGTGAATAACGCCCTGTAAGGCGGTTGTACGTGCCGCCGCATGTAATGATTCGTAAGCCTGCGTGGTCTATGTCGCCGTATACCTCATGTGTTAAAAAATTATCTTGGCCGTACTGAGCTATTCTAGACACGATAAACTGCACCGTGATTCCGTCGCTACGGGTTATGTTAATAGTATCTGCTATATGAAGCTTGCTAAGGTTCCAGAACACCGAAGGGCCTTTGTATGAGTCTACGTGACCTACAAGTATCGACGGACCTTGTTCGCCAGGTGTGGGCCCGTATTGGTACCAGCCCACAAGGCCACTTAAAACACTCGGTGTTTCTAGGGTTCCGTCATCAAGTAGCCCAACTTTTTGAATATCAGCATTGACGCCAATACTTGGAATGTCGATTTTTGTAGGAACAGAAGCAGTTAGGTATTGCTGTTTTATTGGCTCTGGTAGGTCTGGTGATATTTTTTGAACTTGCACTGCTTGGGCATTAACCGTTGGTGGATTTGTGCGCCCAAAGCCAGCAACTTGTAAGCCAAAAATGAATAACCCAACACATCCAGCAAATGTTAACACGTTCGCAAAATTAAATTTAAATAATGATGTATTGGTAGCGGCTTTACGGCTGGCATGAATTTTTTTATATTCAATGGCGACTTCTTTAGTGCCCAATACACCGACTCTAAAAACAAGTTGCTTACTTTTTTTAGATCTTTTGTGAATGGGCGTGCTAAATGATCTGAACTTTACAGTTACTTTTGCGCGTTTTGCAATGTTAAATTCATATTTTTTTATACGCCACAAGGTTTTGTGTGAACGCCAAAACAACGGTCTATGTTTTTTAGACCGTTGTTGTATTTTGGTTTTAGGTGAAGAAGTAGCCTTCACACTATGCCGTCGCCTCCTGTAGCAAACTGTTATTTAAGGGTAATTTTTTTTAGTAATGCACCAGCAGTTAGTAGTACAGCAGACACTGCAAGTCCTATAGCTGCAATGTTGCCTTGCCCGCCAGCATTAACTGCCCCCTTGGGGGTTACGGCTACCTGTGTTGTAGGGGTAGTAGTAGCTGTAGTTGTCGTAGTTGTCGCACTTAGTACAGCTTGACAATTCGCAGCTGCGGTAAAGCTATATGACCAGTTAATTAGGGCACCTTTTTGCAAGAAATAGCCCTTGATAACTTGAGCGGTTACCGTAACATTTGCTGGCGCCGTAACGGTATATGCACCTGCCACAACAACTTGTTCGCCGACCAAATACTCAACTCCCGCTGAAGTAGGTACGGTATAGTTACCTTTTGTATCACATGTTGCATTAGTAAATGTTACGGCTTTTGGCGTGACGGTTCGCTGACTTAGACACCAATCGTCACCGTCTTTATCTGGTTTACCGTCATGGAGCGGGCCGGTATAAGCAAAATCAAGTACGTGGTTGTCGTGTGATGAATGAACGCTTACGTTCAACGCTTCGTATGGATTTTTTTCACTCTCTGTAGCATGACAGATATTTATTTTTGTATTTTCGGGTTCAGCAATAGCAGCTGCTTTAGAATTACCAATCCCCGTCGCGGTAACTATTAGTAAAGCAAATGCCACTGTAGCTAGGGCTCTAAGGTTTGTTGTTACGAATTTTTTCATATCTTGCACCTCCATTTAGGATTATTGGCTTGATTTGATAAAATAACCTCCTCATTCCTAGGTATACTCTTATATTTAGTAATGTCAAAGTTTATGACCAATTCAAGACGTATATTGTAATCAGTTTACGATTGTATCCAAGAACACTAATTTATTTTTTTGTTCCAACACCGCAAAACGCAGAATCGTTAACATGTTACCGCTATAACAAAACCAGTACCTATAGTATTACTTAAGCTAAGTAATGAACACACAACCATACAAAGGGTCACGAGACTTTTACCCCGAAGATAAGCGCTTGCAAAAGTGGTTGTTTGCTAAGTGGGCCGAAGTCTGCGAAACATTTGGCTACGAACAATACGATGCCCCAATGCTTAGTGACAATTCAAAAGAGCATGTAATGTCTCTTGTAAATCAACATAATAAATAAAGTTGTAGTATTATCAAAATATGAATGATCACCCAGTAGAAGCGTGGAAGACAGAAGAGCTTGCACACCAACAACAAAGAATTGAAAATTTAGGCAGGGGATTTGCCCATTTGCATCTGTTGCGACAAGAACGCCAAAATAGTAGCTGCCCCGAACTAAGTATTAGCGACGTTGTATTGGCGGCTAACATTGCCCACGGGCCAGATATTGCCAGTGTGACCATACTAGATTTTGCAAAAACTGCTTATGATGCAGGATTTTTAGCAAAAACAGACTCACTTGGTCAGCCAGAATTTAGAACAAGACTTATAGCTGGTGTCACTGGGCTAGAACAACTAGGCTTGCTAACAAAACCCCCGGGCTTTGCCTTATATACACATGTAGACTACCAACCTCAGTAAATATTGTATTCATAATTTATTTCTTAACTTATATTAATTTATAAAAAATGGTATAATAAATATGATATGAAAAATAATTTCGACAACCTAGTACAGTCACATACTCAGCCGAGGTCAGATCTTCGGAAGTAATTTGTTTGTTTAATATAATCAAAGCGCCGAAGGACCTCGGCGCTTTTTTTTATAAACTTAAACAAGAACTAACTATGAAGACAAATGAAACTTATACTTTATTAGAAGAAAAAATGAAAACGTATTCAGAGCTTGCTGCAGTAGATGTTGTACCAAACAATGAACCGCTCGTGTCAATTGGAAATAGTGAAATATTACGCGCTCGACCTATAGACAATAATATGGAAGCGTATACTGCAAATGCAATATTTGTAAGATCTAGTGTACAGAAAATGCTTGGCATAGCGGCAATAATGGCAAGTGACTATAGTCCAGATTTGCAGCTTGAAGTAGTTTATGGCTATAGGCCTTTAACTATTCAAAAGGATTTATTTGAATATTATCGCAACAAACTAACTGATAAATATTCCGGCAACGAACTGCTAGAAGCTGTTCACAGATTAATTGCTGTACCAGAAGTATCTGGTCACCCTACTGGTGGTGCAGTTGATGTACAGCTATGTAAAAATGGCGTGCCAATAGAATTTGGTACGAATATATGGGAATTTACACCAGATAGTTATACATTCAGTCCATTCATAAACAGAACTAGTTGGTCGAATAGGCAATTACTGCGACGTATTATGTTAAACGTTGGGTTTGCTCCATTTGATGGAGAATGGTGGCACTTTTCTTATGGAGATAAAGAGTGGGCATCGTATTACAACAAGCAATACGCTATGTACCAGCAAACTGAGTTTACTAACCTTTAGTTAAAAAAAGTAATATCGTATACTACTTATGAGAGAGAAGAACATGAACACGCAACCATACAAAGGATCCCGCGACTTTTACCCCGAAGATAAACGCTTGCAAAAGTGGTTGTTTGCTAAGTGGGCCGAAGTTTGCGAAAAATTTGGCTACGAACAATACGATGCCCCAATGCTTGAAGAAACGGCGCTGTACCAACTAAAGGGTAGCGACGAGATTTTAAGCGAACAAACGTATACGTTTATAGACCGCGGTGATCGCAGTGTAACTATGCGTACCGAAATGACACCTAGCGTCAGCCGTATGGTTGCGCAAAAACGCCAAGAGCTTGCGTACCCCTTGCGTTGGTATAGCATTCCTGAGTTGTGGCGCTACGAACGCCCACAGCGTGGCCGCTTACGCCAGTTTTGGCAGTTAAACGTAGATATATTTGGTGTGCAAGGCCAGTATGCCGAACACGAAATTATTAGTGTTGCCGATGCCATTATGCAAAGCGTGGGCGCTAAGCGCAGCATGTACCAAATTAAGCTCAATAGCCGCTTGTTTATAGACTTTGTACTTAAAGACTACCTAGGGCTAGACGAAGTAGAGTCAGCCACAATTCGCCGCCTTGTTGATAAAATGGCAAAAATTGACCCTGCGGCTTTTGCGGCTAGCATTGAGGCAAGTATGAGCCCAACTGCCCGCGACAACGGTGCACCGGCCAAGCTTTTAGACCTTTTGCAGTTAAAATCACTAGACGACATGCCCGCAGATGTTGCCGGTCACCCAAGTATTGCTGAGCTAAAACAGCTTATGGCGCTACTTAAAACTAACGGCATTACCAACACTGTATTTGATATTAGTCTTATGCGCGGTTTTGATTACTACACTGATATTGTTTTTGAGGTGTTTGATACCAACCCTGACAACAACCGCAGCATGTTTGGCGGTGGCCGCTACGACGGCTTAGTTGGGTTATTTGGTGTAGACCCAGTACCAACTGTTGGCTTTGGTATGGGCGATGTAACATTTGTTAACTTTTTAGAAGTACACGGACTAATGCCGGCATTAGAAAGCGAAACCGAGCTATATATGGCCTTTATTGGTGATATGTACAGCTCGGTACAACCAGTTTTAGCCGAACTACGCGAAGAAGGGGTGACAGTAGCTGTTGATACAACTGGACGCAAGCTAGATAAACAAATTAAAACAGCCGAAAAGAAGGGAATTGAGTTTGTTGTGTTTGTAGGAGAGCAAGAAATTCAAACTGGCCAATTCCGTATTAAAAACCTTAAATCCGGTGAAGAACAAACCTTGTCGTTGGCAAGACTCATTACTGTAGTTAAAGACAGGCGAAAAAAATAACCAAAGTACTCTAAAGTGCTTGTGCTCGCACTTGTTTGCCGTATCTGTTATACTAGCAATCTATGAAATTTACTATTACACACCCAAATGAAACATCGGCCCAATTGCATATAACCGCAGAACAGCACGAACTAGACAAATATAAAAAACAGGTGCTTGGCCGTATGCAGCAACAGGTTAAAATGGCCGGGTTCCGCAAGGGTACCGCTCCGCTAGAGCTTGTCGAAAAGCAAATTGACCAAAACGCCTACCAGCAAGAATTTTTAGACGAAGCCCTGTCTAGCTTATATAGCGCTGCAGCTAGGTCCGAAAAACTTCGCCCCGTGCAAAGCCCGCAAGTTACAATTTTAAAGTTTGTGCCGTTTACGAGTCTTGAATTTGAAGCAACCGTGCCAGTTATTGGTAAAATTACCTTACCAGACTACAAAAAGATTAAAGTAGCTAAAAAAGAGTCTAAAGTTACAGCTGCAGATGTTGATGAAGTGATTCAAAACTTGCGCACACGTGCATCTGTAAAAAACGATGTCACCCGTGCCGCCAAAGATAGCGACCAGGTATGGATAGATTTTGAAGGCTTTGACCAAAAAGGCAAGGCTATTGAACGCGCTGACGGCAAAGACTACCCGCTTGTACTTGGCAGTGGTACGTTTATTCCTGGCTTTGAGCCAGAGCTAGTTGGTAAAAAGGCTGGCGATACAACCGAATTTACCCTAACATTCCCTAAAAATTACGGTGTTAAAACTATGCAGGGCCAAAAAGTGACCTTTAAAGTTAAGGTTAATAAGGTGCAAGAAGTAGCGTTGCCTAAACTAGACGATGCTTTTGCAACCACGCTTGGGCCATTTAAAACGCTCGATCAGCTTAAAACCGATATTAAAACGCAGCTAGCATTAGATAAAGACAACGAAGTTCGCCGTGACCACGAAGCTGCAACGCTGCAGGCTATTGTCGCTAAAACCAAAGTAGCCTTGCCGCAAGAGATTATTGACGAGCAAATACAAATGCTTGTGAGCGAAGTACGCCAAAACGCCGTACAGCGCGGCCAAACTTACGAGGAGCTTTTAAAAGCTGAGGGTAAAACTGAAGATCAGTACAAAAAAGATGTATTAGAGCAAGAAGCAATAGACCGCGTGCAAGCGGGGCTTGTACTAAGCGAAATTGCCACTATTGAAAAAATTACCGTCGAAGCGTCAGAGCTCGACGAGCGTCTAAACGCCCTTAAGGCCCAATACCGCGACGAAAAAATGCGTGCCGAGCTAGACAACCCAGACAACCAGCGCGAAATTGCTCAGCGCATACTCACCGAAAAAACGATTAAGTTTTTAACTAAATAGCATGCAAACAAACATCACCCCGACAACTTCGTCAGAAGTTATAAATGGCTTTATTGAGCTGGGTCTTGCGACCGCACAACAGCAAGACATGATGAACGCACTCTCGGCCGGGGCTAAATCTCACAACCAAGTGTTGTTTTATGAAGTTCGTTATAAAACTGCAGATTTTTTAGCTAATTACCCAATGCCCGAGCATTTGCCCGCAGAAGATATTGAAGTATTAATGAGTGAAGATGTCTCGCCAGAACGAAAAGATTTTGCTGCTGCTTTTTTAGTAACACGCTGCGTTTCTGTACTTCTCCCACAAACTTATAGCGAGCAATATCACGGTGAATTTGCATAAATTAGCACTCAGCATTGACGAGTGCTAATTTGGCAGTATATACTTACAGTTATGAAAAGTTTACTTATACCCACAGTTATAGAATCAGACGGCCGTATGGAGCGTGCGTATGACATTTACAGCCGCTTACTTAAAGAGCGCATTATATTTTTGGGCGAAGACGTAAACCCGCATACCGCAAACCTTATTGTTGCACAGCTATTATTTTTGCAAAACGAAGACCCTAAAAAAGACATATTTTTATACATTAACAGCCCTGGTGGCAGCGTATACGATGGCATGGCTATATACGACACCATGAACCACGTTAAGTGCGACGTACAAACAGTTGGTATTGGCTTGCAGGCTAGCATGGGTGCATTTTTGCTTAGCAGCGGCACAAAAGGTAAGCGTTTTATATTGCCACACAGTAAGGTGATGATTCATCAGCCAAGCAGCGGCACACGCGGTAAAGTGAGCGACATGGAAATTGACTTAAAAGAATCACTCGCAGTACGCAAGCTGTTAAACGACATTTTAGCTAAAAACACCGGTCAAAAACTCAGTCAAATCGAAAAAGACGTCGACCGCGATTACTGGATGACCGCCGAAGAAGCTGTTAAATACGGCCTCGTCGACAAAGTTATAAAATAGTTTTATAGTAGTGCTATATGAGTAAAGAGGTATCTTTTGTTCCGTTTGTACATATACACGGCGTAAACCGCGTTCGTACTTCTGTAGCGCTGCTTAATGCGCGTGATAGTAACACTCAACAGCTACGAGTAGAGCAACCGTATGCCGATAAAATTTATCAGTCTCCTATTAAGGCTTATAGACACATTGGCCATATTGCTACACAAATGCATTTGGGTAAAATAGATGCCTTTGTCACCAAAGTAGGTAGCAAGCCACAAGGTGTTGCAACAATTATGCAGGCACCTTGGGCTGCGAACACACTCGTATCAAACCCTTTTGAACTTAGTTATTGGGTACGAAAACAACCCAATAAGGACACGGCTATTGAAATAGGTACAATTATTCTTGCAGGCCTTATGAGCTACCACGGCAATATACATGATGCACTTTGGATGGTAACCCTACCAGATGATGAAATAAAACGCTACGTATGTGAGGCAAATGGCATGACGCCAGTTGGTGAACCACAGCAATATACTATTGAAGACGGCGTAACCATTGACCGCCAACTTTGGGTTAAATAACACTTGACTTTATGCACCTAGCAGGGGTACACTACAATCAAGAAGTAGTATACGCGTGTATTTGATGTCCCTGTGATTTTCAGAGGCATCACATAGTAGTGTTCTTCCGGCCAAAGAACTAAACAACTAAACAATCTGTTCTGATCAAACAGGTTAAATAAGAAGGTGACAAAAGTAGCTTATGAGCAAAGCATCTGCTGTGAGTATCCCCAAAAAAACACGACAGTTCTATACAAAAAAGAAAGAAATTATTAACCTACCAAACTTGGTAGATCACCAGAACAAATCATTCCAATGGTTTGTAGAAGAAGGCCTAGGCGAGCTGTTAGCCGAAATTAGCCCTATAGATGACTATACGGGTACTAAACTTAGTTTGCGCTTTAAAGATTACCACTTTGAAGAACCTAAATTGACCGAGGCCGAAGCCCGCGAAAACAACGTAAGCTACGATGCACCACTTAAGGCTGTTATTGAGCTTACGAACAAAATTACCGGCGAAGTAAAAGACCAAGAAATCTACCTTGGCGACTACCCATGGATGACTACTCGCGGCACATTTATTATAAATGGTGCCGAGCGTGTAGTTGTTAGCCAGCTTATTCGTAGTGCAGGTGTATTTTTTACTGCCGATTCGCATGGTTCAACTAACCTATACGGTGCTAAGCTCATACCTGGCCGTGGTGCATGGCTCGAATTTGAAACTGCAGCCAGCGGTGCTTTGTTTGTAAAAATTGACCGTAAGCGCAAACTGACTGTTACAACGCTATTGCGCGCACTTGGTATGAGTGAAGCTGCTATGCGCGAGGGCTTAAAGCACGTAGATAACGGTAAAACTAGTTATTTAACTGCAACCCTAGAAAAAGACGCATCACGTGGCGTTAACGAATCTTTGATCGAGGTTTATCGCCGCTTGCGTCCAGGTGACTTGGCAACTGTTGACAACGCACGCAGCCTAGTTGAAAACATGTTCTTTAACTACAAGCGCTTTGATTTTAGTCGTGTTGGTCGTTACAAAATTAACAAGCGTCTTGGCTTAGACGTTGCTAACACAGCCGAAAACCGCATAATGCGTATCGAAGACCTTATAGCAATTATTGCCGAGGTTATACGCCTAAACAACACGCAAGACTTACCTGACGACATCGACAGCCTTGCTAATCGCCGTGTTAAGTTAGTTGGTGAGCTTGTTCAGAGACAGTTTAGGATTGGCCTACTGCGCATGGAACGAAACGCAAAAGACCGTATGAGCATGAGCGATATCGAAACAGTAACTCCATCTCAACTTATTAATGCACGTCCAGTCGTGGCTGCAGTACGCGAATTTTTTGCAAGTAGTCAGCTTAGTCAGTTCATGGACCAAATTAACCCGCTTTCTGAGCTTGCTCACAAGCGCCGTTTAAGCTCTATGGGGCCTGGTGGCCTTAGCCGCGAACGTGCTGGTTTTGAGGTGCGTGACGCCCATGCAACACACTATGGTCGTATTTGTCCTGTAGAGACTCCTGAAGGTGCCAACATTGGTTTGGTGCTTAATATGGCTATGTATGCTCGTATTAACGACTATGGCTTCTTAGAGACTCCGTACCGTACAGTCGTTAAAGGCAAGGTTACTGATGATGTCGTGTACTTAGATGCTGCTGACGAAGAGCATGCAATTATTGCAAGCAGTAGTGAAGAAGTGAACGAAAAAGGCGCCTTTGTGAATACTCGCGTCAGCGCACGTAAGCATTTGGTTGCTGGTGAGGTTGATGCAGACGAAGTAACGCATATGGATGCCGCAGAACGCCAAATTATTGGTAGTAGTGCCGGCCTTATTCCGTTTGTAGAAAAGAACTACGTGTACCGAAGTTTGATGGGTAGTAACCAGCAGCGTCAAGCAGTGCCTTTGATCAAGCCAGAAGCCCCTGTAGTGGGTACTGGTCTAGAGGGCGAAGTTGCCCGAAACTCGGGTCAGATGGTACTTGCAGAAGAAGACGGTGTGGTTGTATCTGCCGATGCTCAAAAAGTAGTCGTAAGCTATAAAAACAGAAAAGCTACCTACGAGCCACTACACTTTGTGCGTAGTAACGAAGGCACTTCAATTAACCAACATGTTGTTGTAAGTACCGGAGACAACGTCAAAGCTGGTGATTCTTTAATTGAAGGTATGTCAATCGACAACGGCGAGCTTGCTTTGGGTAAAAACCTGCTCGTGGCGTTTATGCCATGGAACGGTTACAACTTTGAAGATGCGATGGTGATTAGCCGCAAACTAGTCGAAGACGACACACTCACAAGCGTGCATATTGTTGATTACATGACCGAAGTACGCGAGACAAAGCTTGGGCCTGAGATTGTGACAAGCGATATTCCTAACGTATCTGAAGAAGCACTCCGTCACCTAGACGAAGACGGCATTGTACGTATTGGAGCCGAAGTGCACCCAGGTGACATTTTGGTTGGTAAAATTACTCCTAAGGGCGAACAAGAACTTTCGAGTGAAGAACGTTTATTGCGCGCAATTTTTGGTGAAAAAGCAAAAGAAGTTCGCGATACGTCTCAGCGCATGAGTAACGGTAAGCACGGTAAAGTTGTTGGCGTTAAAGTCTTTAGCAGGGCCAATGGCCACGAGCTAAAAGCTGGCGTGTTAATGCAAATACAGGTGTTTGTTGCCCAAATGCGCAAAATTAGTGTAGGTGACAAGCTGGGTGGTCGTCACGGTAACAAGGGTGTTATTGCTCGCGTGTTACCACAAGAAGACATGCCGTTTACAGCCGATGGTACACCTGTTGACATTGTGCTTAACCCACTTGGTGTGCCAAGTCGTATGAACGTCGGACAGTTGTTCGAAACTCACCTTGGAATGGCTGCAAAAGCGCTTGGTATTAATGTTGCCAGCCCAAGTTTTAACGGCGTGCCTATTCCTAAAATTCGTGAATTGTTAACAAAAGCTGGTCTACCCGATGACGGTAAGCAGCAGCTATATGACGGCCATACGGGCGAACCGTTCAAAGAGCGAACAACAGTTGGTTGTATGTACATGATTAAGCTAAACCACATGATCACCGACAAGATTCATGCACGCAGCACCGGTCCATACACTATGGTGACTCAACAGCCACTTGGTGGTAAGGCGCAAAACGGTGGTCAGCGCTTTGGAGAAATGGAAGTATGGGCGCTAGAAGCTTACGGTGCTAGCAATATGCTTCAAGAAATGTTGACTATTAAGTCAGACGACGTATACGGTCGTTCAAAAGCCTACGAATCTATTATTAAGGGCACAGACATAATTGGACCAAAAGTACCCGAAAGCTTTAACGTGCTTGTAAAAGAGTTGCAAGGCTTGGGTCTAAAAGTTGACCTTATCGAAAAAAATAAAGGTGTAATTTTAGATGCTGAAGAAGTGCTTGCAAGCAATATTAAAGAAGAAGCTGCTCACCTACCCGAAATAGAAGTTCCAAAAGAAATGATATCGGATATTGACGTTACTGAAGATGCCGCAGTTTTAGACGAATTTGAAGTAGTTACTTTAGACGAAAACGATGAGCCGGTACCAGTTGGTGTTGAAGCAAGTGATTTTGAAACATCACACAAGGAGCATGATTATGCAACAGACGATGAAGATGGAGGGAGTAACTAATGCGTAAATACAATACAGGCATGAACATTTCTGACTTTGATGCAGTGAGGCTTGCAGTTGCCAGCCCGCAAGATATTCAGGACTGGAGTCACGGTGAAATTACAAAGCCAGAAACTATTAACTACCGCACACAAAAACCAGAGCGCGATGGTCTATTTTGCGAACGTATATTCGGGCCAGTAAAAGACATTAATCCGCACGACGCTAAGTACAAGGGTGTACGTAGTCGCGAAGCAGCGGTCGATAAAAACGGCGAACTTGTAACAAAAAGCATTGTACGCCGCGAACGCATGGGTCACATCACTCTTGCTACACCAGTGGCGCATATTTGGTTCTTGCGCGGTACGCCAAGTGCCATTGGTCTGCTACTAGGTATGACAGTTAAAAACCTAGAACGAGTTGCCTACTTTGCAAGTTATGTTGTTATTACAGTTGACGTTGAAGCTCGCGATAAAATGCGTGCCGATAAAGAAGCAGAGTTTAACGCTGCTAACGAAGCTGTAAAAGCTCGTTTTGAATCTGAAGCCAAAGAAGAAGGCTCTAACATCAAAGAACTCGCTACAATGCAAAGCAAAGAGCTCGAAGAACTCGCCAAAGATTACGAAGTTCTTAAAGAACAACTCGATAGTTTAGAGGCGCAAGGCTTAATTAACGAAACCGACTTTAGGGCTATGCCAACCGAACTACGAGCGCTTGTAAAAGTTGGTATGGGTGGTGCAGCGCTTAAAGGTCTTCTTGACTTGGTTGATCTTGATCAACTTATCGAAGATCTCCGCATCGAAACAGAAGAAGCAAAAGGACAGCGCAAAAAGAAGCTTATGAAGCGTCTTCGTTTGCTTGAAGGTATGCAACGCGCAGGCATTAAACCAAACAGTATGTGTTTGAGTATTTTACCGGTTATTCCTCCAGATTTGCGTCCTATGGTGCAGTTAACTGGTGGACGATTCGCAACAAGCGACTTAAACGACCTTTATCGACGTGTCATTAACCGAAATAATCGTCTTAAAAAACTAATTGAGCTAAACGCTCCTGAAGTTATTAGACGAAACGAGCAGCGTATGTTGCAAGAAGCGGTCGATGCACTCATAGATAACAATAGTGCACGTTCTGGTCGTGCAGTTGCCGCTACTGGCCAACGCCGCCGACTAAAGAGCCTTAGTGACATGCTCAAGGGTAAGCAGGGACGTTTCCGTCAGAACTTGCTTGGTAAGCGCGTTGACTACTCGGGTCGTTCGGTAATTGTTGCTGGACCCGAACTTAAGATTAATCAATGTGGTCTACCAAAAATGATGGCTCTTGAATTGTTTAAACCATTCGTTATTGGCTGGTTAATCGACAAAGAGTATGCTCATAACATTCGCAGTGCAACACGCATGATCGAGCTGGGCGAAATCGCTGTATGGGACGCTGTTGACGAAGTTATTAAAGATAAGTACGTATTGCTTAACCGTGCTCCTAGTCTTCACCGTTTGAGTATACAAGCATTTATGCCTGTACTCATCGAAGGCAAGGCTATTCAGTTACACCCACTTGTTTGTAAGGGCTTTAATGCCGATTTCGACGGCGACCAAATGGCCGTTCACTTGCCGCTAAGTGCCGCTTCTCAAGCTGAGGCGCGCGACATTATGGCAAGTAACAAAAACTTGCTAAAACCTGCAGATGGTTCGCCAATACTACACATTGAGCAAGATATTGTGTTGGGTTGTTTTTACCTAACATACGACCGCCCAGGTCTTAGTGAACTCAAGCCAAAAGCTATGAGTAGTGTTGCAGAAGCAATCATGGCCCGCGACGCCGATGCGATTAGTTTGCAACACCCAATTTCAATTACATATCGAGGCGAGAAGCGACTTACGACTCTTGGACGCGTTTTGTTTAACGAAATATTCCCTGAAAATTTCCCTTTCCAAAACGAACCAATGAGCAAGAAAAAGCTACAAACAGTAATGGCGCTTGTTTACCAGATGTATGGTCAAGATAGAACCGCCGAAATTGCTGACGCGCTAAAAGATTTAGGCTTCGAATTTGCTACATATAGTGGCCTTAGTATGGGTATGGATGACTTTAGCGACATAGTTGGCCTAGATGGTATTTTAAGCAACGCAGAAAATAAGTCGACAGATATTAGCGAGCAGTTTGATCAAGGATTTATAACAGAAGAAGAGCGCTACCGATTAACAGTCGAAAACTGGATGGATACAGACGCTACGGTGCAAAAAACTCTTGCCGAACAGTTTGTGAGCGAAGATAGTTCAATGTCGATTGCTGTTATATCTGGTGCGCGTGGTAACATCGGTCAGGTTAAAACTGCCGTTGGTATGCTTGGTGTAACAACCGACGCAACTGGTCGCGCAATCGAGCTTCCTATTAGAAGCAATTATAAACATGGTTTAACTCCACTTGAATACTTTACCGCTACACGCGGTGCGCGTAAGGGTATGATTGACACGGCTCTTAAAACAGCTGACTCTGGTTACCTTACCCGCCGTTTGGTTGACGTTGCTCAAGACGTATTTACAACTGACGAAGATTCAATTGACCCAGGTTTTGAAATGCGCCGAAGTGACGCAGCTGAAATTGGCGTGTCTTATGGCAGTCGTTTGCTTGGTCGATTCTTGGCTGCAGACGTTAAGGGTCATGCAAAAGCCAATGAACTCGTAACTGTAGAACTAGCAGCTAAAATTGATGCAGACGAAAAAGTAGACAATGTACGTATTAAAAGCGTGCTTAGCGTACAGTCTGTACGTGGTATTCCACGTCAGAGTTACGGCATTGACCCTGCAACCGGTCAGCTTGTAAGTAGTTATCACCCTGCAGGTGTTATAGCGGCCCAAAGTATTGGCGAGCCAGGCACCCAGTTAACACTAAAGACTTTCCATAGTGGTGGTGTTGCCGGTGAAGATATTACGACCGGTTTGCCTCGTGTAGAAGAATTGTTTGAAGTACGAACACCAAAGGGTCAAGCGTACCTTGCAGACATTAGCGGTACTGCTAATGTATGGGAAGATGGCGATCACTACGTCGTTCAAATTACTGCTAAAGATAAAGAAAAGCTAGAACTGCCTCTTGATGGTCGTGTAATAAAAATTAAAAGTGGTAGCGATGTTGTAATTGGTGATGTAATCGCAGATAGTGCAGACGCTAATCGTCCTCTTGTGACACCAATGGCTGGTAAAGCCGAAGTTGCAGGTAGTAACATTATAATTACTCCAGCTAAACAGAGTGTATTGCGATACGAAATTCCAGGCTTTAAGCAACTTACTGTTAAAGACGGCGATGAAGTTTCGAGCGGTCAACGTTTAAGTAATGGTAGCATAAACTTGCACGAACTTATGCGTCTTGCAGGTGTCGAAGCAACTCAGCGCTATATTATGAACGAAATCTTGCGTATATTTGCAGCACAAGGTCAAAACATTGCCGATAAGCACCTTGAGATTATTGTGCATCAAATGTTTAGCCGCGTCATAATTGAAGACGCTGGCGATAGCGAATACGTAACAGGTGACGTTGTGTCTAAGCAGTCTGTCTTGCTTGCAAACGAAGAGCTTGTTAAGGGTAAGAAATCACTTATTCAATACGAACAGCTACTTCTTGGTATCACCAAGGCAAGCTTGTCGACTGATTCATTCTTAAGTGCTGCAAGCTTCCAGGACACAACTCGTGTGCTTATAGCAGCAGCAACGAGCGGTAAAGTTGACAACCTATATGGATTAAAAGAAAACGTCATATTGGGTCGACGTATACCTGTAGGAACAGGTGGCCGTGACACAATTAAAGCCGAAGCAGATGCCGCCGAAGCAGCCGCTAACGAACAGTACGTTACCGAAGATGTTGCAACTGTAGTATAAAGCTGTTATACTTACGGTAAATAAGGTTCTAGTTACGTAAGAAACGAGTGCTGTCGTCTTACACAACACCTACCACTTAAGTTTATAAATCTATTAGTATTGGAAATTCATGCCAACAATCAATCAGTTAATTCGCAAGCCGCGTAAAACTGCCAAGGTAAAGAGTAAATCTCCAGCCCTGCGGCGAGTGGTCAATAATTTAAAGACAAAGTCTTACGAAAAAAACGCCCCATTTAAACGTGGTGTGTGCGTTAAGGTAACAACTAAAACTCCTAAAAAGCCTAACTCTGCTTTGCGTAAGGTTGCACGCGTGCGCCTTACTAATGGTTACGAAGTATGGGCTTATATTGGTGGCGAGGGTCACAACCTACAAGAACACGCTGTTGTAATGATTAAGGGTGGCCGCGTGCCCGACCTTCCTGGTGTGCGCTACCACATTGTTCGTGGTGCACTTGACCTTCAGGGTGTTGCTAACCGCAAGCAGGGCCGTAGCAAATACGGTGCCAAGAAAGCTGGTAAATAATCATGCCACGAAAAACTACCAAAGCTTTAGTACGACCTAAGCTACCAGACCGCAAATACGACAACGAAATGGTACAACGTATCATTAACCGTGTTATGCAAGATGGTAAAAAGCAATTAGCCGAGCGCCTTGTTTACGAGGGTATGGAAAAAGCTGCCGCTAAAGTTAAAAACGACAACGCACTTGAAGTATTCGAAAAGGCTATTAAAAACATAACGCCATACATGGAAACTCGTTCACGCCGCGTTGGTGGTGCTAACTACCAGATTCCTTTTGAGTGTAAGGGTCAACGCCAAAAGCACCTTACTGTTATGTGGTTTGTACAAGCTGCGCGTGCTAAAAAAGGTATGGGCATGAGCGACCGTATAGCTGCAGAGCTTGCAGATGCTTATAACCAAACTGGTACAGCCTTCAAAAAGAAGGAAGATGTACATAAAATGGCAGAATCTAACCGAGCATTTGCTCACTTCGCACGTTAATCTTCTAGAAATACTTTATTTCTTACATTACTAACGCTAACAATTAGGAAAAACTATATGGCAGCAGGAAAGAAAGTTTCGCTCGATAAAGTACGCAATATTGGTATTATTGCCCATATTGACGCTGGTAAAACAACAACAACCGAGCGTATTTTGTATTACACTGGCAAAACGCACAAAATCGGTGAAGTTCACGACGGCGAAGCTGTTATGGACTGGATGGAGCAAGAACAAGAGCGTGGTATTACCATTACTAGCGCCGCAACAACGGCTATTTGGCCATTTAATGGCACAGATTACCGCTTTAACATCATTGATACCCCGGGTCACGTAGACTTTACTGTTGAGGTTGAGCGCAGCTTACGCGTACTCGACGGTGGTGTGACGGTTTTTGACGGTGTTGCTGGTGTCGAGGCTCAAACAGAGACCGTATGGCGCCAAGCCGATAAGTATCGTGTTCCTCGTATTTGTTTTATTAACAAGCTTGATCGTACTGGTGCAGACTTTTATATTGACCTAGACCGTATCGAACAACGCCTTACTAAAAACGGTGTTGCAATTCAACTGCCCATAGGCACCGAAGGTGGTTTTAATGGCATTATCGACCTAGTTAAAATGGTTGCCTATATCTACAAAACAGATGACGGCACCGAATTTGAAACTGTAGAAATTCCAGCAGAATACGCAGAAAAAGCAGCGACATACCGCGCAAAAATGATAGACAAAATTGTCGAAGCCGACGACGACGCTATGATGAAGCATCTTGAAGGCGAAGAACTTAGTGAAGAAGAAGTCAATAACTGCATACGCAAGGGTGTGATTGCCGTACAGCTTCACCCAATCTTGTGTGGTTCTGCACTTAAAAACAAGGGTGTACAGATGTTGCTTGACTCGGTATCTATGTACCTACCAAGCCCAATTGATATCCCGCCACAAAAAGCTACTAACCCTAAGACTGGCGAAGAAATGGTTCGTCACGCTGACGAAAAGGAACCTTTTAGTGGTTTGGCGTTTAAAATCGCTACCGATCCATTTGTTGGTAAGCTTTGTTTCTTCCGTGTGTATTCTGGTACGTTGGCTGCAGGTAGCTATGTCTACAATAGTAGTACGGGCGAAAAAGAGCGTGTGGGCCGCATCGTGCGTATGCACGCTAACAGTCGCGAAGACGTTGAATCTGTAGGAGCAGGTGATATTGCCGCTATTGTTGGCCTTAAGGGTACAACAACCGGTAACACATTGTGTGACCAAGCAAACCCAGTATTGCTCGAGAGCATTACTTTCCCAGAACCTCCTGTAAGTATTGCAATTGAACCTAAAACCAAAGCCGACCAAGAAAAAATGGGTGTTGCTCTGCAGCGCCTTGCTGAAGAAGATCCAACCTTCCGCATTAGAGTCGATCACGACACGGGCCAGACAATTATTAGTGGCATGGGTGAGCTTCACCTTGAAATCTTAGTTGACCGCATGAAGCGCGAATTTAGCGTCGAAGCTAACGTGGGTGCGCCACAAGTTGCCTACCGCGAAACTATCAAAAAGTCAGATGTTGAAGTGCAAGGTAAGTTTATTCGTCAATCTGGCGGTCGTGGACAATACGGTGACGTATGGTTGCGCCTTTCTCCAACCGAATCTGGTGAAGGTTTCGAATTTGTTAACTCCATCAAGGGTGGTGTAATCCCAGGTGAATACATCAAGCCTGTATCAGAAGGCATTAAAGAAGCTATGTCTAACGGTGTGCTTGCAGGCTACCCAGTCGTAGGCGTTAAGGCTGAGCTATATTTTGGTAGCTACCACGATGTTGACTCAAACGAAATGGCCTTTAAAATCGCAGGTTCAATGGCCTTACAAGAAGGTGTTAAAAAAGCACAGCCAACACTTCTTGAACCTGTGATGAAGGTCGAAGTTACTACTCCAGAGGAGTTTATGGGTGACATTATTGGTGACTTAAGTAGTCGCCGTGGTCGTGTCGAAGGTACCGAAGATCGTTACGGCGTTAAAGTTGTAAACGCCTACGTTCCACTAAGTGAAATGTTTGGCTACACCACAGATATTCGTAGCATGACCCAGGGTCGCGCAAGCAGTACCATGGAACTTAACGGTTACGAAGATGTTCCTAATAACGTTGCCGAAGCAGTTATTGCCAAAGCAGGCAAGTAGTCTTTACAGATTACGCTAAATTAGCTACAATTAACCAGTAACTCGCGTGAGGGCTATTATTAGCTTGACTAATAATTATGGATCGCGAATAACATTAAAATATTCATATAAACCCTTTAACTAAAATAGGAGTCATTACAAATGGCAGAATTTAAACGCGATAAGCCACATGTTAACGTTGGTACTATGGGTCACGTTGACCACGGTAAAACAACACTAACAGCAGCAATTACGACTGTGTTAGCTAAAAAACTTCCAAGCGATGTCAACAAGGCTGTTAATTACGCGCAAATCGACAACGCTCCAGAAGAAAAGGCACGTGGTATTACCATTGCAACTTCTCACCAAGAATACGAATCAGAAAAGCGTCACTACGCTCACGTTGATATGCCTGGTCACGCCGACTACGTTAAGAACATGATTACTGGTGCTGCTCAGATCGACGGCGCCGTATTGGTTGTTAGCGCAGCTGACGGTCCTATGCCACAAACACGTGAACACGTTTTGCTTGCTAAGCAAGTGGGCGTACCATCAATCCTTGTTTTCTTAAACAAAATGGACATGGCAGACGCAGAGCTAGTTGAGCTAGTTGAAATGGACATTCGTGAACTACTTGCTAAGTACGACTTCGACGAGAACGCTCCAATCATTAAGGGTTCTGCTCTTAAGGCACTTGAAGGTGACGCAGCTTACGAAGATGCAATTATGGAACTTGTAAAGGCTATGGATGACTTTATTCCAGAACCAAAGCGCGAGCTAGACAAGCCATTCCTTATGCCTATCGAAGACGTCTTCTCAATCAAGGGTCGTGGTACAGTTGCTACCGGCCGTATCGAACAAGGTATTGTAAAAGTTGGTGAAGAAATCGAAATTATCGGTGTACGCCCAACTACTAAATCAGTTGTAACTGGTGTTGAAATGTTCAAGAAGAATCTTGATCAAGGTCAAGCTGGTGACAACGTAGGTATTTTATTGCGCGGTATCGAGCGTGATGATATCGAGCGCGGTCAAGTTTTGGCTAAGCCTGGTACAATTACACCTCATACCGAATTCGATGCTGAAGTGTATATTCTAAGCAAAGAAGAAGGTGGCCGTCATACGCCATTCTTTAAGGGATACAAGCCACAGTTTTACTTCCGTACTACGGACGTTACTGGTGAAGTTGAACTTCCTGCTGACAAAGAAATGGTTATGCCAGGTGATACTATCACCTTTAAGGTAAAACTACTTGCGCCTATTGCTATGGATCAAGGTTTGCGCTTTGCTATCCGTGAAGGTGGCCGCACAGTTGGTGCCGGTGTTGTTACGAAGATTACTAAGTAACAAACGATTCTTTAAAAATAGACCCCTCATCGTAGGGGTCTATTTATTTTGCCGGTATCTTAGGTTAAATCATACTATCACTATATGATGAGTGTATGTATTTCTTTAAAAATATTAAAAAATCAGTCGTTCTGGCATGTTTTTCTCCGCCAGTAATGATAGCTACGCTAGTTATAGAGCTATCACTAGCCGTATACACAATCGTTCGCTATAAATTGGACACAACAGGCAGAATTATATTGGCGCTACTGATAAACTTGGGCATCTTTCAGCTTGCAGAGTACTTAGTTTGTACGCATAGTAGCGTTGCAATTATTTCGTCTCGAGTAGGATACGCATCTATAACATTACTGCCGTTATTAGGACTTCACTTAATGTCTCGGCTTACGACGACAAAATTACCCAAGGGTAGCATGCCGGTATTGTACTTATTGGCAATTATGTTTGTAGCATACTTTTTGACTGCAGCGGGAGCATTTGACGGGTATAGATGTACGGGTAATTACGTAATTTTTCAGATTGGAATGAGGCAGTTTTATGTGTATAGCTTGTATTATTTTGGACTTATACTACTAAGTATTGTAATGGGTGTTTTGTACTTACGTAAGAATAAAACAAAAAACAACAGACAAAAAAAGATTGTCACCTGGATGATTATAAGCTACGCAGTGTTTTTAGTGCCCATGTCGATACTTGCAATACTAAACCCAGAAACGCAGGCAGCCGTTCCTTCAATTATGTGCGGCTTTGCAGTTATAACGGCACTTATATACGCGCTAAAAATTGCTCCATCGCAATTGAACAGACGTAAATAGGCAGAATGTTTGATTAATTACATAGCTGTTGTATAATTTGAACATAAACTAATCGCAGATGACTAAAAGTCTTAAGTATGGTCCTTAGTGCCAGCGGTAGATGTTACATCAGCAACAGGAGCTAAATATTATGGCAGAAGCCAAAAAAGCAGCCGCACCAGCTGCACCAGCACCAAACCAAAAACAACGTATTCGTATTCGCCTAAAGACTTACGACCACAAGGTAATCGACCAATCTGCAAAACAAATTGTCGAGACTGCACTTCGCACAGGTGCAACAATCGCCGGTCCGATTCCATTACCTACACGTAAAAGTACTTTTACGGTAGTTAAAAGCCCACACGTGTACAAAAAAGGCCGTGAACAGTTCGAAATGCGCGTACACAAACGCCTTATCGACGTATACGACCCAACACCAAAGACTATTGATAGTCTTATGAACCTTAGCCTGCCTGCAGGTTGCGATGCCGAAATCAAAATGTAATCAAGCGATTATAATTTAAAACGGATGTACTAAACATCCGTTTTTTTATTCTTATGCTTGCAGTTATTTGGCTTTACAGTTTATTATTCTGAATATATGGCAGGACAAGATAAACTCTTTGATGATAGTGTGTATTTTGACGAAGCAATTCATGAGTCTATGACTAATGAACGTAAGATACAAGATATAATGGCGGCAATTGCACTAAAACCAAACGCCATTAACATGAATAATCCAGAATATTTTTACGTATCTGTAATAAACGATGATGTTGACATCTACAGATCTGGCTCTTCAGATGCTCCAAACGCCACTATTACGTATGAAGACGAATCACTCGGTGAACATGAATTATATACTGTATCTTCTGACACAAGAACGCTCTACGAGGGATTTTTATGGGGTATTCCTACTATTAAAGTACAAGAAACTGAAGTACCTGCAATACATTTGTTTGGTAATTATACAGACATATACGGAAGTGACATGGTGATACCGCTTGCAAATATAGCCGAACTTTTTCGGCACGATAAAACGTTTGCAACATTAACTGCAGAACTTCATGAGCTGGATGAAATGAACGTTGGTACGACATATCAGGTACCACTACTAAAAAACAAACGTACTGGCGAAGTTATGTATAGAGATGCAAAAGCTGCAGATGTAGAGAGAGTGATTGGTGAGTTAGGTCTAAAACCAACATTGGTGTATAGCGTAGGCAACGCTTGGAACAGCCTAGACCACCCAAGACCTGCTGGTGGGTTTAAACTTTCGTAGTAGAATAGTCTACATATTGACTCCTTAGAACAATTCTGTTACACTTTAGTGAATATCGTTACTTGGTAAATTAGTAAGTCCGAACAAATGGATACTGCTAGCTACCAAGCATTTTTATGCAAAAGTGACTGATGTGGCCATAACTATTTTGTACGACGGTACAAGCTAAATATAAAAGCATGTTCACCTAGCAACTATGTGAACCACTGCAATAACTCCGTAAAAATACGGTAAGGAATCTATGAAAGCATTTATTACAAGAAAGGTTGGCATGACAAGTACCATCAGTGATGACGGTACTATGCAAGCTGTTACCTTGCTTTCCGCTAGTCCAGTTGTTGTTACACAACTCAAAACCCAAGAAACAGATGGTTATACAGCTGTTCAAATTGGTGCAGAAGTTGACAAGAACGTGGCAAAGCCGCAGGCAGGACACTTTAAAGCATCAGGCAAAATGCCAAAAATTGTACGCGAATTCCGCGTTACCGAACTAGAGCAAGACCTCGCAGTAGGATCAGAACTTACAGCAGAGGTCTTTTCAGTTGGTGACGTTGTTGACGTTACGGGCACTAGCAAAGGTAAGGGCTTTGAAAGTACTATTAAGCGCCATAACTTTAAGCGTGGTCGCAAGACTCACGGTGGCCGTAGCTACCGACGCCCTGGCTCTATAGGGTCGATGTACCCACAAAAAATCTTTAAGGGCAAGCGCATGGCTGGACACGGCGGTGACTTACAAGTTACCGTTCGTAACCTTGTTGTTGCTTTGGTTGATACCGAACACAATATTATTGGCGTGACAGGTGCAGTACCAGGCGCACGGAAGGGCATAGTGCTAGTGAAGGGAGCTAAATAATGAGTACTCCTACATATACAGCTACTGGTACAAAAGCCACAACATCTGCTAAGCTCGATGCCACAGTGTTCGGCCTAGAAGTTAAAAATCACGAACTATTAAAGCAGGCCTACCTAGCTCATGATGCAAACCAACGCCAAAACCTTGCAGTGACTAAAACTCGCGGTTTGGTATCGGGCGGTGGTAAAAAACCATGGAAGCAAAAGGGTACAGGCCGTGCTCGTTTTGGTAGCTCACGCGTGCCTATATGGCGCGGTGGTGGTGTCGTTTTTGGCCCTACAGGTAATGAAAACTACACAATTAAACTGCACGCAACCGCAAAGCGAACAGCAATCCGCCAGGCCCTAAGCCTAAAGGCAGCTGCCGGCATCGTTAGTGTTATTGAAGACATTGATTTTAAAAACAACAAAACTGCAGAAGCAGTTAAACTACTCAGCGCTATAAAGGCTACCGGTAACGTTGTAATCGTAGTAGAACAAAAAACTCCAGAAGTTATACGTGCATTTGCTAACTTACAAAACGTCATGGTTTGTAACGCTGGATACATCTCTGTATACAACGTACTAAATGCTGATGCAATTGTTATTACAAACAAAGCTTTGGCCGCATTACACACCCGCCTTGCTACTGCAAAAACAGCTGCTAAGGAGGCAAAATAATGAGTAAATTTACTACAATCCGCCCACGTGTTAGCGAAAAAGCATATGCTATGTCACAAACAGGCGTGTATGTATTTATTGTTCCATCAAACGTTAACAAACTACAAATTGCAGAAGCAGTTACAGTGCAATTTAATGTACACGTTGTTTCTGTTAATACCATCAATCAAAAAGGTAAGGCAGTACGTTTTTACCGAGCTGGTAAGTTTGAAGACGGAACACGTTCCGACATGAAAAAAGCATATGTACGTTTAGTTAAGGGCGAATCGATCCCTATTTTTGCTGCCGCAGAAGAAGATAAAGAAACTAAGGTCGTAGCTAAAAAAGCGTCTAAGAAAGCGGAGAAATAGTCATGGCCATAAAACAAATGAAACCTACTACACCAGCTAGACGCGGTATGACAAGCCAAGATATGAGCACGATCACGACTAAAAAGCCGGTTCGTTCACTCACTTCTACTCACAAGATTACTTCAGGTCGTAACAACCAAGGTCGTATTACGACCCGCCACAAAGGTGGCGGCGTACGAAGAATGTACCGACATGTTAACTTTGATCTGGCAAAAGGTACAAGCGCTACTATCGAACACATCGAGTATGACCCAAACCGTAGTGCGCGTATTATTCGTATCAAAGATACTAAGGGTGATTATCACTACAATTTAGCACCAGCTAATGCTCAAATTGGTCAAAAAATTCACAGTGGCGATGATGCGCCTGTCGAAACTGGTAACCGTTTAGCGCTTAAAAACATCCCTACAGGTGCAAGCATTTATGCTATAGAGCTTGAACCAGGTAAAGGTGCAAAACTAGTACGAAGTGCCGGTGCTAGTGCGCAGCTAATTGCTAAAGAAGGTACTTATGCGCAAGTACGTATGCCATCTGGCGAAGTACGTTTGATTCACGTAGAATGCATGGCACACATTGGTGTTGTGGGTAACGACCAACATCAAAACATTAAGTATGGTAAAGCTGGACGTATGCGCCGTAAGGGTATTCGCCCAACTGTACGTGGTGTTGTTATGAATGCCGTCGATCACCCTCACGGTGGTGGTGACGGTGGTCGTCACCGTATGGCGAGGGCTCCGGTCACGCCATGGGGTCAAAAGACCTTGGGCTACAAGACTCGTACCCGTAAAACAACGAGCAAATTTATTGTTAAAAGCCGTCATGCGGCCAAGAGGAAGTAGAAAGGTTAGTTTATGAGTCGTTCACTGAAAAAAGGACCATTTATTGATCCAAAGCTCGCCAAAAAGGTTGAGGCTCTTGGCAATGATGACCGCACAATCATAAAGACATGGGCTAGGGCTTGTACTATTCCACCAGAATTTGTTGGTCGTACTATTGCTGTGCATAACGGTAAAGTTCATGTGCCCGTATTTGTTACAGAAAATATGGTTGGTCATAAGCTGGGTGAGTTTAGTCCAACTCGTAAATTCCGTCGACACGGCGGTAAAATGGCTAAGGGAGGCAAATAATCATGCCGGTTAAAGCCTCAGCTAAAGGTGTTCGTATGAGCCCTCGCAAAGTACGCGAAGTTGCTGCTTTGGTTCGTGGTCGCAGTGTCGCCGATGCGTTGGTTATATTAAGCCATACTCCGCGCCGTGCTGCTACTCCTGTACAAAAAGTTATTGCAAGTGCAAAAGCTAACGCAGAACATAACAACAACCTCAAACCAGATACGCTTGTTATAACCGAAATTAGCGTTACATCTGCTACTCGCATAAAGCGTTTTCGTCCAGCTGCACAAGGACGTGCACTGCCTTTTCAGCGTAAACTATCTCACATATTTGTAACAGTAGACGGCACGGAACGTAATAAGCCAGTAAAGGCAAATGTTGACGAGCCGAAAGAAAAGAAGGAGGCAAAATAATGGGCCAAAAAGTTAACCCAATAAGTATGCGCCTTCAAGTCAACAAAGATTGGCGAAGTCGTTGGTTTGCAAGCAAACGAGATTACGCTAAGTTTTTGACCGATGATCTGCAGGTTCGCCGTATGATCGTCAAAAAGCTTGGTTCGCGCGCTGCTATTAACAAAGTAGATATTGAACGCTCACCCAACTTGGCCAGCGTCACAATTCAAACAGCCAAGGCCGGTGTTGTTATTGGTCGAGGCGGAACAGGCGCACAAGAACTTAAAGCTGCAATTGAAAAAATTTATGGCATGCCAGTTCGCGTAAACATCGAAGAAATTAAAAAGCCAGAAATGTATGCCAAGTTGGTTGCCGAAAACATTGCTCACCAACTCGAGCGTCGTATTGCGTTTAGGCGTGCAACAAAACAAGCTGCTGCAGCAACAATGCGTGCTGGAGCAAAAGGAATACGTATAGAAGTTTCTGGTCGTTTAAATGGTGCCGAAATGTCGCGCCGCGAAAAAACCGTTGAAGGCAGCGTGCCATTGCATACATTGCGAGCTGATATAGATTTTAACAGCGCGAAAGCACAAACAGCTGCTGGAGTCATTGGTGTTAAAGTATGGATTTATAAAGGGGAGCCACTGTAATGTTAATCCCATCACGAACTAAGTTCCGCAAGGTACGTAAAGGCAAAAACCGTGGACCAGCTACAAGCTGCAACACGATTGCTTTTGGTGAATATGCTTTGCAGAGCCAAGAAAATGAGCGCATCACTAGCCGCCAAATTGAAGCAAGTCGTCAAGCAATGACTCGTTATATAAAGCGCGGTGGTAAAATTTGGATTCGCATATTCCCACATACACCTGTAACTCGTAAGCCACAAGATGTAAAAATGGGTAGCGGTAAGGGTAACCCAGAGTTTTTCGTTGCCAAAGTTCAGGCAGGCACCGTTTTGTTTGAAATGGGCGGTGTTACCGAAGAAATAGCGCGCGAAGCTATGCGCCTTGCTGGTCACAAATTACCAGTTAAGACGAAGTTTATTACAAAGGAGGCAAACTAACATGAAAGTTGTTGAAATCCGTAAGCTTGATACGCCTGCATTGGCGCTTAAGTGCAATGAACTACGAGCAGAAATTATTGAAATGAGACGCCGTTTACACATGGGCGAAGTACAGAATACTCGCGCTATTCGTGGTAAGCGTAAAGATTTAGCACGTATTATGACTGTTATGAGCGAACAACTAAGTAAGGAGAACATGTAATGAGCCGCACACTTACCGGTACAGTTGTTTCGAATAAGGGTGATAAGACAATTGTTATCAGTATTCAAACACGCAAAACAAACCGCATATATAAAAAGCAGTACAGTGTTACTACTAAATACATGGCGCATGATGAAAAAAACGAAGCAAATGTAGGCGATGTTGTAACTATTGTCGAAACACGACCAATTTCTGCACGTAAGCGATTTAGTCTTAAGACCATTAATACAAGAGCCGCAATTGCAGAAAACGACCGTGTCGAAAACGTAACTGACGTAAAGGACGAGGAGTAATACCATGATACAACAAGAATCTCGTCTAGCAGTTTGTGACAATAGTGGTGCTAAAGAAATACTTTGTATTCGTGTACTTGGTGGTACACGTCGTCGATATGCTCGTGTTGGTGATGTCATTGTTGCCACTGTTAAGCAAGCGAACCCTACGGGTCAAGTTAAGAGAAAGACTGTCGTTCGAGCAGTGATTGTCAGAACAAAACACGCTATTAATCGAAAAGACGGTACATCGATACGTTTTGACGACAATGCTGCGGTAATTATTGGTGACGATAAATTGCCAAAAGCAACTCGTATTTTTGGACCAGTTCCTCGTGAATTACGCGACCTTGGTTACGCTAAGATCATTAGCTTAGCACCGGAGGTACTATAATGAAGACTCAACCTACAGTGGTTAAAATCCGCATTAAAAAAGGTGATACCGTCGTGGTAATTGCTGGCGCCCAAAAAGGCAAAACTGGCAAGGTCGTTAAGACTCACCCACTACTAAACAAAGTAACCGTTGAAGGCATTAACGTCGTTAAAAAGCACGTTAAACCAACACAGGCGAAGCCGCAAGGCGGCATTGTTGAACTAACAAAGCCTATTTGGGTAAGCAAAGTTGCTTTGCTTGAACCAACAAGCAAAAAACCAAGTCGCGTGCGTTTTGCATTCGATAAAAATGGTAACAAAGTACGCGAGTATGTTAGTACCGGAAAGGAAGTGAAATAATGGCTACTAAATCATCAACCGCAGTGTATGTACCGCGCTTAAAATCACTTTACCTTGCCGAGCGTGCAAACATACAAAAAGAGCTAGGGCTTACAAATGTTAATCAAGTGCCAAAACTTGAAAAAATTGTAGTTAACATTGGTCTTGGTAAAGCAAAAGACGATAAAAAATACATTGAAATTGCTACAAACACACTTCGCAAAATTACTGGTCAACAACCAATCGAGACAACTGCACGTATGTCTATAGCGACTTTTAAATTACGTGAAGGCAGCAAGATTGGCCTAAAAGTTACGCTTAGGGGTGACCGTATGTATGAAATGGCTGACCGCCTAATAGCGATTGTATTACCACGACTTCGTGACTTTCACGGCGTTAGTGCCAAAGCTTTTGATAAACAAGGAAACTATAGTCTTGGTTTAACTGATCAAACAGTGTTTCCAGAGCTTACGTTTGAAGAAACATCAAACCCACACGGAATGCAATTTGTGTTTGTAATTAAATCTAAGGGACCTGAGCATAGCAAGAAGTTGTTGCAATTGTTTGGAATGCCTTTTGAAAAGGGAGTTAAGTAGATATGGCAAAGAAATCTATACTGGCTCGTGATGCAAAGCGAGCAAAAATGCACGCTCAGTACGCTGAAAAGCGTGCAGAGCTTAAGGCTGCAGGTGATTTAGAGGGCTTACATAAGCTACCTCGCAACTCATCTCCAACCCGTTTAAAGAACCGCTGTAGCGAAACAGGCCGTGGCCGCGCATACATGCGCCAATTCGGCCTAAGTCGTCTAAGTTTTCGTGAACATGCAAGCAAGGGTGAGATCCCTGGCGTAACTAAGGCTAGTTGGTAATAAATATGATGGTTTCAACAGATCCAATTGCAGATATGCTTACTCGCGTTCGTAACGCAGTATTAGTTAACAAAGATTCAGTAACGCTTCCTCACAGTAATGTTAAAGAAGCAGTTGCTAAAATTCTAGCGGCCCACAAGTTTATTGGGTCAGTAGAGGTAGCGCAAGGTATCTCTGGCAAACAGCTTGTTTTAGGCGTTAATGGTGCGCAAGTCACCGAAATTAAGCGTCTAAGCAAACCAGGTCGCCGTATGTATACAACCGCTGATGCTATTCCAACTGTAAAAGGCGGCCGTGGTGTCGTTGTAATCAGTACAAGTAAAGGCATAATGACCGGAAACGACGCAAAGAAGCAACGCCTTGGCGGTGAGCTAATTTGCCAAGTTTACTAATAATAAGGAGCAATAATGAGTCGTATAGGAAAACTACCAGTCAAAATACCTGCTGGCGTGACAATTACTGTCGACAATGACAATGTCACTGTCACAAGTAGTAAAGGCACTCTGCAGCAGTTTATGATGCCCGGCATTAATGTTGAGGTTAATGGTGACCAATTAGTTGTTAGTCGTCAAACTGAAGAACGTGAACATCGCAGCAAGCACGGCCTTATGCGCACACTTATCCAGAACATGGTTACCGGTGTGACAGATGGCTTTAAAAAGCAACTAGAAATTAACGGTGTTGGCTTTAGGGCTGCAGTACAGGGCACAAACTTAAAGATGAACCTAGGGTTCTCTCATGAAGTTGTGTATGCTATTCCTGTAGGTACTACCGTTACAGTCGAGCAAAACATTATTACCGTTTCAGGTATTAACAAACAACAAGTCGGCCAAGTTGCAGCTGAAATTCGTTCATTTAAAAAGCCAGAGCCATATAAGGGCAAGGGTATTAAATATACTACCGAGCGCATTGTTCGTAAGAGTGGTAAGAGCGGAAAGGATAAATAATCATGAGTGAGTTAACTCGTAAACAATCTAACCGTACTCAACGTGCCCACCGCGTACGTGCAACCGTTACCGGTACATCAGAGCGTCCACGTTTGATGATTCGCATTACAAATATGCATGTGAGTGCGCAAGTTATAAATGACGAAACGCAAAAAACATTAGTTGCTGCTACTACTGTCGGTAACAAAAAAGCTACAGGCACTTTAACAGAAAAAGCTGCCGCTATAGGAACCGAAATTGCTAAAAAAGCCAAAACGGCTAAAGTAAGCAAGGTAGTATTAGACCGCGGTAGTCGCTTGTATCACGGCCGCGTAAAAGCTTTTGCAGATGCTGCCAGGGCGGAAGGATTGGAGTTTTAATATGGCAAGAGAACCACGAAATCAGACACCTCAAGAACCAAGTCCTTTTGACGAGCGCGTTATGCACGTTGACCGTGTTGCTCGCGTTGTAAAGGGCGGTCGCCGCTTTAGATTCCGTGCACTTGTTGTTGTGGGCGACCGCAAGCACAGAGTTGGTATAGGAATAGCTAAAGGTGCAGATGTTACTGCAGCAGTAAGCAAGGCTACCGAAGTTGCTAAAAAGAACATGATTACTGTACCTGTTCTAGATGGCACGTTACCACACGAAGCAAGTGCTAAAGTTGGCGGTGCACACATTTTAATCAAACCAGCACGTGCCGGTACGGGTCTTATTGCCGGTGGTGTAGTACGTACAATTTTAGAAGTTGGTGGTGTATCAAACATTCTTTCTAAATCACTCGGATCAAGCAATAAAATTAACGTATCATATGCTACGCTTGACGCAATTCGTGCTATGAAACCTAAAAATAACTGGGTTACTACTAAAAACGCAGCAGATGCTAAAAAAGCTGCTTCAACTGCCAAGAAAGCCGAGAAATAATAATGAAATATAACGAACTAACACTCGATGCACATAAGCGCAAAAACCGCGTCGGTCGTGGTATTGCTGCTGGCCAGGGTAAAACCGCAGGTCGTGGTACTAAAGGCCAAGGTTCACGTACTGGTAAGGGTCGACGACCAGGCTTCGAAGGTGGTCAAAACCCACTTATGCAGCGAACACCTAAGCTACGCGGGTTTACACCTTTTTGGGATAAACCTTATACGCTAACTACCGATAAAGCTAACGCACTTGGTGGGGTAATTGATAACTTTACACTTTTTAATGCAGGTATTATAGATAACCCGTATACGAGTGTTCGACTCGTAGTACGCGGTGAGATTACAAAAAAGCTTACTGTTAATGTACAGGCCGTAAGTGCTGGCGCAGTTACGCTCATTGAAAAAGCTGGTGGTACATATACAAAAACCCCGCTTCCTATGCGTACGACAAAAACAGGTAAATAACAGGGTTGATTTTACAACCAAGCGCGTATTGCCGCAAACTCCTCTTAGCTGATATAGTAAGAGGAGTTTTTTTATTACAGAAATGGACATGCATACATTATGAACTGGAAGTTGATAGGTCGCTCACTTAAAAACGAAGATATGCGAAAACGCTTACTCGCTGTTGCTGGTATGCTTTTGGTATTTAGACTACTGGCCCATATACCAATACCCATAGGTACTCCCGAAACACTTAAACAGGTTTTGGAGGGTTTGTTTACCGCAGCTAAAACAACGCAATTACTTGGCTTTTTAGATATTTTATCGGGTGGTGCGTTGGCGAATTTATCTATAATGCTCATAGGTCTTGGCCCGTATATAAATGCGTCAATTATAATGCAGCTGCTCACGCAAGCAATTCCAAAGCTCGAAGCGCTTAACAAAGAAGGCGAATTCGGACGTAAAAAAATAAACCAGTATACGCGTATGTTGGCTTTTCCTCTCGCTATAATTCAATCTATTGGCGCAGTTTATTTAGTTAGCCAAACCGCAAGTCCGTATGCTCCAAGTGGCAATATAGCTCAAACTGCAAGTATAGGGCAGTGGGTGTTGATGGTAGCTGCACTTACGGGTGGTTCTATGTTACTCATGTGGTTGGGTGAGCTTATTACCGAACAAGGATTAGGTAACGGTATCAGCCTTTTGATTACTGTTGGAATTGTTTCGCGTTTGCCAGCAACCATAGCAAGTTTAGCAACAAGTATCTTTAGTGGTAAAAAAAATATCGAATTATTCGGTAAATCAATACCCGTTAGCACAGAATCTTTGCTCATTGCACTGGTAATTTTAGTAAGCGTTGTTATAACAACTTACTTAGTTGTTAAGCTTAACGAAGCTTCCCGTAAAATAACCATACATTATGCAAAACGTGTACAGGGTAATAGAACCTACGGCGGTGTGACTACAATATTGCCTGTTAAAGTTATTACAGCTGGTGTCGTGCCTATAATTTTTGCACTAGCATTCTTAAGCCTTCCAGAATTTTTAGGTCGTTTGTTGGCTAATAATAGTAGCGCACGCTTAGTTGAGCTAGGTAATAAACTTGTAGTATGGTTTCAGACACCATCAGCTCAAACATTTGAGCAACCAGGGTTTACGCCATACATTTACCCTATAGTTTATTTTGTGCTTATAATCATGTTTACATTCTTTTATACGGGCATAACTTTTAATAGCAAAGAAATAGCCGAAAATCTTCAAAAACAAGGCGGTTTTATTGAAGGAGTGCGATCTGGTGTACAAACTCAAAAATATTTGCAAAAAGTTGTTGGTCGTTTAACATTATTCGGTTCATTTAGTCTGGGGTTGCTAGCACTTGCGCCAATTGTTGCCCAAGTATTTTTAAACACAAATATAAGTATTGGCGGTACCAGCGTTCTTATTTTGGTGGCGGTTTCAATTGAGACGTTGCGTCAAATTGAATCAAGGGCCTTAATGGTAACTTATGACGACTATAGCACGCCAGATTTCTTTTATGGTGCAGATACGCCAATACTTGCTGCGAGCGGTGCGCGCAGATTAAAATTTGGCGGAAGATTCACTCGACGCAGTAAAGACACTGGCGTAAAAGAGAAAAATAAACCCAAATCGACCAAAAAATAACTTGTTATACACAAGGTAACCTGTTATAATTTAAAGTTGATATATAATTTATGGTTAAAAACAAGGAAGTAATTGAACTAAGCGGCATAATTGTCGAGACCCTTCCGGGTACTCAGTTCAAAGTCGAACTTGAAAACGGTCATCAAATTATAGCTCATGTTGCCGGTAAAATGCGAAAACATTTTATTCGTATAGTTCCCGGTGACAGCGTTACGGTCGAGTTGACCCCTTACGATCTTACTAAGGGCAGAATCACCTATCGCAAAGCATAGCCGTAACTTTGTATGGCAGCACATTTCGGCCGAATAGTTCCGTTTCGCACTCACTGTGCTTACAAGCACAGCTCGTTTACGTTACTAACTCTTCGAACCGAACTGCACTACCTTACAAAGTTACGCGTTAGGCTGTAGAGTTTAATAATATAAGGCAGTGTGTCACCACACATAAAAGGAGTGATGATCCGCATGAAAGTGCGTGCAAGTGTTAAAAAGATCAGCCCAGACGATATCTTCGTAAGGCGCAAAGGTCGACTATACGTCATCAATAAGCTCAAACCAAAGCATAAGCAAAGGCAGGGTTAGGGTATGGCACGTATATCAGGAGTAACGATTCCAAACGATAAACAAGTACTGTTCGCATTACAGTACGTATATGGTGTTGGTCATAAATCAGCAGAAAATATTTTAACTGAGGCAAAAGTGGACGCGGTAGTACGTGTCAAGAACTTAACTGACGATGAAATATCTAGAATTCAAGAAGTAATAAACAATAAACTTACCGTAGAAGGTGAGTTGCACCGAGTAGTAACAGGTAACATCAAGCGTCTAAAGGACATCAAAAGTTACCGAGGCACCAGACACAGTAGTAATTTACCTAGTCGCGGTCAACGAACTCGAACAAACGCGCGTACAAGGCGTGGTAAAAAAGTAACCGTAGGTGGAACAGCTAAAAAAGCTGTTTCTAAGACGTAGGAAGAACTAACTTGATGAGTACAAATACACCAGAATTAGTCAAAGAAACTCCTACAGTAGCAGAACCAGTTGTTGCAAAGGCACCAACGCGTAGTAAAAAAGTTAAACGCGCTGTTACGTATGGACAGTTACATATACAGGCAACATTTAATAACACTATTGTCACATTTAGCGATCGAAATGGCGCTGTACTATCAGCATCTAGTGCTGGTGCATGCGGTTTTCGTGGTAGTAAAAAAGGTACGGCTTACGCAGCTCAAGTAGCAGCTGAAAAAGCCGGCACAACTGCTAAGCAGCAGTACGGCATAGTTAAAGTTGACGTGTTTATTAATGGAGTAGGTCAAGGCCGTGAAGCCGCTATCCGCTCATTAATGGGGCTAGACATAGCAGTAGAATCTATCAAAGATACTACAGGCATACCGCACGGCGGCTGTCGTCCTAAAAAAGCAAGGAGGGTCTAGTAATGGCACGCAATACAGGCTCAATTGTTAAAATGTCTCGCCGCGAAGGCTATGCACTTCACCCAAAAGCTCACAAGGCTTTAGTGAAGCGCAGTACACCGCCAGGACCGCACGGAGCAAGCCGACGCATGGGCAAGAGTAGTCAATATTCGCTTCAACTTCGCGAAAAGCAAAAAGTAAAGCGTTTATATGGCCTATTAGAAAAACAGTTTAGTAATTTAATGAAAGAAGCTACAAAAGCTTCGGGTCAGTCGGGCGAAACGCTATTGAGATTATTAGAGCAAAGAGCAGATAATGTTGTGTATCGATCTGGTTTGGCTCCAAGCCGTCGAGCAGCACGTCAGCTTGTTACTCATGGACATTTTCTTCTTAACGGTAGACGAATAGATATTCCATCACTCAGAGTTTCTATAGGTGATGTTTTTACAGTACGCGACCACAGTAAGCAGAGTGAATACTTTAAAAAGCTAGACGAAACTAGTCCCGCAACAGGAGACGTGCAAAGTTGGCTTAAGGTTGATCGTAAAAAATTGAGCATAACGATATCAGCTCTACCTGAACGTGAACACGCTGAAGTAGATATTAATGAACAACTAATTGTTGAGTATTACTCACGCTAAGGAGAACAAACGGATGTCAAATATAATCCACACACCAATGTTATCGGGTGTTACAGATCACAGCACTACAAGTGCGACATTTGTAATTGAACCACTTCACTCAGGGTATGGCATGACACTTGGTAATAGTCTACGTCGAGTATTACTATCTAGTATTGCTGGCGCTGCAATTACTTCTTTCCGCATAGACGGTGTAAGCCACGAGTTTACAACTGCAGAAGGTATTAAAGAAGACGTTGTAGAAATCATGCAGAATCTTAAAGGAATACGTTTTCGTGTTTTTAGCGACGAGCCACAAACATTACGTATTACTAAAAAAGGTAAAGGCGCCATTACAGCAAAAGATATTTCTACTAACGCAGACGTTGAAGTTGTAAATCAAGATCATGTTATTGCGCATATAGATAACGATAAAGTATCGATTATCATCGACATTATTGTTGAAAAGGGTCGTGGCTATCGAACCATTGACGATGCTGCAAATAAGCGAAGTAGTGACATGATTGCACTCGATGCAATATTTAGTCCCGTATTACGAGTACGATATAAAGTAGAAAACACTCGCGTAGGTCAAATGACAGATCTAGACAAGCTTCTTCTTACAATTGATACTGACGGAAGTATCACATCAAGAGATGCATTTGAAGAAGCGGCAGCTATTTTGGTAAATCAGTACACGGCGCTAGCTGGCCAAACGCGTGTTGAAGTTGGTGCACCACTCAGTGCCGGTAAAGCTGAAGCAGCAGTTACGGCAGAATCAGTAGACGAACCTTCAATGCTAGATACATCTATTGAAGATTTAAACCTAAGCGCACGCACAACAAACGCGCTTATTAATAACGATATTCATACATTAAAAGATCTTTTCAGTCTAAGTGACGCAGAGCTTCGCGACCTTAAAGGTTTCGGAAGTAAGGCACTTGACGAAGTAAAAGAGAAGATGGCAGAGTTGGAGCTTTAGTATATGCACCGACATGGATATCAAGGTAGAAAGTTCGGTCGCGAGCGCGATCAGCGGGAAGCATTGCTAGCAAGCCTTGCCGAAAGCTTGATTTTGCACGAGTCAATCGAAACGACACTACCGAAGGCAAAAGAAATCGTGCCTTACGTAGAACGTCTTATTACAAAGGCAAAAAAGGGTGATTTACATAATCGTCGCTCTGTAATTGCACAATTACAAACACTAGAAGCAGCTCATAAATTGGTTGACGACATAGCGCCTAAACTTGGTTCACGCAGTAGTGGACATTTACGAATCGAGCGTACTACTATGCGCCGTGGTGACAATGCTCAACTAGCACGTGTTAGTTTTGTAGATAGCTTAAAAGATGCTCCTAAAGTCGCTAAACCTGCAGAAAAAGCAGTTGATTTACCTGCAAAGGAGAAAAAATAATGAAGACATACTCAGCAAAACCATCTGAAGTCGTACGAAAATGGTACGTTATAGATGCGTCACAGGCACCACTAGGCCGCGTAGCCACACAAATCGCAACTTTACTTACCGGTAAGGGTAAGCCAATGTTCACTCATCATATAGACTGCGGTGACTTTGTTGTCGTTATCAATGCAGCAAGCGTTGTTGTAACTGGTGATAAAATGAAGGATAAAATGTACTATAGCTATTCTGGATTCCCTGGTGGCTTGCGCGAACGCACAATGACCGAGCAAATGCAAAAAGATCCACTACTTGTTATCGAAAAGTCAGTTAAGGGCATGTTGCCAGTTAACAAGCTGCGACCAGCACGTCTTGCGCGTCTTAAGATATATGCAGGTGCCGATCACAACCACGAGGCTCAAAAGCCTGAATTGCTTGATCTTAAGAAAGGAGCAAAATAACCATGGCTGAAAAAAGTTATTTCTACGGTCTTGGTCGTCGCAAAAGTGCAACTGCACGTGTCCGCGTAATGAATGGTAAGGGTAGCATTACTATTAATGGTAAAAGCGCTGAAACCTATTTTGCTGACGCTCAGATGTTACTAAAAGAGCTACGTAAACCTTTTGAAGTTATCGAAAACGATAAATACGATGTTACAGTTGTTGTTTCTGGCGGTGGTCACGCTGGCCAGGTTGACGCAATTCGCCTAGGTATATCAAAAGGCCTAGTAGCTATGAACGAAGACCTTAAAAGTACACTTAAACGAGCTGACCTTCTTGGTCGCGATCCTCGCGAAAAAGAACGAAAGAAGTTTGGTCTTAAGGGTGCTCGTAAACAGCGCCAGTTTACAAAGCGCTAGTTGAAAAAAACTACTTCATATACTCCTTCAGCACTTAGCTGGGGGAGTTTTTGTTTTAAGATGAGTTGTGCTAACGAACACGCGTAAAATGACGTATACTATACTCATATGGGTAAACCAGTCATTTTAACAGGATTACGCACTAACGCTGAGTATCACTTAGGTAATTACTTAGGTGGCATATTGCCAATGGTACGCATGCAGCAAGAACACGCCGGCGTCTACCAGGTAAACATGTTTGCTCCCGATCTGCACAGCTTCACGACAGAAGTTGATCATGACACTCTATACACCCAAACTATGAAGAACATAGCAGTGTTTGTGGCTGCGGGTATGCCAATAGATAGTCAAGACTTTTATTTGTACCGTCAAAGTTTTATACCAGCACACAGCGAACTTACAGTCATACTTAACAACTTTGCTTACTTTGGCGAACTAAGTCGCATGACTCAATTTAAAGATAAAAGTGAGGGTAAATCTAACGTAACAGCGGGGCTATTTGACTACCCGGTACTAATGGCCGCAGACATATTACTATACGGAGCTAGCTATATTCCTGTTGGAGACGACCAAAAGCAGCATTTAGAACTAACGAGAGATTTAGCAATACGCCTGAATAATAAGTTTGGTGATATCTTTATCGTACCTAAAGACTGGAAGCATCAGCTACAGTTTAGTAAGAGGCTTGAAGGTGCACGTATTCGCAGCCTTCGTAACCCATCTCAAAAAATGAGCAAAAGTGTTAGCGATCCAACTGGCACAATTTTGCTAACCGATACACCCGAAGCAGCTGCTAAAAAAGTTAAATCTGCCGAGACCGACAGTGTAGGCAAAATTAATTGGGATTGGAACAATCAGCCGGGTATTACAAATTTACTTCAAATCTATGAATTATTAACCAGTAATTCACACAAAGAAGTGTTGGCTGAATGGACGGGTAGGGAACTATATGGTGACTTAAAAGTAGCAGTAGCAGAACAGGTTAGCGCTTTTTTGTCAGAATTCCAATCTAACTTGTCAAAAGTTGACAAAAATTCGCTGCAGAAAAAATTGGAAGCATCAGAGTTAGAAATGGCAAATCAGGCTAATATAACACTAGCTAAAGTACAAAAAGCAGTAGGCTTAAGGCCATAAAACCATGAATATGGTTATCGATGAATCTACCGCTAAAAAGCGTGCAGACGTACTGCTCGCTAACCACTACACCCAATATAGCCGCGCAGCATTAGGCAAGCTTTTTGAAATGGATTGTATAAAATTAGACGGCCAACCAATCAGACGCGGCGACAAGCCCAAACTGGGGCAGGTTATGACTGCCGATATTTCGCCAATTCAGCAAGAACCAGATGTCGTAGATCTCCCGGTACTATACGAAGACGGTGACGTGATAGTTATTGACAAACCCGCAGGCATCATAAGCCATAGCCGCGGTCGTTATTGGCAAGAGGCGTCTGTTGCAAGTTTTATTCGTGACAAAACAAAAGATATGAAGGGTGATCGGGCAGGGATAGTACACCGTCTAGACCGCGCTACTAGCGGCGTCATGATAGCTGCTAAAACAGAAGCGGCACAGGCTTATTTGCAGAAGCAATTTGCGGAACGTTCTGTGCAAAAACAATATATTGCGTTAGTAGCAGGCACTCCAGCGCAAGTTACAGCTCGCATAGAAGCACCCCTCTTGCGTAACCCGAGCAATCCAAAACAATTTATGGTCGACGTAACCGGCAAAAACGCAATCACGACATATCGGGTAGAGCAGTCTGTAGGTGGTATAAGTAAAGTTATCCTAACTCCACTAACTGGCCGCACACACCAATTGCGTGTACATATGCAATATATTAAGCATCCTATACTGGGAGACGACCTATACAGCCTACAAAGCCACAAAGAATCACGTCTTTACCTTCATGCATACAGCTTGACCATAAACATACCAAGCGGTGAACTAAAAACATTTATTGCACCGCTTCCCAAAGAATTTTTAGCACGTTTAAAAATTTAAATTATGATCGTAAACGCAAAAACTACTAAATTGCTACACCAATTTATAGCCCAACCGTCACACGCCCTTTTGCTTGTAGGCACACCCCAGTCTGGAGTTAACGAATTAGTTTTAGAAGTAGCTACTAGGTTGCACGACGCATTTGGTTCGGTGCATAGGCAATTGCTACCAGATGGCACATCTATATCTATAGAAGCAATAAGAGCGTTGCGATCCGAGGAACGTCTAAAAACTTCAGCAACACACACGTCGATAGCATCTATTGTGAGTATTATGCCTATAGATGCAATGCAGCATGAAGCTCAAAACGCCCTGCTAAAACTACTCGAAGAACCACCAAAGGGCACGTTATTTATTTTAGTATGCTATGACGAGTCCAATATGCTGCCGACTATTAGTTCGCGCTGTAAAAGAGTCGATGTGCTACCCGTTTCATTAGAACAAGTGTCACTTGTATATGGGACGCAAAAAAATATACTACAAGCCTATTATATGAGTGGTGGCGAGGCTCTGTTGTTAGACGCATTAATTACCAACCAACAACATCCGATGCTCGAATCAATTACCCATGCCAAGACTATTTTAGCAGCACCGCTGGCAGACAAATTGCAGGCTGTTGAACAACTTGTTAAAGAACGAAAAGTAGATCAATGTCTCGATGCCTTGTCGCGCATATGCCGTGCTGCGCTACACGTATCAACGGGCAGTAAACAACAAACCTGGGCACATAATTTAAAACAAATTCACTTAGCCACTACATACATTCAAGCTCACGTACAACCAAAGCTTGTGCTAACCAACCTATTCTCTAGCTTCGAGTAAGTATATGCTATACTAAGTATAAGATGTTAAGTCTCATTATTGTGTGTATATGCGCGCTATTAGCTATAACAAGCAGTAAGTTTCGTGATACAGAACTATCGCCAATTCCGCTTAAAATTAGCGATCAACTCAGTAAATTATGGGATATTGCCCACCAGGGAATGCGCGAAAACCGTTTGTTGCGGGCCGAAAAGGCACTATTAACCATACTTAAAATGGATGAAAAAAATGCAGCCGCCTATAATCGTTTAGGTATTTTGTATGCTAAACAAAAAGAGTATAAAGACGCTATAGACTGTTTTGAGATAGCTAGTAGTATCGAGCCTACGGCATCAAGTTTACACAACCTAGGTCTTATATATCTAGAAACAGAAAATTATAATAAAGCTGCAGTTGCTTTTGAACAAGCTCTAAAACTCGAAGATACTCTAGCCGCACGGCACATTGCTTACGCAAAAGTACAAGAAAAACTTGGTAATGACAAGATTGTTATTGCAGAGCTTGAAAAAGCAGCAGAAATCGAACCTAACAAAGAATCATTTATGTTACTACATAAAGCCTATGAATCTAGGGGCATGCAAGAAGATGCAGCATTAATTGCCAAACGCATTGAAACGCTTATAATGCCCGCAGGACAGCCAAAGCGTATAATGCGTCCAAAACGAGTGGTAGTGTAGCTTAACCGGTTGCCCTAAGCTCTATTTTCTGCTAAAATTCTAATCTGTTACACTAGTAGCAAGTGCCGACATAGCTCAGTGGCCAGAGCGGCTGTTTTGTAAACAGCGGGTCGTGGGTTCAAATCCCTCTGTCGGCTCCATTTTTATATACATTATTGAGTAACTTGCAGAGTTAGTGAAGCGGTCAAACACAAGAGACTGTAAATCTCTCGGCTTATGCCTTCGTAGGTTCGAATCCTACACTCTGCACCAAAATGAATAGTTCCATTTATGGGACTTTTTTATTTTGGTATAAACTGGTAGGATTCGAACCGATAGGCGAAGTATGCTTGCAACATACTGAGTTTTCCTTGCTTGGCCGACCGAGCGTGCCTTCGGGCACGTTGTCGAGGGAGCTAGAATGGCGAATCCTACACTCTGCACCAAATTGTTTATTTGCATAAATAAATTATAGTGTGTCAATCTGATGTCATTGACATCACCTAACCCAATTGCTACAATACATTTATGAAAACTACTCAAATAACCGTAAGAAATGTTGATCCCGCATTAAAGCAGCGGATTGATAAGCTCGCTAAGCTAAAGGCAATGAGCATTAATGACCTTGTACTTGAAGCACTGCGCACAAAAGTTGGTAGTAGTCCCTCTGACAACCCGATAAGCTGGGATCGATACAGTGGTATTATGGATAAATCAGCTATAAACCAGGGCGTATTAGATGATTTTGGAGTAATCGATCCAAGAATGTGGAAAATATCGCCGGATGATCGCAGTTGATACAAACATAATAAGCGCTATGTTGCGTGGCGAAGACTGCGTATTACCAAACGATGAACTCTATATACCCTATGTCGTGCTTGCAGAATTAATGGCAGGCGTATCTGCTGGAAATAATCCAAGAAAAAATAAACCTTTACTCGATAGCTTTTTGCATGATACAAATGTCACGACAAGCCCTGGATTAACGCCAGAGTTACTGCCATTCTATACAGAAATATACGGTTACCTGAGAGCCAAAGGCACCCCAATTTCCCCAAATGATCTATGGATTGCCGCCGAATGTATGTATTTGTCTATGTCATTACTTACACGAGACAATGATTTCAAAAGTGTGCCACAAATTATACTAATTGAAAAAGATTAAACAATTAAAAGCTATGCTAGTCACTTAGGAGCATGGCTAGTTTTTTTTGGTCTCTTATCTTGCAACTATTCCGGGCGGATGATATGCATCAAATGCTAATGATGCAAAAACACTGGGTGGTTTTATGAATGAATGCTCTGGCGGCGTGATTAAATATGGATCTCAAGGTTATCGATGTGACTTGTATGGCCCTTCAAAAAAAGCAAGTAAAGGCAAGAAATAAGGTTCTGACCTCAGTCATGATACTGCACTATTAAAGCCAACGTTGTGGGTTTTTTATAACAAGTATATCTGTTAAAATAATGTAGTTGCCCAGGTAGCTCAGTGGTAGAGCGCATCCATGGTAAGGATGAGGTCTCGAGTTCAATCCTCGATCTGGGCTCCATTATTGTTATGAATTCGTACGAAAAAGATATAGAAAAGTTGCAAACTATAAAACTTGAACGTCATAGATTAAGAAATAATGCTATACATAGCTTAGGTGCAGGAATACTGGTTTTATCTATCTATGTTCAAGAATATGATTTTCCGGTAGGCTTGTTTGGTATGGGGCTATTGGTATTTTCTGCAGCAAATCTAATTGAGCATGTAAATTCCGATAAAGTACAAACCGATACAATAAACAACATGGTAAGAGATTTTTCTGAAAGCATAGATACTTGGCAAACAGAGTAATATCTGCTATTATAATCACTAAAGGATTTATTTTTTATGGCAAAAAAAGGCGACAAGCGTAAAATTATAGGTATGGTTAGCACCGAAAGTGGTCACCGTACGTACTACACACGCAAAAATACGCAAAATACACCCGACAAACTTAAACTACGAAAATACGACCCAATTTTGCGCAAGCATGTTATATACGAGGAAACTAAAAAGAACCTTGGTCGAAACGAAGTTAAGCCACGAAAGGGTTAAAGTTTTAAGTACTGTATTAAATCCCGCTAAATTAGCGGGATTTATTATACATCTGAAATATCTAGTATCGTATTAATTAGTTCTGCATGGCTCCACACTAGTGGTGACACGCCAGTAGATGCGCCTGTTTCAGTATGAGCTTGTTCTGACAGCATGCCGCTCGGTGATGTATGCTGCAAACACCATGCTATTAATTCTGAAGCCTGTTCGGTTTTGTTTGACCTAACATAATATTGCGCAAGCCATAGCGTAGTTACGTACCAGGAGTTTCCTTTATACTTTGGGACACTTGCAAAGTAGTTATCGTTCTCATATCTAGGCACTCCACCACTAGGTGCACTATTGAGTAGTTCTTGTTCAATTGTTTTTGCACCGTTAACAATTCTCTGTTTATTGGTCTCGTATTCGAATGTAAACATGCCGTACCAGCTAGAGACGTCTAACGTGTTATCATATGTAATTTCGTTGTTTTCTTGCAACAGCACGCTTTTGATATAAGAATTCCGCTCGTCATTAAAAAAAATATAGTTGTTAGCTTGAAGCCGTTCAGCCGAGTACTTCCAGTTCGTATAGTCTTCTTCGAACCCAAAGCGATCTGCAAAACTACTAGCTACAACAAGCGCTTTATATGTAACTGCGGTTGTATAGGCGTGTGTAGCAAATTTTTCTTCCCACAAGTCGTAGCTTGCGTGCGGCAAATGAGTCTGTTCGTCAATAAATGTGGCCATAAAATCTGCCGCTGGTTTTATGAATGTATCGTACATTTGCTCTATAAATTCTTCGTCTTTTGTATAGTCTAAATATTCTCCTAGCATAAAAAGTACCACTGCCGTTTCATCTTCTTGTATTGCAAGTTCTTTTTTAAGCCCGTGCAACAGCGGGTGCCAGGTACTACCGATAGCTTTATCTGGCTGATACTTATGCATTAAATAGCCATCTTTATGCAGTATATCTGCGCAAAATGTAAAAAATCGTTTAGCCTCAACAGTATAGTCAAGTCGTATAAGTGGCCATAATACAAAAGCGCCGTCGCGGGGCCAAACATAACTATAATAATCACGACCATAGTTATATATAGATGAATCGCAGCTTGCAATAATACCTCCGCGTTTATCTATGTGAGCTTTAATAACTAAGAGAGATTTTGTAACAGACGCCTGTAGCTCTTGAGCTATATTTTTTCGTTGCAATTGCGAGCGGTTAAGCCAAGTATTAAAGTGTCGACGTGTTTTGTTAATATCTTCAGATACTCCATTTTGCACATACTCGAGATGAATAAGTGCGGCATCTTGACGTGAGTCAGATGCAACAACCCAATAATCAAAAAGGAACGAACCGTGCGGAGTAACGACTTGAGTAAAGCGAATAACAGAGTCTACTCCGGCATGTTCAACAGCAGATCCCGACAACTCGCCGTCCTCTGCATCTTTAAAGGTACCTTCTTTACCCTCGACACCGTAATTTCCAACAGCAAATTGATCAAATAATCGGCCATCATAATGTCTGCCTCCAATAAGAAGAGTCACCGCCCCCTTGTAATCAAGTATATATACATCTTCGGGTTCGTATAGAGCGGTATCAGCTCTCCCCGCACGAGAAATCTGAAATACTTGGTGCATAAATACGCGTATTTCGCGCTGTTCTGTTGAGTGATTTTTAACCTCAATACTACGAACGAATGCATTTTTATTGCTTACAACTGTATCCGTACAAACAAGCTCTATATTTAAAGATTCGTTACGCATAACTACCTTACTAATTAATGCATTAGACTCAAAGTCAACCGATATTCTCCAGGTATTGCTGCATACCCAGCTAAACTTACCGTTTACCCAAACGCCAATTTTATGGTGTGCACTACGAGCAGTAGTTAGGTTTTCTAAACCAACGTATGGGTAATAAAAATCATGCACAAGACCTTGTTCGTCTAAGCCTACAACCATTGAACCGTTGCTAAGTATTACGGGTCTTGCCATATTTATTCTAATAAACCCTTAATACTCAATCGGTATTGTATATCGTGGTATGCGTTCATAAAGTTTTCGTAAGCAATATACGGTGATTCATAAGGACTAAAGTAAGCGTGTACATCACCATCACTCCACCACTTGGTGCACATATAGTAAAAATGATCGCTCGTTTGTAATTTACGCCAATCTTCTAGTAGTTCAGCATCATTACTTTTTAAAACCGCACTTTCAAGTGCATAAAGTGCGGCTATCGATCCTTGCTGCATTTTATTACCTAGCCACGCAGTCAAATCACGCTCTGTGTCTGCCCATGTGATGGTATGTGGTACATCTATCTGATCAACAGCTTCGAATGACTCGGCAGCTTCTGAGACGGTCATAAACGTATGGTTTGTATCACCTAACCATACGTGGGGCAAATGTTCTAAAAAGTTGAATATACCCGTGTCTTCCCATTGGTGTTCGCCGAATGTCTCATAGTCCATAAATAAGTTAACTAGCGGTTGGTCCCATGAGGAATTCAACCACTGTAAATATTTTTCAGTTGTAAGAGGGTACTCTTCCCATGAACGATTACTAAACCTAAAGGCTATATCGTCACTTAGTTTATAGTTTTTGGTTAATAACTTAATGTTATTGGTATAGGCTGGTCTGTACACAAAATTCGGACTACGCCAACCAAGTACCGGGTCCCAGCCCTCTGACAATATAGCTTTATAACCAGCTTGATCTGCCCAATATGCTATATCATTGTTGTAACTAAGTTCAGTGTTACGAAATGCTGTTGGTACAACTCCAAACAACTCATAAATTTTATCTGCATGTTTTTTAACTTGGGCTTCAAATTCCGATCTAGAGTAGAAAAACGCTAAACTATGATGATATGTTTCTGCTACAATTTCTACTCGCCCCGTTTTAATAACTTGCTTAAAGCTTTCTAAGACTTCAGGTGCATATTGTTCAAATTGTTCCAGTACCGTGCCTGTAATAGACATAGAAAGTTTAAATTCTTGGTTGTCATGTAGCATACGAAGCAGGCGTTCGTTAGTAGGAATATATGATTTATAGGCCACTTTACGAATTATATCTGCGTTGTTAGTGCGGTCGCCTTCGTGGGTATCAAAATAATTATGATCTATACCGGCGTCAAAAATTGTATAGTGCCGAATACGGTACGGCTGATGTACGTGCAAATATAACACTATAGCTCGCTTAGGCATGCTGTAACCCCACATTTATATGTTTATTATACTCTTCTAGCAGGGTAGAGACTGATTTGTCCCACGTAAGATTTTTAAGTTCAATTTGGCCCATCTCGATTAAGGTATCTTGTAAATCTTGATTATCTAAAACACAAGAAATATGATTGGCCATTTCATCTATATCCCAAAAATCTACTTTAAGAGAATTTTGCAGCAACTCGGCGACTCCAGATTGCCTGCTTATAAGTACTGGTGTGCCGTGTGTGATTGCTTCGAACGGCGTTAAGCCAAATGGCTCAGAAATACTGGGCATAACAAATATATCAGCTACTCTAAATGAATCACGCCATGATTTGCCGGTACCATTCAAATGGCCGGTAAATAGTACATTAGCCCCAATACCAAGTTCAGCCGCTAAGTTCATAAGTTCAATTTGTTGTTCGCCACTGCCAACAAATAATAAAAGAGTCTTTGGTCTATGCTTTACGACTTTTTGCATGGCGTACACTAAATGCGATAGACCTTTTTGAATAGTTAAACGTCCTGCGCTGAGGACAACTTTGTAACCAGATGTTTGCATCTGCTTTAAATACACAAAAACGTTACTGTGGGTATCTTCTAGTTCGTGAGGTTCAAACTCCATAGCGTTATGTGCAACAACAATTTTAGACGCATCAATATCGTATTCTCGTATGATTGCTCGCTTCGTAGCTTCGCTAACAGCAATAATTTTGTCAGCTAGCTGCAGACCCATATACTCTATTTCACGCACCATTGGATTTCCATTTTTACCACCAGCTCGATCAAATTCGGTTGAGTGAATATGCACAATAAGCGGTTTACCGCACATTTGTTTAGCCATAAGACCAGCACGAAAGGTTAGCCAGTCATGAGCATGAATAATATCGTATGAGCCAAGTAGTGCAATTTTAGCCGCGTACTCTGCGTAGTTTTTTTGGTGCTCGTCCATTGCCACGCCGCGCGTGGAACCATCTGAGTAAAAATACTTAAAATATTGACTGCTATAAGTGCTGCCAGCAGATTGCCCCAATACTTCTTTTGCACCGTTGGGTAATGCAGGGTTTATTTTCATAAAATCAATCGCACTAAAATCAGCGGTATACGGAAGTATAAATTCAATATCTGCGCCACTTTGGGCTAATTTTTTACAAAGCTGATAGCAAACAATTCCCATACCACCAGTGTGGTGAGGTGGTAGCTCCCATCCCAACATTAATACTTTCAATGCTCGCTCCGTTTTATTGTTTTTTACTAATTAATTGTAAATTACCATCAGATTAAGCACAACCTTTTTATTTCTGTTAAATGTTGTATTAGTGTGTAGTAATTTTAACTATTTTTTGTTACAATAACATTTAAGGAATTTTATATATTATGGATCCACTAAAAATACGTAACGTGGCTATTATAGCCCATGTCGATCACGGCAAAACAACACTTGTTGATGGCCTACTAAAACAGTCAAATACTTTTCGCGATAACCAAGCAGAAATGAGCCAAGATTTAATAATGGATAGCGGTGATCAAGAAAAAGAACGCGGAATTACCATTACTGCCAAAATAACATCTGTTAATCATGCAGATAGTCGCGTAAACATAATTGACACGCCAGGTCACGCTGATTTTAGTGGAGAAGTTGAGCGAACATTAAACATGGCCGACGGCTGTTTACTTATAGTAGACGCTCAAGAAGGCCCAATGCCTCAAACAAAATTTGTATTATCTAAGGCTTTGGCGCTAGATCTTAAGCCTATAGTTGTTATTAACAAAATAGACAAACCAGCGAGCCGCATTAAAGAAGTTTTAAACGAACTTGATGATTTGTTTTTAGAGCTTGCAGTTCACGAGTCTCAACTACATTACCCAGTGTATTACGCTATTGGCCGCGAAGGTAAAGCATGGGATACGATTCCCGAGGATCCAGCCGCACCAGGTAACTTAGACACTATTTTTGATGCAATTATGACCAAGATTCCACCACCTACTGTAGAGCTAGATAAGCCATTTCAAATGCTTATTAACGCACTCGCATGGGATAGCTTTAAGGGCAAATACGCAATTGGACGCATTACTCGTGGCCAAGTTAAGGCGGGCGACCAAGTAACACTTTGTAAAAAAGACGGCAAAATGGTAAAAGCTAAGGTAGATAACGTTTTTATGAGCCGCGGGGTATCTAAATTTGAAGTCGGGCAGGGAGTTGCAGGTGACATTGTACAGCTTACAGGTATAGCAGACGTACAAATAGGCGAAACTATTGCCGATGCTACTCAACCAGAAGCGTTGCCAGTTTTTGAAGTTGAGGCACCAACTCTGCGTATTTATTTAGGCCCCAATACCAGTCCGTTTAAGGGTCTAGAAGGTGAATTTAGTACAAGTCGCCAAATTAAAGAACGCTTAGACAAAGAGCTTGAAACAAATGTTGGCCTGCGTGTACAAGACGACGGTATTGGCTTTACAGTCAGTGGTCGCGGTGAACTACACCTGGGTGTACTTATAGAGGCTATGCGCCGCGAAGGTTATGAGTTTGAAGTAGGTCGCCCACAAGTTGTTACCTTTGAGCAAAACGGAAAAACTATGGAGCCACTCGAAGAAGTTATTATCGAAGTACCAGCAGAACATGTCGGTGCTGTACAAATGGAGCTAGGTAAAAGGCGCGCTAACCTAAAAGAGCAGTTTAGTAGCAATAAAGGCGTCACAAAGCTTGTATATGAAATGCCCACGCGTACGCTGCTTGGTATGCGCAACATTTTAATGACTAATACTAAGGGTACGCTTGTTATGAACACGTTGCCTCTTGGCCACCAAGAACAAGGAGCAGCACTGTCACAGTTGCGCAACGGTGTACTTATAGCTTTTGAAACCGGTGTAACAACACCATATGCCCTACAAAATGTCGAAGAGCGGGGAACGAATTTTATCGGTGCTGCGGTTAAAGTGTATGCAGGTCAAATTATTGGGCTCAACACTCGTCAAGAAGATATGGAAATTAACGTTTGTAAAGCAAAGCACCTTACAAACATGCGTAGCAGCAGCAGTGATGGCGTGGTTCAGCTAACGCCTCCTACTATTTTTAGCTTAGAACAATGCTTAGACTTTATTGAAAACGATGAGCTTTTAGAAGTCACACCAAAAACACTACGTCTACGAAAAAAAGAACTCGACCCAAACAAGCGAAAACGTCAAAAGTAAGCTTCAAATACGCTCACTTTTATAGCACACCGTAACAGAGTAGGGTATAATGTATTTTGTGCTAATTATAGGAGTGTAGCTCAGCTGGTAGAGTACCGGTCTCCAAAACCGATGGTCGCAGGTTCGATCCCTGTCACTCCTGCCATATAGGACGAATCAGCTTTTTAAGCTCTAGAAGACCTCTGTTATTGGGGTCTTTTTTAGTGGTTTGGTTTCTCATTTTGCTCCTCCTAAGATTTTATAAGTTTCTGAAACATTTTCGGCGATTATTCGCGCAAAGTTTGTATATTTAACAGATACGATACCTCCTTTATATGTTATTTCTTCGAAAAGTTTGGAAATTATCAAGCGTCGTTGCTCCGGAGTGCATTTTTGGTATATTTTTCCGGCTCGTTGGGTTAGTTTTAGCAGTACTAGCTTCTTCTCAAGCCTCCTGCCTGATTGGTGGTCTATGGTCGATAGCTGTGCTTCTATCTCGGCCTTTTGTTCTTCTAATTCGGTACGCTTCAAGTTGTACCGTTCCATAGTAATTTCACCAGCTAGCTTGTCGTCGTAAAGGTTCGTTAGCATACGTTCAATTCTTTCAATCTGAGCTTCCATAGAGCTTGCTAGATATGCAGTATTGCCGACACTTTTAGCATGTTTTTCACGCATGGCTTCAGTTGCCCATTCGATCACTTCTTCAGAAGGACATATAAGTGACTTCAACATAGCTTGTATACGATTCTCTAGTTCGTCCTGACGTATGAGCTTATTGCCTCTGCATTCAGCTTTCGTTCTTTGACAGGCTCCGTAGAAATGACCTTTTTGTAGTTGCCATGTGATCATTCGATTGCAGTGGCTACAGGTAACCATATTCTTCAATGTAGGATTGTGTTGTCTGTACTTTCCGGCAGTCTTACGGGTCATTTTATGCTGAACTTTTTCAAAGGTAGTTCTACTAATTATCAGTTGTTGCGCTCCAGGGTATTCACGACCATTAAACTTATTAATGCCTATATAGAAAGGATTATTAAGGATAGTTTGAACCTGGCTCTTACAGAATGGCCTCCCACGCCTTGTTGTTAGTCCAAGCCGCTTCATTTCGTTTGTTATGGTAAGAATTGACTGTCCTGGTTCAAGGTATAGCTCGAATATCTTCTTAACCAAATTCTTTGTCTTAGGATCTGGCATATGAATCTTTTTGCCATTAACAGTTGTTGTTATATAGCCTGGAGGCGGTGGTGCAGGTAGCCAACCCTGCGCTAGCTTTTCCGCCCAGCCTTTCATAGCTTCTTCGCGGAGGTTGTCGGTATACTTCTTAGCGACCGAGAGGTGTATGTTCCACATAAACTTTACGTCAGATTTAGCTTCTTTGTGCAGGAGTAGATTTTCCTTAACGGCATGAAGTCTTCGTCTAGCATCCTTCTCCAGCCATTCGTCTACAGCAACAGAATCCTTGAAGTTGCGTGTTAATCGGTCGGTTTTTTCTACGGCAAGGTTAAATATCTTTTCTTTGTTTAAGTAATTAAGTAACTCATGGAATACTTTTCGGCTTTGTTGTTTTGATGCTGTTTCAGCGATTTTAAAGACTCTCACTACTCTTAGGTCTCTTTGTTCGCAGTAGCCTTGTAGTAGCTTCATTTGTGAGTCGAGGGAGTAGCCTTCGTCTTCCTGGGCTTTACTGGACACTCGAGCCAGTATGACGGTGCTGTTCTCTTTATTGTTCATCATTGCTGTCGCCCTCAGCCAATACCTCAAACAAAGATAATAATGATGTAGCTATCTCTTCAGTCTCAGCATCGCTAAATTTTCTGTTTTGTTGGCTCTCAAGAATACACCTTAGTTGTTCTACGGAGTTATCTACTTCACTAGTTGTACCCTCAGAAAGTGCATTCATAACTATCCTTACAAGGATAATTATACTATCCTTTGACGGATAGTTTCAAGTAGTTATTAGTATTTTTAGCGATAAAGTTATCCACAAGAACTACGTATATCGATATAAGTAGTATATACTGCATTTAACAGATACAAACATACATTATTATTCTCTCTCTATTATATATACATATAAGGTAGAAAAAAGAAGAAGCAATGTCAGTACAAAAGATCAATCAATAGACGTACAATCATGAAAGACAGAAAACCCTCATTACTCCAAGTAGAACTACTCAAGCTCCTATACAAGTTCCGTTTCGCTACAGCCCCATTACTAGCCATACATAAACAAAAAGGTATCGTTACTATTACTCAGTCTCTTAAAACGTTACTAGATAAAAAGTACATAGCCAGAAACTATACTCCATCATACAAACTAGCTGGTAGAGGTGCAGAATACTATCTCACTAATGATGGGATTCGTTATTTGCGTGATAACTACAAAGTTAACGAGGCCGTTCTTCACTCCATGTACAAAAACAAAACTATCGGCCAGCCCTTTATCCAAAAGTGCCTGCTTATTTACCATCTATATATAAAGATCCAAAAGCAGTATCCAGATACTTTCACTATTCTCACAAAAGCCGAACTTGCCGGTAGCGACGACTTTCCGGAGCCATACCCAGATCTCTATATCTATAACGATCAAAACGACTACATGCTAGATATCTTTAGCGATAGCCTCTTCTATCTCATCAAGAAGCGTATAGACCAACTTATTAAGCATCATGAATCTGGCGATTGGCCAGAGGAAACTTACCCTACACTACTGCTTGTATTGGCCGACAGCCGTATAGAGGCTAAAACACAGGCATATGTCGAGAAAGTTAAAGACGATAACTATATTGAAGATGCTGAGTTACGAATCCTCACCACAACTCTAAAAGTGTTAGCAGAAGGCGCCGGATCAAATATCTGGTCAGATGGAAAAGATAAAACACCAGTTTCCCTAGAATAGTCGCTGAGGAGTATACTCTGCTTATGGATATGTTCCGCAATATTTTAAATAAAAACGACACTGTTAAAGAATCTTCTGAGTGGAAACTACCATCAATCGATCTTTTGAGTAAAAACGAAAAAATTATAGATCAAGATACTACTGAAGAACGTTCTAAGCTCATTACAGATGCGGTGCTAGTGATGAATACCATTAAGGATTACGGTTGTGATGTTGAGCTTGAGCATGTCACATCTGGCCCTAGACTTAACGTGTATCGGTTTAAACCGAAAGTTGGTAACTCAGTAAAAGACCAAAAAGAACTAGCCAGAAATATCTCTCAGGCACTCGACACTAACACTGTGCGGGTATTTGTTGAAAACAAAGACAATGCTCGCATACAGATAGAGGTAACGCGCAATACACCTACATTTGTTTCGTTAAGAGAGATGCTCGAGTCTCGACAATTTACTGATAGTGAAGCAAAACTTCCGATAGTTATTGGGCTGGATGTTGCTGGTGTGCCAATAGTTGAAGACCTAACCAAGATGCCTCACATGCTCATCTCTGGCCAAGTAGGATCTGGCAAATCTACTTTCCTTAACTCTCTTATCATGAGTTTGCTATATACAAAGAGCCCTGACGAGGTAAAACTAATTCTAGTAGATCCAAAATGGGTTGAATTCACGGTATACAACGATATCCCTCACCTATTAACGCCGGTTATAAATGCCCCAGAAGACTGGAATAAGGCTAGTAATTGGTTACTTGAGGAGATGGAACGCCGTTTTGTAACACTAGCAAACAGTAGAACAAAAAACATTGAAGAATATAACGCCAAAGCTGAAGTACGAATGCCCTATATCATTATGGTGAATGACGAGTTTGCTGACTTAATGATGCTGGACGGCGAAGCAACAGAAAAATTAGTTGTAGAGTTAGCTCAAAAATCTCGAGCCGTTGGTATTCACCTTGTAATTGCAACACAGCGTCCAAGTGTCGATGTAATTACCGGGATGATTAAAGCCAACATCCCATCTAGAGTTGGTTTAACGACTGCTAGCAAAGTAGATAGCCGTACAATTATTGATCAAGAAGGTGCCGAGAAACTCCTTTCTAAAGGCGATATGTATTATTCCAATTACCAGATGCCAAAACCCGAACGCATGCAGGGCGCACTTATTACAGACGAAGAAGTCATTAAAGTAACTGATTATCTTAGGTCTAAAAGTTCGCCTGTCTATGTTATCTAGAAAAGTACTTAGTAGAATCTACGATCTAATTGAAAATATACTAGTTAAACTTGCGTGGCTATATGGGTACGTTGAAGGCTGGGTGCGTCGAGATTAGAGCAGTTTTAAGTCTTACTCAGGACTAATAACTACCAGCGCGGGATATCACCAACCTGCGTTGGCTTAAAATGAATGTCCCGCTCTACCTTGAGTCCAAACGGTCCTTCAATACTCTCTAGCTCTTGAAGTGAGAAGTAACCAAACTCTGCATCAAGACCCTTCACGAATCCGAAGCATTGGTTCTCACCATCAAACTCGATAACGTACCATGTCCAGTTACTCCATGGTGTGAAGAACTTAGCATGGATGATCTTGTCTTCCATCTCTACATCTTCCGTCTCATACAACTTTGGTATGTTTGCTAGATCAGCGTTAGTTAGTAATGATGAATTCATTGCAGCCTCCTTTGGCATTTCTTTATTAACGCCGATGGAAGCACGGCATAGGTTCTGGCTTGGCAAGGTGGAGATGCCCCATAAGACAACCAAACTTATCAATAATGTCTTATGGGCGAATACTACCTTACCTAGTCTGGTTCTATGCGTACACTGAGAAGGCATAAGAAAGAAAAAACTATATTTCGGTTTACTGGGGAAAAAGTTCTATAATATACAATAATGGCGTTAATTGATAACAAAGAGAAAACACTACAAGAAGCATTGAAGAATGCCTTACCCAATGTAGAGTCGGTTGATATCTTAACGGCCTACTTTTATTTTTCTGGCTTTTCTGCCTTAGCAGATGAACTTAAAGACAAGAAAATACGCATACTTGTAGGCAAAGCAATTGATCCGAATGCGGTTGATGATTTAAGCGCTGCCATGAAACATGATCCAAATGTTAGCTTGGATGCGTTTCAGAACCGTAAGTATGTCAGTCTTAGCCAAACTCAAAAACAATCGGAGTATACCGAAAGCTTTATACGACTTTTCAATAAATCTGCATTGTCTGAAGCTTTTGATGGAACTAGAGACCAATATATGCAGAAGATCTTTGAAGATAAGCTTCGTGACGGTTCACTTGAAATTCGAATGACAAATGAAGCAAATCATGCAAAAGCGTATATCTTGACGAATAAACAAGAGTTTTCTCAGGGTGGCGACTACAAGGGTAACGTGTTCATGGGATCATCTAACTTTACTTATAGCGGTTTGGTCGGCCAAGGTGAACTAAATGAATCTCATCGAGATAACGACAACTACGATAAGTACTCTAAGCACTTTAGTAATTTATGGAACGATTCAAACGCTATCGATATCCAAGTAAAAGATACTCCAGACTCCGAAGATAGTTTCTTGAATAAAATCCAGAAACGTCTATGGATACATTCAACACCTGATCCATATAAGATTTTTATTCGAGTTCTACATGAAATTTATGCCGAGCTAGAAGACGAAGATGTAAAAACACCCTCCTCCATAACTGGCGGGAAATTCACTAATCTAAAATACCAACTCGACGCTATTAGATCAGGCATAGACTGTGTAAATAAAAATAATGGCGTGATCATAGCCGATGTGGTTGGTCTCGGTAAATCCGTGATTGCATCAGCGATCGCGCACAACTTAGAAATGTCCACGATAATTATTACCCCTCCACACCTCAAGTCTCAATGGCAAGATTACGCAACACGATTCAAGATACCTGGTGCTCACGTTGAGAGTGGTGGAATGATACGGCACCTACACGAGCACTATGCAAAGGATAGTGAGCCAAAACTTTACATCATAGACGAGGCTCATCGTTATAGAAACGAACTTACAGACGACTACCAATGGCTCCATCAATTAACACGCTCTAATGCAAATAATAAAGTCTTATTATTGACGGCAACTCCCTATAACAATAGGCCCCAAGACCTGTTTGCTATGGTAAAACTTTTCCAAACACCAAGTCGCTCAACTATTAATTCTGTAGACAACCTTGGTCTTCGTTTTGACGATTTAATCGTAAAATATCGTAAACTTGAAAAAATTGGTAAAAAAAACCTGTCAGAAGAAGTTAAAGGAGAGCTACAGAAGCTAAGCAACGAACTTCGTTTACTCATCGAGCCTATTGTAATTCGTCGTTCGCGTATAGATCTTAAAGAAATTAAAGAGTACGCCGACGATCTAAGAAACCAAAATATTGAATTTCCAGAAATCGTAGGTCCAGAATTAGTGGAATATGATCTAGGTAATATTCGTCAGCTTTACATTCAAACACTTGAAAAACTTACTGATACAGAAAATGGTTTTAACGGAGCGCGTTACCAGTCGGCTTCATACATTAAAGATCGTGATACGTTTATAGAGAAATACGGGGATTTCTTTGATGATTCAGATCTTAAGACCGCTCAGGCCAACTTGGCATTCTTTATGCGCCGATTACTTGTACAGCGCTTCGAGAGCTCAAAGTATGCCTTCCAAACTACATTAGATAATATGATTCGTTCTCACGAGATAATCTTAAAATGGTGGGATAAAGGCTATGTCCCTATCCGAAAAAAAGAGGGTCTTATAGATCCGGACGAACTGGAAGAATTTGATAGCATTGATGCTATAAATGATTTAATTGAGAGTGGCGAAGAAATAGACGCTGAAGCTATTAAAAAGGTAGCCCTAACGATACCGAGAGATCTATTTGAAGATACCTTTGCTTTACTTGTGAAAGATGACCTCGCCTTGTTAGAAGAAATTAAGCATAGCTGGTTCTCTAATGGAATTACGGGAGATGACCCAAAACAAGTCCGAACCGAACAAAAAATACGAGAGTTACTTGATGAAAACCCTAATAGAAAAATCGTAATATTTTCAGGTTACGCTGACACTGCTGAGTACGTAGCTAAAAATCTTAGAGAACACGGGCTAGACAGAACACTACTATATACAGGCTCATCCACTAATGAGCTGAAAAAAGTTGTGTCTGAGAACTTTGACGCATCGTATGATGGAGACCATAAAAATGATTACGATATTGTTGTTGCGACGGATGCTTTAAGTGAAGGATTCAACCTTCACCGGGCGGGTATCGTTATTAATTACGACATACCCTACAACCCAACTCGTGTCGTTCAACGTATCGGTAGAATTAACCGTATAAACCAAAAGATGTTTGATAAAATCTATATTTACAATTTCTTCCCAACAGATGTCGGTGAAGGTGTTGCGAATGTTAAGGGCATAAGCACGCTAAAGATGCTTCTTATTAACAATATAGTTGGTAGCGACACTCGAACGCTTACGCCGGATGAAGATCTAAAGAGTTATTTCAAAAGTACATATAACGATGCAGATAGTGCTAATAGCGAACGGTCGTGGGATAACGAATACCGCAATATATACAATGCAGTTAAACATGATCATAACCTCCTAAAAGAAGTCTTGAATATACCAGAACGAACTCGTATAGTTCGCAACGGACGACCAAATAATGTATCTATATCGTTTGCACGGCGTGGCAATGGAATTCTGTTCGCACTAGCCGGTGAATATGATTCAGAAGCGGAGATTGTGTCGCCGGAATTTGTATTACCTTACTTTAAGGCCAGTAGCGATGAAAAATCACACGAAGGCGATGCAGCATTAGATAGCAAATTTGAAATACTACGAAAACGCATTACAGCTCCTCACCCACTACCAAAAATTCAAGGACGCAGAGCTGACGCATTAAAGATAATTGAAGCCCTGAAAGAAGTGTATTCACCAGAGCGTAACTACCTTACTGATCTGTATGATGCTATTCGAGAGTTCGATGACTTATCAAACGGAGAGCTTAAATACATTGCCCAAATAAGACTCGATGAAAATAATCTAGGTGAAGCCGTCCATGAACTTAGACAGAAGTTTACCCCACATTATTTGGGAGTTATTAAAGAGAAGGCAGAAGCAATCGATAGTGTATCGGAAATAATCATGTTCACGGAAGACTTGCGTAAATGATACTTAATGAACCATACAGCAAGGAATCTTTTGAGGAATTCTTAAAAGTTTTCTTGCCCGATTACCAAAAAGATGAGCGCAAGGTACGAACCCCGGACAGTTCCATTCTTACTGAAGTCAATCAACTGGGAATTTCTCGTGCTGTCAATGTAACCGTTCTAGAAGCTGAATGCGAAGAAACAGACACTAATAGACGTATCGCCATCACACAAGCGGCGTTTAAGGTTTTGCGCGATCACAGCATACGCAACGCAATAATTGCCTTTCACGATGGCGATGATCAATGGCGTCTGTCATTGCTTACTTCATCTTTATACATCAAGGACGGTCAAGTTGTTAAAAAAGACAGCAACCCTCGTCGCTACTCATATTTACTGGGCCCTGATGCAAAGACTGCAACACCATATAAGTATCTTATAAAAAATGGAAGGGTTACAGATTTTGAGGATTTACAAGGACGATTCTCAATAGAAGTTGTAAACAAGGAGTTCTACAGCTCTATAGCCGAACTCTATACTAAACTTATTGGCGGTAAACGTAAAAAAGGTAGCAGCTTAATTGAGTATCAAGGATTGCTTAGAATAAAAGGAGAGGTAAATCAGTCTTTAGAGCATCAGGAGTTTGCTGTTAGGCTCATCGGTAGACTTGTCTTCTGCTGGTTTCTTCGCGAGAAAAAAAGTGCTAAAGGTACTTCTTTGATTCCAGACACTATCTTGTCTGCAAAAGCAGCCCAAAAGGACCAGTATTACCATACAGTACTAGCCCCACTTTTTTTTGAACTGCTTAATCAACGGCCTGCTATGCGCAAAGATCCTTTCAAAGAGTATCCGCACTCCATGATCCCATATCTTAACGGTGGACTTTTCAGCCCTCAGAAAGGCGAAAGTGGAGATTACTATGAATATAGCGAAGCTACAAAGGGGGCTACACTAGGCTTAGTCGATGTACCTGATTCCTGGTTGAAGGAATTTACTGAGCTACTAGAAACCTATAATTTCACAGTCGACGAAAACACATCATATGACGCTGATCTTTCTGTAGACCCAGAGATGCTTGGTAGAATTTTTGAAAATCTCTTGGCGGAGATCAACCCTGAAACCGGAGAAAGTGCACGCAAGAGCACGGGTAGTTTTTATACACCTCGTGAGATTGTTGAGTATATGGTTGACCGAAGCCTCGTTTGTTTTTTGGCGCAGAGAACCAATATAGAGACAAAAAAACTCGAAGCATTAGTTAGTTATGGTATAGAAGACGATGTCGAGTTTCAGCGTACATTAGATGAGGAAAAAGCTATAGTAGATGCTCTAGCAAACTTCACAATATTAGATCCGGCTTGCGGGTCAGGTGCTTTTCCTATCGGCATATTACAGAAGGTAGTATACATACTACAACAAGTAGACAAAGAGGCTAGGCACTGGTTAGAGAGGCAGCTTAAGGGTGTATCCCCAGAGCTCAGGAGGCATCTTGAACAACAATACGAAGATCAAAATTACGATTATCTCAGAAAGCTTGGCGTAATTAGGGAAAGTATTTTCGGTGTCGATATCCAGCCTATTGCTACAGAGATAGCGCGACTCCGTTGTTTCTTGACTCTGATTGTGGAGGAAGAAGTGGATGACGAGGCGCCTAATAGGGGTATTCAACCATTACCAAATCTTGATTTTAAGTTTGTTAGTGCCAACTCTTTAGTTCATCTTCCGGTAAACGACATCCAAAATAAGGCAAAACAACAACAGATATTTGAAGATTCAACTCACATCGACGAACTTAAAGAGATACGAAACAAGTACTTTGGTGCAAATTCAATAGAGAGGCTAGAGCTACAGAGTGAGTTTAATGCTCTACAGACTGAGATGGCTCTTAAAAATGTTGATGAATACAAGGGAGCGGCATCTGAACTCTACAACTCTCTGACTCGCTGGAAACCATTTGAGCACAGTATGGTTGGCTGGTTCGATGCGGAATGGATGTTTGGTATAGATAAATTTGATGTAATTATTTCTAACCCACCGTGGGGCGCAAAGCTAACCGCTGATGAAAAGATGATCCTTAAAAGTACATATCCTTCAATCGACTCTTCAACCCCTAACTCATTTGCATATTTTATTGGTCTTGCACTACAACTGAACGCACAGGTCCTTACTTACGTGCTACCTGATAGCATAATGACGAAGGACTACGCTAAGACCCGTGCACTTCTACGGCCATTTCTGACTAACTTAAACTGGTATCAAAATTCTGGAGTCCCAGAAAAATTTAGGCCATTCATATACGTTGAGCACGATGTATGCGTTATGGTTGCAACTCAAGAATTGAGTGACGAGGTGCATTATTGTAGGTATGATTACATCCCTACTAAAATAATCAAAAACGAATGGATTGCCAGTAAAGAAGTAACTATAAGACCCGCTTTTGAATACGTCTTTAATTTATTAGCAACTGATGATGACTATAAAATTCTGGATAAACTTACTAAGCACGAGCCTTTAAGCATTAAATTGCAATGTCACGAGGGCATTCATACGGGTAACAGTAGAGATATACTCTTTAGTAAAGAAACCAAGGGTAACTTTAAACCATTATTCTACGGCGGGGGTGCAGGAGACACTATCGATGACTATGTCTCTCAGACAAGTGGATGGTTTGTCGATTATCGCTCAGAAATAGTTAGTAAGAGTGAAGGTAATTATGCATCTCTTCGAGATGAGAGGATATTTTCAAACCCAAAACTGTATGTCACTAGAACAGGAAACCCTTTGAAGGTCTTTCTTGATGAAGGAACATATGCTTCTAACAACTTTTTCTCACTACAGCTTAAAGATTATTCTAAAAACAGCGTGGAAGAGTTAAAATTAATCCTACCTTTCATCAACTCTAGAATTGCACAATATTTTATCAGAACTTTTGCCGCACCACGAATTGGCTCTACGTTTATAGAGACGAAAATAATGCATTTACTAAAACTTCCAGTTCCCGTGCTTGATGGTAGTAATAGAGAGGAACTACTAAAATTGGTAGATCAGGCGATTGACAGCAAGAGAAGCAGATCGACCAATGACTTCAGTGCAATCAATGAGAAGATCCAAATGTTTATATATAATGCTTACGGCCTAACTCCAGCAGAAATCCAGCTAATCGAGGAGTCTACAAAATGAAGGGTATGGATAATGGAAAAACTGAACTTACATCACTCCTATCCGGTGTAGCAGGTGAATATTTTGTAGCTGCTGAGCTTTCAAGGAGGGGTTATTTAGCTTCTATTACACTGAGAAATACAAAAGGAGTGGATATACTTTGCTCCAACTCTGATGCCACAAAGACTGTAGCCATCCAAGTAAAAACAAATAGAAGGTCAAATCGTGAGTGGGTTCTAAACCAGAAAGCGGAATTCTTCTATGCCGATAATCATTTTTATGTATTCGTTAATCTGCACAATAATAAACAGCAACCAGATTACTTTATTGTGCCTAGCAAAGTAGTAGCAACTTACGTAAAAGAGACACATGCAGCTTGGCTTGCAGCACCTGGCAAAGCTGGCCGAGCGCATATAGATACTACTATGCGTAAGTTCGCTGACCTTAGCGAAGAGTATAGGAATTGCTGGGATAATCTAGGTTTAAATTAAACGCATGCAGTTATCTAAGTCAGAATACATGATGTTCTTGAAGCACCCTGCATGGCTGTGGCTTAAAAAACACGATAAATCCAAACTCCCACCAATCGACGATAACACTCAGGCTGTGTTTGATGCTGGAAATATGTTTGAAGGCTATGCAGAGAAGCTATTCCCTGAAGGTATCAGACTTGGTTTTAGTGATTATAGTGAATATCAATTGCTTCCCCAGGCGACAACGAAAGCTATTAAAGACGGCAATAAGACCATATTTCAAGGTAGGTTTGAGTACGAGAGTATTACTTGCATCTGTGACGTTGTACAGTTTATAGACGGTAGCACTGTAGATCTATACGAAATAAAGTCCAGTACAAAAGCCAAGCCTGAACACCATCTAGACCTTGCGTTCCAGATGGTCGTATTAGAGGGCAATGGTTACGAAGTACGTAATATTGAGGTAATCCACGTTAACAATCAGTACGTACGTAATGGCGATGTTAAAGCAGAGGATATTGTAGCTAAAACTAACGTAACTGATAAAGTTAAAAATAAAAGAGATTTTACAGTTCAAAAGATAGCCGAAGCCGTAAAGATGCTCGAAGACGGTGATCACCCAGATTTTTCTCCATTCTTGGCTGGCGACAATGGCGCATTTGCCGAGTGGCTAGAAATATATAAACACCTATACCCACAAGATAAGGGAAGTATTTATGATTTATGCAGGCTGGACTCAACGACTCTTAAGAACTTAATAGATTCTGGTATTGAGCGTATTGTAGATATTCCTGAAGACTTTGCACTTAAACCGGTACAGGCGCTTCAGGTAGAAGCTACAAAGCTTGGGCATCCTATAATTCACAGTGACAAAATTAAAGCATTTCTAGATGAACTTGTGTTCCCGCTGTATTTCTTTGACTACGAAACACTGATGAGTATAGTGCCTTACTTTGACGGCGTAAGACCATACCAACAACTTCCATTCCAGTATTCATTGCATATTCTAGAATCTCCGGATGCTGAGCTTAGACACAAAGAATACCTACATACCGTTAATTCCAACCCAGCTCATCCCCTATCACAGAAATTGCACGATGATATTGGGACACAAGGCACAGTACTTGTTTGGTATGAAAGCTTTGAAAAGTCACGTAATAGCGAGCTTGGAGAGTTACTTCCTGAATTTAAAGAGGCGTTTAAAGCATTAAACGGACGAGTTGTAGACTTAATCGCTCCATTCTCTAAAGGTTGGTACGTTGATAAAGACTTCAAAGGAAGTGCATCGATAAAGGATGTTTTACCTGTGCTTGTTCCTGAATTGTCATACAAAGTTCTTGGCATACAAGAAGGAGGATCTGCTCAAAGATTATGGATGGAAGCAGTACTAGATGGTAAGCGCGCAGATGAAAAAGAAAAGATCCTCAGCGACCTGCTTGAATACTGCAAGCTAGATACTTTGGCTATGGTCAAAATATATAACGTACTAAGAAAGTTATAGAGTACTGTAACGCACAGAATCTTTTCATAAGGATTAGATTTGAGTACAAGCGTTAGCAGTTTTGCGCTAACGTCAAATATCCGTTATAAAAACTACTACTTATAGTGCCTTGAATATATTTACGCTACTAGCGTATAATTATACGTATTATGAGTTTAGAGGGTCTAACACCAAAACAGAAAACCGTGTTTGCAGCAGTGCGAGAGTTGCAAACTGTTACTGGTCGGATGCCGACACTAGATGAAATACGCCGTCATCTTGGGTATGCCACCGTCAGCTCCGTGCAAAGACATATGGATGCACTTAAGCGTAAGGGCTACATTCAATCCGAAAAGCACCAGAGCCGTACGATGAAACTTGTTCATCAACATTTAGCCAGCATTCCACTTGTTGGTAACGTGGCCTGTGGCGCACCTCTATTAGCTGAAGAAAATATCGAAGCCTATGTAGCCTACGATGCCGACTCTTTGAAGGGTGCATCAGAAGATTACTTTTTCCTGCGCGCAATCGGCGATAGCATGAACAAAGGCGGAATAGACGATGGCGATCTAGTACTTGTTAGAAAATCAGATACCGCTGAACCTGGCAAAAGGATAGTGGCGCTAGTGGGAGATGATGCAACCGTAAAGAAGCTGGCGCAAGACGATGGCCATTGGATTCTCCGCCCTGAGTCGACTAATCCAAAACACAAAGATTTAATCATGGCAGAAGAGTTTGCCATCCAAGGCACAGTCTATGCCGTCGTGAAAGCTGAGCAATTGTAATGAGCCATGCGACGAACATGGACAACATACGATCTATGTTGAACGATTCATACACTAAGGAAGACACGAGTACAATTCCAAAAAGAACGGATTTAACATTTGGTAATACCCTTAAGAAAATCAAGCATACTGTGGTCTTCTACGTAGACATGAGGGGATCAAGAAAGATAATCCAAGATTCGACCAGTTTTATGAGCGTCAAAGTACACCGTTCTTTTCTTCAAGCAATTACATACTGCGTAGAAAATAGAGGTGGTCACTTTCGTAGTTTTAATGGAGACGGTGCTCTAGCATTTTTTGTTGGCGATAACGACTCAACAGATGCCGTTAAGGCAGCATTGGATTTGAAAAGTTACGTCATGGAAATGAACACTATTCTAGAAGACAAAATCTCCAAGAAAGTAGATTTTGGCGTTGGCATTGGTCAAGGAGCAATTTACGTCGCTAAGAGTGGCAAGAAAGGTGATGACAGTACCAAGCAAGACCTCGTATGGGTAGGTTTGCCTGTGTATGTTTCTGTTGAACTAAGCGATTATGCAAGATCTAGCAACAATATATGGATTAGTCCTGCAGTAAAATCTTCTCTAGATAAACAAGGTGACAAGTTTGTGCTAACAGACGACAAGGACGGTAGCAGTATCTGGACTAGGGAGACTAAGAATCTGAAGTCCCTAGGAGAAACCTCAGTTTATAAAACATCATATTACAGCACCCTAAAGTTGAGCCAATAATGAAACCAGTCAATGACATCTATTCTGATCTAAAAGTAAATGCCGATTACAGATATGATAATTTTCGAATTGAAGAGATTGGTTCGATTAAGCGCATTGCCGAAGATTCTTATTTAGAAGCACCAGTGTGGGTTGGCGGTGATGCCAAGTTTGTATGTCTTTTCATCGATTTAGATAACTCATCTAAGATGTCGTTTAAGAAGCACCCTAAAACAATGGCTAAAATATACGATTACTTTACTCAAACACTGATTGATGTACTTTCACAAGAAGGCATTGAAGCTGATTATATCGACATTAAAGGTGATGGTGCATTTGGTATTTTCGAAGGCGATAACGCATCATTTCGTGCACTTTCTGCTGCCCTAACATTCGGAACTTTCTTCAAGAAATATATACGACCAAAATTTCAAGACGACGAACATGTCTTTAACTTTAAATCGGCAATTCATACCGATAAATTACTTGTTAAGCGCATAGGTAAACGAGGCTCGAGAAATAATAATGAGGTTTGGGCAGGTCGACTTGTTAATAATTCTTCCAAACTAGCAACTCTATCAAAGGAAATATATGATATCGACCGAGACTTTAACCCGTCTACCGGCGGAGTGCTGGTTATTTCTGAACCGATATACCAGATATACAGGACAAAGCATGAGTTTGCCATTATGCACTGCGGACATGACCTTTCTGGTAATCCACAGCCACGATCAGAACTATGGAGAAGAATAGATACTAGTAACTACGATTACGTGCATGACGATGTAGCGTATTATGCTCCAGGTCTTTGGTGTGACATCTGTCAAGATACGGTCAATGAAGGGTTGCTAGCGTAATGGCTCTTGATAAGATATCGATATACGAAAAGAACCTTACTCGTATACATGAGTGGATTAGGGCTGTTGATCAAAAATTAAGCGTTCTCATGGCAATACAAGGTGTGTACATCGTCTTTATCACTCCACTGTTTCTATCGCTACTATCAAGAAAATACCTGCATGTAGGAAGTCTACTAGCTGCAGGTATACTAGTATCTTATGCCGTGCTGGCCTACGGGTTGCTAAAGTGTTTCATATCATTGTATTCAAGCCTAAAAGTAAAAGGTCAGTCGGTTACTGAAGACCAGTTGTCGTTAACCTACTTCAACCACATTGAAAAGATGACTCTTGAAAATTATAAGAAGAAAATGCGATCACTAACATCAAAAAAGTATGACGATGAATTATTGACACAAATTCACACCTCATCAACCATTGCCACAAAGAAACACAGACGCTTTAATGATGCCCTATTCCTGTTTATAGTTGGCGCTTTGCTCTCTGCAATTACACTGTGCTTTTTATATCTAATCTAAAAATTAGGGCGTAAAATAAAGGTGTGTATACATACCTAAAAGATCATAAATATTACGAAGATCGTTACGATGAAGGAACTATAGACCGGTGTCGTTCTGGCGAAAGTATGGTTAACGGTACCTTCAAAGAGCTGGAAAAGAAACTCCCCAAGAAGGAGTTATCAGAAAAATTGCCTGGTTGGTATCTACAATATAGCCAGATGTATTTCTTTTTAGTTGAAAAGCCCGCTGCTTCACGCGCCGAGCAACGTGACGCTACAATTACAAAATGGATGGAAGAAGATCAAGCGAAAGACGAAAAACTTGCCTCTGCACATATTAAGGGCGAAACCTACTGTCGCAGTTGTGGCAAAGATATGCGTGTGATCAGTAAAGACTATATGCAACGTGACGGACATAAAGAAGACATTCTATTCATGTTCGAATGTGAAGGCTGTAATAAACGCCTAGCTTTATGGCTAGACGGTACAGAATGGGAGGGCGCAAAGCATCAATGTGAAAAATGTGGTGGAAATACGGTATCAAAACACACTAAAAAACTTGGCGTCATTACCTCGACCGAGACATGCGAAAAATGTAAACATACTAAGACCACCAAGCTTGACCTGTCCGATTCTAAAAAAGAATCCGAACCCGTCGATCCCTATATTGAACTTGATCGTAAACGCTTTGTTTTCGATAGCGACGCTTTGTTCAAATATAGCCAAAAATTAAAACACTTTGAACGTATGGCTAAGTTGCATGCTACTGCAGAAGATAAGGTACAACACGCAGATGTGTATGATGGTATAAAACAAGTGAAAAGACTCAAGATAGCTCAATTGAAGGAGTTACTTGAACCAATATTCATAAATGAAGGATACAGTGACTTTAAGCTTGGCGATCCACAGTTTGGCCGCGAAGTATCCTTGGATTTCAGTTGCTTAGACACAAAAGATGATCGAGAAGAGTATCAGAGTAAGAAAACCCTGCATAAGGCAATCGAGAGAGCTTTGGTGGATACTAACTGGCGATTAATGAGTGCAGGTGTAAGCTATAGATTAGGTTTTTTGTCTGGTAGTTTAAGAGCTTACGAAAGTGAAGATGATTTAAAGAAACTAGTAGAACAGCGAATGAAAAATGGCTATGCTCCAGTAACAGAGAAAAAAGAAAATGCCACACCTGACGCTAGTTTAAAGAACGAATTCTATAATCGGGACATGCGTGAATCCGCGCTTATTTATTTCGATAAACTTACACTTGGAAGCATACCAGGCGAGAAAACCTTAAAAAGCGGTAAGATCAAACAAACGAGTATACCAGTGTTATCTGGAGTAATGAACCCCTTACTCAGAGTATTTATACCCATGCGGGACAATGATGAATCAGTCCCTAAATTCGTAAGAAACTATGACTTTAAATTTGGTGATAGAACTACTGGTCTATGAGGCAAACTCTTCTATCCTTTGACGTTTACGTGAACTTTTCTTTTTTGGCTTGTTAGGCTTATTTTCGGCAACGATTGTTTTATCTGACGCTAGATCGTTATCTACGGGTTTAACTACTGTTCCGTACGTTTGACGTGATAAGTCTTTGATCTTAGACGCCATATCCTTGTCGGGCTCATCGGATAGTACTACTGTTCTACCAGATATCGGTTCCTGGGCATTGATCGCAGATATTCGTGCATAAAAGCTATATGCCGGAAGGTTAGATAATTCATTTTCTTCTATAAATGGTTTAAATAAGGGAAGGATTAGCCTCTCATCCGCTGGACTACCCGATCTAAAAGCAATAATTGTACCAACGTTAGCAAGGATGATGTCGACAAGCCTCTGTTCTACTTGTTGTTGAGTAGACTGTTCGGCCATGACAAGAAACAATTTATACTTACGTGCTTCAGATAACATCTGCACAAAACTCATCGTTGCAAAGTTCTGGAACTCATCTACGTATAGGTAATACGGACTACGTTCTCCGTGTGATTGTCGTGCACGCCT